>CAJUQO010000011.1 GCA_910588295.1 uncultured Lachnospiraceae bacterium | reverse complement strand
CTGAAAACATGAGGTTTTTAAGAAAAATAGGATTGTAATACTTTACAATACCAAGAAATTTAAGGAGACAGGAAAATGAAATGTGTGATTATGGGCGCCGGTAAGATCGCCAGGGGATTTATCGGCCATCTGTTGTACTTGAGCGGAATTCCGTTTACGTTTATGGAGAAAGCGGACGGGCTGGTGGAACTGATCAACGAACGTGGGCAGTATACCGTAAATATCCTTGGGCACAGTGAGAAAAACTGCGTGGTAAAGGGGGCAAAAGCCGTCGGTTTTCAGGACGGGGAACGGGCGGCGGAGACGATCGCGGAGGCGGATGCCGTGTTTACTGCGGTCGGGGGAAAGAATCTGGGAGCCCTGGCTCCGTACCTTGCCAGGGGAATTGAGATGAAAGCAAAAAAGGGCGGCGTCCTGAATATCGTCACATGTGAGAACTGGAAGCAGCCGGCGGCAATTCTGCGAAACGGGATAGAAGAAATGATAAGCCAAGACGCAAAGGAGTATCTGAAAAACAGCGTCGGCATCACAGAGGCGGTCATCATGCGCTCGGCGATCGAGTCGGACGCCAGGCTGCTGGAAAAGGATCCGCTGATTGTGAATGTACAGGATTTCTGGGAGCTGCCGGTGGATGCTTCCCGACTGGCGGGAGAATTGCCCCCGGTACAGGGCTTAAAGCTGATCCCAGAATTTACCGGTTTCCTGGAGAGGAAATTTTATACCTACAATGCGGCGAACGGGACGGTCTCCTATCTGGGAGCGCTCTTAGGCTATGAGAAGCTGGCGGATGCGGCCCATGACGGGCGGATCATACAGGTTTTGGACGGCGTATACCAGGAGACGGCCCGGGCTCTTTCCAGGAAGCATCATTTTCCGTTGGAGCAGCAGCTGGCTTTTACGGAGACATCCAGGAGGAAGCTGCAGGATTATGCGATCGTGGATTTTATCGAGCGGAATGCCCGTGATCCCCTGCGGAAGCTGGGAAAGGATGACCGGCTGGTGGGATCTGCCCGCCTGGTGCAGGAATACGGGATCCGTCCGGAGCATCTGTGCACGGCGATCGCGGCGGCTATCCACTATGTGAGCCCGGGCGATGAGTTTGCCGTGGAGCTGGAGCGGATGAGAAAAGAGGAGGGCGTTGACGCCGTTCTTAAGAAGGTGTGTCAGCTGGAGCCGGACGGAGCACTGGGCATGCTGGTTAAAGAGAAGATAGAATGGTTAAAGGAGCGGGGATGGATTCATGGGTAAGACGATCATTATCGGTGCGGGAAAGACGGGACGGGGATTCCTTGCGAGATTACTCCGGGAGGAGCGGGAAGAAATCTGCTTTATTGACGCGGATGCAAAGCTGGTTGAGAGATTAAATGCGGAAAAAAGATATCAGATCCGGTTTTTTGGAGAGGTGAGGGAAGCCTGTACGGTGGACGGTTACCGGGCCTGCACATGGGAGGATGCGTCTTTGGCCCTGGAAAATGCGGAGCTGATTCTGGTGTCTGTGGGAGGGCAGAATCTTCCCGCAGTGGGCAAAGAGCTTGCGAAACGTATGAGGGAGGAACGGCAGTACCCGATCATTGCCTGCGAGAACGCCGTTCGCCCTTCGGCGGCGCTTAAGGAGGCCATCGGCAGAGACCATGCAGTGGTCAGTGAGGCGACGGTCTTTTGTACGACGGTGGAGGACGGGGGGCTTGATATCTATTCGGAAAATTATCCGTATTTACAGTGTGATGCCGATCTGCTGGCCGGTTATGTGCCCGGGATAAAAACGATCCGGCCGATCCCGAATTTCCCGGATTTTCTGACAAGGAAGCTGTTTACCTATAATGCGGCGAGCTGCGTGATCGCTTATCTGGGGTGGGTAAAGGGCTACTCCGATTATGCCCAGGCGGCCAATGACGGGGAGATCCTGGCGCTTCTGGATCGGAATTACGCGGCGACGAACCGGGTGTTGTGCCGGGAATTCGGCTACGGGGAGGCCGATCAGGCGGAATTTGCCGCGTTATCCCGGGCAAAATTCTGTGACCGGACGATTGTGGATACCGTGGCGAGGAATGCGCGGGATCCACAAAGAAAGCTGGGCAGGAATGAGAGGATTATCGGCCCGATCCGGCTGCTTCACAAATACGGGGAGGACGCTTCGGTGCTGGAGCGGACGGCGGCGGCAGCCATTCTGTATGACGGGGAAACGGCATGGAGAAAGATGCAAGAGGAGAAGACGCCGGGGCAGATCCTGACGGATATCTGCGGACTGGAGGAGGATGGAGGAATCTACAGGAATATTCTGGGATATGTGGCGGAATGGAAGGCCGGGCAGGAGGAAACGGGCAACATCTGCCGTAAAATACAATTATAAATGCCAGCCTCTTGCTTTTCGGGCAAGAGGCTGAAAACGGTATGGGAAAATATCTCTTGAAAATCGGTTTTACAGCGGTTCATATAAAACCGCCGCGCATTCATAGGGCGCAAGCGGCAGGGCGTCTGATATTTCCGTCCGTCCATAATTGGAGATCAGTACAAGTCCCTCTTTTTTGCTAAGTGTTTCCGGCAGATCCCAGTCGGCCTCCCGGTCTGTGAAATTGCATACCACCAGCAGGGTCTGTCCCTCCCATGTCCGCAGGTAGGCGTAGACTTCCTCGCTGTCCGGCAAGAGCAGCTCGTAATCCCCGTAGACGATAATCTCATGCTGTCTGCGCAGGGCGATCAGCTTCTGATAGTAGTGGAATACGGAATCTTTCCGGGCCATCTGTTCCCTGGCATTGATTTCTCTGTAATTCGGGTTCACAAAGATCCAGGGCGTTCCCGTAGTGAAGCCGGCCTGGGGGCTGTCATCCCACTGCATGGGCGTCCGGGCGTTATCCCGGCTCTTGTAGCTGATATAGTCGAAGGCTTCTTCGCGGGAGAAAATCCCTTTTTCGGTCAGCTCCTGATAGGCGTTGATGCTCTCAATATCCCGGAACTCGTCCGGGGAGGTAAAGGGATAGTTGGTCATGCCCAGTTCCTCTCCCTGGTAGATGTAGGGGGTACCCTGGAGCATATGGAGGCAGGTGCCCAGCATCTTGGCAGATACCTCCCGGTATTCCGGGCTGTCGTTTCCCATGCGGGAGAGCATCCGGGGCTGGTCATGGTTGCACCAGTACAGGCTGTTCCAGGCCTTCCCCCGGAGCCCTGTCTGCCACTTGCTCATGACTTTTTTGAGTTCGGTGAGCCGGATCTTTTTATGGTTCCACTTGAAGCTCTCACCGCCGTCCAGATCCATGTGCTCAAACTGGAAAACCATGTTCAGCTCATTTCCCGAGGCGGCGGCGTATTTTTTTGCCTCATCCACGGTGACGCCGGAACATTCCCCCACGGTGATCAGGTCATATTTTGACAGGACTTCCCGGTTCATCTCCTGCAGGAATTCATGCACCCGGGGGCCGTTGGCACAGTAGGGAGAAAAATTCCCGTAGCCGTTCTTCCCCAATGCTCCGTCGGGCAATCCCGGCACCTTGGAGATCAGACTGATCACGTCCATGCGGAAGCCGTCGATGCCCTTGTCGCACCACCAGGCCATCATGTCAAACACCCATTTCCGCACCGCGTCGTTTTCCCAGTTCAGATCCGGCTGTTTTTTCGAAAACAGGTGAAGGTAATATTGATCCGTGGCTTCGTCGTATTCCCAGGCGGAGCCGCCGAAGGAGGAACCCCAGTTGTTGGGCGCTCTGCCGTCTTTTCCGTCCCGCCAGATATAGAAATCCCGGTGGGGATTATTCTTGGATTTCCGGCTCTCCACAAACAGGGGATGCTCGTCGGAAGTGTGGTTGACCACCAGATCCATCATGATTTTCAGTCCCAGGCTGTGGGCCTTTGCGAGCATCCGGTCATAGTCCTCCATGGTGCCGAATTCTTTCATGATCGCCCGGTAATCGCTGATATCGTAGCCCATGTCGTCATTGGGCGACTGGTAGACGGGGCTCAGCCAGATCACGTCGATCCCCAATTCTCTTAAATACTCGAGCTTTGAGCTGATCCCATTCAGATCGCCAATCCCGTCGCCGTTGCTGTCACAGAAGCTTCGGGGATAGATCTGGTATACGACGCTTTTCTGCCACCAATTTTTTTCAGTCATTTTTTTCTCCTTTCCTGTCAGCTGATTTGGGAAACAAAGTCTTCCACAGAATCGGTTCTCACAGCTTTGTGCAGCCAATCCCGGAGTGTTTCCAGCATTGTCTCATCAGAAATTCTTTTCCGGATATTCGCAGGTATTTCGCCGTGTGCGGCCAGGATCTCCAGTATACTCTGCTGTATGCCTTGTTGCATGCCCTGCTGCATACCTTGTTGCATACCTTGTTGCATACCTTGTTGCATACCTTGTTGTATACCTTGTTGCATGCCACGCTGCATGCCCTGCTGTATACCCTGCTGTACACCCTGGCGTATACCCTGTTCGAGACGCTTTTCTAACTGGGGGCGCAGGATTTCCATAAGTACATCACACATTTCTTTCCTCCTTGCAAAATCCTTTCTGTTAATGGTTACGATGAAGTTCATAACGTCACGATAAAGTTTATCTTGGCTGTGGGCTTGATACTCTTTTATCAGGCGATCCTGTTTCCGGACGCTCAATCCACAGTGCAGGCTGGTCAGCCATAAATATTCTTCAGGATCCAGTCTGTTTAATACAATGATCTGTGTGGCAAAGTCCTCCCCTTCTATGTAATAAATTCCCGGCTCTTGTTTTCGGACAGAACGCTGCCTGCTTTTCAATTGCTGAAAAAGCTTTCTGGGAAAATGATAGCCCATCAACGAGATGCTGATATCTTCCAGATCCATAGGCCTTTTCATTCCCCGGGATTTCATCAGAAACGCGTTCCCCAGCATATAGCAGTAATCGTCCCATGTCAGGCTTTCTCCCTGAGGCTTATATTCTACCAGATTGTATTTTCTGAAAATGTTCCCAATACTTTTATGCATGGGGATACGGGGGTCGTGCAGTGTGATGCACATGTCCATACGGCTGGGGAGCGCCTGTATGCCATACTCCGGCTGTATGTCCATATTGTGTTCATCTTTCAATAAGGTAATTCGCATGACATTAACAAAGGGAGGATGCCATTGTTTTAAAGAAACGATTGGTTTGTTCACATTATCATCCTTAATTATAGATGCTGATGCACATAAATGCAATAGCAAAGAGGTGAATTTTGATATGAAAAAGTAGCTGTTTGTTTCAGGTGTGTAGAAGTGCTGTGAAGGGGAACTTTTTATATTATAGCTATGGTTCACGGATATTGCAACATATTTTTCATTAAATGTTCTGGATAGCCGGACGGCTGTATGTGACGGGCCGTCGATGAAAGTGATATAGCCGGGTCATATGCTTTCCGCACCGGGAATAAGATATAAAAATCTTTGTGGCAGGAGGTATCCCTTGAAGATTATTGCCGGAATATCGGATCTTTTGATCCCTCTGTTGATTTTGTATATTGTAGGTTACGGCGTATTGCAGAAAATTAATTGCTACGACATTTTTGTGGGCGGCGCGAAGGAGGGGCTGGGCACGGCCGTGAAGATCCTGCCCACCCTAGTGGGGCTGATGGTGGCGGTAGGCATCCTGCGGGCTTCGGGTTTTCTGGACGCGCTTGCCGGAATTCTTGGATGGGTGACGGAGCCCTTTGGGTTCCCGGCGGAGCTGGTGCCTCTGGGGTTTGTACGCCTGTTTTCCGCCAGTGCGGCGGTGGGGCTGCTGACGGATCTCTACAGCCAGTTTGGGACGGATTCCTCCATCGGATTTACGGCCTCCCTGATGATGTGCTGCACGGAGACCGTGTTTTATACCATGAGCGTCTACTACATGGCTGCCGGAGTGCGCAAAAGCCGCTGGACCCTGCCGGGCGCCCTTCTCGTTTCCCTGGCCGGGATAGCGGCCAGCGTGGTACTGGCGGGGATATTTGTGTAAATCAATTCAGGATGTTTCGCCAAAAAGCCGCCGCTATTCTCAGCGACGGCTTTAGGCATTTTCAGAGTATATGGTGAGCCCTATTTGTCATTGACAATCTGGTAAACCCCGATTCTGGAGGAATCCATCTCCGGCATCCCCACAAAGACGGCGCCATAGCCATAGCCTTTATCCTTCAGGTCAATCCTTACGATCCGCAGAAAGGCGTGGATGACTTCCTCGGTCCAGATGGTCAGGTACGTCTCATACACCTCGCCGATCTGCAATGCTTCCTCACATTCAAAACCGATGCCCGATTTCGACAGGTCGGTGATATCAATGGTTACTTCCTTGCTGCTATCGTCATCCAGCCTCTTTATAACGAGCCTGGAGGGCAGCTCGGTTCTCTTATCCAGTCTTCGTTCTCCCTGCATAGCCTATACCTCTCTTCTTTGCTTGGATCATAAATTTTACGGGTCATCATATCCGCAATGTTTATAAGAACATTATAATCCGTCCTGTTATAGAAGTCAAATTTTTCTGAGGGGCAGAAAAAAGAGAGTGGCGACTATTTATAGCACTTATAAAAATTCCATTTGGATAGATCAATCTGCACAACCTTGGATGTATCGATAACATTCGATTCTGTAGGCGGGCAGAACTTCCGGGGGGTCATAAAAGCGAATGTACCAAGATATCCGCCATCCACTTTATATAAAAACCCGGGCGCCATGGATCCCATACTTTTTAAGTCCGCATAAGTAAAGCTGGCGTTCATAAAGACCATCGGGGCATTCGACTGGCCGGTTGCGGTATTATAGAAGTAAAGCGGCTTACCGTCTTCTCCTGCTTCCGCAACAAAAACCAGAACCTTGGGGTTGGAAGATTTCCATGAGACCTTCCCGTGTTTGGAAGAACTGCACACGACGCGGATCCTTGCTTCGCACGAGGTATAAAGGGTGCTGACCGTGTTTTTGGCAAAAGCAATGCTGCCGTTGGCGCCGGGGGATGGGAGCGCTGTGGCATGCCTGAGCCTTTGGGGGATGACAAAGTATTCCTGTTATTATATACTGTTAAGTGTTAAACGGGTATTTCCCATGGACAAAAGAACTATGGCGGAAAGGAATACATATATGGGAAAAAAGGCGATGGGGATTCTGCCGGCGGTGATGTCCGTCCTGCTGCTGGTTCTGTTTGTGGCCCTGCGGAGGTTCAGCGAGGGCGTCTATACGGGGTATCAGGAAACATACGAGACTTACGACCAGCATTACGTGATGATCACGGACGGCGAGGACAGCGATTTCTGGAATAAGGTATATGAGAGCGCTCTGGCTGAGGCCAGGCAGGAGGGCGTATATATTGAGCGCTTTGGCGAAGGGCTGGCGGTGGATTACAGCCGCAACGAGCTGTTGAAAATGGCTATACAGGCTTCCGTGGACGGGATCATTGTGCCGGGGGATGAGGACGAAGAAACCATCGCGCTGATCAATGAGGCAGTGGAAAAGAAGATTCCGGTGGTGACGGTGCTGCAGGACAGTACCGGCAGCCTGCGGAACTGTTTTGTGGGCAATAACAACTATAATCTCGGTCAGGAGTACGGCCGGCAGATCCTGGAGCTTCTGCCGGAGGACGGGAAGAAGAGCAAGGTGATGGTGCTGGTGAGTGAGAGCAGGGCGGACACCAGCCAGAATCTGACGATGCTGGGGATCCGGGAAGCGCTGGAGCAGGAGCTGGGAAAGGATATCCCGGCCGTGGAGTCCCGGCCGGTGGATAATACGGGAAATTTCAGCGCGGAGGAATCGATCAGGGATATTTTTCTGGATCCCGGAGAGATGCCGGATATCCTGGTCTGCCTCAATGAGGTATACACCCGCTGCGCCTATCAGGCTGCCGTCGATTATAACCAGGTGGGGAAGGTGCAGATCCTGGGCTATTATGATTCGGAGACCATTTTAAACGCGGTGGCGAAAAATATTATTTATTCTACGATCACCCTGGACGCGGAACAGATGGGGCGTCTCTGCGTCCAGGCTTTGGAGGAATACCGGCAGACCGGCTATACCAACGGCTATATGGCCGTGGATACCCGGCTGATTACCATGGAGGAGGCCGAAAAACGGCTGGAAAGCCGTCAAGGGGCTGAAGGATCCGCGGAATAAAAAGGAGACAGCCTCCAAAAGCCGTGGGAGAGGGGTGTATGCGTGTGAAAAAGCTGATAGCGAAAAAATGGAAATATATGACTTTGCAGCAGAAGCTGTCCCTTTTCTTTGTTCTGACAGCGATGGCCATTCTGGCGGTCAACCTGTATATGTATGCCGTGCTGAATGCCATGGCCGAGCGGGTGGAGGAGGTGTATGTCAGCAACGTCAGCCTCAACGATCTGGCCCAGGCCCTGGATTATGTCCAGGACAGCATGGAGAGCTATCTAAACACCAAAAGTTCGGAGGCCATGGAAGCCTATTACCGCAGCGATCAGCAGTACAGGCAGCTTCAGGAGCGGCTTAATGACCGGGCGGCGGCCAATGAGATCCTGCTTACAGAAAAGAATATCCGCAATCTCTCGGAGACGTATCTGGAGCTGGCCGCCGCGGTTATCCAGGCGAAACGGGGACGCAATGTGGAACGCTACGGTTCTCTTTACGAGGAGGCCCGGCTGCTTTATGAGGAAATACACACATTTATCTACAGCCTGAATAATGAGCAGTTCAAGGACAATTCTCAGAATTACCAGGTGCTGATGGTTTCCCTGCGGAATATGGAAGTGACCAGCGTGGTCATCCTGCTTCTGGTGCAGCTGGTGAATGTGAGCCTGATTGTCGCAAGCACACGGGCCATCACCAAGCCTCTCCAGCGTCTGGCCGCCGTGGCCGATGAGGTGGCCAGGGGGAATTTTGAGGTGGAGCAGATTCCGGTGCAGAGTATGGACGAGGTGGGAATCGTGACGGGAACCTTCAACCAGATGGTGGGGAATATCCGCGAATATATCCGCCAATTGCAGCAGACCATGGAGCGGGAGAACCAGCTCAAAGAGCGGGAGCTGATGATGCAGAGCCACTTAAAGGACGCCCAGCTCAAATACCTGCAGGCCCAGATCAACCCCCATTTTCTGTTCAACACGCTGAATGCGGGCGCTCAGCTGGCTATGATGGAGGATGCCCGGCGGACGGGGGAGTTTCTGGAAAATATGGCCGCCTTTTTCCGCTATAACGTGCGCAAGAACGATCAGGACGCCGCCCTGGAGGAGGAGATCCGTCTGGTGGATAACTATATCTATATTCTGAATGTCCGCTTTTCCGGGGAGATCCTGTTTTCCCGGGAAATCGACGAGGCGGTGCTTACGGTGCGGGTGCCCAGCATGATCCTCCAGCCCCTGGTGGAGAACGCGGTGAATTACGGTATCCGCAATATCGAGCGGGAGGGCAGGATTGAGCTGTCCGTGTACCGGCAGGGCGGAGAAATCTGTATCAGTGTGTGGGACAACGGCGCGGGCATGGAGCCGGAGAGGATACGGCAGGTGTTGGCCGGAGAGGTGGGAGAGGCGAAGCCCGGTTCCAGCTCCAACGGCGTGGGTATGCATAATGTGATGGAACGGCTGCGGCTGTATTTCCATGATCGGGCAAAGCTGGAGATCTTCAGTGAGGGGAAAGACCGGGGAACGGAGGTATTGATCACGATTCCCGGGGAGGAGGAAAAGGAATGTACCGAATAATACTGGCGGACGACGAGGGGATCGTGCTGGATTCCCTGAAAATGATCATACACCGGAATTTCCCGGATCAGTGCCGGATTGAGACGGCCAAGACGGGGCGGGCGGTGATCGAGCTGGCCGAGAGCTTCCGGCCGGATCTCCTATTCATGGATATCCAGATGCCGGGGATTAACGGCATTGAGGCCATGCGGGAGATCAAGAAGAGCAATCCGGCCGTGGTGTTTATCGTGCTGTCCGCATACGACAAATTTGACTATGCCAAAGAGGCCATTAACCTGGGGGTGCTGGAGTACATGAATAAGCCTTTCAGCGCCAGAGCGATTACGGAGGTGCTGACCCGGGCGATGAAGGCCATCGATTCGAAGCGAAAGAAACGCAGCGACGACCTGAAGATCAAGGAGAAGATGGAGACGGTGGTGCCCATCATCGAAAATGGCTTTGTCTATTCCATCATGTTTCAGGAGAGCCTGGACGACGAGGTGGAAAATTATAAACAGCTTCTGGGACTGGACGCGGATTACGGCTGTATGCTGGCGCTGGCCATGGGAGATGATCAACAGGAAAACCGGCTGGTGAATGCGGTGGGAGCCGGCGTGCGCACGCAGATGAACTATGTGCGGGTGCGGGAGCTCCTGAAGGAAACATGGGACTGCGTGGTGGGCTCTGTGATCGCCAACCGGATCCCGGTATTCCTTCCCATGGAAAAGAAAAAGATGGATTACGAGGAGAGGATCGGCATGATCGATGTGTGCCGGGAGCTGGCCCGGCGGCTGAAACGGATGACGGATATTTCTTTCCGCATCGGTATCGGCTCGGTGCGCAAACTGAGCGAGAGTATGGAATCTTATGAAGAGGCCCTTAAAGCTCTGGCCAATTCCACCGGGAGCGTGGCCCATGTGGACGACCTGCCGATCCAGTGCCGCTACGACGACGAATATCCCATCGACTTGGAAAACGAGCTGTTTGACAGCCTGCGGGGCGGCAGTCAGGATGCGTGTGAGCGGGTAGCCGCGCGCTATTTTGACTGGATGCTGGAGAGTTATGATGAGCAGAACGTCAGCGTGCGGTTAAAGGTGTTGGAGTTTGTGCTGTGGGCGGAGCATGAGGTGTATGTGAGCGGCGGCCTGACCTACCATTTCGAGGATCGGGCCGATTACCTGCCCCGGATCTATAATGTCCAGCGGAACAGCGAACTGCGGGACTGGTTTGTGGCGAAATTTGGCGCGGCCTGCAACGCCATGAGCACTAAGAAGGAAGAACATGAGAATCGGCTGGTGGCCCGGGCCCAGAGCTATATCCAGGAACATTATAAGCGGGATCTGTCTCTGGACGAAGTGTCCCGCCAGCTGGATTTGAGCCCCTACTATTTCAGTAAGCTTTTCAAAGAAGAGACCGGCAGAAATTTTGTGGAATATGTGACGGGATTACGGATCACAAGGGCAAAAGAGCTGCTGGCGGGGGATGACTGCAGCATCAAGGAGATCTGCGCCGAAGTGGGCTACAGTGATCCAAACTATTTCAGCCGGATATTCAAGAGAAATGCGGGCGGCATGACCCCCACGGAGTACAGGGAGAGGGTGCGCGGATGAGAGAGAAAAAAAGACGGTTTCTGGTCATAGGGCTGACGTTGTATATGCTCATTTTTTCCGGATGCGCAGCGCCGGGAAGGCCAGAACCTCCCGAGCAGGAAGAACAGGATGAGGCAAAGATCCAGATCGGGATCACCTTCGACTCCTTTTTGATTGAGCGGTGGCAGAGGGATCGAGACGTATTTGTCTCTGCGGCCCAGGAGCTGGGTGCGGAAGTGAATGTGCAGAACGCCAACGGCAGCATGGATGAGCAGATCAAGCAGATCGACTATTTTATCAGTAAAAAGATGGATGTCATCGTGATCATCTGCGTAGCCATGAATCCGGAGGAAATGGTGGGGGCGGTGGAAAAGGCTCATCGGGCGGGAATTCCGGTGATCGCTTATGACCGCTTGATCCCGGGGGCGGATGTGGATTTGTATATCTCCTTTGACAATGAGGAGGTGGGGCGTCTGATGGCTCATCATATGCAGAAGCATCTGGGGTATGAGGGGACGCTTCTGCAGGTGTGCGGCCCTCTGGAAGACAACAATGTCTCTTTGGTCATGGGCGGCTTTGCGGAGATCCTGGGCAGAAATACTTTGCATATTGATCAGACAGAGTATGCGGAAGGCTGGTTGTCGGAGACGGGGTTTACGGCCACCAGCGCCTATTTGGCGGAGCATGATCCACCCGACGGCATTATGTGCGGCAACGACAGCATCGCGGGCCAGGCGATCCGCGCCCTGTCCGAGCGCCGGCTGGCGGGAAGCGTCTGCGTGGTGGGCCAGGACGCCGACCTGGACGCTTGCCAACGAATCGTGGAGGGGACCCAGTGTATGACCGTTTACAAGCCGGTGGAGAAACTGGCCAGAAGGGCCGCGGAACTGGCTGTCGCTATGGCAGATGAGGAAGCCATGATTGTGTTCACGGAGATAAAGAATGACGGTATCTACGATGTGCCCTACGAAAACCTGGCCCCAGAGGCGGTGACAAAGGAAAATATGGATGAGGTGATCACCGGAAAGTACCACGAGGAGAGCGATATTTACCTGAATGTCCGGCGGTAGATCCGCGGGTCTTGGCCGGATATGAGGTACGGCACACAGGATTTTTTTGCACAGGATATTTTTGCGGATGACAAAAATATCCTGTTTTTTCCTGCCACGGCGTAATTCTGCTGTGAAAAATGTACAGAAAGAGGCAAGTTTGTCCTGTGAGAAAGGTGGTATAATATCAATATCAAAAAAGGAGGATTCCCAAAATGAAAAGAAAATTGATTGTAACTTTATTGAGCGCAACGATGGCGGCTTCCCTGCTGGCCGGGTGCGGCGGTGGATCAGGCTCCAGCAGTGAGGCAAAGAGTGAGGCGCCCGCTTCCTCCGCAGCGGAGGCAAGCACGCCCGCAGAAGCAAGCACACCCGCGGAGGCTTCCGGGGCAGAAGAAAGCGCAGCTTCCGATGCCGGTACGGCAGGCGGCGGAAAGATCGGTATCTCCATGCCGACCCAGTCTCTGGAGCGCTGGAACCGTGACGGTTCTTATCTGGACGAGCAGTTCAAGGCGGCCGGTTATGAGACTGTCCTGACATACTCCGACAATGACAGCGGCAGACAGGTAAACGATATCCAGAACATGCTGGCTGACAACGTGGATCTGCTGGTAGTGGCAGCCATCGACGGCGAGGCGTTGAATACCGCCATGGACGAGGCCGCAGAGGCAAACGTTCCGGTTATCGCTTATGACCGCTTGATCATGAACGATGCTGTTTCCTATTATGTATCCTTTGATAATTACACCGTAGGCAAGCTCCAGGGTGAATTTGTTGAGAGTCAGCTGGATCTGGCTAACGCCGGTGACAAGACCTATAATATTGAGTTTACCGCAGGCGATCCGGCGGACAACAATGCCGGCTACTTCTTTAATGGCGCCGTTGACGTGCTGCAGCCCTACATAGATGCGGGAACCCTCAACGTGGTATCCGGACAGACAGATTTTGATACCGTTGCTACAGCTCAGTGGAACACCGACACAGCCCTTGAGCGTGCTCAGAACGTGTTGTCTTCCTACTATGCGGACGGTACACAGCTGGATGTATGGGTTTGCTCCAATGACTCCACAGCCCTTGGTGTTGCTCAGGCGGTGACTTCTGACTATGCCGGCGACAACAGCGTGCTGATCACTGGCCAGGACGGTGATGAGGCCAACCTTAAAAACATCGTAGACGGCGTTCAGACCATGACCGTATACAAGAATGTGAGCAACGAGTCTATCGTTACACTGGCTCTGGCCCAGGCTATGCTGAAAGGCGAGACCATTGACGAGTCCCTGATCCCGTCCTTCGGTATCGATTGTGCCTTTGATACAGAGTCCTATGAGACATCTGAAGGCAACAAGTGCCCCTCCTTCCTGCTGGTGCCCAGCGTGATCACCAAAGACAATCTGCAGGAGCTGGTTGACACCGGACTGTATACCATGGGTGATGACGGCTATCTGGCGGCAGCTCAGTAAACCGTAAACGGCGGATAATCGCTGTGGAATAACTGAAAGTTTGAAAAAGGGGCGGGGCACCTCTGGCCCGTCCCTTTCCTTTTTTGCCCGGGGGCCGTATACAAAGAATTCCGTAACGGGGCGGTGAACGGGAAAACCGCCAGTGGCAGGTTCCCCCGGCAGGTGTGCATGGGGAAGGCTGCCAGTGGCAGGTTTTCCTGTCCGGGCAGAGACGGCAGGAGAGAGGAAGGAGGAAGAGCTTTGGCAGATATTATTTTGGAGATGAAATCCATCACCAAAGAGTTCCCGGGTGTGAAGGCGCTGGATAATGTAAACCTGGTTGTGGAGCGTGGGGAGATCCATGCCCTCATAGGTGAGAACGGCGCAGGCAAATCCACGCTGATGAATGTGCTTTCCGGCACCTATCCGGCGGGCAGCTACGACGGGGAGATCTATTATAACGGAGAGCTTTGCCAGTTTAAAACGCTCAAAGATAGTGAAGCAAAGGGGATTGTAATCATTCATCAGGAGCTGGCCCTGATACCGCTTTTGACCATCGGTGAAAACATGTTCCTCGGCAATGAGAAGAAGGATCGCTTTGGAAATATTGACTGGGACATGACTTACAATGAGGCGGAGACCCACATGCGGCAGGTGGGCCTGGATGAATCCGCCCAGACTTTGATCAAGGATATCGGAACCGGCAAGCAGCAGCTGGTGGAAATCGCGAAGGCATTTTCTAAAAATGTCAAGCTGCTGATCCTGGATGAGCCCACATCATCCCTGAACGATGAGGACGCGAAGATGTTGCTGGATCTTCTGATGGAATTTAAGAAGAACGGCCTGACATCCATTATCATTACCCATAAACTGAACGAGATCATCTACTGCGCGGATAAGGCCACCATTATCCGCGACGGTTCCACCATCGAGACGCTGGTCAAGGGCGTGGATGAGTTCAGCGAGGATCGTATCATTAAGGGCATGGTGGGACGTTCCATGGACGACCGCTATCCGGCCAGGGAGCATCACGTCCGCGAGGAGATCGGGCTGGAAGTGAAAAATTGGACTGTCCATCATCCTCTGTACCATGAAAAGGTGGTGGATAAGGATATATCCTTCCATGTACATAAGGGAGAGGTGGTCGGTTTCTCCGGTCTGCAGGGCGCGGGCCGCACGGAGCTTGCCATGTCGATCTTCGGTAAGAGTTATGGTTCCGGCATCAGCGGAGAGCTGTATTTGGACGGCCAGAAGGTGGACTTAAAGTCACCGGAACAGGCGATTCGCCATAAGCTGGCCTATGTGACGGAGGATAGAAAGACCAACGGGCTGATTTTGGGTGAATCAATCCGGTTTAATACTACCCTGGCCCGCCTCGATAAGATCTGCTCCAACGGCGTCATTGATACGACGGCGGAGAAAAATGTAGCGGAGGAGATGAAAGAGGCCATGGGAACCAAAACGCCCTCTGTGGAGCAGAAGGTGGGCAACCTGTCCGGCGGCAACCAGCAGAAGGCGCTGCTGGGTAAATGGATGTTTACGGAACCGGATGTGCTGATTTTGGATGAGCCGACCCGCGGTATCGACGTGGGCGCCAAGTATGATATCTACTGTCTGATCAATCAGATGGTGGATGAGGGGAAATCCGTGATCATGATCTCCTCCGAGATGCCGGAGCTCATCGGCATGTGCGACCGTATTTATATCATGAACGAGGGAGAACTGCGCGGCGAACTGGATGCGAAGGAAGCCACGCAGGAGAAAATCATGAGCCACATTATCAGTGCCGACAAGTAGGTGAAAGGAGCGTTACAACATGCCAGCGAATAATGAGAAAAACAATCTGGGAGGAACCCAGTTCAACTTAGGGGCGTTTTTGACCAAAAACAGTATGACGATAGCCCTTGTCGTCGTATTTGTACTGTTTTATTTCCTGACCAACGGCCGTCTTTTATATGCGCAGAACATGTCCAACCTGCTTTTGCAGAATGGTTACGTGCTGGTCATGGCCTGTGGTATGCTGCTCTGTATCCTGACCGGCGGTAATATCGATCTGTCCGTGGGTTCTGTGATCTGTATGGTGGGCGGCGTGGCAGCCGTCATGATCACCAATAACGGGATAAACATTTTCCTGACGATCCTGGTCTGTCTGCTTCTCGGCCTGGCAGCCGGTATCTGGCAGGGATACTGGATCGGCTATGTCCGTATCCCGCCGTTTATCACCACTCTGGGCGGTATGTTTATCTTCCGCGGTATCGGGCGTCTGGTGCTGGACAGCAAGACTGTGTCCGTCCAGGACGCTACGTTTTTGAATATTTTCACAGCCTACATCAAAATTCCAGGTCTGGACAGCGACGGGCGTATCCTGTCCCCGCTGGTGGTGGGAGTCGTGGCGGCGGTCATCATTCTCTACAGCACATTTTCTTCCCGGGCCAATAAGGCGAAAAAGGGATATCGCCAGAACAGCGCTCTGTCGGATTACGGCCGTTCCGTGCTGATCTCCGTGGTGCTTTTTGTGTATTGCTATATGCTGAGCCAGTACAAAGGTATTTCCGTCATGTTGGTCTGGGTGGTGGTGATCTGCCTGATCTATAACTTTATCACCTCCCGAACCGCCTTTGGCCGTTATTTCTATGCGGTGGGCGGCAATGAGAAGGCCACCCAGCTTTCCGGTATCAACACCAACAAGGTGTACTTTATCGCCTATGCCAATATGGGCTTCCTGGCCGGCCTGTGCGGTCTGCTCTGTCTGGCCCGTGTAGGTTCCGTAAACGGTTCTACCGGTACTTCTTTTGAGATGGACGCCATCGGCTCCTGTTTCATCGGCGGCGCTTCCGCCTACGGCGGCAGCGGTACGATTCCGGGCGTTATCATCGGCGCTCTTCTGCTGGGCGTGATCAACATGGGCATGTCCATCATGGGTATCGGCGATTCCTGGCAGTACATCGTAAAGGGCGGTGTGCTTCTGGTAGCCGTTATCTTCGATGTGGTTTCCAGCAGGAAGAGCGGGAAATAAAATGTATTGTAACGATGCAGTACTTTTACGGCTGCAGGGCAAAATCCGTCTGAACGGTTTAGATTTTCGGATTTTGCGGAGAGCTTTACGGAAGCGGCTTGCGCGAAGCGGTCAATGAAAAGATGAATAGCAAAAAAATGGAAAGCCATGGTTCGAGAGAGCCATGGCTTTTTTGGCAATGCATTTTACTTTTTTTATATAGTGCGTCGTCCGGCCGGATGGAGCGCTGGTGCTTTTGAAAAGAAAAAAATAAAAAAGAGCAAACCGCGGGCAAAGTTGTTACAATATACAGGTGAAGAGCAAAAATAAAAAGTAAAAGCTCTTACTCGTGTACACGAAAAGGAAGAACTGGAAACTATGACGATTCAGGAACTTGAGCGGCTGATCGCACTTTATGGGAAGGATATTTTTTCCTTCTGCGTCCATCTGACAGGCAGCGGACAGGAGGCGGAAGAGCTGTATCAGGATGCTTTTTTAAAGGCTGTCGAGCGGATAGCGGATATCCGGGAGGACGGGAACCAAAAAAGCTATATTCTGTCGGTGGCTTTGAACCTCTGGAAAAACAGAAGGCGGAAATTCGCCTGGCGGCAGAGGATCGCGCCGGAAAAGGAACTCTCCTGCGGGGGAGACTATCCGGAGGCGGAGACCGCGGAAGACGTTTTGTCCAGACTGCTGAGGGAGGAGAGGCTCCGAACGGTCCGGGAGGCGGTAGGGCGGCTTTCGGACAGATATCGGATTCCCGTACTGCTGTATTATATGGAAGAGCTGTCCGTGGCGGATATTGCCAGGATCATGCGGATCCCGGAGGGTACGGTAAAGAGCAGGCTCAGCGCAGCAAGGAAGCTGCTGAAAAGAGAACTGGAGGGCTATTTCTATGAAGAAAGAACTGGAGCAGGAGTTGTATGAAGCCTTACAGCCCTGTGAAAAACCCACCCCGGAATTGAATCGTCGGATTCTTACTATGCATTCTGAGGAGGTACACAATATGAAACGTAATACATTCAGCAAAACGGCAGCGGCCGCCGCTATGGCCTGTGTGATCGCGGCAGGAAGTCTTACCGTATATGCGGCGTACCGTTATCTGACGCCGTCGCAGGTTGTGGAGGAATTGGGTGAAAACGGCGGCGCGCTGCAGAAGGCTTTTGACAGCGCCGATGCGATCCAGGTCAATGAGACCCAGTCCGTCAACGGTTATGATATCACCCTGCTGGGTCTTGTCTCCGGCAGGGATCTGATGAACACGTTGGACTCCGGCACGGCTGAGCAGGAGCTGGATGATGACAATACTTTCGCCGGTATTTCCGTGAACGGCGACCAGACCATGTCTGAACTGGACAGCAGCATGACTTATGCGGCCATCGCCATCGCCCATACAGACGGGTCAGCCATGACGCAGGATGAGAGTAAGTGCGTATCGCCTCTGATCGACGGCACCGACTGGATGCAGGTCAACAACGCTACGCTGGATGCCGGGCTTCGCTGGTTTGATAAGGACGGCGTGGTGTATGAGCTGTTGGAGTGCCAGAATCTGGAGATCTTTGCTGACAGAGGCGTACAGATCGGCGTGGTGGATTCCTTCGGTGATGAGAGCCGGGCGTTTGTCATGGATGAGAAGACCGGCGCCTACGGCAAAAAAGAGGGGTACGACGGTACAAACGCCCTGTTTTCGATTCCCTTTGACGCCGCAAAAGCAGATAAAAAGGCAGCCGACGCGCTGCTGGACAAAATTGTCCGTGAGATCGAATCGGATGCGGCGGATGTGGAAAACGATACGGCGGCAGCGGATGACGTCTCCGAGGAATATACGGATCTTGCGCTTCATGCAGAAGATGCTGCAGCTTTCTTAAAAGAGCACGCGGTTCCCGTGGAGGGAACCAGGGAGATTCTTACACCGGATAAAGATCATTTGGTGACGTACGGAACAGATGACCGTATTGGCGGAAGCGGTACGATCATGGCAGAAGGGCTGGAGACCGGGAAACCGGCGATTCTGGGCGCTTCCAGTGACGGCACATTGGAAGGAACGGAGCTGAATGTGTTTACCCTGAATGAGGATGGCACAGTGACGTATGAGGTCTATCGGCCGGCAGACGAATAAACAGTATAGTGAACAGAAAGGGAGAGGTGTGGCATACACCTCCCCGCTGCATGGGGCAGTCTATGGAGACGCCCCATGTTCCTGTTATATTTATTTATGAAGTTTTACGTGTGACTGCCGGCAGCTTTTTCTGTATATCGCCGGTATTTTCCCCATCAGAGGAAGAAACCGTGCTGCCGTCCGGTGCGAGTGCATCGTCTGTATTTATTCCGCCGGAAGTTTTCTTCGTGCAGGTGACAATCTCCTTTCCGGTATAGGTGATGGCCGCGGTATCCCCGGCCTGCAGAAGCAGCATTTCTTCATGCTCGGAAGCCTTTGCCCGGTAGAGTCCGTCTTTGTCGTCAATCAGGTAGATATAGGTATTGCCGTCGATGGTAATATAGCGGATATCCTGTATCCGTATGACAGCTTCGTCGGTGGCCGTGAGGGGCTCCCTGGGGGCATTCTCCCCGTCAGCGGGCGGGGTACTTTCCTCTGCGGCGTTCCCCAGTCCCAGCAGGCTGCGGTAGCGGTTCATACATTCCGCCTGAGTAGCGGCGGTGGTGACCAGGTTGTACTGTTCCACGTTGACGGCGGCGTAGAGTTTTACCAGGCCGCTGGCGTCTTTCAGCACCATGATATAGGTAGGATTTCCGTCTACGTTGATCAGAGAGGGGAAACTGGCCTGGTAGCCTTTCTCCTGTACTTCGCCCTCGGCGGCGGCCATGGCAGATTTTTCGTCGGCGCCCGCGATTTCATAGTAATGGGTTTCTCCGGTGCGCTCGTTGGCCAGCAGGAAGCCGATGTTGGAGCTGTCGCCGTTGACAGAGGTGATGCCGGTGTAGATCCAGATGTCACTGTCCTTGGCAACAAAGCCATAGTCGGAGGTGGGCGCTACATCATCCGATTCATCTTCGTCGTCGGAGTAATACGTCGTGACCTGTTTGCAGCCCTTCTTGCCGAACACGCTGTTGACAAAACCATTCTGCAGGGTTCCGTACCAGTTATACTGCTCGCAGATCAGGTCGCCGTCGTAAACCACGTCCACCCATACCGGGACATCCGCCAAGTCGTAACGGGTCAGCTCGCCGGTTGACGGCTCAAGGATGATAGCCCCTTTGACGGTTTTTCCGCCGAACAGGGAGATCGTCTTGTCGTAGACCGAGGCTACATAGTAGGGATGCCCCTCCTCGTCGATCTCAAAGTGCAGATTGCCGAACATAACCGTCGGATAATGCATACGGATATGGCGCGCGGCATCCTGGCCAAAATAGGCCGAGGGCACATAGACCATACCGGAGGTACACTCCTGGTAGGCGGCGGCCATGGACACGGGATCGACGGTTACATAACCGGGTACGCCCTCTCCTTTATTATTGTTCCATTTGAAGAAGCCGGCGTAATCCAGAGCGGCCACTTTTTTCGGTGAGCCGTTAAAATCGATCTGGGTGTAATCGTCGGATACATTGTACTGGCTGACCACGTTGGACAGGGAGCCGATCTCCCGGTCGCCCAGCATCTGAGCCGACATGGTGTCCATCAGGGCGATGGAATCCGTCCCCAGGGTCTCGGACAGATCATCCTCAAATACCGCGTCCTCCACTTTCAGCAGCGAGGCGTAGGCCCCGGCGTGGAATGCGGATATCCCGCTGAAAGCAGCCAGAATCGTGAAGGCGAGCAGGATCAGCGGAATGAAATACAGCAAGGAATATTTCTCTGACAGCTCCCGCCAGGAAGATTTTCCGTTTGCCATCTCATTTTCATATCCCTGGCATCCTAGGGCGAAGGTGAGATTGTTAAAAAGTGCAAAGACCAGCGTGGCCAGAAAGGCGGTGATCCAGAGCGTCGGCGCATGGAGATTCAGCGGCGTCAGCAGAAAATAGAAGCTGATAAACAGGATCACGGCGGCCGCGACAGCGCCCGTGAGGGCGGATTGCAGCCTCAGCTTTGCCAGGGTGGGAGGTGTGCCCCTTCGTCTGGATTTTTTGTGGAATTTGTGGATTTTGTCTTGTTTCATGATGTTTTCCTTTCTGCCAGGCGCGGTTTTTAGGGAGCTCCCGGAGAGTATACCCCGCAGAGGATATAAAAAAAGACTTTTGCCGAACCTGACGTTTGACAAAAGTCTTGCATTTTAATTCTCTCCGAGTGCCACATGGCACTGTCCTGACGGATTCGAAACGCTTATGGCGTTGCTACTCCCTTTTGTTGGAATTTATTCTAGTCCTGTTTGGGCGGTTTGTCAATAGGGTTACCGGAGATTTTTGGTGTTTTTGTAGGTTACTGGTTACTGTGAACGGAGTGAACAAGTAATGTTAGTCTTCCGTTTCAATAGCAGCGGTCTCGATGATGAATTTCACGCTGCCGGAGCCGTCGGGGTTCGCGCCGTCGAAGGCAGTGTAAGCTTTATCGGCGTCAGTGACTGCTTCGAAGCGGTCGAGGAGATCCTGCAGATCCACGTTGACCAGAGTGGCCAGTTCCTGGATGCCGTCCTCGTCAAATTCCTTCATACCGTCGGCCAGCTCGGTGGAGCCATCCAGAAGCTTGCCTGTGCCTTCCTTCAGATCCTCTCCGCCGTCGGCCAGCTTGGCGGTGCCGCCTTTAAGAGAGCCCGCGCCGTCGGCCAGTTTGCCGATACCGTCGCCCAGGGTGTCTGCGCCGGATTTCAACGTGCTGCCTCCTTCCAGAAGTGTTTTGGAGCCGTCGGCCAGCTGTTTGGTGCCATTTGTCAGGGCTTTATTGTTGGACACCAGTTCTTTGGCCCCGGATTTCAGCTTGGCGGTGCCGCTCTTGAGGGCCTTTGCGCCGTCAGCCAGCTGGCCGATACCATCACTTAAGGCGCCCGCGCCCTTGGACAGGGTGGTAAGGCCGGCGTTCAGGCTGGCCGCGCCGTCAACAACGGCTTTTGTCCCGGCGTTCAGGGCGGCGCTGTTCCCGCAGAGCTTGTCGCTTCCGGCTTTCAACTGTCCTACGGCGTTCTGGAGCTCGGCGGCGATGCCGGAGAAATCGCTCAGGGGCGCGGCGGCTTTTCCCAGGCCGGAAAGATTGGTTTTCAGGCTTCCTGCACCTTTGGCAGCCTGGTCTGCTCCGTCTTTCAGCTTCAGGATGTTGCTGCTGATAGTATTTATTTCAGACTGGCTTTTGCCCAGTTCACTTTTAACCGCTGTTAACGTTGCTTTTGCCTGATCCAAAGCTGCTGTATCGGGGGCGTTGCTCTTGGCCTTAGAAGATACATCCACGGAAGCATCGGTCTGGACGTTCACATCTATCTTCCCCAGGTTATTCAGTACCTTTTGAGCATCTTCGTCTGAAATGCCTGCAGCCTTCAGAGCCGCTTTAACATTGGATTTCTGTTGCTTGTTAGCGGCATTGTTGACAGCCTGGTTCTCTTTTTTAACGGCGCTCTTGGCCTGCTCGGTGGCAGCGTTATTGATGGCTTTGGTATTATCTGATGAAGCAGAGGTGTTGATGGCGTTGATTGCATCGCTTAAGGCGCCGGTGGCCGTATCTAATACTGTCGAGAAACTACCCACAGTGCTTCCCAGGCTGCCTGCGGCCTGGGAAGCTTTTTCTGCCCCGCTTTTCAGGTCGTCAGCCCCGCTGATCAGGGTCTCGGCCCCTGTGGTCAGTGCCTTTACGGCATCCGGAAGGCCTGCGGCCTGCCCCAGCGATTGGCTCAGCTTGTCATTCAGGGCCGTAATGCTCTGTTGGAGTACCGCGGCGCCGTCCGTGTAGCTTTTTACGCCGGACTGCAGGGAAGAAGCCCCGGTCTGGAGTTTTTTGCCTCCGTCTGCCAGGTCTTTGATGCCTTTGGTCAGTTCGCCTTTTTTGTTATTTAGAGTATCAATACCGTTTTTCAGGCTGCCTGCGCCGGAATCTACTTGATTGATGCCTTTTTGGAGCTGTGTAGTGCCGTCGGTGTAGCTCTTGACACCGGACTGGAGGTCGCCGGCGCCTTTTTTCAGGGTTTTCATCCCGTCCACCAACTGGCTAACACCGTCCAGGAGGTCGCCCTTTTTGCTGTTCATGGTATCGATGCCGTCTTTCAGCTTTCCGGCGCCCGCATCGGCGCTGTCTAAACCGTCTTTGAATGTGGCCGCGGAGGAATCCAGGGTCTCCAGGCCCTCCCTCAGTTCATCGCTGCCGTCCACCAGCTTGGTGGAGGCGTCGGTCAGCTCGTCGATACTCTCCTTGAGATCATCCATGCTGCCGATCTCATCCAGGCCCAGGTCGTTCAGTGTCCCGGTGGTGGCCACGGTGGCGGTCAATGCCAGGGAGAAATCTTCCACATCGGCGGTGATCTCCACGTAGTCGGGGATTTCTTTATCTTTCAGGTCATCAATGTCATCCAGCTGAAGGCTGTCGGCCAGCCCCGGAAAGCCGATGCCCATGACAATGTCATTTTTGCCGTCGGAGACCACTTTACCGTTTTTGACTTCCACGTTGGAGAATTTATCTCCCGGCAGGATCATACCTGTGGCCATCATAAAGGGCGTGGCGATGATCTCCTCGGTGTCCCCCACTTTGACTTTCTGTTGGGAATGGTTCTGGTAGTCGATGCGGATCTTTACTTTTCCGCTTTTTCCTGCCAGGGCATCCGGCTGGATCTGTTTACCGTCCAGATAGTAGGTAATTTTTACGGAAACCGGCAGAGAGGCGTTTGTCTCGCCCTGGTAATAGATATCATTGCCTCCGGCGGCCCAGGTGATGGAGCCGTCGCTGTTTTTGGAAAAGCTTTCGTCGCCTTTTACGTTCTCGATATTCTGCAGGTCGCTGTTATCGGTCAGCGAGGAGTCTTTGGAACCGTTTTTCAGCCAGCTGCTGACGATAACCTTTTCTGTGGAGCCGTTTTCGTCGGCAGTTACGTAGACGGTCTGTTCCTTTTCCGCGGCGGCGGCCAGCACCGTTGTCGCCGGAAGGGATACGGAAAGGGTAAGGGCCATAGCGGCCCTCATGGCCTGCACATATTTTCTTTTCATGATTATTTTCCTCCTGCTTTCTTTATTTTAAAATTTTTACTCGTTTTACAAATGATACCGTCAAACAGCCAGTACATGGCCGGAAGGAACAGCAGTACCGCGCACATACTGATCAGGGCGCCCCTGGCCATCAGCAGGCACAGGGAGCTGATCATGTCGATCTGGGAGTACATGGCCACGCCGAAGGTCGCCGCGAAAAAGCCGCAGGCAGAGATTATGACGGAGCGCATGCTGGCCCGGTGGGCTGTCAGTATGGAATCCCGCCTGCTGTTTCCCGCGCCCCGCTCCTTTTCGTAACGGCTGGTCATCAGGATGGCGTAGTCTACAGTGGAGCCAAGCTGGATCGTGCCGATGACAATGGAGGCGATGAAGGGCAGCACCCCTCCCGTCAGATAGGGGATACCCATGTTGATGAAGATAGCTCCCTCGATGACCAGTACCAGTACCACCGGAAGGGATATGGAGCCGAATACAATCAGGATGATCGCAAATACGGCCAGGATCGATACGGCGCTGACCACGCTGAAATCGTGGTCGGTGATCTCGATCAGATCCTTGGTACAGGGGGCTTCTCCTACCAGCATACCATTTGGATCGTGGGATTTCAAGATTGAGTTAAGCTCGACTAACTGCCCGTTTACTTCATCGGAAGCTACGGCATATTCGTTCATGATCAGCATCAGCTCGTAGTTGTCGCTCTCCAGGACATCCTGCACGTCTTCGGGGATCATGCTCTGGGGAAAGGTGGGGCCGATGATGCTCTCCAGGCCCAGCACCTGCTTGACGCCGTCCACCTGCTCCATCTCGTCGATCATGTTGTATTTCTCTTTCTCATCCATGTTCCGGTTCAGCAGGATCATGTGGGCCGCGCCCATCTCGTAATCCTCCTGAAGTAGAGTATTGGCCTGGATGCTGGGAAGCTCCTTCGGCAGCGTGGAGTCCAGGTTATAATACACATCCGTGTGGGCCTGGAACCAGGCGAAAGGTATGAATAAGACAACAAATATTATGGCAAACAGCGTGTGGTGGTCAACGATAAATTCGGATACCTTCGGGAGTTCCGGAATCAGCGCCCGGTGCTTTGTCTTTGCCAGGGCTTTATCGAAGATCAGAATCGTGGAGGGCAGTACCGTGACGCAACAGATCACGCCGAATACCACGCCTTTCATCATGACCACGCCCAGGTCAAGGCCCAGGGTAAAGCTCATGAAGCAGAGGGCAAAGAAACCGGCGATGGTGGTGATGGAACTGCCCACTACGGATTTGAGGGTGGCGGCGATGGCCAGGGCCATAGCTTTCTTGTGGTCATCCCCCCATTCCTGCAATTGTTCCTGATAACTGTGCCAGAGAAAGATGGAGTAGTCCATCGTGACGCCCAGCTGCAATACCGCACAGAGAGCCTGGGTAATATAGGAAATTTCCCCGGTGATGATATTGGTTCCCAGGTTGTATATGATGGCTACCCCGATGCCGCCCAGGAATAAAAATGGAATCAGCCAGGATTCCATGGCAACCATCAGCACCACGGTCAGGAGCAGTACTGCGATCACCACGTAAATGACGACCTCCTCCTCGGCCAGATTTTTTGTGTCTGTGACCACCGCCGACATGCCGCTTAAGAAGCACTGTTTTCCGGCCAGGTTCCGGATGTTTCCGATGGCCTCCATGGTTTCATCCGCCGATGTGGTGGTCTCGAAGATGATAAACATCATCGTGGAGTCTTCGGTATTAAAGGCATTCCGTATTTTTTCCGGCAGGATATCCATGGGGATACGCAGGTCGGCGAAGCTGTCGTACCAGACTACTTTGGAAACGTACGGTACGTCCTCGATCTGCTCTTTCAGTTTAGCAACCTCTTTATTGTCCATACCCTGGCAGATGAACATGGAGTAGGCGCCGGTGCCGAACTCATCCACCAGTATGTCCTGCCCCTTCATCGTCTCGATCTCCCCGGGCAGATAGTATAAAATGTCGTAGTTTACCCGCGTGTTTATGTACCCGATGGCTGCCGGGACCAAAAGCAGCAGGCTGATGATGAAAATCGGGATACGCAGCTTCACAATTTTTCTTCCCAGATTTTCCATATCGCATTCCCCTTTCCTTACATGTATTTTCAAATGAATGACCATTGGTCAGTTATTGTTATACTACAGAATATCCCACAGGTCAATAAACAATATATAAAAAATGACTAAAAGTCATTTAATAATTTGCGGCATATAAGGAAAGGATATCGGCAGGGGTTGGGAAATCTGCCGTTTTTGTGAAAATGGCAGTGTTTTATTTGACTTTTGCGAAAAGACGTCCCTATAATAGACAGCATATCCATCGACATGATAAGAAATGTCCACACAAAAAAGGAGCGTGAGAGAAATGGGAAAAGTTGAGCACAATAAACGGCAGAAGCGGGATTCCCTGCTGGACTCCGCGTTCTCCCTCTTTATCAATAACGGTTTCACCAAAACCTCCATTTCG
Organism: uncultured Lachnospiraceae bacterium; assembly: GCA_910588295.1. Taxonomy (GTDB): domain Bacteria; phylum Bacillota; class Clostridia; order Lachnospirales; family Lachnospiraceae; genus UBA11957. The sequence continues at coordinate 36,898 of CAJUQO010000011.1, read as the reverse complement.
GATATTGTCAAGCAGGCGGGCGTGGCAAAAGGCACCTTCTATCTGTATTTCCGGGATAAATATGATATCCGCAACCATCTGATCGCCAGCAAGGCCAATCAGGTATTCCAGATGGCCTACACGGAGCTCATGATCCGGGATGAAGAGATGGATTTTGAAGATCAGGTGCTGTTTATAGCGGATCATATCCTGAACCAACTGGCGGCAAACCACAGTCTGGTCATGCTGCTGGCCAAACACCTGAGCTGGGGGTCTTTTAAAAATTTCCTGGTCGTTGCCCCGGGACGGGATACGCCGGCCATTTATACGACTTTTGAATCTATGCTCTCAAAAGCCGAGCACACCTACCGGGATCCGGAGCTTATGATGTACCTGATCCTGGAACTCCTGAGCGGCACCAGCTTTAATGCGATCCTCTATGAACAGCCGGTGTCCCTGGAGGAGTTAAAGCCCCATCTGTATGAGACGGTAAAGAGCATCCTGCGGCATTACCGGGAGGATTAAAGGGCAGGCCAGGGCCGGGATTGAACTGCCAGATGGGTGAAAAATCAACAGTCTGCACAAAAATAGCGGAAATATTTGTCGGGTTTTGTTGATGCATGTGTTGTGCTGTGGCAGTGAATCGGGTAAAATAAATGCGGCCTTGTGCATACGTTGGCATATAGGATAAACCGGCATAGCCGAGTGACAAGAGGGACTAGCGATGTTTGAACGAGTGAGGAAAAAGAAGGTAAAGGGACTCCATATCATCATTGTCGGCTGCGGCAAGGTGGGCGTCACGCTGGTGGAGCGGCTGGTGCAGGAGGATCACGATATCACTGTGGTGGATAAAGACGGGGATAAGGTGGAAGGCCTGACCAACCGCCACGATATATATGGGATCACAGGAAACGGCGCCAGCTTCAATACACTGATGGAGGCGGGGATCGAAGAGGCGGATATACTGATCGCCGTGACGGGCTCCGACGAGCTGAACCTGCTGTGCTGCGTGGTGGCCAAGCAGGCGGGACAGTGCGACGTCATCGCCCGGGTGCGGACACCGGATTACAGCGAGGAGGCGGCTTATCTAAAAGCGAAGCTGGAGCTGGCCATGATCATCAATCCCGAGCTGGAGGCGGCCCGGGAGATCGCCCGTATCCTGTATCTCCCCACATCCATCGGCGTCAGCTCCTTTGCCCGGGGGCAGGCGGAGATGGTGCGTATCAAGGTGCCGAAGGGAAATATGCTCCACGGGAAAAAGATCGTGGAGCTCAGCCAGGAGCTGTCCGGAGCTGTGCTGATCTGTGCGGTGGAGCGGGGCAGCGACGTGTTTATTCCCGACGGTTCCTTTGAGCTGGCGGAGGGGGATGTGGTAACTTTTGTATCCCCGGCCAGGGATGCCAAATCGTTTTTGAAGAAAATTGGATTTCAGACCCATCAGGTCAAGGATGTCATGATTATAGGCGGCGGCCGGTCGGCCTATTATCTGGCCAAGCAGCTCCTCCGAGTGGGGATCGCGGTAAAAATTATCGAGCAGGACAAGACGCGCAGCGAGGAACTCTGCGCCCTGCTGCCCAGGGCGGTGGTGATCAACGGAGACGGCACGGATGCGGATGTGCTCAAGGAAGCGGGGATCGAGGAGGTGGAATCCTTTGTGGCCCTGACCGGTATCGATGAGGAAAATATCCTGCTGACGCTTCATGCCAGCGATGTGTCGGACGCGAAGGTGGTTACCAAGATCAATCGGACTATGTTCAATAAAGTGGTACGCCATCTGGGTCTGGGCAGTGTGGTATACCCCAAATATATCACCACCGAGGCGCTGATCGCGTTTGTCCGCGCGAAAAACGCGTCGAAGAACAGTAATATTGAGACCATGGTTCATCTGTTTGATAACAGGGTAGAGGCCATTGAGTTTGTGGTGGGAGAGGGTACGGGAGTGACGAATATTCCCTTAAGCCGGCTGCGTCTTAAGAGCCACCTGCTGGTGGCCTGTATCAACCGGGCGGGGCGGGTGCTGATCCCCGGCGGAAGCGATGAGATCAAGGTGGGGGATTCTGTGATCATTGTCACCACTCATACGGGCTTTGACGATGTGCAGGATATCCTGAGATAGGCGGTGAGGGCGGTATGAACAGAAGAATGGTTGTCTTTATCCTTGGATGGATATTGAAGCTGGAGGCTGTATTTTTGCTGCTTCCGCTGCTCGTGGGGCTTTTGTACCGTGAATTTACCGGGTGCCTGTGTTTCCTGATTACGATTGCCGTCTGCGGATTGGCAGGCCTGCTGATGGCCAGGAAAAAGCCGGTGAATACGGTTTTTTATATGAAAGAGGGGTGCGCGGCCACGGCGCTGGGATGGGTCCTGCTCAGTATCACGGGAGCCCTTCCCTTTTACCTGAGCCGGGAGATCCCCTCTTTTACGGACGCGCTGTTTGAGACGATCTCCGGCTTTACCACGACGGGGGCCAGTATACTGCCGGAGGTCGAGAGCCTGTCCCATGGTATGCTGTTCTGGCGGAGCTTTACCCACTGGCTGGGCGGTATGGGCGTGCTGGTGTTCCTGCTGGCGGTGATCAAGATGACCGGCGGTTCCCACATGAACCTGATGCGGGCGGAGAGCCCGGGCCCGTCAGTGGGCAAGCTGGTGCCGAAGGTGAAGCACACGGCGGCGATCCTTTATAAGATCTATCTGTTTCTGACTGTGGTGCAGATCGTACTGCTACTCGTGGGCGGTATGCCCGTATTTGACGCGGTGACTACGGCTTTCGGCACGGCGGGTACGGGAGGCTTTGGCATCAAGAACGACAGCATGGCAGGGTATTCCCCCTATATTCAGTGGATAACTACGGTCTTTATGCTTTTGTTCGGTGTGAATTTCAATATGTATTTTCTTCTTCTGCTGAAAAAATGGAAGACGGCCCTCCGCATGGAGGAGGTGCGGGGATATTTTCTGGTGGTCCTGGCCGCAACGGGTATCATATTGGCCAATGCCTATGATGCGTCTATGGGATTTTTTGGGAATCTGCGCCATGTAGCTTTCCAGGTGGCCTCCATCATCACCACCACAGGATTTTCCACGGTGGATTTTGACCTGTGGCCGGAGGCGTCTCGGATGGTGCTGGTGATGCTGATGTTCATCGGCGCCTGCGCGGGCAGTACCGGCGGAGGCGTCAAGGTTTCCCGGTTTATCGTGCTGATCAAATCGGTGCGTAGGGAACTCAATTCCTACATTTATCCGAAGAGCGTGAAGAAGATCAACGTGGACGGGCGGCCGGTGGAGCACGAGGTGATCCGCGGTATTAACGTTTACTTTATCACATTCATCCTGATTTTTTCCTTTTCGGTGCTGTGCCTGAGTTTTGAGGGGAAGGGGATGGTGACCAGTTTTACGGCGGTGGCGGCGACGGTTAATAATATCGGCCCCGGCCTGGAGCTGGTGGGGCCCACGCAGAATTTCGGCGGGTTTACGCCGCTGTCTAAGTATGTGTTGATGTTTGATATGCTGGCCGGGAGGCTGGAGCTGTTCCCGCTGCTTTTGCTGTTTTATCCGCCCTGCCTGAAAGGGCTTTTGGGGATCGGACGCAGGGGGAAGGAAAGAAAGGTTTAGTGTGCTGCGGAGGATTCCGTCTGCCGCGCCGCTTTTCTGGCGGCGGAGGGAGTGCAGCCGTACAGCTTTTTAAAAGTTTTGTTGAAAAGTTTCTGGTTGGTGAAGCCGTGTCTTTCCATCAAGAGGGAGACCGGCTCATCGCTGTGGAGCAGATCTTGGTAAATATGGGACGCCCGAACCTCGCCCAGATATTCGAGGAAGGGCAGTCCCATATTTTTTTTGAAAAAACGGCAGAAATACTCCCGGGTGAAACCCAGCTCGCCGGCAGCATCCTGGAGTGTGATGGGCTCCCGGTAATGGGCGCCCACATAGGCGAGAATGGTGCGGAGGCGGTCGAAGGCGGAAACGGAGGTGCCGGGCAGGCGGGGCGCGCGGTGTTCGGAGAAAAAGCGGAGCAGGCGGGAGAGCACCTGCAGGATGATCCCCTCGGATTCCATGGTGAAAGTGGGGATATCCTCCACCATGTAGAGACGGGTCAGGGTTTCCATGAGCCGGCAGATCTCGTGGTATTCCGGGAAACGTTCGTCCCCGATATCCTCGGGAATACAGTGGATCCGATATAGATCGATGTCGGGCAGGTAGGTCTGCATATATCTTTTGGAAATGTGGATGCAGATAAACATGGAGGTGCCCTTGTAAGCGTGGGTACCGTGTACCTGGCGAGATTCTACCGCCATCAGATGCCGTTTAAGGAGGCGGTGTTTTTTTCCCTCAACGACGATATCGGCCTCGCCGTTTAAGGGATACAAAAGCTCCAGTTCCTCGTGCCAGTGGAGGGGATGGTGGCCGCCGGGGAAGGTGAGGTAGGAGAGGGCGATGCCCTGGGGGCTGATCTCGTGGAAGGTTTCGTAAAATGGCTGGTTCATGGCTGCTCCTTTGCAGGTGTGGGCCTGTTCGGAAATCCGGGCCGCTTATGTACAGGCGCGGTATGGACAGAGGTTGTGTTCCGGCAGATGAAATGCTGACGGCAGTGATGTACCCGGATAGCCGCAGATCTGCCCATTGTGGACAGTCAGTATAGCGTGGGATGACTGAAATGTCAATATCAACTTAAAAATGGTCAAAAATGACCCTGGTTTTGTGGTATGGAAAGCGGTATTATAATAGCCGTAAAGAAAAAGGATGAAGAAAAGGAGAATAGAAGTATGAGTACGATCATATTGAAGAACACAGACCAGAAGGTATTTGAGAAGCAGGAAAAGAAGGCCGGGCTCCGTGAAAGGTTCGCAGAGTACTGGAGGGAGAACAGCACTATGATCCTTAGCGGCATGATGGCCCTGAACGGCAATACAGATGCGTACAGAACTTACTGTATGCTGCGCAAATAAGGAGCAGTACGCGTATTTTATTTAATACAAAAAAGTATCCCCCTATGGGGCTTGCGGGTTCCGGGGGCACTATGTTAAAGTTTTGACAGAAAGCTACAGTGTATGCTGTAGTTTTTTTGTTGCACTTTTGTGGAGCGGTTACAGGATATTGCAAGAGCAGTATGGCGGGAGGTAAGGCTGATGAAAAGAAAGATGATCGCGATGATCTGCGCCGTTTCCCTGACGGCAGGGCTGTTGGCAGGCTGCGGCCAAAGCGGCGGCACCGGGGAAGGAAGCGGAAAGGCCGAAAATGGCAGTTCGGCGGGAATAGGAAGTGACAGTGAGACGGATGATGCCGGAACCGGCAGCGCTTTGGAGGAAACTGAGGGCGGCGCGAAGGAAGAAGTGGTAGTGACCATGCCCGTTACCTCCGAGCCGGAATCCGGTTTTGACCCGGCCTACGGCTGGGGCGCGGGCGAGCATGTCCATGAGCCGCTGATCCAGAGTACCCTGGTGGTGACGAATAAAGAGCTGCAGATTGAAAACGACCTGGCGACGGAGTACAGCGTCAGCGACGACGGTATGACCTGGACGGTGAAGATTCGGGATGATGTCATCTTTACCGACGGCGAGCCTCTGACGGCGGCGGACGTGGCATTCACCTACAATAACTGCAAGGAGAAAAGTTCGGTCAACGATTTTACGATGCTGGAGAGCGCGTCGGCGACGGATGATACCACCGTGGAATTTAAGATGACAAAGCCCTATGCCGTCTGGCCCTATACCATGGCCATCGTGGGCATCGTGCCGGAACATGCCTACGATGAGAATTACGGGCAGCACCCCATCGGTTCGGGGCGATATGTCATGAAGCAATGGGACAGGGGGCAGCAGGTGATCTTTGAGGCGAACCCGGAGTATTACGGCGAAGCGCCGAAGATTAAAAAAGTGACGGTTCTATTCATGGAGGAGGATGCGGCGCTGGCGGCGGCCATGGCCGGGCAGGCGGACGTGGCCCATACGGCGGCTTCCTACAGTGATCAGGCCATCGACGGATACAGTCTGTTCCGGGTGGATACCGTGGACAACAGGGGGTTCAATCTCCCCTGCATTATGCCGGAGGAGAAGGACGGCATTACCTACGGCAATACGTTTACCTCCGATGTGCGTGTGCGGCGGGCTATCAATATCGGTATCGACCGCCAGGAAATGATCGATAATGTGCTGAACGGCTACGGTACCGCCGCATACAGCGTGTGCGATAAGATGCCTTGGTACAATCCGGCCGCCGAGGTGGGCTATGACCCGGAGGGCGCGAAAAAACTGCTGGACGAGGCGGGCTGGACGGAGGGCGCTGACGGCATCCGGGAGAAGGACGGTGTGCGGGCGGCATTCACGCTGATGTTCTCCAGCAGCGATTCGGTGCGGCAGGCTTTGGCGGAGGATACGGCCAACCAGTTAAAGGAACTGGGCATAGAGGTTACCACGGAGGGCGTGGGCTGGGATGTGGCCTACGACCGGGCCCAATCGGAACCCCTGGTGTGGGGCTGGGGCGCCCACAGCCCCATGGAGCTGTATAATATCTACCATACCCTGGCGGACAGCGGGATCGGGCAGGCGGGCTATTCCCCCTATGCCAACGAGTCGGTAGACCGGTATATGGACCAGGCCCTGGAGAGCGGCTCTTTGGAGGAGTCTTATGAACTGTGGCAGAAGGCCCAGTGGGACGGTACGGCGGGCATCACCCAGGAGGGAGACATCCCGTGGATCTGGCTCTGCAATGTGGAGCATCTGTACTTTGTGCGGGACGGCCTTGCGGTGGCCGGACAGAAGATCCATCCCCATGGCCATGGCTGGTCGATCGTAAATAACGTGGATCAGTGGCACTGGGAGTAAATGCTGTTGATATAACAAAGGTTCGGGTGTTTTTGTATGAGGGGAGATCATTCATGAATAGACAGAGGGTTGTTTTCCTTGTCAAAAATATTTTGCGAGTGCTGCTTTTGGTCATCTGCGTCAGCATCGTCACCTTTGCCCTGATGAAAGCTTCCCCGGTAGATCCGCTGCAGGCCAATGTGGGCCAGGCGGCGCTGGGGAGCATGAGCCGGGAGCAGAAGGAAAAACTGCAGGAATACTGGGGTGTGGATACGCCGCCTCTGGAGCAGTACCTGGCCTGGGCGGGGGATTTCATCCGGGGGGATATGGGGATCTCCCTGCTGTACCGGCAGCCGGTGGCATCGGTCATCGCAGTGAAGCTGGCCAATTCTCTGTTCCTCATGGCCATGGCCTGGGTGGTTTCCGGTATCCTGGGGTTTGCCCTGGGCGTCATTTCCGGTATGAACCGGGGCAAACTGGCGGATAAACTGATCCGGGGCTACTGCCTGGTGATCTCCAGCACTCCCGTATTCTGGCTGGCGCTGCTATTGCTTATGGTTTTTGGCGTGTGGCTCCGAATCTTTCCCATCGGCCTCAGCGTGCCCATTGGTGTGGAAGCCGGCGGCGTCACTTTTGCCGACCGGCTCTACCATGCGGTCCTCCCGGCTCTTACCTTAAGTATCACGGGCGTGTCGAACATCGCTCTCCATACGAGGGAAAAAATGATCGATATCATGGAGAGCGACTACGTGCTCTTTGCCCGGATGCGGGGGGAGACAGGCTGGCGGCTCTTTAAATATTACGGTTTTCGGAACGTGCTGTTTCCGGCCGTCACCCTGCAGTTTGCCTCCATCAGCGAGGTCTTCGGCGGCTCTGTCCTGGTGGAACAGGTGTTTTCCTATCCGGGGCTGGGGCAGGCGGCGGTGTCGGCGGGGCTGGGCAGCGATATGCCCCTTCTGATGGCTGTCACCATCGTCAGCGCCCTCTTTGTTTTCGGGGGGAATCTGACGGCAAATCTGCTCTATGGCGTGATTGATCCAAGAGTACGGCGGGGAGGCGAGGAAAAATGAGAAAAATAAACCGGAGACAGCGGGTGCTCCTGGGGCTGGGCCTTTCCGCGGTTTTTTTGGCCGCCGTGTGCATCTGGGGGAGTCTCGGCACGGAGGCGGCGCGGGCCACGGATTTTTCCAGGAAAAATATTCCTCCCTGCTTACAGTACCCCTTCGGGACGGACTGGCTGGGGCGGGATATGCTGGTGCGCACCGTGAAAGGGCTTTCCATGAGTATAGTGATCGGCATTACGGCGGCGGCTGTAAGCGCTGTGATCGCTCTGCTTCTGGGCATTGCCTCCGCCACTATGGGGAAGGCCGTGGACAGTGTGGTTTCTTTTGTTATCGACCTGATCATGGGCGTGCCCCACATCCTTCTGCTGATCCTGATCTCCGTGGCGATGGGTAAAGGACTGAAAGGGGTGATCGTCGGGGTGGCCGTGACCCACTGGCCGTCCCTTGCCAGACTGATCCGCGCGGAGGTGCTGCAGCTTAAGGAAATGCCCTATATCAAGATTGCCGGAAAGCTGGGGAAGAGCCGGGGGTATATTGCCGTGAAACATATGCTGCCCCACCTGCTGCCCCAGTTTATCGTGGGGCTGGTGCTTCTGTTCCCCCACGCGATCCTGCATGAATCCAGCATCACATTTCTGGGCTTCGGCCTCTCCACGGAACAGCCGGCCATCGGGATCGTGCTCTCCGAGGCCATGAAATATCTGGTGACGGGGAAATGGTGGCTGGCGCTGTTTCCGGGACTTTTCCTGGTAGTTACGGTGGTACTGTTCTATATCCTGGGGCAGAGCCTGCGGAAGCTTCTGGATCCCGGGAGCGTGCATCAGTAAAACAGTGTAGGGGGAGGCAGGGACATTTTACAATGTTTATAGAAAATAGGTCAGGGGAAAGCAGATGAGCGAAAAAAAGGAAACCAGCAGTTACAGCGGAACAGACAGATTGAACGGGCAGACGGCCGGAGATACACGGAGGGAAGACGCGCCCGTATTAAAGATCGAGCGTATGAGTATTTCTTTTACCCAGTATGACCGGGGGATGCATCAGACCAGTCTGCCGGTGATCCGGGATCTGGACGTGGAAGTACAGGCGGGCGAGATGGTGGCCGTAGTGGGTTCCAGCGGTTCCGGCAAAAGTCTCCTGGCCCATGGGGTGATGGGCGTGCTCCCCTACAATGCCGCCATGGGCGGCAGGATCACTTATTGCGGTGAGGAGCTGACCAAGGAACGGATCGAAAAGCTGCGGGGCAGGGAGATCGTGCTGGTGCCCCAGAGTATCGCTTACTTAAATCCCCTGATGAAGATCGGACCACAGATCCGCAGAGGCAATAAGGCGGCGGAGGCCAGGGAAAAGCTGAGAGGGATCTTTAACCGCTATGAATTAGACGAGGGGGTGGAGGCGCTGTATCCCTTTGAGCTGTCCGGCGGCATGAACCGGCGGGTACTGATTTCTACGGCACTGATGGAGGAACCGAAGCTGGTGATCGCCGATGAGCCCACGCCCGGCCTGGATCTTGCGGTGGCCAAGCGGGCCATGTCCCATTTCCGCGAGCTGGCGGATATGGGGGCCGGAGTGCTGGTGATCACCCACGATCTGGAGCTGGCCTTGGAGGTGGCGGACAGGATTGCGGTTTTCTATGCCGGTACCACCATAGAGGAGGCCCCGGTACAGGATTTTGAGCATGAGGAAACTCTGCGGCATCCCTATACAAAAGCTCTGTGGCGGGCTATGCCGCGCCATGGATTTCAATATATAGAGGGAACCCAGCCCTATGTGAAAAACCTTCCCGCAGGATGCAGTTTTGCGCCCCGCTGCCCCCATCGCGGGGAGGCGTGCGGGAAAGAGATGGATTACCGGATGGTGCGGGGCGGGAAAGTGCGGTGTGTCCGGGCGGAGTAAAGGTATGGCCGCCGGGCGGCCAGGGCGGGAGGCGAAGAAAATGGAGCTGGAAATAAAAAATGTATTTTATCGATATACATCAAAGGGCAGGTGGATCCTGAAAAATTTCAGCCTGTCTATGGATAACACAGAGCGGGTGGGGATTACGGCTCCCAGCGGTTACGGGAAGACTACGCTCTGCCAATTGCTTTCCGGGTATTTAAAGCCGGATCAGGGGGAGATCCTTCTGGATGGGCACCCCCTGGCTTCCTATAAAGGATACTGCCCGGTGCAGATGGTCTGGCAGCAGCCGGAATTTGCGGTGAATCCCCGGCTGCGTTTGGGTGAAGCCATAAAAGAGGGGGATGAAATCGAGGAGCGGGTGATTCGGGGGCTTGGCCTGGAACCGGACTGGTTTGGGCGTTTCCCCGCAGAATTGTCCGGCGGAGAGCTGCAGCGTTTTTCCATCGCCCGTGCGCTGGGTAAAAGGACACGGTTTCTCATTGCCGATGAGATCAGTACCATGCTGGACTTGATTACCCAGAGCCAGATCTGGCATTTTCTGATGGACGAGGTGGAAAAAAGGCAGATCGGCCTCATTGCCGTCAGCCATAATCCGGAACTGATCGACCGGGTCTGTACAAGAAAGATTGACTTACGGCTTTTTGATGAAAAGTAGTAGAACAATGTGTGGTAAAATTCAGGATTGATACATGAAAGCAGCCGGAATCTTCGGGCCTAGACGGTGAACAGGGAGGAAGATCTGGAAATGCTGTTCCTGGCCGGAAGCGCGGCTGGGCAGCGGAAAATAAAAATAGAAGAAGATGAGCTGACAGGAAGAAGGAAGATGAGGACTTCGGCCTGTCAGCTTTTTTGTATTTTCATGTACAGAGACGCTGGTTAGGGTATTTTTTCCAGAGCATGCGGAAAGGTTTCCGGCGGTAAATTTTGTGCATGGTGCCGGATCAGGAGGAATTTTGGGGCGGCCGGGATAACCGGCGTTTTTTTTGAGTGAGACACTTAGGTGGAGGGGGATGTGGGGCAGACAGACGATTAGGCGAAGATTTCAGTGGCTTTATGCCCGGATCCCTTCTTTTTCTGATAAAAATGACATACACGGGAGGAAACAGCGTGAATTATATACTCTTCGGCGGCTCCGGCTTCATCGGAACCCACCTGATCCGGCTTTTACAGGCGGAAGCCCTGAAGCCAGGCGATAAGATTTATGACTTTGATGTTGTCATGCCCGGCGAGGAAGGCGTTGTCCCCGGCGTTGTGGAAAAAATCAAGGGGGTGGAGTATGCCCGTGTGGATGTCCGGAAACCTGTTGCGTATGACTTTCCGTCGACAGACCAGGATGTTATTTTCAACCTGGCCGCCGTCCACCGTACCCCGGGCCATCCGGACCACGCCTATTTTGAGACGAATATCCTGGGGGCGGAAAATGTCACCGCCTTTGCGGAAAAACATCATATCCATAAAATCCTGTTCACCAGCTCCATCGCTCCCTACGGGGCCGCGGAAGACTTAAAGACAGAGGATACGCTGCCCACCCCCAATACCCCTTACGGCATCAGCAAGCTGGTGGCGGAGAAAATACACGAAAGATGGCAGAACGGGGATCCCGGGAAACGAGAACTGGTCATCCTGCGCCCAGGCGTCGTCTACGGGAAGGGTGAGCACGGGAACATGACCCGCCTGTACTGGGGGATGCGGAAACGGTATTTCTTTTATACCGGACGTAGGGACACCATTAAAGCCTGCATCTATGTAAAAGAACTGGCGCGGTTTATCCAATACTGCATGGCGGAATGCCCCTGTGCGGGCGTCCGCTTGTTTAACTGTACCTATGACCCCGCTTATACGATCGAGCAGGTCTGCGGCGCCATGCAGAAGGGCACCGGCCTGCAGAGGCATATCCCCCTTGTGCCCGGCGGCCTCCTCATGGCCGCGGCCACCATCCTGGGCCCCCTGGGGGGCAAAAAAGTGGGCATCCACCCGGCCAGGGTCAAAAAGCTCATGGTATCCACAAACATAAGCGGCAAAAAGATGGCGGCCACAGGCTACCGGTTCCACTATCCCTTCGAGGAGACATTCCGGGACTGGTTTAAGGACTGCCGCAGGAAAGGGCTGCGCTGACTGCCATGGAGGGCCGGATGGATACAGAGAAGAAACAGATTGTCCTTTATACCAATTATTTTTATCCGGAGACGGCGTCTTTGGCCATGCTCTGCAAAGACCTGTGCGACGGGCTGAAGGATGAATTCGACATTACGGTGGTCTGCTCCGTGCCCTGTTACACGGGCACGGTGGAAGAAAAATACCGGACGCAAAGGTATTATTACGAGGACTATGACGGCGTCAAGGTGATCCGGGTCCGGGTCCCAAGTTTCAATAAACAAAACAAACCCAGCCGTGTCAAAAACATCCTGGCCTGCTTCTTCCGTTCGGCCCTGGCAGCATTCCGGGCGCCGCGGGCGGACTATGTGCTGACGGAATCCCAGCCGCCGGTGCTGGGCAGCCTGCTGGGTGTGTGGGGAAAATGGGTAAGCCGGCTGCGTGGTAAAAAAGCGAAAATGCTTTACATCATCCAGGATTACAACCCGGAGCAGACAATAGCCGTAGGGTTCAGTAAAAACCGGCTGGTACTGGGCGCCATGCTGCGGGCCGATACATTCAGCTGCAGCATGGCTGACAAAGTGGTCGTGGTGGGCAGCGACATGATCCCGACCATGGAAAAACGCTTCACCAGAAAAGACGGCACCGTCAGCAGTAGGATGCCTCCCACGGTTTTCATTAATAACTGGATGGACAGCCGGGACGTGTACCCCTTACCCAAGGATCATCCAAAAGTGGCTGCGTTCCGGGAGAAATACGGCCTGGAAGGGAAATTTGCCATCATGTACTCGGGAAACATCGGGCTGTTCTATGACCTGGAGAACCTGTTTAGGGTAATAGAGAAATTCAAAACCCGGGAGGATGTGGTGTTCCCCTTCGTGGGGGAGGGCGCGAAAAAGGAGGCGCTGATGGCTTATGCCAGGGAACACGGTATGGAAAACGTCATCTTCATCCCTTACCAGCTGAAAGAAGAACTTGCGTACAGCCTGAACGCCGCGGACGTCCATTGGATCGTAAACGCACGGGGCATCAAAGGTGTTTCCTGCCCTTCTAAATTGTATGGGATACTGGCGGTGGGTAAGCCTGCTTTGGCAGTTTTAGAGGAAAACACGGAGGCCCGTGGGATCATAGAAGGCTGCGGGTGCGGTTACGCGGTATCGCCCGGGGATTACAAAGGCATAGAGGCGCTGATCCGGCGTTACATTGACATCCCCCCGGAAGAACTGGCGGAAATGGGGGCACGCGGGCACGCGTACATGCAGGGGAGCCTGACAAAGGAGATCTCCATAGAGAAGTACCGCCGGGAGATCAAGTCCTGCTAAAGAGAACGCGAGGAGGTCAAATATGGAATGCTCATATTTCTTTCCTAAGGTAATGAGAAAACTGCTGAATAGGGCGGCCATAAAGAATTCGGTTATAGACCGCACTGCGCGGATAGATATTGGTTCTGTGGTGGCAAATTCTATGTTTGGAAAATATTCATACATTGGGGAGCATACCTCGGTTCTTGAAACACAAGTGGGTAGTTATACTTCCATTTCAAGTTATTGCGCTATTGGAGGCGGGGCCCATCCTATGGACTGGGTGTCAACTTCTCCTGTATTTAATTCTTCAACAGGTCTTTTGAAAAAGAAGTTTTCTAAAAGCTATTATCAACCATATGTCAAAACTTACATTGGAAACGATGTATGGATCGGTGCGCACTGCTTAATCAAAGGAGGTGTAACGATCGGTGATGGCGCGGTAATCGGTATGGGATCTGTTGTTACAAAAGACGTTGGCGCATTTGAAATACACGCCGGAAATCCGGCTAGATTCATACGTAAGCGCTTTGCCGATTCGGTTATTCAGAGGCTTTTGGCGATAAAATGGTGGGAATGGCCAGAGGAACGATTGCGCCAAACTGCTGATTTATTTTGTGATCTTGAGCGCTTTCTGGAGGTATACGATGGACAAAATTAAACTGCTGTTTAATTTAAATAACAGTGTTTTTGGCTTTAGCCATTCTATACTTCGGATTATACGTTTCCCCAAGGAAATAAAAACACGGAAAATAAGAAATTTAAACACGGAACTTATACGATATAAGAAAAGCGACCGCTGTTATATAATTGGTTTGGGGCCGTCTTTAAAAGATGTAAATTTCGCTAAACTGGACGGTGATATTATTGCGACAAACCGCTATTATCGGTTTGACAGCGACGGCGTTTATAAACCGACATTTTATTGTATTGTAGATAAAGCTTTTTTTATCGGGGGCGCAAAGGATGATTTGAAAAAAATCCTTTTACAATATCCGGATACCTGTTTTGTTCTGAATGGGCAGTATGCCCCGGCGATCCGGAAACAGTTTCCTGAGATCCGGCATGGCTATTATTCTTTTATGTGGAACGGCGCAATGTCGTCAAAGAAAAAGCTGGATTTTACTCATATCCTTCCCGCTGTGAATAATGTTGTCCACAGCGGAATTATGTTGGGACTGTATTGCGGCTATAAAGAGATTATATTACTTGGCTGTGATTTTAACAGCTTTGCGTCATCTAAAATGGCGCATTGTTATGCGGATGCTAACAACGCTCGCGTGCTGCCAATGGACTATGAGCTATACTGCTACTCTCTGGCGGCCCATTGCCACAATGAATTTCAGAAATACGCAGATGCGCAGGGGGTAAAAATCCTTAACGCCACAAAATCCAGTTTGATTGACAGCTACCCATTCGATGATAGGCTTATGGAAAAAATATATTTTTAATGCGCTCAAGAAAAAGCAGTCCATTGGTTTTTCCGGCCTGCATGGATTTTCCTGATATTCTTTGGACGGTGCGCAGGGGGGGGGAATGAATTTTAACAAGGCTTATCATTTAGGAAAAAAGATATACAAAAAGTGTCCTCTTTGCGGTAAAATAATAAAATTTTTTTGTAAGATTGTTTTTCAGTGTGACATACCGTACGCGGCAGATATAGACAGCACCGTATACTTTTGCCACAATGCGTTCGGGGTTGTCATTAATCCCACGGCTATTATACAGGGGGGGGTATAATACAGAACGGCGTATTGATTGGCGAAATTGACGGTTCTCATAAAAGCCCGGTCATAGAGGAACATGTATTTATCGGCGCTAAGGCAATTATCCTGGGCAATATTACAGTTGGGGCCGGTTCAAAAATAGGTGCGGGGGCGGTTGTAATTAAGGATGTCGCGCCCAACAGCACTGTGGTCGGTGTACCCGGGAAGATAATAAAATGAAGGTGGGCGAACGTGCACAGGCTAAGTAAATTGTTACACATGGGGATAATTAATACGGTACGGCTGAATGTTCACTATTTTGGACTGGAGGGGGTATTTTATCCAATAATATTTGCCTCAAGGAATCTTAAAATTTTAAGCTTAAAAGGAACAGTAAAATGTGAGAATGCTTCGTTGGGCGCAATACGGCTGGGGCTGGAATGTCCGGGGACTGTTGATAAAAGGTTTAATAGATGTATCTGGCAAAATAGCGGAGAAATTATATTCCAGGGAAAAGCATACCTGGGCGCCGGGACAAAGATTGTTAATTCCGGACAGCTGGTCTTTGGAAATAATTGCGCTGTCACAGGCAATTCAACGTTTCTATGTTATGAACATATATATATCGGAAGCAATTCTTTTATTTCATGGGAGTGTATGATAAGCGATACGGACTTTCACAAAATTAAAAGTATAAGCGATGGAAAGTGCCTGAATGATAATAAACCTGTCCACATTGGAGAGCATGTATGGATTGGGGCTAGATGTACCGTTTTAAAGGGATCCCGGATTCCGGATGATTCTGTCCTGGCGGCAGGGAGTATTGTTACGAAGAAATTGAAAAGTAATAACGCAATATATGTATCTAACAATATAGTAAAAGGGGACATTACCTGGGAAGCGTAATTGGGCTGGAGTAAAATTCATAAATGAAAGTATTGCATGTCGCACAGTATATATACAATAAAAATTATAAGGAATTTACAAAGAATAAATCCGGGCTTGGGATTATGGCCCAGGACATTTGTTCTGCGCTGGCAGATTATGACGAGGTCTTTCTCCTGACCCACGCCATAACGCCTGGCCATAAAAATAAGTACACTATTTTAAGACATACATGGCTGGATGTAATCAAAAATCTCAGGCTGAGAAATCTGTGTAAAGGGTTTAAGGCTTTTGCTTTTACCAAAACCACATTACGGTCAAAAATACACTTAATGTATTATGCCATAAATATCGGCTGCCTGGATTATTGGATTAAAAAAATCAACCCCGATGTCATTCATATACACGAATATACTCCCCCCATGATGGGGTTTGTAGAGTTATGCTATGAAAAAAACAGACCTCTGGTTGTAACCTGCCACGGTTTGTTGGGTGAAAAGAAATGTGAGCAATATATTAAGGATTCGGAGAAGAAAATAGTTGGCCTGTATAATAAAAAGAGCTTTTATTTGACCACAATCAGCACATCTATCCGGGATAAATTGATCAAATATTATGATGTGGAAAGTGATAAAAAAATTAAAGTGGTGTTAAATGGGATCGAAAGAAAGAATATCCCTGTGAAAGCCGGCAGTAAAAATAACTATACGTTACTCTGTGTCGGACAGCTTTCGGAACGGAAAAACCAGGGGCAGGTCATGGAAGCAGTTTCCATGTTAGATGAGAATCTGAAAAATAGAATTAAACTATATCTGATTGGAAATGACACATTAAACGGGGAGCTTCTGAAAAAAGCAGACGAACTCGGATTACAGAGCCGGGTAATCTGCACAGGCTTTGTGGAGCGCGATAAGCTGGGACAATACTATGAAGCCGCCGACGGATTAATTGTCGCGAGCCTGGATGAAGGATTCGGTCTGCCCATTGTGGAATCCATGATGTACGGCGTTCCTGTTGTGATGTTTTCAGATTTGGATGCTGTAAAAGATTTGTATTCAGAGGATGCCTTTGTTTTGGTATCACGCCGCACAACGGAAGCTTTTTCTGAAGGGATTGAGGAACTTGTAAACCGGAGTTGGGATAAAGCTTTAATACAGGCTCATGCACAGAAATTTTCTTTGGAAAGTATGGGTATGAAATATCATGAGATATACGGCGAGTGTTGTTTGGAAAAAAAGTAATACAGAAACAGACGGGATAAAGAAGATAGGGATTATGAAGCCTGCGCTGAAAAAAATAAACAGCGCGTTTTTTCCTTTATTCATTATTCTTGGCGGATATATTGTTCCGGGAACAAATAATACGCCGCTGGGGACTGTTTTGGTATTTTTATCCGCATTGGTGTTTTTTTGCCTGAAAAGAAATAAGAGTCTGTATTTGAATAAACTGAATAATAAGTTAATCCTTTTTTTTATCCTTTATATCGCCGCACAGCAAGTATTTGTTTTGGCGGTATTTCCCACGATTCCTTTTGGCGCCCATATAAAAAATTTGCTGATGAATGTGCTCGCCATATTTGCAATACTCATTCTTCCGGAAGCTATGGATGAGGAAGGATTGGAACGGTCATATCTTGTATTTGGCCTTATCGCGTGTCTGGGGCTTTTGTTACAGACATTTCAGGTCTATGTGCTCCACGGATTAACCAGAATGATTGTGCTTCCAGGTATGGGAAGCTTTTTGTCAGAAGGAACAAGAAATTATATAGATTATTCCTATAATCGTGGCCGGCCTTCGGCGTTTTTTACGGAGCCTTCGGCGTTTGCGACGTTTCTTGCGCCGCTGGTGATTATGATGCTTCGCAAAGGAAAACTATTTGTGGCGGCAATTGCTTCTATATGTATGCTTTTATCTACATCGACAATCGGTATTTTCCTTGTGGGGGCGATATGGGCTTACTGGGTGATGTTTACAGTGCCAAAAAAAGGGCAAAGAGTAATCGCTATTTTTCTCTTTTTGGCGGCATGTATTTGGATTTTTAACAGCCCGCTTTTTGCGAAAGCCATAACAAAACTGTTAAATACAAATTTGCTTTCAAACGAGAGATCCGCTTCTGCCCTTACAATTCTAAGGCAAATGCCCTTTATGGATATCCTGACGGGTATAGGCGGTACAAATGTATCCAATTATATTTACTCTATCCGGCAAATGAATATGTCCGATGTCGCAGTGACTAGCCAGGGATATGTGACCTCTGGTTTTGGCAATTTCATTATATATGGCCTTTTAGGAGGGCTGCTTTATATCCATTTATGTATAAAAATGGCAATTAAAGCAGATAAATGGTCCCGGTTAATCGCACTGTTAATTCTTGTCCTCTCATTCGTGCAGACAATTACTTTCAATTTAAGCGGAATCCAATGGTTTGTATTTTATGCCCTTATGCGAAAAAGTGAGGCCGCACGTATTTCTGACAAAGATGGAGAAAACAGATGAAAGTATTTCATATTGAATCCGGCTTAGGGAATCAAATGTTAGATTACGCAGATCTTCTGGCTTCCAAAAACGCGAACCCGATGCAGGATCATTTTGTAGAAACCATTTTATACGAAATCGGAGATAAACAGAACAGCGTTTCCATGTGGAATGGATATGAGCTTGAGACAGTGTTTGGTATCAGGGAGAAAAATGTGAAGTCTCTGTTCAATGCAAGTCAATGGAATCGTATTTTGGAGGATGTACTCAAGTCGGAGTTTTGGGATGACGGCTGGACGTACTCAGATGCCATTGCAGAAGCTTTTCACGAACAGGGATTGGATGTATTGAATTGTCATAGACGTCCCCATACCCACAAAAAGGTGGAAGACGTAAGCGTATCCGTACAAAAGTATATTCTTAAGCATATGTATTACCGCGTTTTTCCGTCCAGGGCAGCGCGGGTTTATGCAATTCCGGATCGGCTGTATCGCATATCAGGCAAAGACGAATACGACGGTCATTATCTGAAATTCATGTATAAGGGTAACCGAATAGATCAAATCGAGGATGAGCTTCGGAGGGTTTTTGTTTTTCCGGAATATGATCTAAGAAACCGGAAGTTTTCGAAATTCCTGAAAAGCTGCAATTCTGTGGCAATCCACGCAAGAAGAGGAGATTTTCTTGGACATAACGCCTACTGTTATCAATATGGATATTTTAAAAGGGCGGTAAAATTGGTCAAAAGAAAAATAAAAAACCCGGTGTTTGTGTTTTTTTGTGATCCGGGAAGCGTGGAATGGTGTAGGAAAAACGGAAAAATTTTTTCCCTGGATTACCGTAAAGATTACGTTTATTTTGTGGACTGGAATACAGCCAAAGATAGCTACCGCGATATGCAGCTTATGGCAGACTGTAAACACAACATTATCACGAACAGTTCCTTTGGCTGGTGGGGAGCATTTTTGAACAGCAATCCAGGTAAAATTACCATATCGCCTGACGCGAAAATCAATACAACCCATTGGATATGAGGCATTTATCCGAGAAGATAAAGGAGCAGCTTGTAATGATAAAAAGGATTAGGAACTATCTTTCTGTATGTAAGAGAAAGCTGTGGGGAATCGCGGGTTTTGATATCCTAAAGAATGTCAATCATGACAGATACGTTAAAAGATGCCTGCTTGTTTATATTACCCGTCCCTTTAAGATGAAGGAAATCTCAAACCGGCATCAGAATTTTTGGCAGACAAAGGAGCTTGCGCGGTTACTGGGCGGGTTCCAATACCGGGTAGATGTGATTGATTATCAGAACCCATATACGAGGCCCCGGGGGAAATATGACTTGGTAATCGGCCTAATCCCGAGGGACATAGATGTTTATTCCAAACATCTCAAAACAGATGCCAAAAAGATCGCGTACCTTACAAGCTCAAACCTGGAATTTTCCAGTAAGTCCGAGCAGGAGCGTCTGGATGATTTATATGCGAGGCGGGGAGTAAGGCTTTTACCGAGAAGGCAGGGGGGAGCCATATCAAAGCAGATCGAAACCTTTGATGGAGCCTTGTTTTTTGGAAACGACTATAACCTGAGGTCTTACGCATGCTTTAAAATGCCGCCGGTGTTTTATATTGCCAACAACGGCTATGAGCATGACTTCCCCATTAAGCATGATAAAAACCCTAAAAAATTTCTCTATTTTGGCAGCGCGGGACAGGTTCACAAGGGGCTGGATCTGCTTTTGGAGATTTTTTCCCAGGAATCCTTCCCCTGCGAACTTTATGTATGCGGAGCAATTGGAAGCGAAACAGATTTTGTGGCGGAATATGCGAAGGAACTATATCACACGCCGAACATCCATACCATGGGGTTTGTGGATATTCACAGCAATGAATTTGAATGGCTGGCCAATGAGTGTGCTTTCTCTATCCTGCCTTCCTGCGCGGAAGGGCAGGCGGGGTCTGTGGTTACTTCTATGTCTGCGGGGATCATTTCCATTGTCAGCAAAGTATGCGGTTATGACCCGGACGAAGTTATTCTTTTGCCGGACTGCAGGAAATCCACAATACAGGAATATATACTCAAGTATTCAAACGCAGACAAGACATGGCTGACGGAACAGTCGAAGCTGGCGCTGCAGAATGCCAGAAAGAAATATAGTAAGCAGAGTTTTACGAAAAGCGTACAGGACGCATTAAACTCGATCTTAAAAGAATGACAGTTACAGTATATTTCCGGCAATGAGGGATGTATATAATGCAAAAAAACGAAATAGATATACGGTTTAGAAACGGTATTGTTTTCAATGTAGCCATTAAAGGTTTGTCCATATTATTGGGACTGATTACCGTTAATATATACCTCTCCTATCTCGGGGGCTCAAACTACGGGTTATGGATTACCATCTCCTCCATAGCGTCCTGGGCGGCCATGGGGGATCTAGGCGTCGGCAATGGACTTCGGAATGAACTGGCAAAGGCCTATGCGAATAATGACACGTATAAACAGCAGGAGTTAATTTCCACGGCTGTATCCACTCTGACAAAAGTGTCCGCCGCTATTTTGATCCTGCTAAGCGCAACGTCTGAAGTGCTTATATACTTTGGGATCCTGGAGCACAGCGTAAGGGGGGCACTTTACGTTACGAACATTTTCATGTGCATCAATCTGGTTTTAGGTATTTTTTCATCGGTAGCCTATTCCTATCAGATGAGCTATTATCCCTCCCTTTCCCAATTAGTATATACAGGGCTTCAGGTATTTATCGTATGGCTGCTGGTCATATGCGGGGCTAAATCCAACCTGCTTCTTTTTGCCATTGTCAATGGGGCAAGCAACATGGCGGCTCACGGGCTTCTTATTTTTGCGCTGCGGTACAAAACAAAGCTGATGTTTCATTTTAGAAAAGTAAATCCCGTGTACCGGAAATCTATCATGGGGATTGGGACACAGTTTTTTATTCTGCAGCTGTGCGGGTTAGTATTGTATTCTACGGATACGGTAATTATTAAGGGGCTTTTTGGAAACGATCAGGTTACAGCTTATTCCATTATTACAAAAGTGTTTGATACCGGGGACGCCCTGTTTTCTATTTTACTGATTAGTCTGTGGTCGGCTGTTACCTATCAATACAGCCTGAAAAATTTCAGGTGGATTACGGACAAAATTAAAGGCCTGCTGAAAATTTGGGTTATATATAGCGCTGGCGTTGTGTTTGTGGCTGTGTTCTTCAATGCCATCATAAGGATCTGGCTCAGGCAAAATGCTATAGAGTATGGTTTTGGAATAATCGGTATTTTTGCGATATACAGCATAGCCGGCAGATTCGGCGCCATCTATGGAAATGTAGCTAACGGAATGGGAATTATAAAATTGCAGCTCCTTATGAGCGTAATAGAGGCAGTTCTTAATGTACCCCTGTCCATTTTCCTGGCTACATTTTGCGGGATGGGAATTATGGGTGTTAAAGCGGCGACCCTGGTGTGTAACACGGGCGCGAATATTGTTATACCCATTTATATATCGCGGCTTTTAAGAAATAAACTTAAGAGCAATGAAGGAAGGGACACGTAGAATCTTCGATCACAGTATATCCGGAATATAGGAATAAATATTGTGCGATACGGCGAACAGGAGGAGCATTTTGGCTATAGAAATGAAATTTAGCAGTGAGTATTTTAATGAGGAAACCCGATGCGGATTCCGGGTTACCCAAAAGCAAAAAAAATTTGGGCTTGTGCGCTTGACTTGGCGAATAAATTACTCTCCGTCTGTAAAAAGCATAATATACGGGTTATGGCCTTTGCCGGGACACTTCTGGGGGCTATTCGCCACCAGGGGTTTATCCCCTGGGATGACGACCTGGACTTTTGTATGCTTAGGCCTGAATTTGAGAAGCTTATGCGCGTTGCGCCTAATGAATTTCAGGAGCCCTATTTTTTCCAGACAGCTTTGACAGACCCCGCTTATTTTTGTGGTTACGCAAGACTTAGAAACAGTACTACGACAGGGGCTATCATAGGACATACGGAAGAATATAATTGCGGCATATATATTGATATATATATATGTAATGAACGGATATATAGAGGACGCAGGGAGATTTGACAGGCAGTTAAAAAAGCGGAGGTTTTCTGAAGCAGTCGTAAAATTATTCCAGCCTAAAAGCCCTACCAGTAACCTGTTTAAAAAATGCATAAAAGCAATTGTACGCCTGTTGGTTAAGGCGATGACAACTTATGAGAGAGCAGTAAAAAGATATTGGGATGTTATAGGGGAATATGATGAAGTTGCGGAAAAAGTTTCCCTTATGACACATGTCGTAAGCTTTATTCTCCAATATAATATTTATAAAACGGATTTTGAAGATATTATCTACGTTGATTTTGAAAACATCTCCATACCTGTCCCGGCGAGCTATGATAGGGTTTTGAAGGACATTTATGGTGATTATATGGATTTCCCCCCGGTAGATGAGCGGGGCGAATGGCACAACGGGATTATTGATTTTGATCCTGATCTTCCCTATAAAGAGTATTTCAAGAACAAAGTAAAGCAGAGGTGATCTACTGTGTATTTGAAAATAGAGTATGTGGATGATTGGAAGGGGGAGATATGCCCAGATGTTATTTTTAACAGGTTTGACCTAAAATATAATGCCGGCAAGTTCCTGCTCTGCACATGCCATGACGAAAAATATATAATCCCAGTTTATGAAAGTGATGGGATTGCATTTTTGGGTGTTTATCTTTGCGAAATACCCGGGGATATTTTCAACCGTGCCATAAAATATGTTTTTGCTTCAAACAAAGCAATAAAAAGAATCAGAATAATTTATAGCCTTAATAATTACTGTAATGAGCTTAGCCCCTATAATCATTGGCGGATAGTTCTTCCTGGCAGCGCTGATGAACTTTTTGAAAGGATGAGCAAAAAGGGCAGATATAATTTAAAAAGGGAAAAAAGGCTTCTTAATGAGCTGGGGGAAATCATATACCGGCATTATGAGGCTCCGGATATCCCGGAATATGTCGTCCATAAATTTTTTGAATTGAAAGAACGAACACATGGATATAACCCGCATATGAAAAAATCATCTTATATCGAAGACGCCAGTATAAGTGATGCGTATACGATTTCGTTAGGAGACGATATCATTGCGGTTGCTTTTTCCTGCGAACAATGCGACTGTGTTTATCTTGAAAATATCACCTACGATACCCAATATGCAAAATATTCAATAGGCTTTTTATGCTATGTTTTTTGCCTGGAAAACCTCATTGAAAAGGGTAAACAGGAAATATTCCTGGGGGGAGGAGATTATGACTATAAAAGGAGATTTCATAGTATAGAACAGACAACCTACAGTGGTTCTATATATAGAAATGCTTTTTGTAAAAAGAGCTTTGAATATTCTGTCAAGATAAAGGACGTCATAAAAAGACTGCTGGCGATACAATTTAGGGCATGATGTAGAAGACTATTTGGAAGGAGTAACAGAAACGTGAAGAATGCTATCATACTGGCCGCAGGTAAATCTAATAGATTTGCTCCGTTCACATATGAAAAACCTAAGGGATTATTTAGAGTGAAAGGAGATATCTTAATAGAACGGCAGATAGAACAGCTACGTGACGCCGGAATAGAAGATATTTATGTTGTAGTTGGATACATGAAGGAAAAATTCTTCTATTTGGAACAAAAATATGGTGTTCATCT
Organism: uncultured Lachnospiraceae bacterium; assembly: GCA_910588295.1. GTDB lineage: Bacteria > Bacillota > Clostridia > Lachnospirales > Lachnospiraceae > UBA11957. The sequence continues at coordinate 12,989 of CAJUQO010000011.1, read as the reverse complement.
TATCGTAAATAATGAATTTGCAAAAAAGGGAAACCTGTATTCTTTGTTTGTAGTAAGAGAGCATATGTCAAATAGTTTTATATGTTGTGCAGATCATTATTTTATTACAAATCCTTTTTTAGAAAAAAATATAGACAATCATTCTTATCGAGCGGTCTCATATCAGCGCGGCAAATTCCGTGAGTTTGGCGTAGTATGTTCTGATGCGAATGTGATAACAGATTTATCTGTTGGTGGAGAAAATTCACTTGCAATGGTAGGACATGCTTATATGAATGAGCAGTTTAGTTTAATCTTCTGTGATTTAATGGAGGCAGAAATCAATGATTTTGGTGTAGCTTCTATGTTTTGGGAAGAATTTTATGCAAAACACATGAAGCAGCTCACTTTTTACAGCAAAGTTTATGAAACAGATTCTATTTTGGAATTTGACAGTATTGAGGATTTACGAGCTTTTGATTCGGAATTTTTATTGAATGTTGATTCTGAAATTATCACAAATTGTTTTGATCAGATTGAACAGAATCCGGCGTAGCATCGCAGACAGGAGGAACAGCATGGATTTGGAAATGAAGTTTGAAGATAAGTTTTTCATGGAAGAAACTCGATGTGGGTTTCGGATCTCCCAAAAGCAGAAAAAAATATGGGCCTGTGAGATTGACCTTGCAAACAAATTGATTTCAGTTTGCAAAAAGCATAACATTCGGGTTATGGCCTGTTCGGGGACTCTTCTAGGCGCTATTCGCCATCAGGGATTTATCCCCTGGGATGACGATCTCGATTTTTGTATGCTGAGGCCCGAGTTTGAAAAGCTTATGCGTGTTGCGCCCGATGAATTTTCGGAACCGTATTTTTTCCAGACGGCCCTTACAGACCGCAATTATTTTTGTGGTTACGCAAGGCTCAGAAACAGCACGACAACGGGTGCTATTATTGGCCATTCAGAGGAGTACCATTGCGGGATATTTATTGATATCTATGTGATGAATGGCTATGTAGAGGACGCAAAAAAGTTCAACAGACAGATAAAAAAACGGCGATTTGCAGAAGCCGTTGTTAAATTATTTCAGCCCCAAAGCCCCAATAGCTCCCTGATTAAAAAACATGTAAAAATGGCTGTGCGTCCTTTTGTCAAAGGAATAACAACTTACGAAAAAGCGGTAAGAAAATACTGGGATGTCATAGGGGAATACGATGACGTTGCCGAAAAAGTCTCGCTTATGACCCATATTGTCAAGTTTGCACGCCAGTACTGGATTTATAAAGCCGATTTTGAAAGTATTATTTATGTTGATTTTGAAAATATATCTATACCCGTACCCAAAAATCATGACCGGGTATTAAAGAATATTTACGGCGATTATATGCAATTCCCTCCTGCAGAGGAGCGCGGAGAATGGCATAACGGCCTCATTGATTTTAACCCGGATATGCCGTATAGGGAATATTTCAAAAAGAAAAGCAGCGGCGATTGAATCGGCCTGCGATACATTTTAACCTTCAGGAGGCTGTCCTTTGAAAAATAATATTCTTAAAATCGGGCCGGGTAAAATAACGGAGATTGAGCAGACCTTGATGGAGTCAGGCATTTCGGGGAAGATTTTATATGTATTTGATCCCCATGTGGACAGGCTTTATGGATCTGTGGTACGCCCGCAGATAGAAGCCATAGGGCGCATTAAGGAACAATCCGTTGATTACAATACCATTGCTTATGCTATGGAAGTTGCGGAAAGGATCATAGCCACAGATATAGACTGTATCGTGGGCATAGGTGGGGGAAAAACGTTGGACGTCGCAAAATACGCTGCTTTTGTTTCCAAACGACCGTTCCTGTCTATACCGACCACAATGGCCCACGACGGGCTGGTTTCCCCGATCGCAGTCTTAAAAAGGCAGGATCATAAGCCGAAGAGCTTGGGCTGCGCCATGCCATCTATGATTATCCTTGACACAAGGATCATTGCCACATGTCCTCCTCAGCTGATCAAAGCAGGTATAGGAGATACTATCTCCAATTATATGGCCTTAAAAGACTGGGAATTTGCCGTATCCCGAAAGAAGGATGAAATGAACGGCTACGCTTACATGATATCCAGGACTGCGCTGGATGCCCTTATGAAGACCCAGTTTGACCGTATCTGCCCGGAGTTTATAGATGTTCTAGCCAACTGTCTTGTCCTGTCCGGTATCGCTATGGATTACGCCGGGTCAAGCAGGCCAGTTTCCGGATCCGAACATCTATTTTCACACGCTCTGGACTATTTTTGCGAAAAGCAAAACCTGCACGGTTTTAATGTAGCTTTAGGTACAGTTGCTGTCCTGAAACTGATCGACGAAGACCCTGCCGCTGTCATTGGTTATCTGAAAAAGTTTGAAGTCGACGTAAACCCGCGCAGTATGGGGATCACAGAGGATACTTTTGTCTACTGCATGCAGCATGCTACGGAAATGAGGAATAACAGATATACCTGTCTGCATGAAACAGATTTAGACGGGCAGAGGCTCCGCAGGATATACCATGAATTAGAGGAGGAATTGTAGAGATGAAAGCGTTAATCTTAGCCGCAGGATTGGGGACAAGACTGGCCCCTATTACAAACGACAGGCCAAAGTCACTGGTTCCTGTCAATGGGAAGCCTGTTTTATTTAAACAGATTGAAAATTTGCACGGGAACGGAATAAACGACATTACAGTTATTGCCGGGTATAAAGCGGAAATCCTCCGGGCGGCTGTCTATAGCCGTTGGCCGGAGATCCATGTTATAGAGTCCATAGATTATGCTACAACAAACAATATGTATTCCGCGTATCTCGGCATTAAGTCTATGTTCCCGGAAGGGAAATTTGAACCGTTTCTTATGATGAATGCAGATGTCTTCTATGATGCTTCGGTTATTAAAGGCCTTTTAGAGACGCCAGCAGAAAATGCCGTTGTTGTGGATATGGGACGCTATATTGAAGAATCTATGAAGGTTGCAGGGAAAGAGGAAAGGCTTATAGCTATCTCCAAGGATATAGCACCGCAGGAAGCGCTGGGAAGTTCAATTGATGTTTACAGGTTCGGTGTGGACGGTGGAAAAGCATTCTATAGTCGTTGCGCCGCATACATTGAGAAAAAGAAAGAACTCAAACTATGGAGTGAAGTGGCGCTTAATGATGCCTTTGGAGACACGGTGTTCCAGGTCTGTCCATTGGATGGCCGGTGGCTGGAGATTGATAACCACGAAGATTTAGCAGCTGCAGAAGTATTATTTGCGGAATAATTGGAGGCACTATGCAGGATTATTTCGGAAAAGAAACCAATCTAAGCAGGAAAAAGTTATGGCTTTTTGATATGGACGGAACCATCTATGAGGAAAAGACACTGTTTGACGGAACCCTGGATCTTCTTAATGCAATTCATAGGCAGAGGGGGAAATATGTTTTTATTACGAATAATTCATCCCGATCGGTCACGGATTATGTCAGGAAAGTTAACGGGCTTGGGATTACCGCAAAAGAAGATAACTTTTTCACATCTGCCCAGGCTACTATTCTCTGGCTTAAAAAAAGCTATCCGGGCGCAAAAGTATACTGTGAAGGGACGCGGAGCTTTGTGAAAGAGCTTGAGGAAGCAGGTATTGATATTACCGAACAGGTTGAACCGGTGGATATTGTCCTCGTAGGTTTTGATACGGAGCTGACTACCGAAAAAATCCGAAACACCTGTGAAATACTCAGCACACAGGATGTTGTATATATAGCAACGAACCCTGACTGGGTGTGTCCGGCGGCTTTTGGGTTTATACCGGATTGCGGCTCTATTTGCGGCATGATAAAGAATGCGACTGCGAAATGGCCGGTTTTTATCGGAAAACCAGAGCCCACGATGGTTCATATTGTCTGTAAGAAATTCGGTTATACCGTGGATGAGACAGTTGTAGTCGGGGATCGGTTATATACAGACATTGCCGCAGGGCTTAATGCGGGTGCAGCAACTGTATGCGTCCTTACCGGCGAGGCAACCGTCAAGGAAATCGAGAGGAGCCATATTAAACCGACCTTCACCTTCCGAAGTGTCAGGGAAATATACGAAGCCCTTTTATAAGGCCAGTTCTCGTTTCTTTGAAAAACTGTTAAGCCCTTTTTTAGAACGTTTCTTTTGAAAAGCAGGATTAAAATACTGCTTAAGCTGAAATGAGGTATGCAATGGAAAAGTTTTATTCAATCGCCATACGGAAAAGACAATCGGGGGACGACCGTTTTTTCGAGCATGATGATTTTATGTTCAACGAGCTAAAAATAAACTGCCATAACCGTTACTGGATGGCAGACCCCTTCCTATATGAAACCGGCGGAAAAACGTACCTGTTTTACGAAGCATACGACCTGGTTACCCGAAAAGGGAAAATAGGGTACAGTATCGTGTCGGATGACGGAACGGCCACTTCCCCTAAAATTATTATAGACGAGGATTTCCATCTGTCCTTCCCGAACATTTTTGAGAAAGACGGCAACGTTTATATTATGCCGGAATCCTGCGGCGATTCCTCCATACGGCTTTACAGGGCGCTTAAATTCCCGGATGTGTGGGAGCGGGACCGAATCCTGGCTGCGGATACGTTTTCGACGGATACGGTCTGGCTGGATGAAACCCGCCTTGACACCCTTTTAGGTTCTGTACAGTACAGAAAACCGCCAGAAGGGAAAGTCATTTCATGCTGGGTTAAAAATACCATGTTCCCTTTAGGCCCGGCAGGAGATTCTCCCACTGTCGTGAAAGAAGGGGATTACGGTGTCAGGAACGCCGGGAAGATTTTCTCTTTTCATGGGGACGCCATCCGCCCGGGGCAGATCTGCACAGGCGGGAAATACGGCTCCGGGCTGGCCTTTTGGAAAATTGGCCCGGATTTAACCGAAAAAGAAATTTACAGCATTAGGGCCGAAGAAATGGAGGCGCACGTGCGGCTGTGCAGCGGGAAAAAGCTGGTCGGGACACATACCTATAATGCGTCTCAAAATTATGAAGTAATCGATATTGCCTATTTTGCCCGGTTACCCAGGGTAACCGCGGTCAGAAAAAAAATACACGGCTTTCTTTGGCGGTTATATATAAAAATATTCAGGAGAAAACGATAATCCGGGCAACCGGGAAGGACATTTTTGATGAAAGGAGACACAACACATGTCTGGCCAATGTTTGCGATTAGGAGCCATTACGATCGGTACGAAGGAGATCCCCCTGGTCATACCGGAAATGGGGATTAACCATGAGGGCAGCCTCGCCGTGGCTAAAGAGATGGTTTTGTCTGCCCACAGGGCGGGGGCCCGGCTGATCAAACATCAGACCCACATCTGCAGTGATGAGATGAGCGGCGCCGCGCGGAGTGTTATCCCGGGCAATTCGGATGTATCAATTTATGATGTGATGGAACGATGCGCCCTCAATGAAGATGAGGAGTTGGAATTAAAGGATTATGTGGAGTCCCTGGGGATGCTGTTTTTAAGCACCCCTTTTTCCCGCGCGGCAGCGGAGAGGCTGGAAAAGTTCGGCGTCCAGGGTTATAAGATAGGCTCGGGGGAGATGAACAACTATCCTTTGATTGAGCATATCGCGGAATATGGGAAGCCGATGATCGTATCTACGGGGATGAATGATCTGAGATCGATTGAAAAATGTATTTCCATACTGGAGAAATACGGTGTCCCCTATGCGTTGATGCACACGACAAATTTATATCCGACAAAGCCGGAATGGGTTCGCCTTGGCGCCATGCAGGAGATGATGGGGGCCTTTCCCGGCATTCCCATCGGCCTTTCTGACCATACGCTGAATAATAATGCCTGCATAGCCGCCATGGCCCTCGGCGCCTGCCTGGTGGAGCGGCATTATACGGATCATATGGCCCGGACAGGACCGGATATCGTCTGCTCTATGGATGAGGGCGCTTTAAAGGATTTATTGCAGGCGTCCCGGGAAGTGTTTTTGATGCGGGGCGGGAATAAAACGGCCATCCCGGAGGAGCAGGTTACTATAGATTTTGCTTATGCCTCTGTTGTTTCCATTGCGGACATTAAAGCCGGAGACAGATTTTCAACCAAGAATCTTTGGGTTAAAAGGCCCGGGACCGGGGAGATCCCGGCAGAGGAATACAAAGGCATTCTTGGAAAGAGGGCTGCCGTGGATGTGGCGGCGGACACGCTGATACGGAGGGGAATGATATCCGAATGAAAAAAATTCTGTTTATAACCGGAACAAGGGCTGATTATGGAAAAATTAAGTCTCTTATTAAAGTGGTAGAAAACCATAAAGACTTTGAAGCGTATATTTATGTTTCCGGTATGCATCTGATTGAGAAGTTCGGGGATACATACCGGGAAGTCCTCAAAGATCATTATAAAAATGTTTATGTGGATTTTGCGCAGGTGAACTGTGGCGCCATGAGCTATGATTTCGGGAATGTAGTATGCAATCTGACCGGTTATGTAAGCCATATCCGGCCTGACCTGATCGTTGTCCACGGCGACCGGATCGACGCGTTGGCGGGGGCCATAGTCGGGGCTCTGAACAATATAAAGGTGGCCCACATTGAGGGGGGCGAGATTTCCGGGACGATAGACGAGTCTATCCGCCACGCTATAACCAAGTTTGCCCATATCCACATGGTCTGCAATGAAAGCGCAAGGCAGCGCCTGATCCAGTTGGGGGAGACTTCGAAGAATATTTATATCATCGGTTCACCGGATATAGATGTTATGCTTTCCGATAAGCTGCCGTCCCTACCGGAGGCGAAGGATAGATACGACATTCCGTTTGATACATTCGCGCTGTTTATGTACCATCCGGTGACAACGGAATTTGACAGCCTGCCGGAAAAAATAGCGGAGGTCGTGACTGCCCTGATTGATTCCGGCAGGGATTATATCGTGGTCTATCCCAACAATGATAAGGGGTCGGAAATTATCCTGGGCGAATATAACCGTTTAAAAGGGAACCCCCACTTTAAAATTTTCCCGTCATTGAGGTTCGAGTATTTCCTGTCCTTCCTGAAAAATGCGGAGTTTATTATCGGGAATTCCAGCGCCGGGATTAGGGAGTCGGGGGTATATGGGATACCAGCCATTGATATCGGCAGCCGGCAGACGGGGCGCTACCGCCTGGAGGATACAAATATCCAGCACACGGATGAGGAAGGGGCCGGGATTTTGAAGGCCATCGGAAATATTGGACGGTATCGGAGGAAAACCATGGACTATGGACAGGGGGACAGTACCAGACGGTTCTTTGAAATCCTGGACAGCAGTAATGTATGGGAGTTGGAAATCCAGAAAAAGTTTGTGGATATGCATGCGACGATTTAAAGGGAAAGAGAACAATGATAAACGGTAGAAAAGTATTGGCATTAATACCAGCCCGGGCGGGGAGCAAGGGCATAAAGGATAAAAATATTCGGCCGCTTCTGGGGAAACCGCTGATGGCCTATTCCATAGAAGCAGCGTTAAAAAGTAAGTATATGGATAAAGTCATAGTTTCCACTGACGGCCAGAAAATTGCCGAGATTTCTGAAAGGTATGGAGCTTCCGTACCGTTTTTGCGGCCGCCCGGGCTGGCGGGGGATACGTCAAAAACGATTGATGCGGTTCTGTACACCATCCGGCAGCTAGAGGGCCTAGGGGAACTGTTTGACATTTTAGTACTGCTTCAGCCGACCCAGCCCCTTCGCACAGTAGGGGACATTGACGGGGCGCTCCTGGAATTTATGAAGAAAGGCCAAAAACCCCTGGTGTCGGTGTCCCTGGTAGATGACCACCCCTTACTAATCCGTTCCATTGATGATAGAGGAGAGTTAAGTCCCCTGCTACGCCGGAGCAGTACATGTCGGCGTCAGGATATGCCCCCTTTCTACCGGGTGAACGGGGCTATTTATATTAACAAAATATCCGGATTGGATCAGGACACCAGCTTTAACGACAATAAAATCCCGTTTATTATGGAGACAAGCCATTCTGTGGATATTGACGAACCGAAAGACTTGGCAGAGGCTGCCTACTATTTGAACGGCGATACGGGCAAATGACGGCGGCCGGGGGCTTTCCGGATTCGCGATGCCATAAGTTCCGGAGGCAATGAAAGGAGCATAGATATATGCTGGCTAATGTACTGTTTTTGTTTGCAATATCCTCCGGAAGCGCGCTGGCGGCGGTTTTGTGGAAAAAAGAATATGAAGATGTCCTTCCCCTCACAATATCCGGAATTATTCTGATCCAGTTTTTTATGGGGCTGGTTGGCTTCCTTGAAGCGGGGTTTATCGTGGCCCTTAGCGTTATGGTATTCCTGTGGGGAGCCGCCCTTTTTGCATTGGCCCGGAAAAAAGACAGGAAGGGCGCCATCAGGCTGTTTTTCAGCCATGGCTTTTGGCTGTTTCTGATCCTGTACGGTGGGTTCAATCTGGTTTTGCGCGGCATGAAAATGTATGCGCTGGATGAATTTTCCCATTGGGGCACGGTGGTAAAAGCCATGATCCAGACGGGCTGCTTGGGAACTGCTCCCCAGGCCCATTTGACCCACGGGGATTATACGCCGGGGATGGCGTTGTTTCAGTATTTTTTCCAAAAAATCTACCTTGCGGCCGGGGGTGGCAGTTTCAGCGAATGGAGGTTGTATCTGGCTTATATTGTATTGGGGATATCCTTTGTTTTGCCTCTGGTAAAAAGGGTAGCTGGGAAATCTTTTAAGCGCAAGCTGATCATTGCCCTGGTATTTTTTCTGCTCCCGCTTTCTTTCTACCGGGAATGCTATCAGGTTTTATATATAGACCCCCTTCTGGGGATCCTGTTTGGCGCAGGGCTGGCAATGACCGTGGCATCCCAGGGCGGGCAGGACAGATACCGCCTGTTGTATTTCCTATCGGCCTGCTTTATGCTCCCCCTGATGAAAGTATCGGGGATACTGTTGGCGATATGCATTGCTGTGGCTTACGTAGCGGATTATGGGCTGCATGCCGCAGTCTCCCGGAAGGATACGCTGAAACGTATGGGGATTTTTGCCCTAGCTATAGGGGCTCCCAAACTGCTTTGGGATTTCCTGGTGGATTATTCGGAAACACGGTCGGCCATATCCGTATCTTTCCGGTTTACAGATTTTTGTAATATTTTGGCTGGTAAGGATGATACTTACCGCGGAACGGCTTTTAATTTATTTAAAACGGCATTGTTTAATAATACGACAACGGAAGGGAACACCAATTTTTTTATAGGGGATTCGGGGATTTCCATAAGCTATTTTACCCTGCTGGTCATCTTTGCCATAATGATCTACTTTTCCTGGTATATGTCCGGAAAAAATAGCCGGGGGAAGGGTACGTCCCTTTTAACCGCGGCCTGGTCATCGGCAGGCGTCTGGTTGATTTTTTATGTAAGCCTTGGCGTCATGTATCTTTTTGGATTTTCAGAGGTAGAGGCCCTGCGGCTGGCATCCTATTCCCGGTACACCCACGCGGTCTATCTGGGCATGTATATGCTGGCCGTAACCGCTATCCTTGGCATCATTCTGGAGCGCTATTCCGGTACGGCTATATTTGTACTGATCCTGGGGATCACGCTTTTGCTCACGCCCATGGAAAGTGTGGCGAAAATTTTATTCCGGGACACAGTACGAAGAAGTATCGCTCAGCGCGAAGGGTATTTGGAGCTGAGCGGGAAGATCCGGGATTTCTCCCAGCCATATGATGATGTCTTTTTTGTGTGCCAGCATGAACAGTATGGGGTTTCCGGCAGCGCATACTTAATGATTAGTTTTGAAGTCCGCCCGGTAGTGATTGACCAGATAGACGAAGGCTGGGTAATGGCTCCGGAGAGCACAGACTGGTATATCTCCGATAAAAACGCCGCACAGCTGCGGCAGCTATTGCTGGACAGTTATGATTACGTGGCCCTGTACATGCTGGACGATTATTTTTGCGCTACATTTTCCGGCCTATTTGAGGATCCGGGGGATATCGGGGAGAACCGTGTCTACAAGGTGGATAAAAAATCCGGGCTTCTCGAACTGTGCGGATAAGAGAACGGGTCTTATTTTTTTAAGTATATACATTATATCTCAATGTATCGGCGTTTATCTCGGAGGTATCGGAGAACCTATGTTTACAGCATTGATAAAAAATCCAGGCTCTCCGGGCTGTGTGGATAAGAGAAGGAGGGACAGAAAATGCCAATTAAAATAAGAAGCTTTGGCGGCCCGGTCACCTGGGTGCTGCGGAAATACCATTCTGATCTTACATCCAGGGTGATGCTTTCCTTTACGGCCAGGCAGTACAGCAAGTCCATAAATTCTTATATCAAGTATTTTATGGCGCAGAAAAAGCCCCCTGTTTTTGCAAATTGTATGATCGAAACCCTGAACCGGTGCAATGGAACTTGTGAATTCTGCCCCGCCAACAGGAGCGACGAAAGCCGTCCCTTTAAAAAGATGACGGAAGAAATGTTCCGGGATATTATCCGGCAGCTCGGGGATATGGGCTGGGAAGGAAAGCTGTACCTGAATATCAATAATGAACCGTTTATAGATAAGAGGATCCTGTCATTTGCCCGGTATGCCAGGGCGGAACTCCCGGGCATACAGATATCGATCATCAGCAACGGCACATTAGTAACACCGCAGAAAATAGATGGGATGGCGGGGATAGTTGATGAACTCATACTTAATGATTACAGTGAGAAATACCGGCTCTCCAAACCCCACAGGGACATTTACCGCCACGTAAAGCGGAATAAAGCCCGTTTCCGGCATATGGATGTGACGATAAGCCGTAGATATAGTAAGGAGATCCTGGCCACCCGGGCGGGGAGCGCACCCAATAAGCCCCAAAAGAACAACACCATTGACGCGCCCTGTATTTATCCATTTTTGGATCTGCTTATTTTCCCCGACGGCATGGTGGGCATGTGCTGTAATGACTGCAAAGAGGTATCAGGATTTGGGGATATTACCCAAAACTCCCTCCTGGACATCTGGAATAATGAAAAATTCAACGAGTTGCGAAAGGCCATGGCAACAGGGCGGAGCGCCTATCCCTTCTGCAAAGAATGCGATGTGGTGGACGCAGGAGAACGGGAAGCATACATTAAACACGAACTGCGAAGGGGTAAAGACCACCGGAAAAAGAAAACAGACTGGACAAGCTATTACCAGAGCAAAAAAAGTTTCTTTTCCTCTTTTACGCAGAAATTCACCCTGGAAAAAATACTGGAATATTTTTCCTGCCTGACGCATGGCCGTACTACCGGAAGGGCGTACCGTGTCATGGAATTGGGCGGCGGAAACAGCTGCTTTGCGGAAAATTTCTGCAGCAGGGAAAAGGTGGCCTGTTATGACATTGTAGACGATAACGCATTGGCTGTGGAACTTTTCAACAGGCAGAGACTGGCCACGGACAGCCACATTGGACGCAAACAGGATTTGACAAAGGATCTCCCGGCCGAAGGACAGTATGATTTTGTGTATAGCATTGGTTTGATCGAGCATTTCACACCGGAGGAGAGGGAGACAGTTATTGAGAACCATTTCCGCTTTTGCCGGGAAGGAGGATACGTCCTGCTCAGCTTCCCGACACCCACAAGGAAATACCTCTTCTGGAGCCAGGTGATGGAGGGTCTGCATGTCTGGCGTTTTTGGGACGAGACCCCGTTGGTCTACGGGGATGTGGAAAGATCCCTGGAAAAGCACGGGACAATCATAAAAAAAGGACTTAACAATAAATTATTTTTGACGCAGATGTTGCTTTTGATAAGGAAGACCCGGTAAATGGCCATGGCCTGGGGAATTCCGGTAATAGGAGAAGGCAGTATGTTATTTGAAAAAGGAGGAACCAAAATGCCTGAGGGCAGGAAAAGGGGAGACATGGCTCCTGCGGGAAACCGGCCTGTCGTGGTTATCCCGGCATATAAACCCTTGGAGGCTTTTGGGGACTTTCTGGGATGCCTGAAAAGCCAGGGGGATTTTACTGACATTGTGGTTGTAGATGACGGGAGCGGCGAGGAATACGGGGGCATTTTCCAGGCGGTTGAAGATCTGCCGGGCGTTGTGGTGCTGCGCCACCATACGAACCTGGGCAAGGGCCGCGCCCTGAAAACCGCTTTTAATTACTGCCTGGGCCTCACGAAAGGGGGAGGCCCCTGTGCGGGGGTAATCACGGCCGACGCCGACGGGCAGCACCGGGTGGGGGATATCATCCGTATCGGCAGGGCGTTAGCCGGTAACCCGGAAAAGCTGGTGCTGGGCAGCCGGGCGTTCGGTGGCCAGGATATACCGTTGCGGAGCCGTTTCGGGAATACGGTATCCAGGCTGGTTTACCGATGGCTGTGCGGTGTCAATGTCTCCGATACCCAGACCGGCCTGCGGGGGATACCCTGCGGTTTCCTAGAGGAATGCTGCGGGATAGAAGGGGAGCGTTACGAATATGAGACAAACATGCTGCTTAAGGCAAAGGAGCTGGATATAAGGTTCACTGAAATCCCCATAGAGACCGTATACGAAAACAGTAATAGCGGTTCCCACTTCAACCCGCTGAGGGATTCGTTGAAAATATATTCGGTGATATTTAAGTACTCGTTGTCGTCCATCCTGTCGGTAGTTATTGACTATCTGGTTTTCTATTATCTGTATGGAAAGGGGGCACCTGTGCTGGCAGCCACATATGCGGCAAGGATAGGCAGTTCCCTGGTGAACTTCGGCATAAACCGCAAGGTGGTTTTTAAAAACAACGGTAATTTTGCCGCCCAGTTTTGTAAATACCTCCTGCTGGTGCTGCTGTCGGGGACACTGTCGGGAACCGGAATAGGCCTGTTAAAGAAGCTGTTTGGCCTGCCTGCCACAATCACGAAAGTAGCAGTGGAGCTGGCTTTATATTTTATGAATTTCTATGTGCAGAGGATATGGGTTTTTTCTTCTAAATGTAGTGGTCAAGCATTTTTGTAACATTTGTGGCTAAAAATATATTGGATTGTTG
>CAJUQO010000010.1 GCA_910588295.1 uncultured Lachnospiraceae bacterium | reverse complement strand
AATAATCGCACTCAAACGACTGTTATCAATTTGTTATCAAAAGACCTTTCCAAAGTCTGCAAACCCACATAAACACTGGATTTGCTAAGCATTTATGTTTATTCGAACTCAATCGTCCCCGGCGGCTTACTGGTCAAATCATAAAATACCCTATTAACCCCCTTCACCTCATTGATGATCCGGCTCATCGCCCGTTGAAGCACGTCATAGGGGATCTCCGCCGCCTCCGCAGTCATAAAATCAACAGTACAGACTGCCCGCAAGGCCACGGCATAATCATACGTCCTCTCATCTCCCATAACCCCCACGGAACGCATATTAGTCAATGCCGCGAAATACTGGTTGATCTCCTTATCGAGCCCGGCATTGGCAATCTCCTCACGGTAAATGGCGTCGGCATCTTGCACGATCTTCACCTTTTCCTCCGTGACTTCGCCGATGATACGGATACCCAGGCCAGGACCGGGGAATGGCTGGCGGAATACAAGATGATCCGGGATCCCCAGCTCCTGGCCCACCCCGCGCACTTCATCCTTAAACAGATCCCGCAGCGGTTCTATAATCTCCTTGAAATCCACATAATCCGGCAGACCGCCCACGTTGTGGTGGGATTTGATGACAGCGGATTCACCGCCCAGACCGGACTCCACCACATCGGGATAAATTGTTCCCTGGACAAGAAAGTCCACAGCGCCGATCTTTTTGGCTTCCTCCTCAAATACGCGGATAAATTCTTCGCCTATGATCTTTCTCTTGGCTTCCGGTTCTTCCACACCGGCCAGCTTGCCATAGTAACGCTGCTGGGCATTGACGCGGATAAAGTTCAGGTCATAGGAGCCGCCGGAGCCGAAGACAGCTTCCACCTCATCGCCTTCATTTTTGCGCAGCAGACCGTGATCCACAAACACACAGGTAAGCTGTTTGCCGACGGCCTTGGAGAGCAATACAGCAGCCACAGAAGAATCCACGCCGCCGGACAGGGCACAGAGCACCCGGCCGCGGCCGACCTTCTCCCGGATCGCCTTTATGGATTCTTCCACAAAAGAGTCCATCCGCCAGTCTCCTCCACAACCGCAGACGCCATGGACGAAATTGGCCAGTATTTCCTTACCTCTCACGGTATGCAGCACCTCGGGATGGAACTGGATTGCATAGAGCCTCCGCTCCCTGTCCTCGGCTGCGGCCACGGGACAGTCACGGGTATAGGCACAGACAGAAAATCCCGGCGCGGCCTCCGCAATATAATCATTATGGCTCATCCAACAGACCGTATCGCTCTCCATACCGGCAAAAAGGGGCGAATCCTGCTCCACATGAACCTCTATCTTTCCATATTCCCGTACGGGAGCCGTCTCCACTTTTCCTCCCAGAATAAACTGCATCAGCTGAGCGCCATAGCAAAGGCCGAGCACCGGAATCCCCAGTTCAAACAGCTCCCGGGAATACGTCGGAGCCCCCTCGGCGTAACAACTGTTGGGGCCTCCGGTCAGTATAATCCCCTTGGGGTTCATCTCCTTTATTTTTTCAATATTCGTTTTATAAGAATAGATTTCGCAGTAAACATTACATTCACGGACCCGGCGCGCCACAAGCTGATTGTACTGGCCGCCAAAATCCACCACAATGACCGTTTCTCTGTTCATGGGTATTCTCCTTTGTACTTTATGCCGAAAACAGACGCGGCTTTTTTTCTATTATATGATACTGCTCCGTATTTTACAATCCATGAAATTTGTGAAAAAATGAAACATGTTTATCTTCAGTTACTTTTTACACCCGGGCCGCGCACTTCCCAAGGGACGCCTTTGGCGCGCTACGTGGCTGCGGGAGAACATGATTCAGGTGACAGTTGGGGCTTCGCGAAACGAACCTTCATGCCCAAACTGCGGGTTACTGGTCACACAGCACTTTGCATGTACTGCAAAGTACGTAAGAAAATGATGTGTCAACTAAAACGGAATGGAAGAAAATCCTCTCCATCACCGCTGCTCCAAGTGCAGATACTTCTCTCTTGTAGCCATACCGCCGCGGATATGCCGTTCGGATTTATTGACATCCAGTACCTGCCTTGCTTCACTGGCCAGGGAGGGATTGATCTGGCTTAAGCGGTCTGTCACGTCCTTATGTACTGTTGATTTTGAAATTCCGAACTTTTTTGCCGTCTGGCGTACCGTTGCTTTCGTCTCAATAATATAGTTGGCAATTTCCACTGCCCGCTCTTCGATGTAATCTTTCACGGATAAGCTCCCGAAGACGCTGTTTTTACAGTGTATGCAAAAAGTATCTCAATAATACGGCCATTCCGATGCCGACGGGCTGTCTATATTTCTTTCCTGCACAGTACCTTCTGGATCGCAGTTATCAGATTGCCAGACACAACGGGCACCCATCCCTGCGTCCGGCGCCGTTTCCTGGCCTGCACCAGCGTACGCCACGGTTTCCGCACCCATGATCCGCCGAAACCATGTTGGCTCTTATCGCCGGCTCGCCGCCCGGGACATTCGTTATTTTTCACACCCGAGCCACACACTTCCCAAGGGACGGCTGCGGAAGAACATGATTCAGGTGGCAATTGGGGCTTCGCGAAGCGAAATTGTACCTGCTTCCTTCCGGAAACATTTCTATGCATCAACGGCCAGATCCCGTAAATACCCTTTTATGGGCACTCATCATCCGGCGGATTTTTTCTACCCCAACGGATTCCCTGCTTCTGGTATTTCTTCACTACTCCAGACACCTTCGTGCGTTCTGCGGTTTTGATCAAGTCCCCGATGCTTCTAAGATCACCCGCTTTAAGCAGGATTTCCTCAAAGATCTTCAGCTTGTTTTCGATAAGCTCGTTACCCTTACGGAACCCATCTGTCACGCTATCGATTCTGCAAAGGCAGATATGGCTATTTTCGATTCTTCTGGGATCGAAGCCTGGGTCACAAAATACAATCCCAAATACGCCAACCGTATCATCAAACAGCTCAAAGCCTATGCAAAAGCCCATAACTTTGACGATAATTATGCCCCTTATAAAGCCGCTTAGGCCTCCATGCCCTCCCATGCTACTTCTAGCCCTGAGAAAAAACAGCTCTACATTGACGGCCACTTTTGCTATGCCTACAAAATCGGTATTGTTACGAATGGTCTTGGCATGATCCGTCATCTTGTTTTTTACAATACTTTCTGTCAGTTTCCCTCTAGCAATAACCCCATCGTTCAAACCAAAATCGTCCGATAAATCTATTAATTTTTGGCAACTTTTAAAGGCGTTTTGCCATCACCTATTGCTATCTTCAAATCGGTTTCATCTCAATTCCATATATAAATATAGCATACCGGTTACTGTTTACTCCCAATATCAATAACACAAACCATTTCCGACGAAAAATATCCATGCCCTGCTATTGCAATTCCACAGTATAATGATTACAATATTTAAAGGGAAGAACTCTTCCGGGTACGGCCCTTTAATGAGCAGTAAAATGAAACCGCTGTAAAAAATCACGCCCGGGATACATTTTTGAAAGTACCCGCCCCGTTTATCCTGTGACCCGCATTAGGAGAAAGGAACTGTCCTATGAGACTGCAATCTGTTCAGGACGCATTGCAAAAGAAACATATCACGTTCACCTACACGGAGGTGGAAGGCTGCGGCAGCATTGACTTCACCCACCGGGGGCTGGTCTACCACATCTGGGAATATGCCGACAGAGACACCCCTTCCGGGGTCGAGACAAACCTGATGCACGCCGGAAAAAGCGAGGATGTGGAAGGCGACTATGAAGCCACCCTGTGCGGATGGATCGAACAGTATTTCTAACACGGATTTCAGGCACGCCGGACGGCGCGCCTTTACTCACATCTCCCTGTATTGCTTCTCCGCCGCAAGAAACGCCTCATAATTTGTCACCTGCCTGCGCGCCGCGGGGGTGAGACGGCCGTACAGGGCACGGATACGCTCAATACTCTTGCCGCTGTCCCGGGTCACGGTCCCCAGGCGGTCTATGGCGTCAATCACAGACTGGGCCGTTTCCTCCGCTGTCTGATCCGTAACAGAACCGGATGCCGTGCCGGGCAGGGTATAGCAGATCACCGCCATGCCCTTTTCCACATGGCCGTATAGCTCCTTCGCCGCCTCATAGGGCAGATTGATGCAGCCATGGGAACCCGCCTGACGATAGATATCGCCGCCGAACCGATCCCGCCAGACGGCATCATGGAGCCCCACATTACGGTTGAATGGCATCCAGTAGGACACCAGGGATTCATAGTCCTCCCCGTTCAGGGTGGCATCCCTCTCTTTGTAGGTCAGCCCGTAGATTCCCTCCGGGGTCGCGTCGCCGCTGGCCACATTTCCCGAGACGAAATCCGATTCCATCACCTTTTTTCCATTCTTATACACGAATAAATGCTGGGCCGTCAGGTTGATCTCCACATAGCTGTCGCCATAATCCCGGCTGCCATAGACAGCGGCGGTCTGATAATACACCGGCGTACGCGCACCGCTTTTTCCCTGACAGAGCATCCGATACAACTCTTGCGTTTCCTGCTCACAGTCCATCCACCAGCCGTAATCCCCCTCCTGCAGCGTGATCTCCTCCCCATAGCTAGTCATAAACAGGCGGCTGCGGAAGATCGTATCGTATTTCTTCCGCAGGGACGCCACATATCCGGCTACGCCGGCCCTGTCAAGGACGGCCTCCCCCTGTTCCTCCTTCAGCCATCGCTGTATCCTTGTACCGTCCAGCACTTCCTCCCTGTCCCCGAAACGATAGATGATCTTTGTATTGACATACTGGTTCATCTCCTCCGCCAGCCGCTGCAGGGCCTCGTCCTCAGCGGTGCGGCCCGGCTCCCGGTAGCAGCCGCTCTCTTCCAGATTAACCCTCGTTTCCAAAGCAGCCACGGCTTTTTTCACACAAGCCAGCGTCCGATCCCGGTCTAAGGCGTTGCCCCTCTCCTCGGGCAGGATCGTATAACCGACGCCCTCCGCATACTCGGACAGGCGGGCATCCACCGGTTCCCGGGCAAAGGACGGCGAAAATCCCCGCAGATCATCCATCGTCTGCTGAAACCTGGTTTTATCCCATGCCACAATCCCCCTTTCTTCCCGCTTCTGCCAGACGGCCAGAGGCCATTTCCAGACAGCCTGCCCTTCCAGCAGATTCCGTAGCGCCTCCCCGTCCCCCCAGCCCAGGCCCAGCCGGCCGCCGGTCAGCACTTCCTCTGCCACGGCCCCTGCGGCCGTCCGCTCTTCCAGGGTCAGTGTATACCGTTCCAGTCTCTCCTCCACCTGTGCCGGGCTCATCCAGGACAGATCCATGCCGTCCGCCACAGTCCCCGGCAGAAAATGGCCCCGATAATACCAGACGCCCGCTCCATATACCAGGATCAGAAGCAGTAAAACGGCCGTCCGCCGCCGGATACCACATTTTCTTTCGTCTCCCATACCTTCACCCTCCCCACAATTCCTTTCCCTCGGCACAATAAACAGAAACAGCTTTTATGGCTAATAATATCATACAATACGCCCTGTTTTATTGTAAATTTTCAACAGCCCTCTGTCATTTACAGCAAAAGTATTAAAAATAGTTGACAAAATTTTTGCATATAATATAATAGATATAGTACATTAATTCCAACTAACGTAAAATCATTTCTGTGGGGGCATTTTCTATAACGGCAACTCTTCATTTTGCACATCACAGTTCTTTTTTTCGTGCATGGCAGAGCCGGTACCGCTCTGTTTGCATACATCACGGCAATTATTTCGGCTAAATAGCAAAATGTCCCGTGGGCAGAGCGATACGCAGAGGCAGCCGGATCAGCCGTTCAAGCTGTTTTACAGCCGTTTATCACATCAAACATCTTAAAGGAGGACTATCTATGTTAACAGCAAAGCAGAACATGATCGAATGTATGAAACCGGGCGGAAAACCGGATCGCTATGTCAACCAGTACGAGGCCATCCAGCTTCTGTTCCATCCTTTTATGTTCGCCAGCCCTCTGCTGAAAAAGGGCGACCTGAATGTTGTAAACGCCTGGGGCGTGACCAACAGTTTTCCCGAGAACGTACCCGGCGCTTTCCCCGTACATACGCCGGATAAAATCTGCGTGAAAGATATTGAGCACTGGAGGGATTATGTCCATGCACCGTCTTTGAAGTTCCCCCAGGAAATGTGGGATCAGGCCAAAGCCATGTATGATGCCGTGGACGGTGAAAAGGCATTTAAGGCCACCTTCGTTGCTCCCGGCCTGTTCGAGCAGACCCATCATCTCTGCGAGATGGTGAACGCATTGTATTATTATGTGGATTATGAAGATGAAATGCATGATCTGATCAAATATCTGACCGAGTGGGAACTGGAACTGGCCGAGGGTATCTGCTCTCACCTCCACCCGGATATGATCTTCCATCATGACGACTGGGGCAGCCATGACAGCACCTTCTTAAGCCCCGCCATGTTTGAGGATTTCCTCCTGGAGCCCTACAAAGAGATCTACGGCTACTATAAGAGCCACGGCGTAGACTATATCGTACATCACTGCGACAGCTATGCGGCCACTCTGGTACCCGACATGATTGAGATGGGTATCGACGTATTCCAGGGCTGCATGGAAACCAACAAAGTCGATGAACTGATTAAGAAGTATGGCGACAAGATCAGCTTCATGGGCGTTATTGAGAATGCCTACATTGACAAAGAGGGCTGGACCGATGAGGAATGCGAGGCCGTGACACGCCGTATCTGCGAACAGTACGGTATGCATTCCTTTATCCCCTGCATCGCCCAGGGCGGACCCGGATCGGTATATCCCGGCGTATATATGTCTGTAGTCAACGCCATCGATAAGATCAACGAAGAAAAGTTTGGGATCAAGCCGAAGGATGCGGCAGATATGCGTATGCCCCTTCAGATTATGTTCTAAATATTTTCACAAATGATACGTGTGCTGACATGTTTAGCGCGGATCGGTGTGGAACGTAGAGCCACCGTATGGCCTCTCTGCCTGCAGACAAAACCGGAATACCTCCTTTGTGTTTTGTCTGCTGACGGGAGGCCACTCTTATCTCTCGTACAATTCAATTTTCACTCCGTCCGGCCCGTAGCAGAAGCCGTACCTTTTCCCTGTCTCCATATCCAGATTCACGCCTTCCGTTTCAATATGGTTCCGTTTCATCCGATCCAGCATCGCCCCCACATCCGAAACCAGAAAGGAGATATGATTCACACAGGTTCTCATATAGCCGGACTCCACCCTGCAGGATTCGCAATGCTCCGGAACAAACAATTCTATGACATAGCTCTTCCCGCAGTACATCTGTAATTTTCTGGCCTTTCTCTTTTCCGAATAGCTTTCCTTATATATTGTCAGGCCCAGCATATTGTGGTAAAACCACACAGCCTGTTCATAATCAGATGCTATAATACCCACATGGTACATGCCGGCTACCGCCTCTCCCATGATTTCCTCCTTCCGGGCTGCCCGAAAAATCATCTGTACAAATGATTATTTTTACTCCGCATTTCCAGATACGGGATGACTTCTTCCAGGGAATGCATGACCGCCGCCGTCAGACCCCGGCTCTCTTCTCCCGGCTCTTTTAGATCCGGAATACAGATACAGGGGATGCCTGCGCGGTGGGCCGCCAGGATCCCCCACTCGGAATCCTCCAGCACAAGAGCCGAGGCCGGTGTCGTTCCCGCTTTCTCACAAGCTTTCAGAAAGATCTCCGGATCCGGTTTTCCGTTCCTGACCTCATCCCCGCAGACCACATCGTCAAAATACTCTGTCAGTGCCCCCTGTCGTAAAATCGAATCAACCCTGTTTCTGTCGCTGGACGTAGCAACCACCATATGATATTGTCCGCGTTCCAGATAGGCCAGCAGCTCCTTTAGTCCCGGCTTCACGGGAATGCCCTCCCGGGCAAAACGCCCATCCAGATTCTCATGAACCTGACTGATGATCTCATCCAGAGGAAAAGCCTCGCCAAAATATTTCCGGAATTTTTCCCGTATAACTGTCATCGTATAGCCCACAATACTTTTATAGCAGGCCAGATCCATGACATATCCCTTCTCGGCACACACTTTTACATATTCCTCAAACGTCCAGTTTTCAGAGTCGATCATCAACCCGTCCATATCAAAAATAACTGTATTCATTCTGTTTTCTGCCTTTCCCAACCATGACTCACGGCAGCTCCAGCTCCTGATATGCACCGAGAAACTCTTTCAACCGCCGATAGATATAATCTGTGCCGCCCTCTTGTTCCGTCTCAATGTTCAGCGGGAGAATCGGATCATGCAAGGACAGGCGGAGTAAACACCAGCCTTTTATACCATCACACTGGAAATTAACCCGGACGCCTTCATGGTTGGGCATAGCCAGGACAAACCCCTCCGTCCGCTCTACAAATTCCGCCAATTCCTTCAAAATCTGTCTGCCATATGCCCGAAAATCCTCGGCCCGGATAGACAAGCGGTGCTCCACAGATTCTGCCGGCTCCTGCAAATCCCGGATCAAATCAGACAAATCCTTACCTTCTCTTCTTTTTTTTGCCAAGGCACATAAGATCAGTGTAGCCATGTATGCGCCATCATCCGAAAAATAATTTTCTTTCAAAGCGCCATGTCCGGAGGTCTCTATAGCCAAACAGGTTTCCTGACCCTCTTCATTCAGCCGAATTGCCTCGTTAATCACATTTTTATATCCTCGTTTGAACCGGTGGTGGTGCATGCCCAGCTGCTCCTCCAGAAATCTGGTCAGACCATCGGAAGTCACAGAATCCGTGACGACAGTGGAAGCCACATATTTCTCCGACAGAATGGCCGCCATCAGGGCAATCAGGCGATTTCTGTTGACTTCCCGCCCATCGGCAAATACGACTGCGCTTCTGTCTCCGTCACAGTCAAAAATAATACCCATGTCTGCCCGGTTAGTCAGCACGCAGGCCTGCAGGGAAGCGATCGCCTCCTTGTCCTCCGGGTTGGGGATATGGTTGGGGAAATGGCCGTCCGGCTGCAGATACTGGCTCCCCGATACATCCGCCCCCAAAGGAACCAGGATGCGGGAGGCAAAAAAACCACAGGCGCCGTTGCCGGCATCGACGACGATATGTAACCCCTGCAGCGGCTTATCATAGTCCGTCGCATGTACCTCTTTCTTAATCAAAGACACAATATGCCGGGTATAGCAGCCGATAAGATCCGCTTTCTCACAATTTTCCACCTCCCAGGTATTGGGAAGCTTTACCCGGGCCGCCGTTTCCAGAATCTCCCGGATATCACTCTTCTCCACCCCCGCTTCCCTGGAGAAAAATTTCAGCCCGTTTCTGTTAAAGGGCAGGTGGCTGGCCGTCACCATCATGGCGCCGTCAAAATCCGTCTCTCCGAATTTTGTGGACATAAACATGGATGGCGTGGACACCAGCCCACACAAAACCGCGCGAGCGCCGCCCAGCTCAATGCCCCGCAGACACGCCTGCGCAAAGGATTCAGACGTGAGCCGGGAATCATATCCCACGCCAATTCGCACAGCCTCCGCCTCTTTCCCCGCCTTTTCCTCAATGAACCGGACAAAGGCATACGCGATATGAACAACCATCTCCTCCGTTATGGTGACAGCCTCCGTATCTGTTGGAATGGCTGTTCCCCGCACATCACTGCCGTTTTGAAGCTTTGCATATAGATCTGTCATTTTTACCCCCATAAACGTTTTACTTTTGAAAGTCCCCTTTTCCCCGCAGCGGAAAACCAAGTTCAGGAATGCCTCATGCGCCATTGCCGACTATGATACGTGGTGGTGCGACAATGCAGCGCAAGCAGGTTTATTTTACAATCATGTTCGGTTTACGCTCCGTGGATACGGCAACCGCCAAAATAACCACAACACCCTTGACAAACAGCTGAACCTCCGAGGGCATTCCCCACAGTACCAGACCATTGCCCAAGATTCCTATAGTCAGCACACCCACGAGCGTACCGGCTACGCCGCCCACGCCGCCGGTCTGTGCCGTACCGCCCAGCACAACAGCGGTAATGACATCCAGCTCATAGCCGCTTCCTATAGAAGGAGAACCGGAACCGATCCTTCCCGCCATGATGATGGAGCCGAGAGCCGTCATAGTGCCTGCAAAAAGATATACCATGACCTTCATCCATCTGACATTGACACCACTGAGCCTTGCCACATTCTCGTTACCTCCAATCAGCCGCGTATAGCGTCCGAACAACATATACTTTTCCACCAATATTGTGACAAAGAAAGCCAGAAAAGTCACAATCAATACGCTAGGACGAAGACCGAAAATCTGTTTAATCGGGCCATCGTAATCCACCATGGTAATTGCTCCGCCGCTGATCATCGTCACCACCGCCCGGGCGATGGAGAGCATGCCCAGCGTCACGATAAATGTGGGCACTTTCAAGCAGACATGGGCCAGACC
This sequence comes from uncultured Lachnospiraceae bacterium, assembly GCA_910588295.1. Taxonomy (GTDB): domain Bacteria; phylum Bacillota; class Clostridia; order Lachnospirales; family Lachnospiraceae; genus UBA11957. The sequence goes on along the minus strand of CAJUQO010000010.1, from coordinate 62,981 downwards.
CATTATCCCGTAGCAGAGGGCGCACACACCCCACGTGGCCAGCAAAGCGAGAAAAAGATTTCCTGTTGCCAGATAGGTCTTGGCAACAACCACACCGCCAAGGCTGATCATGGAACCTACGGCCAGGTCAATGCTCCCCATCATGATGATAAAAGTACCGCCCAAGGCGCAGACCAGCAGATCTGTGGAACCCGTCAGTACGCTTAAAAGATTCCCCGCCACAAAAAATTTGCCCTGCGTTGTCAGTGAAAATAGGATAAACAAAATAAAAAATGCCGACAACGAAATATTCTTTTTTATAAAAGCAACAACCGTATTTTTATTTTCCATAACACGAACCTTCCTTTCATCAGACCATCTGTGTCGCAATCTTTTCTTCTGTAAAGACCATCCGTTCAAACTCCCCGGACACCTTTCCCTGCTTGAAGGAGTATACTTTGTCACACATACCGATCAGCTCCGGCAATTCATCGGAAATCAATAAGATTCCCCTTCCCTCATTTTTCAGGTCCTCCAGAATTTTGTAAATCTCATATTTTGCGCCGATGTCCACGCCTCTGGTCGGAGAATTTACAATCAAAAATTTCGACTCATTGACAATCCACTTGGCAATCACAACTTTCTGGCGGTTTCCACCGCTCATATCGGACACCGGATCGTCCACCGACGGGGTTTTGATCAGGAACTGTTTCACCGACTCTTCTGCCATATTCCGCTCACCGGCATGATTCACGATCCCACGCCTGCTCATCCGCCGCATATTACCCGAAGCAATATTAATCACCGAACCATATTGTAAAAACAGCCCCTCCTTCTCCCTGTCCTTGGGGATTAGGCCGATTCCCAGACGCATGGCATCCAAAGGCGAACGAATTCGGATCTCCCTTCCCTCCAGATACATCTTCCCGGCATCCACCGACTCATACCCAAACAACGCTTTGCCAAAAGCTTCTGAGCCGCAGCCGCCGATACCGGCGATGCCTACGATTTCACCGCTCCGCACGCGGATATCAATATCTTCAAATTCTCCTCTTTTGCCTAGCCCCTTCGTCTCAAACAAGACATCCCCTATAGAACTGTTATCATCGCTGCGGTATACTGCAGTGGACATATCGCGGCCCACCATATTTTTCACTATCATGTCCGGCGTCACGCTCTCATCAATAGGCATTTTCGCAATTAGTTTCCCGTCCCGCAGAATGCTCACACGGTCACACAGCTCATATACCTCCTCTATAAAGTGAGAAATATACAGAATCGCACAGCCCTGATTCTTCAATCCCTTCAGCAGCGCATACAGCTTCTCCGCGGACTCCTTGGAAATAGCCGCCGAGGTTTCATCCACCAGCAGAACCCGCGGATTCGTCGAGAGCGCCCTTGCTATTTCCACCTGCTTCGTTTTTTCATAACCCAGGGTTCCCAAAACCGTTGTCGGCTCAATATCCGTGTAGCCCAGCCTGTCCAGGATCTCCTTGGCCTCTCTGTTCTGTCTCTTCCAATCGATCAGCCCTAGCTTATTCCTGAATTTTTTATCGCATCCGAGAAATACATTTTCCGCAACCGTCAGATTGTCCGCAAAATTGGGCTGCTGCATAACGATGGAAATGCCGGCGGCCTCCGCATCGTGGACATTCTGAGGATTGTAGGGTTCACCGAACAGTTCAATCTCCCCGCCCGTCTTATCATAGATGCCCATCAAAATCTGGAATGTCGTCGATTTTCCCGCCCCGTTTTCACCTACCAGCCCATGGATCTCACCTTTTCTGATTTCAATAACATCATCATCCTTCCAATCCAGCGCTTTAGTTCCCGGAAAATATTTTTTCAACCCCCGTAAAACAACTGCATTTGCCTCACTATTCAATATATTTCCTCCTTCCTTTCTTTAATGAGTAACTGTTCAGTACCCTCACAGTTACAATGCAAAATCCGCTTAAAATATCTCCGCTTCGGCCTGTACTGAACAGTCACTTTAATTACAGAAACCCCGGTAGTCCACAGACTGCCGGGATATTTACTCAGACTGCTTTATTCTGCTCCCAGTGTAAAGTTATACTCTGCACCCGAATTCAGTGTCTTGGATGCGTTTGCCCAATCATACGTATCTTTTTTCTGGAAATCCGCCACGCCTGTCTGATCTACGCAGTACAGGCTCATTTGAATGCGTTCCGGACCATCATAAGCAATACCGTTAAGAACATCAAAAGCAACAACCGCCGCAAAACCGGCCTGCATATAATGGCCGCCCGTAGAAAACCACAGTTCTTTGTCCTGCATAGAAGTCAGCGAGGGTGTCAAAAGATCCATGCCGCCCACTTTGACATCCGCCAGCTTATTCTCCTCCTTGAGCACATTCACTGTCGCCAGCGCCATTGAATCGTTGAAGCACCACACGCCATCGATATCTTTGTTGGCCTGATACAGATTACGGAATGCCTTGTCGCCATCATCCCAAGTGTCACCGGCATACTCAAACTGAAGCAGTTCCACCTCGGGATGCTCTTCCAACGCCTTATCCAATCCCATTTTTCTGTTTTCGCCCACAGAAGTTCCCTGGACGCCACCCACGCCCACAAGCTTGGTGCAACCCGCATTAATCAAAGACATCGCAATATCATAACCGGCCTGCTCATCGTCCGGCCCGATGAAACAAATGTAATCATCGCCTGCTTTCAGGTCATCCCCCGGCCAGCGGTCGATGATGACTACCGGGATCTTGGCGTTTTTGCAAGCAGCCGTAATACCCGCGCACACGGACGCGTCCTGCGGCCCAAGCACCAGCGCGTCTATACCTGCGGAAATCATGCTGTCCACATCCGAAATCTGTTCGGCCTGGTCATAATTACAATCATCAATCAGCACGCTAAACCCGCAGGCCTCCGCCGCCTGATTAACACACTCTACCGTATTCACGCCCCAAAACTCATTATCAGAGCCGGGATAAGAATATCCGATCAAAAACTTCTCCCCGTCATTCCCTGCCGGCTGGCTGCCGACCATCGATCCACTGGCCTCCGCACTGCTGCTTACTGCGGACTCGCTGGTTTCCGCCGGTTTCGAAGATGTCTCTTCCGTCTTGCCCGCCGCAGAACTGCCGGCCGCCTCGGAGCTTGAACCACCGCCGCAAGCTGTCATACACACCGCCATACTTCCTGCTAACATCACTGCCAAAATCTTTCTTTTCATTCTTTTATTCTCCTTTTTTTTTATTATTGCGGTTCATTCATCAAACAATCATAAAGGAAATCAGCTTGTTTATATCTTCTTTTTCATAAGCGATGATCTCCAGTTCCGGAATCTCGTCCCTGCCCTGAAATATGCTGGCCATCGAAACATACTGGGACAGCTTGGATTTCAGATTCAGGCGATCGCCTTCGCCGGTCACTAATTCGACCTTTCCTTTACAGGAATCAATCACCTTAAAAAATTCCTGGATATCCGTTATATTTTCAATTTTCATGACTATTACTCCTCCTTCCCCCCTTTATTGACTATCCAGGGGCTGCCATTATGACTATGCCTGTCCCGATGAACCTAAAACATGCTGTATCTTATGTCTTACCAGCTCCCGCACGTTGTCTCTCGCCGGACGCAGATATTCTCTGGGATCAAAATGTCCCTGATGCTCCGCGAGATCCCGCCGCACCGCCGCCGTCATTGCCAGCCGCACATCCGAATCAATATTGATTTTACACACGGCAGATTGGGCAGCCTTCCGGAGCATTTCCTCCGGAATACCTATGGCGTCATCCAATATGCCGCCATATTTGCGGATATCCGCCACATACTTCTGGTTGACCGATGAAGAACCGTGCAGCACGATCGGATAATTCGGAAGTCTTTTCTCGATCTCGGCCAGTATGTCAAACCGCAGCTGCGGCCTCTGCCCCGGTTTGAACTTAAATGCCCCGTGGCTGGTGCCGATGGCAATAGCCAGGGAATCCACCCCCGTTCTTGCCACGAATTCCTCCACTTCGTCAGGATTTGTATACAGAGCATTTTCCTCATGGACTTCCACCTCATCTTCGACGCCGGCCAGTTTGCCCAACTCCCCCTCCACTACAACGCCTTTTTCATGAGCATATTCCACAACTTTTTTGGTGAGAGCTATATTCTCTTCAAAGGCGAACCTAGAACCGTCAATCATGACAGAAGTGAATCCGCCGTCAATACAAGATTTACATATCTCAAAGTCCGCTCCGTGATCCAGATGAAGCGCCATGGGAATATCTACTTCCAATGCGGCGGCCTCCACCAGCTTCATCAGATACGTGTGGTTTGCATACCTCCTTGCCCCTGCGGACACCTGTAAAATAACCGGAGACCGCTCCTGCGCTGCCGCTTCCGTGATTCCCTGTACAATTTCCATATTGTTTACATTAAACGCACCGACCGCATAACCGCCATCATATGCTTTTTTAAACATTTCTCTGGTTGTGACCAAGGCCATTGTCTATCCCTCCTGCCTATTTTCTATCGCTGCAATCTTGTCAATCCTCGTCTGATGGCGTCCGCCCTCAAAAGGCGTCTCCAGAAACAAATCCACCATCATTTGGGCCAGGCCGGGGCCCACCACACGACCTCCCATACACAAAATATTAGCGTCATTATGTAGGCGCGTATACTTTACGCTGAAACAGTCCGAACAACAAGCCGCCCGAATCCCCTTGACTTTATTAGCCGCCATGGAAATCCCTATGCCTGTGCCACAGCATAAAATCCCCCTTTCACACTTCTTCGAAGCCACCGCCTGGGCCACCGGATAGGCAACATCCGCATAATCCACTGCCTCCGGTGTAAAAGCTCCGAAATCCTTTACAGATATCTGGCGGGTTTCAAGATACTTCTTGATCTCTTCTTTCAATGCATAACCGCCATGGTCACTGCCCAACGCTATCATATTTCTTCCTCCTCGTCCCTACAAAGCAGCCAATAGTTTCTCATCCCTGCGTAGATTCCTGATATTCCTTGATGAGCTGCTGTCCAAGCGCTCCGCCCGGGTGACTCAAAGCAAAATTTTTTCTCTGGAATCCTTTCAGCTCGGAGGCCACCGCCGCCAAAGCGTCTCCGACCGCCAATGCCGCCGTGGAACTGCTGGTAGGCGCCAGTCCCATATGGTCAATCTCGCTCCCTGCATCCACCAAAATGGAAATATCCGTCCCATCTGCCAGCGGCGATTTCCGATCCCGCGTAATGGAAACAGTTCGGGCGCCAATAATCTTCAACGGTGCCAGCATATTCAGAATCTCCGGAGACTTTCCACTGTTGGAAATCATGATCACCAGGTCATCTTTTGTAATCATTCCCATATCCCCATGCAGAGATTCGCAGCTATGTACAAAAAATGCCGGAACACCCAGGCTGGCCAGCGATGCCGCGATCTTTTTTCCCACGTGGCCGGTCTTGCCCAGGCCCGTTATGATTACCCTTCCTTTACAGGCCAAAATCGCCTCTACCGTCTGGGTATATGCTTCATCCACCTGATCCGCAACCTTCGTAAGCGCATCGGCTTCTCCCAGAATCTTATTTTTGCAGGATTTTATAATCTGTTCGCTTGTATAATTCATCTTTTATTCCTCCTAAATTCTATGGGGAAATTATGCTTTCCCGTTTCATTCATCGGTTTCAATGCGGCGACGTACACGCTCACTCGAGGGCATCCGCTTGAGAGTGCATCCCCCCGATTTCTGTATAACCAAAGATGCTGTCGCATTACCATTGATGACGGCTTTCCTCATATTCTGATGCACAATATAAGAAGACATAAAGCCGGCGCCAAAAGAATCTCCCGCGCCTGTAAAATCCAGGCTGCCATCCTCAATCTCGCTTCTGGCCGTAAAAGGCGAAATGTACTGGATCTCACTGTCGCCTTCCTTATACAGAACTCCCCGTTCCCCCAGGGTAATCACCAGGTTCTTGGCACCCGCGCGGACCAGATAGTCCGCCGCATCTTCTGGAGTGCCGCCGTCCATGATGCTGAACATATCCTCCGCACTGGCCTTGATAATCGTGCTGTTTGCGCACAAAGTGTCAATCACCATTTTCCCATACGGTTCAATAACCGAGTAACGGATGTCACTGGTGGCGCCGCCGTATCCTCCCAGATCCACAAATACAGTCTTCCCCATCTGATGCAGCCGTTCCACCACATCCAGCTCCACCTCGTAATTCATTGGGCAGATCTTGAAATAATCCACGCCCAAGTATTCCGGCCGGATATCTGCAAAAGTGATGTTCGGAGACGCTTTCTGATATTCCACATATTTGGTGCCATCTTCCCGGTAAACCAAAAGATTTGTCGTCGTGAAATCATAAGGCATCACTCCGTCCCGATTCAGCACATCCAGTTCCGAAATGACATTTTCCATATCCTTCCCATAATAGGTGACAAGGCCCACCTTTTTCCCCTGTGCGGCCATGACCAGGCTGGCATAAGCCGCCGGGCTGCCGAGTACCGGACCCAATGTTTTATTGGGGAATTGTATCGTTTCTTTTATGATTGTTCCGATAACAACGATATCTAATTTAGTTTCCATATCTTTCCTTTCTCATAATGTATTTCTCTCCATACGATGCAAAATATGTTTTATGTTAAAGTTAACGTTAACTTTATTGTTGATTGGATTATACACACAAAAAAAGCCAGTGTCAATTAGCACTATTCTACAAAGAATTCGAATAAAAATTGTACACCTGGCCCCAAAAAAATTTCGCAGTAAAAAAGGAGATCTCCGTCCCAAGGGCAGAGATCTCCTTTTCTTCTATAGCTATATATTTTTCCGTTAACTGGTTTCCCGGATCAACAACTTCGGCCGCATCAGAATCTGCTGATCCTCCCAGGCACATTCTTCATCCATCTCGTCCGCTTTCTCCTTGGCCCGGATCCGTTCGATTAAAAGCTCTGCCCCCTTTCGTCCCATTCTCAATTTGGGAACGCCGATGGTCGTGAAACGCGGGCTCAAAAAGGAAACCAGCGCGATATCATCGTTGCCGACCAGCGCCACATCATAAGGAAGCATATACCGCCTCTCCTGAATAGCGCAGACCGCCCCGATCGCGATATTATCGCTGTAGCACATGATCGAAATCGGCGGCCTGACCGTCTCTAAAATTTTTTTGACTGCTTCATATCCGTCATTCTGATTTCTGCAGCCATTGATAATCCATTCCGGTCTGACCGCTATACCGCATTCTTTCAGCGCCTGCCTGTACCCGGCCTCCCGTTCTTTCGCCGAGGACACTTCTGGAATAAAATTCAGGAAAAAGATTTCCTTATTCCCGTAACTGCAAAGATGCTTCGCCGACAGATATCCCGCCATATAATCATCCAGAGCCACGTAGGTATTTTTTCCTTTCTCCACATAGCGGTTTACCAGCACATAGGGGATATCGTACCGCTCCAACAGCCGAATGCTGTCTCCCCTTCCGGCAGCCGGGCTCAGCAGTACTCCCGCCACATTCAGCCCCCTCAACTCATCTATGAACTGCGCTTCCTTTTTCGCATCCTCATAGCTATTCATCAGAATACAGTGATAGCCGTTCCGAAACATGACGTCCTCAATCCCTCGAATGACTCTGGCATAGAAAGGATTAGTATTATCGCTGAATATGACGCCGATCAATCTGGTCTTCTGCTGCCGAAAGCTTTTCGCCACCTGATTCGGCATATAATTCATTTGTTTTGCATAGTCCAGAATCTCTTTTTTTCTTTTTGCCGATATATCCGGATGGTCATTCAGGGCTTTTGACACCGTCGTAATACTCACGTTTAATCCCTCTGCCAGGTCTTTCAGCCGCGTTACCTTTTTCATCGCTGCCCCCCTCCTTCCATTTTCATTTTGATCATACCATCCGTCGGCATGCGCTTTTCCACACACCCGCCTCTCACATCCAAAATCAGTGAGGCCGCACTGTTGCCGTACCGCACGGCATAATCCATATCGGAAGGTTTCTCACACAGCGCTGCAATCATACCGGCTGTAAATACGTCGCCGGCTCCCGTAAGATTTTTCTCTTCTTCCCGCTCCGCCCTGTAGCAGGGGAAACTTTTCAGCGGCCCGCCCTGCTTTTGATAGACCGCCCCCTCTATACCCATAGTGACGACCGCACAATCCGCACCCTTATCCAGCAGATAAGAAATACAGCTCTCTATGTCATTATCCGGAAACAGATAGCGCAGGTCGTCCCGGCTCGCCTTGATGATGGACGCATACCGGCACAGGGTATCGATCAGTTTAGAGCCCCGAGCTGTAGCCACAGAAAAATGATAATAAGAAGTCGTTCCGCCGTAACCGCCCAGATCTACGATAATCGTTTTCTTCTGCCCGCTCAGCATCCTGCATACCTCCACATCCACTTCAAAATGCATGGGGCTTATAAAAAAAACAGGCGCATTTTTATACTCTCCTGGTATCAGATCGCTGCTGATTACCGGCGCCACTTTAAAATATTCCACTCTGTTTTTTTCTTCATCTTGATAGATCAGATGATTTTCTGTTGTATGAAGGTATTCCCGACAGCCTGTTCTGTCTACCAGCCGCAACTCTTTGTCGATTTCCGCCTTGAAATCATTGCCATAATAAGTCACTACCCCTACCTTTTTCCCCATCCGGGCCAGAGCCAAGCTGGTATAAGCGCAGGGACTCCCCAAAACCGGCCCTACCGTCTTATCGGGATAAAAGATCGTCTCCTTCACCATATTTCCCACAACGACTACTTCCATGGATCTCTCGCGTAACCTCCGTAATCTTTCCATGATTAACTGCACATGCAACAAAACAGTTATCATTAAAGCTATTAGTTCATTTTAACCCAATGGAAGGATACTGTCCAGAACACATTTTTTATTTTACCTTTTAATCATTATTCTCAAATTTTCCGCTATTTTTTGTGAAGATATCACAATTGACATTTCTACGCCCTGCATCTATAATGTCCACATAAGAAAAGTTAATGTTTCAGTTAACGTTAAAGTATTTAACATCCAAGATTGTTACAAATTATTTTTCCCTCTTACTTTAACGTTAACTTTAACATAAACATTATCTTAAAACTACATTTTGGAGGAAAACACTATGGGAAAGAAAAAAATCAGGTTGGCGCTTGTGGGTGTAGGCAACTGCGCATGCTCTCTTGTACAGGGTATTGAGTTCTATAAGACGCCGGAAATTGCGGAAGAAGCGGGCGGCCTTATGCATTACGATCTGGGCGGCTATGTTCCCTCAGATATTGAGGTCGTTGTAGGGTTCGACGTGGACTCCAAAAAGGTGGGCAAAGATGTAAGCGAAGCAATTCTTATGTGGCCAAACTGCACCTATAAAATCTGCGATGTTCCGCACCTGAACGCACCTGTGCTAAAGGGCCCCGTCCTGGACGGCGCTCCGGATCATCTTCAGCACTATTATGGAAAAGATTATTTTACCATTGACGATTCCCAGAAACCGGTGGACGTGGCCCAGACTCTGAAAGACTATAAAGTGGATGTTATCCTGATTAATCTGCCCACTGGTTCCCATGACGCAGCAAGATTCTACCTGGATGCCGCCTGCAAAGCCGGATGCGGCGTCGTAAACGGTATTCCGGAGCTGCTGGCAAGCTCACCCGATACGGCTGAGAAGGCCAAAAAAGCCGGCATCCCTCTGCTGGGCGACGATTGGAAGAGCCAGTTAGGCGCCACCATCGTGCACCGTGCTCTGGCCAAGCTGTTCGAAGACAGAGGTATCAAGATCACCAAATCCTATCAGCTGAACTATGCGGGCAACACCGACTTTATCAACCTGGTCATGCGCGGCGAAACCAAACACGTGACCAAGCATGACGCTATTGCCAGCATTCTGAAAGAAAAGGATACTCCGATCGCTCCCGGATTTGCTTTCGTGGACAATCAGGGCGATCAGAAGACCGCGATCATCTCCATTGAGGGACAGAAATTCGGGGGCGCTCCCGTGCGCCTGAATCTAAAGCTGGATGTTATCGACAGCCCGAACTCCGGCGGAATCAGCGTAGATGCTGTGAGGTGCTGTATGTTGGCCAAAGAAAGAGGTCTGGCAGGCGCCATCGAAGAGCCGAGCTCCTACTTCTTTAAACATCCGCCGGTACAGTTCCCCGATGAACAGTGCCATCAGATGGTGGAAGATTACATCAACGGAAATAAATAAAAAGTCATGCTATACTTTTTGCTGCAAAATTGCAGGTTCTGCTTCCTCAATTTTGCAGCAATTTGTAACTTTTTGTTTTTCAACTGTATGGAAAAGAGGTAACTCTATGATAAAATTGGCGCCTTCCATCCTTTCCGCGGATTTTTCCCGGCTGGGAAGGGACATTTCTGTACTGGACGCTTCCCCCGCCCACTACATTCACATTGATGTCATGGACGGGCTGTTTGTCCCCAATCTGTCCCTGGGACTTCCCGTCATCCGTTCCATCCGCCCTTACACGGACAAAGTATTCGACGTCCATCTGATGATCACCCGGCCGGAACGTTATATCAAAGATTTCGTTGAAGCCGGAGCCGATCTCATCACAGTCCATGCGGAGGCGTCCTTGCATCTGCACCGCACTGTCCGGGCCATCAGGGAAACGGGGGCCAAAGTCGGCGTTGCCCTCAATCCTTCCACTCCATTATCCGCCGTCGAGTATGTACTCCCGGATCTGGACATGGTCTTGCTGATGAGCGTGGATCCCGGCTTTGGGGGCGCTTCTTACATTCCCGCCGTTACCGCTAAAATTGAGCGGCTCCGCGAGGTCATCCGTACGGGCGGATATGCGGCCGATATTGAGGTAGACGGCGGAATCACACCGGAAAATGCATCTTCCGTCATCCAGGCGGGGGCCAATATCCTTGTGGCCGGTTCTTCCGTTTTTCACGGAGATGTCCCGGCCAACATCCGGAACTTCTACAAAACATTTGAGGAGGTATCAAATGGATAAACTACACCTGCAGAAAATAGCAAATGAAGTGCGCAAAGGCATCATCCTTTCCACCCACAGCGCCAAAGCCGGCCATCCCGGCGGTTCGCTGTCGGCCGCGGAAGTATTTACCTACCTTTATTTTGAAGAAATGAACGTGGATCCCCGGGAAGAAAAAGCGCCCGACCGGGATCGGTTCGTACTGTCTAAAGGGCATACTGCCCCGGGTCTGTATGCGACGCTGGCCCAGAAAGGATTTCTTCCGACAGAAACTCTGCACACACTGCGTCAGATCGGCTCCATACTCCAGGGTCATCCGGATATGAAGCACATTCCCGGTATCGACATGTCCAGCGGTTCCCTGGGGCAAGGAGTGTCCGCCGCCGTGGGAATGGCACTTGCCGCCAAGATGGACGGCCGGTCCTACCGCACCTATACGCTGCTGGGTGACGGGGAAATCCAAGAAGGGCAGGTATGGGAAGCCGCTATGCTGGCCGGGCACCACAAGCTGGACAATCTGGTAATCATTGTGGATAACAACGGCCTTCAAATCGACGGAGCCGTCCGGGATGTCTGCTCTCCTTACCCCATAGACAAAAAATGGGAGGCTTTTAATTTCCATGCGATCAACGTGGCCGACGGCAATGATTTTGACCAGCTGAAAGCCGCGTTCGACGAAGCCCGCGCCACCAAGGGCATGCCCACCGCCATCATCATGAAAACGGTCAAAGGGAAGGGCATCTCCTTTATGGAAAACCAGGTCGCCTGGCACGGCACGGCGCCAAATGACGAGCAATATGAACAAGCCATGGCAGAATTAGAAAAGGCAGGTGAAGCATTATGCCAGAAATAAAGAAAATCGCAACCCGTGAAAGCTACGGCAAAGCACTCGTAGAACTCGCCGGACAAGACGACCGGATCGTTGTTCTGGATGCCGACCTTGCCGCGGCAACTAAAACTTCCCTGTTTAAAAAAGCGTATCCTGAGCGTTTCATCGACTGCGGCATCGCGGAGGGTAATATGATAGGCGTTGCTGCTGGACTGGCTTGCGCCGGAAAAATCCCCTTTGCCAGCTCTTTTGCCATGTTTGCCGCCGGGCGCGCCTTTGAACAGGTACGCAACTCCGTCGGTTATCCTCATCTGAATGTAAAAATCGGCGCCACCCACGCCGGCATCTCCGTCGGTGAGGACGGGGCCACACATCAGTGCAACGAGGACATCGCCCTGATGCGGACAATTCCGGGCATGACCATCATCAATCCGGCAGACGATGTGGAGGCGCGGGCCGCCGTAAAAGCCGCCTGCGAACACAGCGGCCCCGTCTACATGCGTTTCGGCCGCCTGGCTCTCCCCGTCATCAACGATACTCCTGGCTACACTTTTGAACTGGGAAAAGGTGTCACGCTGAAAGACGGAAAAGATTTGACGATCATCGCCACCGGCCTGTGCGTATCCTATGCGCTGGAAGCCGCCCGCGGCCTGGCTCAGGACGGCGTGAACGCAAGAGTCATCAATATCCACACGATCAAGCCGCTGGATGCAGAACTAGTCATCCGGGCGGCCAAAGAAACCGGAAAGATCGTCACTGTTGAGGAGCATTCCGTCATTGGAGGGCTGGGCGGCGCCGTGTGCGAATGTCTAAGTGAGCACTGTCCGTGCAGGATTCTGCGGATCGGCGTGAACGACGTATTCGGCGAATCCGGCCCCGCCGTAAAGCTTCTGGAAAAATACGGCCTGGATGGAAACGGCATTTATCACAAGATAAAGACATTTTTGTAAACATACCGTCGGCGGGCGATCTTTCTGATCGTCCGCCGTTTTTTTCCATACCCGCTCCGTCCTGATTACAATTCACTCACCTGCACAGCCGTCCCGCCTCACTGACGATCTCCTCCGGAAATCCCAGAACCTCCAGCAGAGCCACGGCATTGCTGGAATTGCTGATCCCCCGGTACAGGCGGTAATCAAAACGTATCTCCCCGTCTTCCATATAATTACGAAAATGATAGTTTTCATACACGTCCTCCATAGCGGCGGCCAGCTCCCGGTCATGGGTGGCGGCTATGGTCAGACAGTCCGTATCTTCCATATAACGGAGTACCGCCTCGGAAGCTGCCAGACGTTCCTTTGTATTCGTCCCCTTCAGGATTTCGTCTATGACGCAGAGAGTATAGCCCGGACCGGCGCTGCGCTCCACCAGCCGTTTCAGGTACTTAACCTCACGGATGTAATAGCTTTCCCCCGCCGAGATATCGTCCCGCACCGTCATGGAAGTCACAACGTACATAGGCGGCAGGCAAAAACGGGCCGCCGCACAGGTATGGATACCGCGGGCCAGGATAGCGTTAACGGCCAGAGCCTTGATAAACGTGGATTTACCCGAGGCATTAGAGCCTGTGAGGATACAGTTTTTCTCTATATGCCAGTCGTTGCCCACAGGATTATTCAGCAGCGGATGGTACATCTGCTCCATATCCATCCTTTTCTCGACATAGTTCTCCGGTATGCAGTAATAAGGCAGACTCCGTCGGAAAGAGCAGACGGCTATATCCATATCCAGCTCGCCGATGCCCTCGTATAACGTCAGCACATGATCCAATTTTCCCTCAATCTGCCGGGTCAGCCAGTGAAATACCGTAAAATCCCACAGCGTCGCGCCGATGAGATAGTCTCTCATAAGTTCCATGACATCCCCCGTCATGAGCCCGTGTTTGCGAAGCTGAAAATGGCCGATCCGCCGGGTAACGGACCGAAGCGCATGGATCGCCTCCTCCAGCTCCCTTTTCGGGATAAGGGTTCTGTACTCCTCCTTTTTAACAAGAAACTGCCCGAAGACAGCCATCTCCCGGATGCTGCCCAGAGCCGACAGATAAGCCCCGCAGCGCATCTTTCCCGCCGAATAGACGCACACATTGACCAGCGCCACAAATAGCGCCCCAAACAGGCACCACTCCTGCCGAAAAACCGTCCCGCCGATCAGGGCCGCCGCCAGCAGACACTGCAACCCCCGGTACAGCCAGACAGGGCCCACGTCCAGTTCAGCGGCGTGGAGAAGAAACACGGGCAGATGATAATCCTCTTTTACCTTTCCGATGGCCGCCAGAGCCACTTCCAGATCCGTGCGGACTTCCTCGTTCTCTTCCAAAAAGCGGAGACGCTTCTCCCATGTCCCGGACGCCGCGGCATCCTGTCCCGAAAGTTCCCTGCCAGACACTTCCCGCCCGCTTTGTAAACCGGATGGTTCCGTCCCGTCAAAAGTTCCCGCATGTAATCTGCGGTACAGCACCTGTTCCCCGATATAGCTGCCCGTGTGGTTAATCCGGGCAAACACCCGGTCCATCTCCAGATCGTTCCAGGTGATATCGTCGATGGATTCCCCGGGGAGCATATCTCTGGTCTGCTCATGATAGATACGCACCTCATCCATGTAACGGGGTTCCGGTGGGATCTGCCCGAAGGCCGACCGGATCCTATCCCGCCTTTTCTCCTCTGCCGCCTTCTTCATCAATCTGTACAGCCCTGCCGCCAGGAGACAGGCCACCGCCCCGCCCGAAAGCACAGGCAGCAGCCCGGGGGAAAGGACGGCTGCCGCGAAAATCAATACTTTCATACGGCCGCCTCCCTTCTCCGGATAAACAGCCGCCAGCAGATCAGTATCAGAAGCGCATACAGCGCCGCGGCCAAAAGCATGAACGTACCGTAGCCCAGGGGAACGCCCTGCCAGGAAAGCACCGTGTAAATCTGATGGGAGAAAGCGAATCCGATTCCGCCCGCTTTGCACAGGGCGCAGGCCTCATCCAGATAAGCCCTGAACCGGATCGGACAGTACAGGGAAAACACCGCCACCCGGATACCATAAAGCAAAATAACGGATAACGTCAGATAAGTAAGGAAAAACGGCTTGCCTTGATATTTCACGGCCGCAAGGCCGCTCCAGTCCGTAGGGATCTCCCGGGGAAGCAGGGGATACATAAGCAGCGTATAGAGGGCCTGCAGGACAAACAGTCCCCATACCAGCAGCGTATCCCAGAAATACGCCAGCCTGTGCAGTGTATCCCGGATCAGTACCGGCCTCTCGTCCGCCTCTCCAGGAACGCTAAAGGACGCAAAATCCGGCTCCTCCTGCTCCAGCAGCCTCTCGCACAGCCCCTGGGCCTGCACAGCCGCCTCCTGTTTCTCCTGCGCCCGGCAGATCTGCTCCCTCAATATTTCATGGAGCCCTAGTTTTCCTTCCATATAAAAACGTATCTTCTCAATGGGCACATCCAGGCCGCGGAAAAAGATGATCTTCCTCAGGATCTCCACGTCCTCCTCGCTGTACTCCCGATAGCCGTTCAGCGGATTCCGCCGGGGAAACAAAAGCCCCTCCTTCTCATAGAAGCGCACATTGGCCCGGGTGACCCGCAGCTGTTCCTCGATTTCCTTGATCGTCATTAACCCATTCCTCCCTTGCCGGCGGTCTTTCGGATGGAATTTCCCGCCCGAAACCGCCTTGTTCCCCTCCTGTATACAGTATAAAGAGGGTTTACAGTCAAGGGTTTTTTATAATTTTCTCTCCTTAAACCGCCGGATCATCTCCCGGGTAAGGCTGCTGTGGTCGGGAATCTCGGGAATCTCCGACGGGAGGAGCCACTCTGCCTCCGCAAGCTCATGGCGGTCCAGATCGATCTTGTGGCCGCCGTCCAGGCGGGCCGTGTAAGCCAGCATCAGATTTCCGGCAAAACCCCAGGGCTGGCTGCCGTAATAGCGGATATCCTTCACATGGATCCCCACCTCCTCCAGAAGTTCCCGCTGCACACATTCTTCAGCCGTCTCACCGATCTCCACAAATCCGGCCACCAGGGCAAAATGGGCGTTCTCCTTCCCCGCGTATTTCGTGAGCAGCAGCCGCTCGCCGTCCGTCACCGCCACGATAACCGCCGGGGCGACCCGCGGAAACATCAGGTTCCCGCAGGAGGGACAGTACATCATGCGCTCTGTCCCGTGGTGCACCGCTTTCTTCCCGCACCGGCCGCAAAACTGCACCGACCGATACCACTGGTGCAGATGGATTCCCGTCATCCCCGCAAAAGCTTCCGCCCTGGGAACGGCGTCCCTGAGCTGTTCCCAGCCCATAAAGCGGGCGCCGCCGATCTCCGGCGTCAGCATTTCGCCAAGGAAATATGTACGGCCGCTGACCGAAAACAGATAGACCATCCGCCCTGTCTGTCCCGCCACGTCTCCATACCGCGGATAAGCGATCCCCTCCGCTCCCCCGCACACCAGGATCTCCTGTCCCCGGACAAACAGCACCCTGCTGTCCCCTTCCGGTTTCCGGTTCCGATACTGATTATCCATCACATCCGGCATTATTTCATGTATCATCGCTGCGTACCTTCTTTCTTTAGTTGTCCAGCCCATTATACCCACACCCCTTCGTCTATTTCAAGAAAATTTGTAACTGTGAGGGTACTGAACAGTTCGAAAATTATTGTTGCGCATTTCCTCTATCTGTGGTATCTTTTTTATTGTTTAAATCATTAACGTATAAAACTTTAAAACACGAAAGCGAGAGGGAACCTATGCTGAAAGTAATTTTACTGGTAATCTATTTCGCGGTACTGGTGGGCATCGGCCTGTACTGCCGCAAACACGCCACCGATGTGGACGGCTTCGTGCTGGGCGGCCGTTCTGTGGGCCCCTGGCTGACAGCCTTTGCCTACGGTACATCCTACTTTTCCGCTGTGGTGTTCGTCGGATACGCCGGACAGTTCGGTTGGAGATTTGGTATTGCCGCCACCTGGGCCGGCATCGGCAACGCCATTATCGGATCCCTGATGGCCTGGGCGGTACTTGGACGCCGCACCCGCATCATGAGCCAGCACCTGGACTCGGCCACCATGCCGCAGTTCTTCGGCAAACGTTTCGGGAGCAATCCCTTAAAGATCGGAGCCTCGGTGATCATCTTTATCTTCCTGATCCCCTACACGGCCTCCCTATACAACGGCCTGTCCCGTCTCTTCGGTATGGCTTTCAACATTGATTACTCTGTCTGCATCATCCTGATGGCCGTGCTAACTGCCATCTACGTAATCGCCGGAGGTTACATGGCCACCGCCATCAATGATTTTATCCAGGGTATCATTATGCTGGTGGGTATCGTCACCATCATCGGCGCCGTGCTGGCCAGCAAGGGCGGCTTCATGGCCGCGTTGGACGGCCTTGGCCGGATCACTGACGAGACCGTATCCACCACGCCGGGTATCTTTAATTCCTTTTTGGGCCCGGATCCCCTGAACCTTATATTCGTTGTGATCCTGACCTCCCTGGGCACCTGGGGGCTGCCCCAGATGGTGCAGAAATTCTACGCCATCAAAGATGAGAGCGCCATCAAAAAAGGCACGATCATTTCCACTGTTTTTGCTCTGGTAGTGGCTGGCGGCAGCTATTTCCTGGGCGGCTTCGGCCGGCTCTTCTCCGATCAGGTCGACGTGACGGCCAACGGGTTTGACTCCATCATCCCCACCATGCTCTCGGGCTTAAGCCCCATGCTGATCGCCCTGGTGGTGATCCTGGTGCTGTCCGCCTCCATGTCCACGCTGTCCTCCCTGGTCATTGCCTCCAGCTCCACGCTGACCATTGACTTTATCAAGGACACATTCATCAAGGACATGGATGAGAAAAAGCAGGTGCTGTACATACGGGCGCTGATCGTGGTCTTCATTGCCATTTCCGCTGTGCTGGCCCTGATCCAGTACAAGAGTAACGTGACTTTCATTGCCCAGCTCATGGGAATCTCCTGGGGCGCGCTGGCGGGAGCCTTCCTGGCGCCGTTTATGTATTCCCTGTACGGCAAATGGGTGAGCCGGGCCTCCTGCTGGGTATGTTTCATTTTCAGCTCCGTACTGATGGTAGCCAATATCTTCTTCCGCAGCTCTTTCCCGGCGGTCATGCAGTCGCCGATCAACTGCGGCGCCATCGCCATGCTGGCCGGACTGGTGATCGTCCCCATCGTCAGCGCTTTTACACCGAAGCCGGAAAAAACTCTGGTGGACGGGGCATTTGCCTGCTATGACAAAGAGACGACGGTTTCCCAGAAAACGGCATTGGGAAAATAAATCCGCCCCTCCTTATTATTTATATAATATTTTTGACGAGACCATGGGGATCTGCTTTTTACGGCGGATCTCCATGGTTTTTACATTCACTGTTACATAGTTACCTCCGTTTTTCACACAACAAACGCATGAGTAAACAAATGATGAATGGGTTTCTTTTCTGGTAAAATAAAAGAAAAGGGGCGTTGTTTATGGAAACATCGGTCCAGAACCTGAATATCATCCGGGTTTGTCGTGCGTTTTTCAAACATTCACTTGACAGGCCGATAAAATGACTTCACAATAGAAAAATACGACTACTGACAACCGGAGAAAAATCTTATGAAAAACGCAAACCAACTGGCCTTTGCCCGGGGGATGCGGGACGGCATCCCCATCGCCCTGGGCTATCTGGCTGTAGCATTCACACTGGGCATTGCGGCGAAAAATGCCGGATTCACCGCCCTTCAGGCCATGCTCGCCAGCCTGACCAACAACGCCTCCGCCGGCGAATTCGCCGGATTCACCCTGATCGCGGCTGGTTCCGGCTATCTGGAGGTGGCCGTCATGGAACTGGTGGCAAACGCCCGGTACCTTCTGATGTCCTGCGCCCTGAGCCAGAAGCTGCCGCCGGATACCTCGCTGCTGCACCGTTTCCTGATCAGTTATGACGTGACTGATGAGATCTTCGGCATCTCCATGGCCTATCCCGGCAGGCTGAATCCCTTTTACTCCTACGGCGCTTTTGCGGTGGCTATTCCGGGCTGGGCCGGCGGCACCTTCCTAGGCGTGCTGATGGGCAGCCTGCTCCCCGCCAGTATCGTCCGTGCCCTGAGCGTGGGGCTCTACGGCATGTTCCTTGCCATCATCGTCCCCCCGGCAAAAAAAAGCCGGATCCTCGCAGGCGTGATCCTGATTTCCATGGCAGCCAGCTTCGCTTTCACCCGGCTGCCCGGTATATCCGCCCTGCCCTCCGGCACCCGGACGATCCTGCTCACCGTCCTGATCGCCGGCGGCGCAGCCATACTATTTCCCCACGAGGAGGAACAAGATGAGCCATAATATCTACCTCTATATCCTGGTCATGGCCGGAACCACTTACCTGATCCGTATGCTGCCCCTGACGCTGATCCGGAAAGAGATCAAAAATAAAACGATCCGTTCTTTTCTTTACTATGTCCCCTATGTGACGCTGGCCGTGATGACCTTCCCCGCCATTCTCTCCGAGACCGGCAGCGTCTGGTCCGCCTGGGCCGCTTTGGCCGCCGGCATCTTTCTGGCCTGGACGGGAAAAAGCCTGCTGCAGGTATCGGTCAGCGCCTGTATGGTGGTGTTTATATTGGAACTGATTTTATTGTGATAAGGGTAGCTGGCACAAAAAGAATCTGTTATAATGGAGAAATCACAGGGCATGACGCCTGTTTTATTCCACCAAACAAGAACGAGGTACTATCCGATGACACAGCAAAATACAACCGAGAAAGCTTCCGGACAGACCGGATATAACCGCGCCGGACAGGAAAACCGCCCGCGCAAAAAGCGCAGGCGCAGAAATCCCGCTGCCGGAGGATCCGCCGCGGACATTGTATCCTTACAGGCAGAGACAGACGGGGGCGGACAGACAGGGGCGGACAGACAGGAACCCGGCCCGGCGTTGAACGTGGAACATCCACGGCGTACCCTTCCGGAGACGCCGGATGGGACAGACGCCGCCTCCCAGGCAGAGACGGCGCAAAAAGCCTCCGCCGCGCCGGAGACGGCGCCGGATACCGCGCAAAAAGTTTCCGCCACGCAGGATACGGCACCGGAGACAGCCGTGGCTGAAAGTATCGATTACCAGGCTGCCTACCAGGAAATCTACCGGGATATCCTGGAGAATCTGCGTTCCTTCTCCCCCTCCGATCAGGTGGCATGCTGCATCACGGAGGAACATATCAGCGAATATCTAAACAACAGCCACGCAGAAAAAGTCATGCAGTTTAAAGAACGCCGCGAAAAACGGTTTTTCGCAGCGCTGGAACTGATCGCCGTACTGGCTGCGATCGTCCTGGTGATCCACTATCTCCAGAACAATTCGGCCATACTGGTCAATATCCTGTATATCATCGCCGGTCTCGGCGCTTTGTTCCTGTGGAAATTCCAGCCCAGAAGCGACGACAAGCCGGACAGCGGCCCCGATAAGGAGGCCCGATGAAAAAGGCCGTGTATGGACAGATTTCTCCGGAACCTGTCCGTACATTCATTTTCCTGGGAGACAGTATCACCGACAGCGGCCATCTCTGGGAGGATGATCCCCGCTGCCTGGGGCAGGGCTACGTGCGGGTGATCGCCGCCGCCCTGGATCCTTCCTGCCGCCTGGTCAATCTGGGACAGGACGGTTTCACCACAGCGGACGTCCTGCGCCTGCTGCGACGGGAGGAACACTCCCTGGCAGGTCTTTTGCATCCGCCGGTACATGCTTCCCAAGCCGACGGTGCAGACGGCGGCTGCCTCTCCCTCCTCATCGGCGTCAACGATTTGTCCGTGGCCTCCTGGGCGGATCCCTCCTGGATCCCCGGCAGATTTGCCGCGAACATCCATGAGATTTTTTCCCTGATCCGACGCTTTCATGCCGGCCCTCTGTTTGTCATGGAGCCCTTTCTTTTCCCCACGCCATCGGAGCATCAGCGCTGGTTTCCCCTTCTAGCCGAAGAACACAGAATCCTCCGGGACACAGCCGGGCAGTACGACGGCCTGTACCTGCCCCTCCAGGATACGCTAAACCAGGCCGCGGACGCACAGGGAACCCACCTGATCACCCCCGACGGCATCCACCTCACCGGGGAGGGAAACCACATTGTGGCCGGAGAATGGCTGAAAGCCTACTCCGCCGTTTTCTTTTCCTGACGTTTCCTGCGGGTCATAAGCCCGCCGATGCGCCCGGTCTCCTTGGCCGACAGTGTTTTCCAGCCGTTTTCCAGCACCCTGTCCAGCAGACCCAGCTCCTCGGCAATCTCGTATTTCATCCGCTCCTCTTTTGACATATTGTGTAAATCCGGTTTCTCATCTTTTTTACTCATACAGTCATCCTCACTTTCCTTTTGAGTATGGCCTGTTTTTTCCATTCTTATACATATTTTCTTTTCCGGGCCTTAACCACTTTAAAATTTCTGGAAGGAGTTTCTGTATATAAAAAATGATAACGACCTTTTTATACCTGCAGCCTGATCGAATATATGGCACGGAAAACCCATAACCATAGGAACGATATCGTAACTTTGAAAAATACTGTCCGCATGGCCGCAAAAAGGACTGCCATACCTCAAAACACTGGCATGGCAGTCCTTTTTACCGGCAGGCAGCCGTCCTAATCTTCCCGGGGCATGATGATCGCAGCCACCACATAGGCCAGGATCCCCGACCCGCCCATGGCGGAAAAGATCACCCAGCCCAGTCTCACCAGGGTCGGGTCGATGCGGAAATATTCCGCGATACCGCCGCATACACCACAGATCATACCGTTTCTGGAACGGCGCAGTCTTTTTTCTTCGTACATAATTTTACCTCCTTTTTGTCAATCCTGTTATTCAAACTCTATATCAATATTACCCAGATTGCTTTTGGCCTGTATCTGCCCTGTGGGATTATGGCCGGATTCCCCGTCCCCATCCTCCACCATGATGTCACCCATATTAGATGTGGCGGATACGTCATAGTCGTTGCGTATTCCCTCAAAAGTCACATCGATATCTCCCATATTGCTGTTTAATATGGCCGTCGGCACCCAGGCCGCCTGCTCTATGGTGACATCGGCGGCATTCGCTTTGACCTCCAGTTTTTCTCTGGCCTGCAGTCTGCCATCCATGTCAATGTTGGAAGCATTCGCCTCGATTACCACAACATCCGCTGTCAGGTCTTCGGCAACGATCTCCCCTCCTGTCCCCGTCAGCGTAACCTTTTTAAACACATAGCCCACGGGAATCTTCACCTTTGTGACAGGCTCATCCCCCGACCAGCCTTTCCAGTTATCCCGGATCGTCAGCGTTCCGTCCTCCAGTTTGGCTTCCGTGACGTCCGAGGAGGATTCCACGAGAATTTCTTCTCCCTCCCCCTCAAGAAGCTCCACGGATCCGGCTGCCACAGCAACGCAGAGATTTTCCGCTCCCGCAAAACTGACGCCTTCTTTATTGATCCCTTCCGTTCCTTCTATGCTTTTGCTTTTTCCCGACGTGTGTCTGGCAGCGGAGAATACGGCAATACGGCGGAAGGCGCCGTTTTTCCAGAAATTCAAGGGGATCTCCCCGCCTATGCGGCTGACCTCCTCAAAGCTTCCGCCCAGCACAAATCCCGCTCCCATGCAGCCCGCGCCGGCCAGCACAAACAGCAGGGAAAAAATAAGAAAAATCCGTATGGCGATCTTCATACCCGCTCTCCTTTCTTCCTGAAACGCTTCCACATTCCGCTGAGTGCCTCAAAAAACCGGCGCACATACTGCCACAGGGACGGCAGAAAACGGAATGCCACCAGGGTAAACAGAATGAACAGCAGCATCCCGGCCGCCATGCAGAAAAAACCACTGCCGATGATCAGAAGCCCACTCCCGGCATAGGCCGCCATCTTGACGGAACCATAGATGACCAATCCCACACCGGTAATGACCAGCGCAGCCCCGCTGATGGATGTACCCAGCACCAGGGTACACAGAAAAGTCAGAATACCTATACCCAGGCCCAACAGCCCCCCGCCGATGCCGGTGATAAGCGGCGAGCAGAATACCACGGCGATGATCACCAGCACCAGGGTGCTCCTTCTGTCAAGTTTCCACTTCTTCGGCATCCGGCGCTCCATAGGCCTCTGATACCGTTCCTGGTCGGCAGCCTCTGTATAACCGGCCTCTGTGTACTCGCCGTCCGCCCCGTCATCTTTCAGATCTTTGATGATCCGTCTGGCCGCCTGCCGGGGCGACCCCAGACGTTCGATCACCTCGGCCTCCCCCTCTGGCCCGGCCGTATCAAAATACTCTTCAAAAAATGAAAGCGCCTCGCTCCTCTCCTCCGGAGGCAACTCGGAGAGCAGCTGCTCCAGCTCGCGCATAAATGTAACTCTGTCCATCATTCTCTCCCCTCAAACAATTTGGTAATCTTTGTGGAATAGCCGATCCACTCGCCCCGATACATTTGAAGCTGGGCCGCGCCCCGATCCGTCAGCTTGTAGTATCTGCGGTTTCTCCCGCCGTATTCCATATCATAGGCCATCAGGCAACCGTCCTTCTGCAGCCTCCTGAGCACCGGGTACAGCGTGGACTCCGACACCTCCAACGCCTGACGTACCTGCTGCGTGATCCTGTAACCGTATGTCCCCTCCCGCTCCCTGGATATGACCGCCAGTACAATGGCATCCAGCAGCGAAGCTCCCGTATTAAATACCATGCCGTCCCTCCATTGCTTTGTATACTATGTTTTTGATAATATTACATTTTCTTTTATATTATATATCATATAATATTATATCTGTCAATAGCGTTTTACCAAGTTTCTTTTGCCCCATTTTCTTGCCGCCCGGAACATGGCGATAATGTTCTGGGGCGGAGGCAGCCCTCTTTATCCTGGACACGTTTTTCCAGGAACCGAAACTGAAACTGTCTGTGTAACGGGCTTTATCAGAAATGCATATGGTACAGCCCCTCATATACGCCCTTTTTCGCCAACAACTCCTCGTGGGTACCCTGCTCGGCGATGCCGTCCTCCGTCAGCACCAGGATGCGCTCCGCGTTGCGGATCGTCGTGAGCCTGTGGGCGATGACGAAGGTCGTCCTGTCCCTGGCCAGCTCCTCCAGGGAATCCTGCACCACCTTCTCGCTCTCGTTGTCCAGGGCCGAGGTGGCCTCGTCAAAGATCAGAATCGGCGGATTTTTCAGAAATACCCGGGCGATGGACAGGCGCTGCTTCTGGCCGCCGGAGAGCTTCACGCCCCGCTGCCCGATATCCGTGTCATAACCGTCGGGAAACGCCATGATAAATTCATGGGCGTTGGCCCGCCGGGCCGCACGGATCACCTCCTCGTCCGAGGCCCCCGGTTTCCCGTAACGGATATTCTCCATGATCGTCCCGGCAAACAGGTACACATCCTGCTGCACGATGCCGATGGCGTTCCGCAGATCCGCCAGCTTCATATCCCGGATATCCGTGCCGTCGATGCGGATCACGCCCTCCGACACCTCGTAAAACCGCGGGATCAGGCTGCACAGCGTGGTCTTCCCCACACCGGAGGAGCCCACCAGGGCCATGTACTCCCCGGCTTTCACATTCAGGTTGATGTGGTTCAGCACACGCTCATTATTATCCTCATAATGAAAGGATACATTATCAAACTCGATATCCCCCCGCAGATTTTTTGCGGACAGGGCCTCCGGCTTATCAGAGATATCGGGGGCGATGGACAGGATCTCCAGAAAACGTTCAAAGCCCGTATAGCCGTTCTGGAACGTCTCTGCGGAAGCCACCAGTTTCCTCACCGGCTCGGTAAAATTATTGATATAGAGCATGAAGGTGATCAGATCCGCCACATCCACCTGGCCCGTGACCAGAAAACTGCCGCCGGCCACCAGCACCCCCACCGTCACCAGGGTGGTCAGGGCATTTAAACCGGAATGGTACATGCCCATATACTGATAGCTTGTTTTCTTGGCATTGACAAAATTACTGTTGCCCTGCTCAAATTTCTTCAGCTCCTCCTCCTCGTTGGCGAAGGATTTTACCACCCGGATCCCCGACAGGCTGTCCTCGATCTGGCTGTTAATATCGGCGATCCTGGCGCGGTTCCTGGCAAAAGCCTGCTTCATCTTAAAATTGTAATAAACCGCGTAGACCGCCATCAGCGGCACAAAAGCAAAAGCCACCAGAGTCAGTT
Source organism: uncultured Lachnospiraceae bacterium (assembly GCA_910588295.1). GTDB lineage: Bacteria > Bacillota > Clostridia > Lachnospirales > Lachnospiraceae > UBA11957. The sequence goes on along the minus strand of CAJUQO010000010.1, from coordinate 38,109 downwards.
TCAGATTCACCCGGCTCAGGATCGCAAAAGACCCTACAATCCGGATCACCGAGATCAGCACGTCCTCCGGCCCGTGGTGCAGAAGCTCACTGATATCAAAAAGGTCGCTGGTGATCCGGGACAGAAGATGCCCCACCTTCTGGTTATCATAGAAAGCAAAGGACAGCTTCTGGTAATGCCCGAAGATATCCTCCCGCATATCCGCCTCCATCTTGGCCCCCATGATGTGGCCGAAATAGGCGATGTAAAAATTACAGCCGAACTCCACCAGCACCAGCGCCACCAGAATGACCCCCATACGGAAAATAGCCCGGCCAGCTTCATTCGCCTCAAAATAGACCACCTCGCTGGTAATATAGCGCACCACCAGCGGGATGATCAGCGTCACCGCCGCGCCCAGCACCGCAAAAAACAGATCGCTGTACAACAAAAAACGGTAGGGCCAGTAATAGGCAAACATTTTCTTAAGCTTCTCTGTCATTTTCTCTCTCCTCCTTCTCTTTTTTCTTCTTTATTCTCAACCGGCGGAAAAAATCCGAGAGCATGGCGCTGCACTCCTCCTCTAAAACGCCCCGGGTAATCTCCACTTGGTGATTAAACTGTTCCATCTGCAGCAGGTTCAGCACCGACCCGGCGCAGCCCGCCTTGGCATTCATGCTGCCGATCACCACCCGGGGAATCCGGGCCTGGACAATGGCCCCGGCACACATCTGGCAGGGCTCCAGGGTGATGTACATCGTACACGCCTCCAGCCGCCAGTCCCCCTCCCGCCTGCTGGCCCGCCGGATCGCGTTCAGCTCCGCATGGGAGAGGGTATTTTTATCCGTATTCCGCCGGTTATATCCCCGGGCGATGATCTTTCCTTCCTTCACCAGCACACAGCCGATCGGCACCTCGTCCAGCTTCTCCGCCTTTCTGGCCTGCCGCAGGGCCTCCCGCATAAAACGCTCATCTTCCGTCATAATTCTTCGCATATCCTCACCCCTCCCGCCATATAATAAGTAGAAAATCCCCAGGAGTCAATACATGTCTGAATATCAACGCTTTATTTCCTATATGTATGAGTACCGCAACGGGAAGAAATCCACCAACTGCGGCTACGCCCGGGTCGAAAACCGAAACCGGCTGTGCCGCCTGGAAATACATATGAAAACTTCCCCCCAGGCGCTGGAGGAACCGCTGCGCATCTACGGCTGCTTCCATCAGGACGGCCGGCTCTTCGGCGTCCTTCTCGGCCAGCATGCGCCGGTTCTGGATATGGTCAACTGGCGTTACCAGGGCGATCCCGACAGCCTGAACGCTTCCCGGGTGCCGCTGTCACAGCTGGAGGGCCTGATCTTAAGTGACGGCAGCCAGATCGCCTACTGCAGTATGTGGAATGACACGGTCATTGATCCCAACCAGATGACCCCCTACATCCAGGAGGAACCCGTATCCACGGATATCCCGGTCGCAAGGGCGGAAGACGCAGCCTCCCCGGAGGAAGACGCTTTCCGAAACGGCGTTCCGGTGGATAACACCGATACCCAGAATGCCCCGCAAATAAGCACGGCAGATGTTTCAGCCGCCCTGCCGACGGATACGGCGGATATTTCAGACGCTTCACCGACGGATACGACGGATATTTCAGACGTCCCGCCGACGGATACGGCGGATATTTCAGACGTCCCGCCGACGGATACGGCGGATATCTCGGCCGCTTCACCTTCACAAAATGAAGATCTCCCGGATACGGCGGCCGCGGAATTTTCCGGCGAGGCCGTCCCCGATACCCGTCCATCCATCACCACACCCGACAGCAATCCGGCCCGGGAATCCTCGCCGGGAAACCGCTCTCAGGCCGATATTTCCAAGTGCGATGCGTCCGAGAATTTCTTCCCAGGCGAAAGCGCACCGGCTGACGTTTCCGACACGCCCCCTGCCAACGAAGCATTCCCGGCCGACAGCTCCGACAACGCCTCCGCCTGCGGACAGCCCGCTGCCGACGGCCCTGCCCACACCCTTCCGGCGGATACTGCCCCCTCCGACACGATCCATGCCGCCCCCCGGTCAGCCCGCTCCTGGGAACCGGAGCGCAGCCCGGCCGACGCGGCTCTGGCCTTCCAGCAAAACCAGGCAGAACCGGCTCCTAATCTGTCCCCCTCCTCGTCCCCCTGGGAGCAGATACAGGCAACCTACCCTCAAATCAATCCTTTCACCGACGATGAAATCCAGAACTGTGTGCGTGTCGAGCTCTCCGATCTTCCCACACTGCGTCAGAACGGATGGCGCATCGCCGGGAACCGTTTCATTCTCCATAGTTTCCAGAAAAACCGCCACCTGGTTCTGGGACGCCTGAAAAGCAACGGACGCTATATTTTTGCCGTCCCCGGTTATTATGATAACCAAGAACGGTTCATGGCCAATATGTTCGGCTTCCCCTATTTTAAATCCTCGGACGGAGGCCCGCTCCGGTACGGCCAGAAAGGCTACTGGTATCGGCTGCTCTACTGATATGCCCATGGGGAACAGGACGTAAAGATCCGGGCAAACAACTGCCTGTCCATGCCATATACCAAAAAACAACAGAAAATACTGTGGCGCACTTTTCACAGAGCGGCACAGTATTTCTGCTGTCTTTTTCTGCCATTTATGAAGCCGATCCCTACCGCCGGATCACCCCGCGGGCCTCTGCCATCAGAGCCCCAGCTCCCTGTCCGTATCCTCGGCCGTCCCTGTCCAGACGTAACTTTCCCTCGGAAACGCCCGCAAAAAGCTGTCCTTCGCCGCACGGCTCAACAGCTCAAACTCCTCTTCCAGGCCGCACATCTTCGGCACGGCGCAGGCGATACCGTAAACATCCCTGGCAATCTTCGCCATCAGGTTCTCCTCCTTCATGGTTCCGATACCAAGAAGCAGACTCTTATAATTTTTATCCTTCTGGCAGAGCATGATATACAGGGATACCAGGTTCACATACTCCAGATACAGCACATGGCGCAGCTCCTCTGTGGAGCCCTCGCTGAACATGAGATTTTCATATATTTTGCGCACTTTTCTCTCTGCCCGTCCTCTGCCAAAAAAGCTGTTCAGCTGATCTTTCTGAAAGGACAGCTCCATCCACTGGGCCATAAACTGATCCGCCCCCGTGACCCGGCCGCCCTTATCCAGATACCGTTTTTCCCACAATTTCTGACGCAGCAGATTTTCCGGGGAACGCTCCTCGGCCAGTCCTTGCTCCAGATAGCCCCGTTTCTCCTCGGCTTCTGTGGAAAGGTTATATCCCTCCAGCCAGTTATCTATGATCGGCGCTTCCCGTCTCTTCTCTAACATATCGTCCTCCGTCGTATTATACTCGCGAATGCTATGATTTGCCAGCGCTATCGCCCGTATACGCCCGCGAGCGCCAATGGTTCCGGCAAACTTTTGTGCCCGCGGCTATATTTCGTCTACCGGTCTGTCCCCGTCCCAAAATACGGGACGCCACACGGCCGGCCACGGACACTCTGCGCTTATTCTATCATATGCGAAACAAGTCCGCAAGAAAATGATTTAGGTGTGCAAAAATCCATTTAAAACGGCTGCCGATCTTGCCCTACTCCATAAACGGCTCCAAAATTCTCTCATCGCCGGCAGCGTCAAGAAAGATATCCACGTCCATTGCGAAGCGGCAGGGATTATATCCGAATCGAAAATGATGTACTACTTTGTCTATTTTCAGGCCGGATTCACATTTGCCTTAAAGAGATGGATAGATACCGGATGTAAAGAGTCCGCAGAAGAGATAGCACAGATTATCAAAAACTGTGTTCCCGCTATTTGGAAAAACACATGAATGTGAGTTTCTCCAAGCAAGGCCACTGACAGAGCGTAATAAACCGCATATAATGACTACCCGCCGGCCATATCACACAGGCCAGCGGGCGCCCCCTCGTTATTCTTTTACAGCCCCCGAAGTCAGGCCGCCGATAATATATTTCTGCCCCAGCAGATACACAATGATCACCGGGATACAGGTCAGTACGATATCCGCAAAGATGTAATTCCAGTAGTTCGTATTCTTGCCGAAGAACTGGTACACCGCCATCGTCATCGGAAACAGCCGGCTCTTGCTGGACAGGTACAGAGGCGTCAGGAAATCGCTCCACACACTCATAAACTGCAGGATAAAGCAGGTCACCAGCGTGGGCTTGAGCATCGGCACGATAATTCTGAAAAACAGCGTTACCGGGCCCGCCCCATCGATCACCGCCGCCTCGTCAAGCTCCACCGGAACCGTCGAGACAAAACTGTAGATTGTAAACACGCAGAACGGGATCATGGCGCTGGTAAAGGCCAGAATGATGCCCACCCTCGTGTCATTCAGATGGAAAGAGCTGAGCACCTTCACCAAAGTCACATAGTTTACCGGGAAGAACAGTCCGCACAATACGAAATAGTACAGGAAATTATTGAGCTTCGTGCGCCGTCTGCTCATGACATAAGCCGCCATGGCCGCTCCGATCACACCCACCAGGGTGGCGATCGCCGCATACTCCAGGCTGTTGAAAAAGCCTTGGATCAGTTTTCCCTTCTCGATAACCTCCGTATAGTTGTTGAACATCCACTTCGTCGGCAAGGCCAGGGACATCCGGGAAGCCTCTGCCTTCGGCTTGAATGAATTGATCAGCACCATGTAGAAAGGAGCGATCACGATCAGGCACAGGATGATACAGCACAGCTGTTTTAATACAACATTTACTTTCTTTTTCACTACTGCTGTACCTCCTTCTTGCTCATAGTGCGGACGATAAACACGCCTACCACTGCCGTGATGATCAACAGAATCGTGTTAAAGGCCACGGACATACCGTACTGGCCGTTGGCGTACATCTGATAGGAGTAGGTGGTCATAACCTCTGTGGCATGGCCCGGGCCGCCGTTTGTCAACACGTAGATGATATCAAACACTTTCAGACCATAGGTAATACCGAACACCAGATTGATCATAATGGAACCGGACAGCATGGGCAGCGTGATATGGCGCAGCCGCTGCCAGAAATTCGCCCCGTCGATCTGGGCCGCCTCATAATAGGTCTTGGGGATCGCCCCCAGGCCCGCGATAAAAATAGTCATGACATAACCGATACCGCGCCAGGCGTCCACACCTACGATGGATTTCCAGACCACGCCCAGATCCGACAGCCATTTCTGTTTCAGGAAACCAAGCTGCAGAAATTCCAGCGCCCCGTTCAGCAGACCATTGTTGTAATTCAATACCGAACGAAACACGATACCGATAATCACAAAAGGCAGGATCGAAGGCAGATACAGCAGTGTACGGTATATATTTTTACCCCGCAGACCCTCCTGGAGCATCACGGCCAAAAACAGGGCCGGGATCAGTTTTACAATATTTGACACGACCGTAAACATCAGCGTGTGGCCGATACCGGACAGATAGTCCTTATCCGACGCAAAAATCTCGATATAGTTTTTTAACCCCACAAACTTCAGATCATCCACCGTTCTAGAATTCCAATCGGTGAAAGAATAAAAGATACCCAGCAGGCTGGGAAGCAGGAAAAATAAGGCGTACAGCACCAGCGGTACCAGCAAAAACCAGTATGGATAAACTTTCTTTTTATTCAATTCAGAGCCCCTTCTAATTCCTAACGATCAAAATACATACGCATTGCAACTGTGAAAATACCGAACCGTTACCGCGCATTTTTCATCGTTTAAAAACGACGCCGGGAGCTTGCACTCCCGGCATACGTCTATTTCCAGGTTACTTATTCACTGGCATTATACAGTTTTACTGCCAAGCGGCATCGCCCACGACACTGGCGGCTTCCGCACGGTTGCTATCCATATTTTTCAACACATCATTGGCTTCCATGGTGCCCTGGCAGTATGCGATCATATCGGCGCCGAAGTCTCCCCAGTAATCGTTGGTGTACTTCGTACCAGTCTGCAGCACAGATGTACCCATTTTAGACTCATCGATGGCGCTCATGAATGTCTCCTCCTCGGGCAGCCAGTGCTGCTCAACGGCATCGTCATTCATATGTACGTTGGTGTAAGCCGGAGAATTGTCCAGGATCTCCTGCAGGCTCTGGGTCTCGCATACAAAGTTGAAGAAAGTCTTCACCAGCTCCGGATGCTCCGTGCCATTATAGCCAAACATGGTGGGGCCGGCCGGGTTGGTGGGGAAGGTATCGTTGTCGCCCAGGGGGATCAGGAAAAGGCCGAACTCATCGGATGTACCGGTATCTTCCTGGATCTGTTTGATAAAGCTGGAATTGGCCATAGCCATCGCGCAGTTTCTGTCGCCGAACTCGTTGGACATATTGGTGCTGTCCGTACCGATCCAGTCCTCGCCGAAATAGCCCTTGTCGGACAGCTCCTTGAACTGGCCGAGAACCTCCAGCATCTTCTCATTATCGGCAAATGTCTCTGTATTGTTGTTCAGCCCTTCATACAGGCCGGGTTTGGCCTCCTCATACACGCCGCCAATCTGGAAGAAGGCCAGCTGGTGCTGCCATCCGTCGGCGCCGGGCATAAACCAGGGAGTGATACCCTCCGCAGCCAGCTTCTCACATACCGTCAGAAGCTCGGCATAAGTCGTAGGAGCAGTCAGGCTCAGCTCATCAAACATGGTCTTGTTGTAAACCATAACGTACTCGGGAGAGTTGTGCCAAATCTGCAGGCCGTACAGTTTATCACCGTATTCGCAGGAAGAAAGTCTGGATTCCGGCATCTTGGCAGCCCACTCGGCGCCCGTAAAGTCGATACAGTATTTCTCGGGATCTACGATCACGGACTCAATGGCGAAAGGATTGGACTGGATCCAGAAAATATCCGCACAGGAATCGGTGGTCAGCTTGGACTGCAGCAGATCGGAATACTGATCAGCCGGGATTGTCTGCAGATCCACGGTTACATTATAGGTTTCCTCAAAACGGGCGATGGTCTCGTCATAACGGTTATCCATCCATCCTGCGGATACCAGGATACTCAGCTCCTGGCCGGAGAAATCCTCGGCAGCCTCTGCGGAACTTCCGCCCGCCTCACTGCCCGCGTCGGACGCCTCGCCGCCTGCGGAAGCCGGAGCCTCGCTGGCGTCCCCGGCTCCGCTGGCCTCGGGAGCCGCCGAGCTGCTGCCCGAACCGCCGCCGCAGCCTGCCAGCATACCGGTCAGCATGGATGCACACAAAATTGCACTGATTACTTTCCTTTTCATTTTCGTCCTCCTATTTATTGCTTTTTTATTAAAAAGCTTATTTATTTATAAAATTATACCGTTCAACCTGCATAGGGTCTATGGACTTTCTGCTCCTTAATTTGTACATTTTTTCTTTTTGTAGAAACATACCGAGTATATCTCCGCGATATTTCCCGATTGCGGCCGCTGCCCGCCATATGATATAATCATTTCATCTATATAATCTGAAATTTCTAATATGGAAGGAGCCCTTTCCATGCACCGAACCCGAAAGCCCGCCAAACTGCAGAATCTCTTTTTCATCACCTTTCTCCTGGTGAGCGGCCTGATCCTGCTGGTCTTCGCTCTTTTTTTCTACCGCTATGTCTCGGATATTCTCATCGAGCAGGAGACCGCCGCCTTGATCAATCTGACCGGCTCCTTCCAGGCCCAGACCGATGACGTGGTTAACGACATGGACTCTATGTCAATCAATGTGGATTACAGCAGGGCCATCGACAACCTGCTGGGCAGCAACCGCCTGAATCTGTCCCAGGTATCCATCACAGCATTCGCGGATCTGTGCACCACCATCAACGGGGTGGAACAAAAGGTGGAGCAGACGAACGTTTTCGACTTTGACGGCCATATCCTCCAAGTGGGCATGCTGACTAAACATGCCGCCTACCAGAAGGCATCCCTGCCCTGGCTCAACGAGATCCGCCAGACCGGCGGCAGCAAAATACTGAGCGTCCCCTACCACACAGACCGCCTGGCCCGGTCCGGCATGGGCAGCGAGTGGTACCTGTCCCTCTACCGCTGCTGTTACGACACCTACGGCAACCAGGTGGGCGCCATTGAGACGGTCAAAAAATGCAAATCCGTTTTTAAAAGCATCATCTCTCATGTGAACCGCCATGAAAACGCGCCGGCCATCTACGTCTACAACCAGGACGGCGCTCTCATATATCCCTACGATGTGCCCGACGGAGAAGCGTTCTATGACTATTCCTCCATACCAGAGGACGCGGAAAACGGCATCCGCTATACGAACCCCGTGACCCACAGGCAGGAGATCATCGCCTACGCGGCCTCTTCCTACACCAAATGGACCTATGTGACGGTGCAGCCCGAGTCCACGGTGCTGGCCCCGGCCCGTGCCATGCTGAAATTTCTGGTCGGCATCACCGGGATCATGCTTCTGGGCTGCATCCTGATCTCCTACGGTATGTCCCGGCGCCTGATCCTGCCCATCAACCGCTTTAAGGAGGAGATCCGCCAGACCGGACTGTCTACCCTGGACCGTCCCGCCGACACCACGCTGCCCCATAGCTACAGCGAACTGGCCGAGCTTGATGAAAGCTTCCAGAAAATGCGCCGGGATCTGAAAACCTCTATGGACGAACTTTTAGAGAGCCGCAAGCAGGAAACCCGTTCCCGCAATCTGGCTCTCCAGTCCCAGATCAATCCCCATTTCTACTATAATTCCCTGGCCAGCGTTATTGCCCTGGCAGAGAATAACCAGCGGGACGAGGTGATCCGGATGTGCCTGAATCTGACCCGTATCATGCGCTACATCACCAACTCCGAGGAGCTGGTGACGGTGGACGAGGAGATCGACCATGTGAGCAAATACCTGTACTGTATGAAGGTGCGCTATCAGACCAGCCTGAACTATATGATCGACATCGACGACCGCATACGCAGGGAAAAGATCCCCCGGCTGCTCATCCAGCCTATCGTGGAAAATGCCATCAAATACGGCATCGACTCGGAGCCGCCCTGGGGAATCGCCATCCACGGCTATATCACGGAGGATTCCTGGGCCATCGACGTGATGGATTCCGGCAAGGGCTTCTCCCCGGAAGCGCTCGACACCATCTGGGGCCGGATCTCCGAGGCGGAGAAGCACATCGGGATGCCCCAGACCCATATCAGCGGTATGGGCACGCTGAACGTCTATCTGCGATGGAAGCTGTACTGCGGGGACGCCATGATCTTTGAGCTGAAAAATACGGAAAAAGGACACGGACTCGTAACTTTGGGGAAAAAAAGCTGCTGAAAAATGGGGGGAATTAAAACATGGCCGCACAGTTTAAAGTTATCGTTGCCGAAGACGAAGAATTGCAGTTGAATAGCCTCGTCCGCAAGATCCGGGACGTGGATGCGGATTTTACTGTGGTGGGGGCCGCCCAGACCGGCACGCAGGCCTACGACCTGGTCTGCCGGATGGAGCCGGACGTCCTTATCACCGATATCCGTATGCCGGTGATGAGCGGCATTGAGCTTCTGGAAAAAACCCGGAACCGCTTTCCCCTGATGCAGTTTATCATCGTCAGCGGTTTCTCGGATTTTGAGTACGCCCGCAGCGCCATCCACCTCCAGGTATCGGATTATCTGCTGAAGCCCATCGAGACGGAGGAACTGAAAAAAGCGCTGGCCAAGCTGAAAAACCGTTTTCTTGCGGAACAGAGCAGCTTCCGGGATATTTTCACACCGGAGCTCTCCCGCCAGACACCGGAACAGATCGCGGCGGCCCTAAAAGAATACCTGCAGGAAAATTATGCTCGGGACATTAACCTGAACGGCATCGCCGTCAATATGAATTACAGCTCCAGTTATCTGACCCGGCTGTTCCTGCAGCAATATGGCACAACGCCGTCCAAATATCTCATTTCCCTGCGGATGCAGAAAGCCCAGCAGCTTCTGGCCCACAGCCCGGAGCTGTCGGTGCGCCAGGTGGGAGAAGCCGTGGGCTATCCGGAGCAGGGATATTTCAGCCGGATCTTTAAAAAGCAGGTGGGCGTAAGTCCGCTGGATTATCGGGGGAGATAGGAGGAAGTTGTGCGGCTCCCGTCATAAGAAACTTTCGTCTCCCACCCGCCGCAGACAATTCTAAACATCCTCTCAGCGGCCATCCCCGGGTAACTGCCCTGCCGCTCTCCTATGGTAAGCTTTTTCTCCGCCTCACTCCAGGAAAGGGGGATCAGGCTGTAAGCGCCTTTTTCATAGTTGTAATTATCCCCCTCGTCCTCATAATAGATGTACTCACCGTCGGCGCCGGGATAGATATGGAGGATAATCTCGCCGTCCGCGACCTGATTAGCATAGATGAGGCCCTCTGTCTCCGGTATGACGGAACCGGCCCGGACAAAAACGGGGATCCTCTCCAAAGGCGCGTCGGCGCTTACCGTGCGGCCGCCCTCATAATATTCCCCGCTCCAGAAATCCACCCAGCCGCAGCCGGCGGGCAGATAGCAGTCCCGGCGTTTTTCCCTTTCTATGGGCCTGCTCCCGGCCTCATAGTACATGGGCTCCGTCACCGGACAGACCAGCAGGGAGGGGCCGAACATGTACTCGTCAGTGATCCCCCGCACCTTTTTGTCATCGGCAAAATCAAAGAGCAGACTCCGCATCATCGTGGCCCCCTGCAGATGCACGGCCCCGGCCAGGGAATAGATATAAGGCAGCAGACGGTAACGCAGACGGATGTTCTGCTCTATGGCGTCGTAAAACATGCCGCCCGGTTCCCCGAAATGCCAGATCTCCCTGGGGGTATCGGTGCCGTGGGAGCGAAACATGGGCAGAAATACGCCAAATTCCAGCCAGCGCACATACAGCTCCCGGTAACCCGGATCGGACACGCCGTCATTGTACTCTCCCTTCCAGAACCATTTCGGCGTGGGGTCGGTATGACAGCCGCAGCCGCGGTTCTGCCAGGCGCTTCCCACCACGAAAAAGGCGCCGATATCCAGCGTCCAGTAGGGCATGCCGCTCATGGCAAAATTCAGGCCCTCCACGATCTGCCGCCGCAGCGTGTCCCAGGAGGCGCTGATATCGCCGGACCACAGCATAGCGCCGTAGCGCTGGCTGGCCGCGTAGCCGGAACGGGTCAGGTTCAGCACCCGCTTTTTCTCCGTGACCTTTCTCTGGTTCTCATATATGCCCCGGGCATGATAGAGGGCAAAGGTGTTGGCCCGGGCCGCGTCTATGTACTGCTTATGCTCCCTGCCCACCAGCATAAAACGCTCCCAGGGTTCCCGCTTCACCTCGCCGCCCCAGTCCGGGCCGCTGAACGGTTCCGTGGAATCGCACCACCAGGAATCAAATCCCCGGGAAAACAGCCCCTCGTCGGCCTGTTTCCAGTACAGAGCCCGGGCCTCCTCCGAAAAAGCGTCGTAGGTAGACAGATCATGGAGCATATGGCCGCTCTCCATAAACTCCTCATAATCCTTTGTGCCGGCATTCATGTTGGGCCACACGGAAATCATGGTGTGGACATGCATCCCGTGGATCCGGTCCATGGTACCCTCAAGATCGGGATACCGCTTCTGATCCACAGTCTTCTCTCCCCAGTGCCCCGGCTCCCAGCTGTTCCAGTCCTGGACAATGCAGTCCAGCGGGACGCCGATGTCACGGTAGCGGCGCACCGTCTCCTCCAGCTCTTCACCGGTGGCGTAGGCCTCCTTCGACTGGACATAGCCGAAAGCCCATCGGGGCAGCATCACGGCCCGCCCCGTCAGCAGACGGAAGCCGCCGATGATCTCATCCAGACTGTCCCCCGCGATAAAATAGTAATCCAGCTGATCCACCGTGTCCATATAAATATAGGAACCGTTTTCGTCATCATTAAAAGTCATCAGACTGCCGCAATCCAGAAAAATACCATATCCCTTTGTGGATACAAAAAACGGTATGGGGATCCGCATATTATGCTGATACAGATACTGGCTATGGCGGCGGTAATCATAGATCCCTTCCTCGCCCTGCCCCAATCCGTGAATAGCCTCGTCTTCGGCCCAGTCAAAAGACAATTTGCCTCGGTAAGCTTTCCTGTCCAACACCGGCTTTAAATTGCGGATAAAATTCCGCTCCCCGTCCACGGTCTTTACCCGGTCGATCACCGGAGCCTCGTCTCCCGTGGTGTAATGGATCACGTCCACCGGGGAAAGGGACTTGCCGGCCTCCCGCAGATACAGCCGGCCAGTATCCTTTTGTGTAAAACGACATGCGCCGCTCTTCCGGTCAATCTCCGCCTGCACCTTTCCGGTGGACAGCGTAACCATTTTTTCCGTCTCTGATACTTTGCAGGAAACCGGGCCGTCCACCCGCCGTTCCACCAGCTCCGACGGCTCCCGCACCACCCCGTTTTTTGTATATACGCAGCGCAGAATCGTATCGCTCACCGCTTCCACGGCCACAATGCCGTCTGCCATCTCCCAAACCTTCATATCCCAGCCTCCATTCCCTAAAATTGTTATTGCTCACTCCCCATGTCAGTAACTGTATTTTCCTGTGTTTCCCATCCGCCGGCTCTTCATGCCCCGGGCATTACGTTTTTCACCAAACAGATAAAGCTATCCTACCATGTTCCCGCCCGTGCAGACAATATACAATCCCGCCCGGATTTTGTACTTATTTTACAATATGGCAGCCGCATTTTATAACCCGCCGCGCCAAGGGCCTCTTGCGGGAAACGCCCATACCCGTCTGTCTCTCCATGTTCCCGAAAAAATACAATATATCCGCGTTTCCATATTGACATTTGTCTATAGCAGCGGTATTCTAAATTTGTTAAAAAAATAACGTTATTTATTTAACAAATATTTCAACTGCTTCCGCTGTGCGGAAAAAAGGAGGAGACAACTATGGCAGCACCGACCAACGAAACAGCATCGGGACTCATTGACAATGTGGACGCCCTGCAGGCCCGCATGAAAGAAATGCGCAAAGCCCAGGAAACGTTCGCATCCTACACCCAGGAGCGGGTGGACAAGATCTTTTTCGCAGCGGCTATGGCGGCAAATAAAGCAAGGATCCCTCTGGCCAAAATGGCGGTGGAGGAGACCGGCATGGGTATCGTGGAGGACAAGGTGATCAAAAACCACTATGCCTCCGAGTATATCTATAACGCCTACAGAAACACAAAAACCTGCGGAGTGATCGAAGAAGATCCGGCCTTTGGCATCAAAAAGATTGCAGAGCCTATCGGTTTGGTCGCCGCTGTCATCCCCACCACCAATCCCACCTCTACGGCGATCTTCAAGACGCTGCTCTGCCTAAAGACCAGGAACGCCATCATCATCAGCCCCCATCCCCGCGCGAAAAACTGTACCATCGAAGCGGCAAAAATCGTGCTGGAGGCAGCCGTTGCCGCGGGCGCTCCGGAAAATATCATCGGCTGGATCGACGTGCCCAGCCTGGAGCTGACCAACGACGTGATGCGTGGCGCCGACATCATCCTGGCTACAGGCGGCCCCGGCATGGTGAAAGCCGCTTACTCCTCCGGCAAGCCGGCCCTGGGCGTGGGCGCGGGCAACACACCGGTGATCATCGACGATACCGCCGATATCAAGCTGGCGGTAAACTCGATTATTCATTCCAAAACCTTCGACAACGGTATGATCTGTGCCTCCGAGCAGTCGGTGACTGTAGTGGGAAACATCTATGATGAAGTGAAACGGGAGTTCCAGTACAGAGGATGCTATTTCCTGAAAGAAGACGAGCTGGACAAGGTGCGCCATACCATCCTGATCAACGGCGCGCTGAACGCAAAGATCGTGGGGCAGTCGGCCCACACCATTGCCAGGCTGGCAGGCGTAGATGTGCCGGAATCTACCAAGATCCTGATCGGCGAGGTGGAATCTGTGGACATCTCCGAGGAATTTGCCCATGAGAAATTGTCTCCCGTTCTGGCCCTGTACCATGCTAAAGATTTCGACGAGGCCATCGCCAAGGCGGAACGTCTGGTGGCCGACGGCGGCTACGGCCACACCTCCTCCCTGTATATCCACCCGGCCCAGAAGGAGAAGATCCTGAAACATGCGGCGGCCATGAAGACCTGCCGGATCGTGATCAACACCCCCTCCTCCCACGGCGGCATCGGCGACCTGTACAATTTCAAGGTCACCCCGTCCCTGACCCTGGGATGCGGCTCCTGGGGCGGCAACTCTATTTCCGACAATGTGGGGGTAAAGCATCTGATCAATATCAAAACCGTGGCCGAGAGGAGAGAAAATATGTTGTGGTTCAGGGCACCCCAGAAGGTGTATTTCAAAAAAGGCTGCATGCCGGTGGCATTGGACGAGCTGGGAACCGTGATGGGCAAAAAGAAATGCTTCATCGTCACCGATTCCTTCTTATATAAAAACGGCTATGTGAAGCCCATTGAGGAGAAACTGGATGAAATGGGTATCCAGCATACCTGCTTTTTCGAGGTGGCGCCCGACCCGAACCTCTCCTCCGCTCTGGCCGGAGCAAAAGCCATGACCGCTTTTGAGCCGGACTGCATCATCGCCCTGGGCGGCGGCTCCGCCATGGACGCGGGCAAGATCATGTGGGTACTCTACGAACATCCCGAGGTGGATTTCCTGGATCTGGCCATGCGTTTCATGGATATCCGCAAGAGAATCTACACTTTCCCGAAGATGGGCGAAAAGGCATATTTTGTAGCCATCCCCACCTCCTCTGGTACGGGTTCTGAGGTGACGCCCTTTGCTGTCATTACCGACGACCGGACCGGCACCAAATATCCCCTGGCGGATTATGAACTGCTGCCGAACATGGCCATCATTGACGCCGACAATATGATGGAACAGCCCAAAGGCCTGACCAGCGCCTCCGGCGTGGACGCCCTGACCCATGCCCTGGAAGCCTACGCCTCCATCATGGCCACGGACTACACCGACGGCCTGGCGTTGAAAGCTATGAAGAGTGTCTTTGAGTACCTGCCCAGGGCCTACGAGAATGGAGCCAATGACCCGACGGCCCGGGAGAAAATGGCCGACGCTTCCTGTCTGGCCGGTATGGCTTTCGCTAACGCGTTTTTGGGGGTATGCCATTCCATGGCCCACAAGCTGGGCGCTTACCATCACCTGCCCCACGGCGTGGCCAACGCCCTGCTTATCTGCGAAGTGCTGCGGTTCAATGCGGTGGAGGTTCCGCCAAAGATGGGAACCTTCTCCCAGTACCGCTACCCACATACGCTGTCCCGCTATGCGGAGTGCGCCCATTTCTGCGGCGTGTGCGGCCAGGATGACGAGGAGACCCTGGAGCTGTTCATCCAAAAGATCAATGAGCTGAAGGAAAAAGTCGGCATCAAAAAATGCATCAAAGACTATGGCATCGATGAGAAAGCTTTCCTGGATAACCTGGATCAGATGGTGGAGGATGCTTTTGATGATCAGTGTACCGGCGCAAACCCGAGATATCCGCTGATGAGTGAGATCAAAGAGATGTATCTGCGGGCCTATTACGGAAACTAAACCCACAGCGCCGTCCGTATCAGCCGAATGCGGACGGCGGTGAAAAGATCGGATAGCCACCCATGGGGAAAAATTGGAGGAAAATAGAAATGGAAGAAAAAAAACAGGTTATTTTTACAAGGCCCCACAAGACCGTCTATGCCGCCGGGGACAAAATCATCAAAGTGTTTGACGACCGCTACACCGCGGCGGACGTACTGAACGAGGCCCGAAACGAAGCGCTGGTGGAACAGTACACCACCCTGGATGTGCCGTCCTTTGTCTCGGTGTCGGAAACTCCTGAGGGATGGTGCCTAGTTCGCAAGAAAATCGAGGGCCGGACCCTGGCCGAGCTCATGGACGCTGAATCGGACAAACTGGAAACCTACATGGAAAAATTCGTGGAACTGCAGATGGCGGTGCACAGCCAGAAGGTTTTCTCTATCAAAAGGCTGCGCCACAAACTAATGGATCAGATCAACAGCCTGAAAGATGTGAACGCCACCGTCCGCTACGAGCTGGCCACCCGCTTGCAGAGTATGCCCAAACACACCAAGCTGTGCCACGGGGATTTCACCCCCACCAATGTGATCGTGGATGAAAACGGCCGATGGTGGATCATCGACTGGGCCCATGCCGCCCAGGGCAACGCCTCCGCCGACGCAGCCATGACCTATTTGCTGTTCTGCCTGGAGGATAAAAAGAAAGCGGATCTCTATAGGAAGCTGTTCTGTGAAAAGAGCGATACGGCCCGCCAGTACGTGGAGCGCTGGCTGCCCATCGTGGCCGCCGCCCAGCTGACCAAAAAGAAAGAGGAACAGAAGGAGTTCCTGACCGGATGGATCGACGTAGCGGAATATCAATAATATCCGCCGCTTCTATACGGACACTCCGCCGCCGGCAGTTAGCCGGTACACGGAAAAACACCCCGCCCCGGCTATATCACGCCGGGAACGGGGTATTATATTTTCAAAGACTCTCTGTTTCGCCACTCCCTACTCTCCCTGCTCCTGCATCTCCCGTTCTTCCTCGAAGGTCTTCAAAAAAGCCCGGTTCACCAGCAGGTCGCCCACATAGGCCACCGCCGCGAACCCGCAGACCATCCAGACAAACAGCACCATGGGCGCCGTCTGGGGCAAAAAGACGGGCAGCAGAGGCAAAAGCGCATCGATGAGCACGAGAACCACCGTATAGGGCAGGCGCAGCAGCGCCATAAACAACGCATTCTTCATGGTCTGCTTCACTGTATTCTCATATCGGGCCTGTAGGGCAAACACATAGAGAAACACCATCACCCACATGACCGCCAGCACCGTCAGCCCCACCAGCATCACCGTACGCATCGCTCCCGTAAAATACTGGCTCACCGACCAGTAATCCAGCCAGAGGAATATCCCCGCCGCCAGAAGGATCAGCCATATGGCTGTGGCCTGTAGGAAATTCTGCTTAAATCCCCGGAAAAACCCCCGCATGATATAGGAATCCTCCTGCCGGATCATCTGCAGGGCCACATAATTCAGCGCCGTCAGAGACGCCCCCAGCGTCACCACCGGCAGGGAACAGACGATAAACAAAACATTTAAGATCGCCAGATTGGCAACCAGTGTCAAAAAACGCATTACCCCGGAATCCATGCCAAATATTCGATTCAAAACAGCTACCTCCTCAAGTATATTGGGTCAAACGCCATAAGCGTAACGTTTCGGATAAGCTGTTACGCATTAACTCCATTATATGCGCATTTCTCCTACAGCGCAATAAAGTCTTTAACTTTTAGCGCCTGTCTGCTATAATAAAACAACCAAAACCGCTCACGAATACACAATACAGAAAGCACGTGATCCTATGCCAAATATCACATAACCTGCAAACTAAAATGCAGAGCCTTTATCACTTATGAGAATCATAAAATCCGACATTCCCCTAGATCCCTCCTGTCCCTTCCGTATTGAGAAGCGGACGCTCCATCAGACCGACAACCGGCCCGACTGTTTCCACTGGCACAGCTGTTTTGAGATCACCCTGATCCTCTGCGGCCGGGGGATCTACTATGTAAACGAACAGACCTACGAGGTAGCGGACGGCGATATCATCCTTTTTAACAACGTGGAGCCCCACGGCTGGGAAGTTCAAAGCGATGCACTAGAGCTTCTGGTCATGGTCTTCCAGACAGAATTTGTCGCCGCTGGTTTTGCCGTCATGGACTACGATTATCTGAAACCCTTCATCGAACGGGGCAGCAATTTTAAAAACAGGCTGGACAGCGGCAACCCCCTCACCGGGGAGATCGCCGCCCTGATGCTTTCCGTGGAGGATGAGTTCAACGGTAAGACCACCGGCCATCTGCTGATGATCAAAGCCGATGTCTTAAAGATCCTGACCCTCCTGATCCGACACTCCCAGGACAGCACGAAATCCGCCGCCCTTTTGCAGGAAAAAAAGCTGAAAATGACGCGGCTAGCCTCGGTCTTTGATTTTATCAACAGCCATTTCACGGAGCGGATCACCCTGTCCGACGCGGCAGCGATCGCCTACATGAGCCCCAACTATTTTTCCGCCTATTTTCACAAGGTTACAGGACGCCATTTTAATGAATATGTCAACAGCCTTCGCATGGCCAAAGTAGATAAACTGCTGGCGGAAACGGATCTGAATGTACTGGAGGCGGCCTCCCGCTGCGGTTTCCGCAATATGTCCAATTTTTACCGAATCTACAAAAAAACCCACAGGGACGTACCCAGAAAAGAACGGGGGTAACCGACTACATACAATCGTAAAAAAGTATACATTCTTTGTAATTTTTCAGACGCAGGAACAGCGGTTTCCTGTTATGATTAACGGCAGATCAGATATGTATGCTTACAGATTTGGCAGAAATCTGCCATGTCCGGATCCGGGCTGCATCGATTGCCCGGCCGCACAGAAAAAATTCAGGAGGATTGTATGATGAGCGAAAGCAAAACAAATGTTGTGGAAGATATGCGGATCCCGCTGACACGGTATAAAAAGGACTGGGAAGCCGTCAAAGAAAAGTGGACAAATTACTGGCAGCATAAAAATACGGGCCGGCCGCTGATGGGGGTGATTGCCCGCAAGCCGGAGCTGGAGCCCTTTGCCGACGGCGCGCCCGCGGAGGGAGGCTACCGCGACCAGATCTGCCAAGGCCGGTATTACAATCTGCCCGAGGAACTGAAATGGAAGGATATGGAGGATAAATACCAGAACGCGGAGCGCATCGTGGCCCGCTACCGCTATTTCTGTGAGACCCACGAATTTCTGGCGGAGAGCTTCCCCAACCTAAACGTAGACTTTGGCCCCGGTTCCCTGGCCTCCTACCTGGGCTGCGATATCGGGTTCAACGAGGATACGGTGTGGTTCAAGCATTTTCTGGAGGACTGGGACGGCGTGCCGGATCTGGCCTTTGACCCGGACAACAAATGGTTCAAAAAGCATATCCAGCTGGTGGAGGACTGCCGGAAGCTGGCAGACGGGGATTTCTATGTGGATATGCCGGATCTGATGGAGAATATCGACGTGCTCTCTTCCATGCGGGGGGCCCAGGACATCCTCTATGATATCATCGACGAGCCGGAAGAGATCGCCCGCCGGGTGGGCCAGGTGACGGATCTCTATTACGACTATTTTAACCGTTTCTATGATCTGATCAAGGACGATGAGGGAGGCAACGCCTACACCGTATTCCAGATCTGGGGGCCGGGTCGCACCGTGAAGCTGCAATGCGACTGTTCCGCCATGATCGGCCCCGATGATTTCCGAGAATACATCCAGCCATCCCTGATCGAGCAGTCCAAACACGCCGACCATGTGCTCTACCATCTGGACGGCAAAGAGTGTATCCGCCACATGGACGCCCTGATGGAGATCGACGGCATCGACGCCCTCCAGTGGACCTCCGGCGACGCAGGCCCCGACGGCACCCTGCCCGACTGGGACGTGATCTATGACAAGGCCATCGCCGCGGGCAAATCCATCTGGGTTAAGGTTTACTCCGGCGAGTTTGAAGACTGGATCAAACATGTGGAACGTCTGGTCATGAAATATGGCTCCCACAGCATGTATCTCCTGTTCCCGGAAATGTCCCTGGAGCAGGCCCATACCCTGATCGACTATGCCGATAAACATTGGAGTGATATTAAGGGCAGCTTTTGCGAAAGCCTCGAACATTAAGAACAATACTGCCGAAACAGAATTCCCGCCGCCGGGTTTTCTGTATAGACAGCTATACGAAAAAGCCGCCGCCGGCGGCTTTTTTCATAAACAACATTGACAGCTAAACGGTGTTCCATTATACTTTGTGAAATGTTTGCGGGCCATACCATATGTCCTCCCTGAATATATTTCCCGACAACAGAGAAAGGATGCAGCACAGAGATACTATGTCTATCCGAAAGAACTACACTTTTACATTATATGCCTGCTATGTCGGCTACATCACCCAGGCCATCATCAACAACTTTGCGCCCCTTTTATTTCTCACCTTCCGGGCCGACTACCGGCTGCCGCTGGAGCAGATCAGTCTGCTGGTCACGCTGAACTTCTGCACCCAGCTGGTGGTGGATCTTCTGTCGGCAAAATTCGTGGACAGGATCGGCTACCGGATCTGCGTCGTGGCGGCCCACTTCTTCTCCGCCACAGGTCTGGTCTGCCTGGGCGTGCTGCCCGGCCTGCTGCCTGATCCCTACCCGGGATTATGCATCGCCGTGATCCTCTACGCCGTCGGCGGCGGCCTGATTGAGGTGCTGGTCAGCCCCATCGTGGAAGCATGCCCCACCGAGGGAAAGTCGGCGGCCATGAGCCTTCTGCACTCTTTCTACTGCTGGGGTTCCGTCCTGGTGATACTGGTCTCCACAGGACTGTTTGCCTGGCTGGGATACGGGGCATGGCCAAAGATCGCCTGCCTCTGGGCCCTGGTGCCTTTCCTGAACGCCTTTTTATTTATGCGGGTTCCCATCAACACACTGGTGGATGCGGGCGAGAGTATGAGCATACCGGAGCTTTTGCGCTCCCGGCTGTTCTGGCTCTTCGCCCTTCTGATGCTGTGCTCCGGAGCATCCGAACTGTCCATGAGCCAGTGGGCTTCGGCTTTCGCCGAGAGCGGCATCCATGTCTCCAAGACCGTGGGCGACCTGGCCGGGCCCTGCCTCTTTGCGGTGCTGATGGGCTGCTCCCGGGTGTTCCACTCCCGCTTCGCGGAGAAGATTGATCTCTACAGTTACCTGGGCGCCAGCGCCCTGCTCTGCATCGCCAGCTACCTGCTGGCCGCCCTGGCGCCGAGCCCTCTTCTGTCCCTGGCGGGCTGCGCCCTCTGCGGCATATCCGTGGGCGCCATGTGGCCCGGCGCATTCAGCCTGTCCAACCGTACCTGTCCCCGGGGCGGCACGGCCATGTTCGCCCTTTTGTCCCTGGCCGGCGACGCGGGATGCTCCCTGGGCCCCACCACCGTGGGATTCGTCTCCGCCGCCCTGGGGGACAACCTGAAATCCGGCCTCCTCGCGGCCCTGATTTTCCCTCTGGCCATGTTCGCGGGGATACGGTATATGCGGCGGAATGTGCAATAATCTCTGCTATGCGGAAAACTTTTTATAACATTAACCGTATTCGCCGGATATCCCTTCGCACATATTCGGCACGCAAAAAATCGGGATTGCTTCTACGCAATCCCGATGGCCATACCTTTTCTTGTTTACAGATTAAATTTCACGTATATCGTTTTGCCCCCCGGAAGAATTATCACATTATAATATTACTCATCCCGTGTCAACAGGCTTTACTCTTTCCCATTAAAGCAATACGTACACACCTTACAGGGTTCCAGGCCGATGGAAGCCAGTAAGTCGTCCAGACGATGGTAACGCAGGGTGGTAAAGTTCTGCTTTTTCCGGATCTCCTCCAGCATCTTCGCATACCGGCAGGAGCAGGGATCCGCATATTCCTCCAGAACCTCCCCGGAAACCTCGTCCCCCTCCTGTTCCCGGATCACACGGCGGGTAATCAGCTCCATTTCCGATTTGGAGCGGGAGAAATTCAGGAATTTACAGCCGTAGATCAAAGGCGGACAGGCCGGACGCACATGCACTTCCTTCGCACCGCTCCGGTACAAAAACTCCGTGGTATCCCGAAGCTGAGTACCCCGCACGATCGAATCGTCGATCAGCAACAGTCTCTTATCCCTGATCAGCGCCTGCACCGGGATCAGCTTCATGCGGGCGATCAGCTCCCGCTGATTCTGGTTGGTAGGCATAAAAGAACGGGGCCAGGTGGGCGTATATTTGATAAAGGGCCGCGCGTAGGGAATGCCCGATTCATTGGAATAGCCGATGGCATGGGCAATACCGGAATCCGGTACACCTGCCACAATATCCGGCTCTACCGTCCCCTTATCCCGTTTTGCCAGCATGTTGCCGCAATTGTAACGCATCTGCTCCACGTTAACCCCCTCATAAGCAGAGGTGGGATACCCGTAGTATACCCAAAGGAAGGAACAGATCCGCATATCTTTTCCGGGCCGGGCCAACACCTCCACACCATCGGGATGGAGACGCACGATTTCCCCGGGCCCCAGTTCCTTGTAATCAGTATAACCCAGGTTGATATAAGCAAAACTCTCAAAGGAGACGCAGTAGGCATCCTCTTTACGCCCGACCACACAGGGAGTGCGCCCATAGCGATCCCGGGCCGCATAGATGCCCTCGCTCGTCATCAACAGCAGGGTCATGGAACCGTCCACAGTCTCTTGAACATATCGGATCCCCTCCACCAGACTGTCCCTCTTGCAGATCAGGGCCGCGACAAGTTCCGTGGCATTGATCTGGCCGTTGGTCATCTCCTGGAAATGAGCGGGCCCGTCTTTATAAATCTCCTTTAACAGCTCTTCAAAATTATTGATCTTTCCCACTGTGGTGATGGCAAAGCTGCCAAGATGGGACTGGATCAAAAGGGGCTGGGGCTCGAAATCTGAAATACAGCCGATACCCATATAGCCCTTCATCTCCCCAACATCCCTGTCAAATTTTGTACGGAAGGGGGAATTCTCAATATTATGAATCGCCCGGTTAAACCCGCCTTCTCCGTATGTCGCCATACCGCCCCGTCTCGTCCCCAGATGGGAATGGTAATCAACTCCATAAAAAAGCTCCAATACACAGTCCCTTTTTGCCGCTACGCCAAAAAATCCACCCATAAATGTGATACTCCTTTTCCTGTCAGGCCAATTCTACTCTTTCTCCGCCTCGATTGCCATGATCATATCCACGCGCCTTTTATGTCGGCCGCCCTCAAATTCTGCGTCCAGCCAGGCACTGACAATCATCTTTGCCAGCTCTGTGCCCACCACCCGGCTGCCGAAAGCCAGGATATTGGTATCATTGTGTTCCTTGGAGAGCCGGGCCGTATAAGGCTCGCTGCACACGGCGGCCCGGATCCCTTTCACCTTGTTGGCCGCCAGTGAAATCCCCACGCCGGTACCGCAGATCAGGATGCCCCGCTCCACCTCGCCGCCCGTCACCGCACAGGCCACTTTCTTCCCATATACCGGATAGTCACAGGATTCCCGGCTATCCGTACCATAGTTGACCACCTCATACCCCAGGGATTCCAGATAGGCCACGATTTCCCATTTCATGTCCACTGACGTATGATCATTACCAATTCCGATTTTCATCTCCCAATTCCTCCGAAACGTTCCATGGATCTGTATATAGTAAGCCATAGAGGCACCAGCCAACCATGACCGATGCCTCCTGTATTATACAGGCCGTCGTACGAAACGGCAACCTTTATTTTATAAACTCCAGAACCTGCTCGTATACCCCTTTTCCATCCAGACGGTATTTCTCCAACAGCTTCACCGCCGGGCCGGACTCACCAAATACATCCTGCACGCCGATCTTCTTCACAGGCGCCGGATGCCTCTCGCAGAGCACGTCGCAGACCGCGCTGCCCAGGCCGCCGATCACCGAATGTTCCTCCACGGTGACGACCCGGCCGCATTCTTTTGCCGCCTTCGCGATCAGTTCCGCATCAATGGGCTTAATGGTGTGGATATTGATCACTCTGGCCTCCACGCCCTCTGCCTTCAGCAGTTCGGCAGCCTCCAGAGCGGAATTCACACAGAGGCCTGTGGCCACGATAGCCACGTCCTGGCCATCCCGCAGCGTCACACCCTTACCGACTTCAAATGTATAATCCGGGCTGTCGTTGATCACCGGGACAGCCAGACGGCCGAAGCGCAGATATACGGGGCCGTCCATCTCATAGGCTGCGCGAACCGCCGCCTTTGCCTCCACGTCATCGGAGGGATTGATCACCGTCATGCCCGGGATCGTGCGCATCAGGGCAATATCCTCGTTGCACTGATGGGTGGCGCCGTCCTCGCCCACGGAAATCCCCGCATGGGTGGCGCCGATCTTTACATTTAGATGGGGATACCCCACGGAATTCCTCACCTGCTCAAAAGCCCTGCCCGCCGCAAACATGGCGAAGGTGCTGGCAAAAGGCACCTTGCCCGTGGTGGCTATACCGGCGGCGATGCCGATCATATTGCACTCCGCGATCCCGCAGTCGATATGGCGCTCCGGGAACACGGCTTTAAATTTCCCCGTCTGTGTAGCGGCTGCCAGATCGGCATCCAGCACGACCAGATTTTCATGCTCTTTGCCGAGCTCTACCAACGCCTCACCGTAACTCTGCCTGGTAGCGACTTTCTTTACTTCTGACATAACGCTTCACCTGCCTTTTCCAAATCTGCCATGGCTATGGCGTACTCCTCGTCATTAGGCGCTTTACCGTGCCAGCCCACCTGGTTTTCCATAAAGGATACGCCCTTGCCCTTGACTGTTTTCATTACGATTGCCGCGGGCATACCTTTGGTGGCCCTGGCCTCGTCAAAGGCTGCTTTCAGCTGGTCAAAATCATTGCCGTCGGCCACGGAAATCACATGGAAATTGAATGCCTCAAATTTTTTATCTATGGGATAGGGGCTGCACACCTGATCCACGGGACCGTCGATCTGCAGGCCATTGTTATCCACAATCACGCACAGGTTGTCCAGTTTCCGGTGGCCGGCGAACATGGCGGCCTCCCAGACCTGGCCTTCCTGAATCTCGCCGTCACCCAGCAGCGTATATACCCGGTAGGTATCCTGGCTCAGCTTGGCAGACAGCGCCATACCCACCGCCGCGGAAATCCCCTGACCCAGGGAGCCGCTGGACATATCAATACCCGGCGTGTGCTGGATACAGGGATGCCCCTGTAAATGGGAACCGATATGGCGGAGCGTCTTTAAATCCTCCACCGGGAAATAACCTCTGTTGGCCAGCACGGAATACAGGCCGGGGGCCGTATGCCCCTTGGAGAGCACAAAGCGGTCGCGTCCCGGATCCTTCGGATTCTCCGGATCTATATTCATTTCCTCAAAATACAGATAAGTAAATACGTCCGCGGCGGACAGAGAACCGCCGGGATGCCCCGCCTTGGCGGCATGGACGCCGGTTACAATACCTTTCCGCACTTCCACGGCCATTTTCTGAAGTTCTGTTTTGTTCATCATTCACTCCTGTTCTGCCGCAGCGGCCCAAGCACGCCGAACCGCCGCACATAAAAATCTTTTAAGCGCCAAATACGGCCTCATAATCTTTCTTGAATTTCTCGATACCCTGATCCGTCAGAGGATGCTTCGTCATCTGCTCGATCACCTTATACGGCACCGTGGCGATATCCGCGCCTGCCAGGGCACATTCCGTCACATGGATCGGGTGGCGGACGCTAGCCGCGATGATCTGGGTCTCAATCCCCGCCACCGCGAACATCTCGGCAATAGTCTCAATGAGCTCCGTACCGGGCTGGGAAATATCGTCCAGACGGCCCAGGAACGGGGAAACATAGGTGGCTCCGGCCCGGGCGGCTAAAAGAGCCTGATTGGCGGAGAATATCAGCGTCACATTGGTCTTGATCCCCTCGGCGGACAGCACCTTAACGGCTTTCAGCCCCTCCACGGTCATGGGGATCTTCACCACCATATTCGGATGGATCGCCGCGATCTCACGGCCCTCACGGATCATGCCCTCCGCATCCGTGGTGGTGGCCTTTACCTCACCGCTGATAGCGCCGTCCACGATGGACGCGATCTCCTTGATCACCTCGTTAAAGTCTCTGCCCTCCTTGGCAATCAAAGACGGGTTGGTGGTCACGCCGCAGATTACGCCCATGTCATTGGCCTTCCTGATCTCCTCAACATTTGCTGTGTCAACAAAAAAACGCATATTGTACCTCCTCGCCTTTCGGCTCATTATAAAATTATGTTAAGCGGAATACTCCGCAAAAACACGCTGAAACTCCCGGACCGACTCACCGATCCGTCCGTTAAATACACTGGAGCCGGCCACAATCAGGCTGGCTCCCGCATCCAGAACCTGCCGCACATTGCCCGGCTTCATGCCGCCGTCCACCTCGATGGGAACGGACAGCCCCTCCGTATCCAGCATCCCTCGCAGCCTGCGGATCTTTTCCGTCATGGAAGGAATGTAAGCCTGTCCCCCGAACCCCGGGTTGACAGTCATCAAAAGTACCGTGTCCACATCCCCCAGCACATACTCCAGCGCCGTCAGAGGCGTGGCCGGGTTCAGCACCACGCAGACTTCCTTCCCGAGAGCCCGTATCTGCTGGATGGTTCTGTGCAGATGTCTGCACGCCTCCACATGGATGCCGATCCGGTCGGCCCCGGCCTCTGCGGCCATTTCCACATACCGCCCCGGTTCCTCCACCATCAAATGAACGTCAAAAAACAGGCCGCTGGCCTTCCGCATAGATGCGATGACCGGAAAACCCAGAGACAGGCTCGGCACGAAATTGCCATCCATCACATCGATATGTACGGTGCGGACCCCCGCCTTCTCCACTTCTTTCAGATCCCTCCCCAGATCGGTAAAATCCGCCGACAAAACGGAGGGCAGCAGTTCGATCTTATCCATTATCAATCCTCCGGCTGACCGTCCAGAATATCCGACATCATATCATGGGCAAAAGCCAGATCTTCCTTCCACGCGGGATTACCCTTATACCAGAACTCCGTCACATATTTCCGTATACCCATGGACCAAGCCGTCTGGATCATGGCCTTAAAATCCACATGCCCTGTCCCAAAGGGAACCTCGCGGAATACGCCGGGAACCGTCTCTTTCAGGTGCACGGAAGTGATATGGCCCGCGCCGCTTTTCAGATCAGCCAGCACATCCGTGCCGTAGGTGACAGACGCGTTTTTGATATTTCCAGTGTCGGGATATACGTTCAGATACACCGAATTCACACGGTTCACATGCTCCATGGCCTTCGCCGTGGTGTTCATAAATTCTGTCTCCATGGTCTCAAAGCCCATCAGCACACCGGCCCGCGCCGCCATCAGCATGGCTTTTCTGAGATTTTTCTCAAACCGGGCCCTGGTCTCCTCAGAGCTTTCCTCATAGTACACATCATAACCGGCCAGCTGGATGATCCGGATCCCTAAGTCATCCGCAAGCTGGATGGCTTTCTCCATGATCTCCATGCCCCTTTGGCAGACGGCCGGATCGCTGCTGCCCAAGGGGTATTTTCTGTGGCCCGACAGACACATGGTACGGATGGGCACCCCCACCTCATACATCGTCCGAACCAGCTTTAGCCGTTCCTCCCGGGGCATATCCAGACGGGCCAGTTTGGCGTCCGTCTCGTCAATGCTGATCTCAACAAAATCAAAGCCGGCCTCCTTTGCCGCCATGAGCTTTTCCGCCCACGTCAGCTCCGAAGGCATGGCTTTTTCATACAATCCAAGGGTATATGCCTTTGCCATATAGTACCTCCCTCTCCCTGGCATACGAAACCGCTCCGCCTCTTCCCTGTTACCGCACGGCTCGGTCTGCTCCTGACAGTTACACACGTTTTCTGCTGCCTGTATTATACCAGCTTTTCAAAACCGTGTCATCCTTTTCCTTAAAGTTGTACATAAACACGGCAGCCGACGCTGCTGTCCATGCCCGGGCCAATACCATCCGCCCCTATATTTCAGCACTGTACATCTATACCATATTCCCTAGCCAGCGCCGCTTTCATGCTCCCGGCGTCCGCCGTCTCACCGGTCCAGTAATAGATGCTTTCCACACACTGGTTGATCAGCATCCCCAGCCCGTCCAGCGTCCTAGCGCCCCGCTTTTCCGCCTCCTTAAGAAGCTGCGTATGGGGATGGTTCGGTATGACATCACAGACCGTCATACGGTCCGTGATGGACTCAAACACAATATCCGGCCTAGCATCCACATCGGGATACAAACCAATATTGGTGGTATTGACCAGGATATCCGTGTCTTCGTCTACAGCCATCATGCAATCCCATTTTCGGTAGGACGCTTTCAATCCAAAATTTTTCTGAATCGTTCCGAGAAGATCCCGGCCCCGCTTTTTGGAGCGGTTTACTATGACCAGCTCATCGATACCCGCCCGGCACAGTTCCACGGCTATAGCCCTGGCCGCGCCGCCGGCGCCCAGCATGGTGACTTTTTTTCCCCCGCATTTGATCCCGGCATTTTCCAGGGATTTCATGAAGCCTTTGCCGTCGGTATTTTCGCCGCGGAGCTCGCCGTCCTTCACCACCACGGTATTGACGGCGCCCATGATGGCCGCCTCCTCCGACAGAGAATCCAAATAGGGCAGCACCGCCACCTTATGGGGGATCGTCAGATGGATACCCTTAAAATTCATGGCCACAAGCCCCCTCATGGCCGCCTCAAGATCCTCCGCCTTAACATTTACCGTAACATACCGGTAGGGAATGCCCAGCTTTTCAAATGCCGTCTGAGCCACCACTACGGTGGGGTTCTCGTCAATCGGATCCCCAAACACGCCCACCAGTTCTTCCCTGTATGATTTTCCCATGATTAAACCTCCTTTATAGCTTCTATCCCTTCTATGCCCAGAAATTTTGCCACCGCGTCCGCCGCCGTCTGGTGATCCCGGGTATGGGCGAGGCCAGATACGGCCAGCGCGCCGATACATCCTACGCCCTTTACCCGGATCGGGAAACCGCCGCCCATATTCGCGTATTCATTGGGATCCAGGTGGGCGTCCCTGTACAGGTCGTCCTCCCCCACGAAGGGCATGTAGTGGGCCCGCAGCGTACTGCGATGAAACATTGTAACGGTGTTGACTTTACGGGACAGCCACAGGTCATTATAATTATTTGTACCGTTACAGCCGTAGCGGAACACCATGTACCCGTTAATCCAGATCTCCACCGCTATGGCAAGGCCCTTCTCTTTTGCGCCCTCTACCAGCAGGCAACCCAGTTTCCACGCGTCGTCATTGTCAAAATGATCAAAAACCAGCGTTTCCTCCTGCCTCTTTATGATCGCATAATTGTCCTGTTCCAGCGACATAATTCCTCCTTAACTCTATTTTACCGTAACGATTCGACTGACAAGGCCTCACAATTCCTGCACCAGAATGTCCGGTCTTCGAACCGTCTTTCCGTCAATGGTTACGTCACGATACACCCAGTTCCCCGTATAGGAGATAATCCGCTGCTCATCCCCGCTGACCACATAGGTGTCCTCCAGTTTTACGCCGGCGATAGTCGGATTCCAGGAAAATCCCTGATGATCCAGCGCCACATCCTCCGTCCGGAAATTCGCGCAGTAGTCCCGCGTCAGATAGCCGAGGGCGCCGCCCTGATGGTGCAGATGGAAATCCTCCTCATAGCCCGACTCTTTGTAAACGGCATAGCCCTTTTCCAATATGTCGCGGGCCGGCGTTCCGGCCTTTGTATTCAGAATATACGTGGCGTCAATCTTAAGCAGGGCCTCATATTTTTTCCGTATCTCTTCAGACAGCGGCTCAAAGGACGTGATCCTGCTGATGGACACGGTGAGGCCATATTTCTGGGCGCAGATGGCGATCATCGCGCTTTTTTCTATTTTCTTGCCCGTGGGCAGAGGGTGGCGATATTTCAAAAGCCGCTCATCGGAGGCCACCAGAACCACCGGCACGGCGTAGCCCCTGGCCAGCAGTCGGCCGACGACGCGCCCGGCCGCCTCGTGCTCCGTCTCTCCGGGCCGGATATCCCGTACCGAATCCTCCAGGATCCGCGCTGCTTCCGGGCCGATCTCGTCCATGCGTTTTTCCTCCGCCCCGGTCAGTACATACCGCAGAGCCTGTATTTTACCGGAAATATCCCGGGTTCCGTAGACGCCGTTATCGCTGCCGATCTTTTTTCCGCCGATATACGGTTCCAGGGCTTCCGCCTCGTCCTCATGCCACCGAAATCCGATCAGCTCAAAGCTTCCGTCGGTCAGCTCTTCCTCAAAAACCCGGTACCTTTCACTGGAATTGCACACCGCATAGGATTTATCTTCCAGAATCAGTATACGAGCGGAAGCATGACCGCAGCTTCTGTCCACCATATCGCCCTTCCCCCCGGTGATCCAGTAAAAATTATGGATGGCTGAGAGAAGCACGCCGTCCAGCCCTTCCTCCCGCATCATTTTTCTGACTCTGGCAAATTTTTCTTTTAATTCTTCCGTCATAATCCTTTCTCCTTTTCTCCCGTCACATTTTTCCACGTTCCATACTGCTCATCCCACAAACGCCCCTGCTCCGGGCAAAACTCCAGTATCTCAAAAGAATCCCGTATGATGCCCCGGCCTTCTTTCAGACCTGATATCTCGCCGGAGCTTTGCATCTGCACAAGCAGATTCCCTGCCAGAGCCGCCTCGAAGGGCCCCGCATACACCGGCCTGTCACATGCTTCCGCCACAAAACGGTTCAGCGTCCGATTCTGCCCGCCTCCGCCAAGGATGTAGATTTCCTCCAATCGGTAACCGATGATCTGCTCCAGCAGTTCAAACGCCATACGGTATTTGAAAGCCAGCCCCTCCATGACCGCGCGAATCGCCGCCCCAAGGGAATCCACCTCCCCCTGGCCCGTGCGCACACAGTATTCCGAAACCTTTTTCAACATATTTCCCGGCATATAGAAGGAAGGATCATCCGGATCAAGAAAAAAACGCCACGGTTCCGCATCCGCCACAAGCCGGTCAACCTCCCCGTAAGATAGTTCCTTCCCCCATTTTTCACGATAATCCGCCAAACATTCCTGCAGTATCCAAAGCCCCATGACATTTTTAATCATCCTATAGCGATGATCCACGCCGCCCTCATAGGCGATATTGGCTCTGTAAGCCTCCTCGGTCAGCCGCGGCTCATTTACCTCCGTGCCTACGATAGACCAGGTTCCGCTGCTGATATAACCTACACAGTCTTTGTCCGTGGGCAGCGCCGCCACGGCGGACGCCGTATCATGTCCCGCCACGGCCACGACGCGCACATCCCCCTCCGGCAGGCCCTCCCCACGGATCTTCCCGGTGACGGTTCCCGTTTCCACGATATCAGGGAAAATCCCCTTCCGGATGCCCAAGCTGTCCATCAGCTCTCCTGACCAGGTTCCCGTCCGATAGTCCAGAAGCTGCGTCACGGAGGCCAGCGTATACTCTGTATGCTTTTCCCCCGTGAGCAGATACCCAAGCAAATCCGGTATCAGCAGGGCACAGTCGCAGCCTTCCAGCAGGAACCTTTCCCCCTCATAGGCCATGGCGGCCATCTGCATGGATGTGTTAAACAGCGCGATCTGGCTGCCGGTAATCTCGTAGAGCATTTTTTTCGGCGTTTTTTTGTAAATTTTTTCCGCGTGACGCTCCGTTCTCGTGTCACGGTAGTGTCTGACCTGATTAAAAAGGCGGCCCCCGGAATCAATCAGGCCAAAATCGTTACAGAAAGAATCAATGCCCACACTGAACACTTCCGCCTCCCTGTGTGCTTTCTTTATCCCCTGTTCCAGATTCCGGTAAATACTGACTATATCCCAATACAGACCGCCTGCCATCATCGTCTGCCTGTTTGAAAAGCGATGAATGATTTCCGTCTTAAGTTTATGGCCGTCCAAAGACCCCGCCATCATTTTCCCACTGCTTGCGCCTAAATCAAATCCTAAATATCTCATGTCCCCTCTTGCCCATCCGCAACGATGAGCTCCACATCAAAACTTTGGAGCGTCTCCGTCTGAGCATCCGTCAGGCCCCTGTCGCAGATCAGGTAATCCACCAGATCCAGGGTAGCCAAAATGGCCCCGCCGCTCCGGTTGATCTTCGTATGATCCGCGGTAAGATACACCTGATCCGACGCCTGCATAAAAAACTTCTTCACTTCCGTTTCATACATACTGATATCATAGATCGTACCGTCCTCCCCCAACCCATAGGCCGACAAAAAAGCTCTGTTAGGGTGGAATTTTCTCGCCATTTCATTAGCGAAGTCCCCCACGCAGGAGAAAAAATCACGGCGAAAAATCCCCCCCAGAGATATGACGGTATGGCTGTTTGACATACTGAAATTATCCTCCAGCAGCACCCGCACGGAATTGGTAATCACTGTCACTTTACAGGACGGATCAATATATTTCAAGAGCGCAAGATTGGTGGAACTATTATCCACAAAAATAGTATCGCCATCCTGAACCAGTGAAGCCGCTTTTCTGCATATGCGTTCCTTTTCCCTTGCGCACTGTTTTACTCTGTATATATATTTTATCTCGGAAGGCTCGACGGACTGCTTCAGTCCCACCGCGCCGCCATGGGTGCGCTTGAGCAGCTTTTCCTGCTCAAGCTCGCTCAAATCCTTGCGCAGGGTCTCCTTACTCACATCCAGTTCCCTGGCCAGATCTGACACCTGGATCCGTCCCAGGACTTCCAGACGCTCCAATATCTGCTGTTTCCTCTCAATACCGAAATCCTTTACGCCCATTTGTACTCTCCCCTCGTGAAATTAATTAATATTTCTATAGTGTAGGTAACATAATCTTTTATATTTTAACGTAAAGAATCCTTTTTTGCAATCTCGGAACCCGCATCAGCGAATTTCTCCGCTGAACTTAATACTGTCCACCATAACCGCAATAAATATGATCACACCACGGAAAATGGTATACACATAGGCGGACGCGCCGATCATTGTCAGGCCGTTGATAATTGCCTGCACCATAACGATACCGATGATAGCCCCCGGAAACACCCGGCCCTTCCCGCCAAAAAGGCTGGCGCCGCCAATGACGGACGAGGAAATGACCACAAATTCATCTCCCTGAGAGAAATTCGGATTGATAACGCCCAGATTACAGGCGCTCAGCATACCGGCGATCCCGCACAGGGCTCCGCAGATCATATAGGCAAAAAATACCGTCCGCGGCCCGTTGATCCCCATCTTGTTAGCTCCCTGCAGGTTGTTGCCACAGGCGTAGAGCTGACGGCCAAACTGAGTACGGGTCAGCACCGTATGGGCGATCACGACAATTCCCAGGAAGATAAATACGAAAGCGGATATCCCCAGGAATTTTGCACTGGCCAGCTCCATGACCTTATTGTCCAGAAACATCATCTGCTGATTTGTGAGGAACAGGGCCATGCCACGGGCGACGGAGTACGTGGCCAGCGTCACAATAAAGGGGACGATTTTCACCTTTGTAACAAAAAAACCGTTGATTGAACCGATCAGAAGCCCGCATACACCGGAGGCAAGAAAGCATACAATCAGCGGCATACCAAGATTGTTTAGAAATGTGCCGCCTACCACCGCCGATATATACATATTCATTGACACAGATATATCTATGCCGGCCACGATCAGTACAAAAAACATGCCGACACAGGCAATACCCAGCACCGAGGATGTCCTCAAAATCAATAAAATATTACTGACCGTCAGGAAATTTGGCCTCTGTACGGTAAAAAAGATAATCATGGCAATCAGGATCAGATATATCCCATAATCCATGAACAACCCTTTCGCGCTTCTCCCTGCCGTCTCTTTCCCGGCTCTTGCTGCAACTTTCTCCATCACATGGCACCTCCTACAGCGTATTTCATAATCTCTTCGGCCGAGTAATCCATCTCTCTGGTCAGCTCCCCGGTGAACCGGTTATTATTCATGACCAGGATCCTGTCGCAGACGCCCATCAGTTCCTCCACCTCTGAAGAAACCATAATGACCGCTGAATTCTGTTTGGCCAGATCCTGTATGATGGTGTAAATCTCATATTTTGCACCCACGTCCACACCTTTGGTAGGCTCATCCAGCAAAAACACCTTCGGGTCAGACAGCACCCATTTGGCAAATACTACCTTTTGCTGGTTTCCTCCGGAAAGAGTACCCGCCGTCTGGACATTGGGGTCAAAGGTCTTAATGCGCAGATCCTCTGTCATTTTGGCCGTGCTCTCCCTCTCCTTCCCCGCGTTCATAAAGAAGCTGCTTTTCTCTTTCCTGTGCCCCTTCAGGCTTGACAGAACAATATTTTCCCGCAGGGTTTTGGGCAGCAAAAGACCTTCCTCCCGACGGTTTTCCGTAATCAGCGCCATACCGTTTTTGATACAATTTTCGGGATCCACCGGCTCTATCCTTTTGCCCCTGTAGACCACCTCGCCGGAATCCATGGGATCCAGCCCGAAAATGCAGCGCAGATATTCCGTCCGCCCGGCACCCATCAGCCCGAAAATGCCCACGATTTCCCCCTCGCGTACACGCAGGCTAACCTTATCAAAACGACCCTCCTGACAGATATCTTTGGTCTCGAAAACCACCTCGCCGATGGTCTTTTCACAAGTGGGGTAAATGTTGGTCAGCTCCCGTCCCACCATCTCCTTAATAATGGTGGCCGCATCTGCCTCACTGGTTTTCCGCTGGGAGATGATCTCTCCGTCCCGGAGCACGGCGATCTCGTCGGTGCGGGCAAATACATCCTCCAGGATATGGGATATAAAAATAATGGATTTCCCCTGCTCCTTCATCTTATTAATGATGCCGAACAATTTTTCTTTCTCCGTATTGGACAGAGAAGTGGTGGGCTCGTCAAAAATAATAATCCTGGCTTCCGCCATAATGGATTTCGTGATTTCCACCAACTGCCGCTGGCCCATGGGCAGAGTAGAAATAATGGCTTCCGGCGATATCTCCTCCGCGCCGACCTCCTTTAATTTTTCCTCCACCGTCCTGCGCATGTCCCGTCCGCTTATGATGCCCAGTCTGTTCCGGGGCATATCCGTAATAAACAGGTTTTCCGTCACACTCAGGTTTGTGAAAAGATTCAGCTCCTGCTGTACAAAAGCAATACCCGCGGCGGCGGCGTCCTTGGGGCTCGCAGGCGTATATTCCGCGCCGTCCAGGAATATCTCCCCACTGTTTTTCTGGTAAATACCGCCCAGCACGTTCATCATCGTTGATTTTCCCGCACCGTTCTCACCCACCAGACCCAGGATCTGCCCTTTTTTCAGCGTAAGAGTGATATCCTTAAGCACTTGGACTTCGCCAAAGGATTTCGTAATATGTTTTAACTCCAATGCAATTTCACTCATCTGTGCTCACTCCTAATTTGAACTCTCTGTGCGTTACCGCGCCGTCCTCCTGTCCATGCGGATCAGGTCAATACTGGCAGCCGCAAGAATGATCAGGCCCTTGATCAAAGTGATAAAATAATACGGGATGCCAAGGATATTTAAGACACTGTCGATCATGGTGATCAGAAGCGCGCCCATAACCGTATTGGCGATTTTGCCCCGCCCTCCGGCCGGGCTGGTGCCGCCCACGATAATACTGCCCATGATATCGTTAAACATGGTACTGCCGTAATTGACGGAACCACTTTGCATATAGGCCAGCATCACAATGCCGGCGATGCCGGCGCACATACCGCTTAAAACATAAGCCTTGAAAATCGTCTTGCGCGGGGAAACCCCGGAGATCAGGGCTGCCTTGTGATTCGTACCCACTGCGTAAAGCTGCCTGCCGAACAGCGTTTTGGTGGTAATGATATGCATGGCTACGGCAACGCCCACGGCGACAATTAGCAGGTATGGGAAGATAAATATGCTTCCCTTCCCGAATTTCAAAAAGGCCTTCGGCATACCGGTAACGGAAGAACCGCCCGTATAAACCACTGCCAGGCCGTTGACAATCATCTGTGTGGCCATGGTAACGATGAAAGACGGCATCTTAAACGTCGTGATGGAAAAGCCGTTGACCACCCCAAAGCCCAGACCAAGCAGTACCATCACCAGAAGCCCGAGAAACAGCGCCCCCGCCGACCCTCCCAAGGGTCCTTTCGTACTCATGATTGATCCTCCCACCACCGTTGTCAGGGCGAGAAGGGCTGTACTGGTAAAATCAACGCCGCCGTTTAAAACCGTAAGGTGCACGCCGCAGGCCAGGATGATCAACACACAGCCCTGGCTCAACAGCCGCTCCAACGCAGCAAAGTTCGCGAATCCCGGAACAAAAATCAGCGCGGCGAGGAAAAAGACTGCCACAAACCAGTAGATCGCATCAATTGATTTTAGTTTTTTTAGTGTATTCACGTTCTAACCCACCTTGCTTAATAAGGGATTGGGCAGACATACATCTGCCCAATAGGAATGCCTCAGTATACAAAAGCTGTCAGTGACGGGATGTACCGCCCCCCAGCTCCGGAACATCAATATCCGGTAAAATCTTTGTACTCAGACTCAATATTTTCGGAGCTGACCTCGAAACCGGCATCAATGTAATCCTTGGATTCCTTGCCGTTGGCGGCGTCCACAGCGGCCTCTACACAGAGCTTAGCCTGGTTCGTGGCATCCTGTACGGACACAACATCCACATAACCGTCGCGGATAGCATTTACCGCGTCGGCGGCGCCGTCGAAGGTCACCAACGTGATATGGCCGTCCTCGCCCACCTTTTTGTATTTGTCAAGCTGCTGCAGACCGGAAATAATGGACGGAAGCAGGGCGTCGGAGGGGCTGAAAATGAAGTTTACTGTATCGTCGGAAGAGAAGGTATTCTGTACGCCGGCCAGGGCCTGGTCGCCCTTCCACTCTGTGGGAACCGTGGAAACCAGCTCGAACACGTCGGGATACTCGGCAATCGTCTCCTCAAAGCCCTCCTGACGGGCAATGGCGTTTACGTCCGTCAGGGAACCAACCAGCTCCAGGCAGCGATATTTCGTGCCTTCGGGAGTGATGGATACAATATATTCGATCTCACGTTTTACCATGGCC
Source organism: uncultured Lachnospiraceae bacterium (assembly GCA_910588295.1). Lineage (GTDB taxonomy): Bacteria > Bacillota > Clostridia > Lachnospirales > Lachnospiraceae > UBA11957. The sequence continues at coordinate 1,582 of CAJUQO010000010.1, read as the reverse complement.
TTGTTATCGCTGGAGATGGTCGCATACACTTCGCAGCCCTCGCCCGCCGCACGGTTTGCCATGATAACCGGAATATTTGCCTCGTTGCACTCCTGGATGGCGGATACCACAGCCTCGCCGTCAGCCGGAGCAATAATAATGGCATCCACGCCTTGGGAAATAAAGTCTTCAATCTGCTGGTTCTGCTTCTGCACATCGTTCTCTGCCACGGATTCTGTATAGGTGGCGCCCACCCTCTCGCACTCCGCTTTGATGGTATTCTGGTATTCTGCCCACATCTGGGACTCAATGGCACACCAGGAAACGCCGATGGTGATATCGGTTTTACCTGCCTCGGAAGCCGCGCTCACCGCGGACTCCACCGCCGAGGCCGCCTCGGAGGGAGCGCTGGAGGGCTCTGCCGGGGCGGATGCCTCAGGTGCGGCCGATGATTGGGGCTCTGAGGCCGGAGCCGCGCTGCTGCTGTTTCCGCCGCCCCCGCAGCCAACCATGCTGATAGCCATAGCGCCTGCCATGGCGATGCCAAATGCTTTTCTCAACATTCCTTTTTTCATTTTGTTTACTCCTTTTGTTTTATTCATTAATGGCTTTGGGCCAAATAATGTCTCTCTGAATGTTTGATGATTTGAATCATGCATTTTTTACAGTATTCCTGCTAAAGCTTTTCAATATGTACCTGATCCTTCAATTCCATGGCCCGCGCAAGGTCAAAGCCCACAGTGCTGTTTGATTCCGCCGTAGCCGAAGATACCGCCGCCGCATAGCGCAGAGTCTTCTCAAAGGGCAGCCCCCTGTCAAAGCCGTAAGCCATCCCGCTTAAAAACGCGTCCCCGCAGCCGATGGTATTGATCACCCGGACCGCCAACGGATGGATACGGTACAGTTCGTCCTGATACCACACATAGGATCCCCTGCCGCCGCAGGTGACGGCGACACAGCCGATCCCCATCCCGGCCAGCTTCCTGATACCCTCTATCACGGCTTCCCCGGATTCTACCGGTTTCCCCAGGATCTGGCCGAGTTCATCCTCATTGGGTTTGACCAGAAACGGTTTTCTCTTCAGTCCCTCTACCAGATTATCCGAACTCGAATCCAGAAAAATGCGCACATCTCGGTTGGCAAACCGATCCATCACTTCTATATAAAAGAGCGGGATCTCTGTATTGGAAGCATCACCGGACAATACCAGAATATCCCCCGGCTCCATCACCCGATTCATCCTTTCCAAAAGATTTTCGCATTCTTCTTTGGTAATGATTCTGCCCTTCCCGCTTAGAAGGGTACAGCACCCGTTTTCTTCCACTACCGCATAGTTGGTACGGGAATTGCCGCTGGAATAATGCAAAAATTCCAATTCTATGTACTCACCCTTCAGCTTCTCCTCAATCCGCAGGCCCGTCTCGCCATAACCGATACCAAAAGCCTTATTTCTGCATTGCAGGATTTCCAGATTCACGGAGACATGGGTTCCCTTTCCCCCCAGGGCATCGCTCTGCTTTCTGATTCGGTTTGTATTCCCCCGGGAGAACTCCTGCAAATAAATCATCCGGTCCATGGCAGGGTTTATGGTCAATGTACATAT
>CAJUQO010000009.1 GCA_910588295.1 uncultured Lachnospiraceae bacterium | reverse complement strand
TTAAACCTTTTTTATCCAATTTAATACATTTTTATTAGTTTTATACACTATAAATTATTTTTATCACAAAAACGGAGAGCCTCACACTCTCCGCTTCCCATCCACCATCTTACAATACACCACCGCCACAATCGTACTCACCGCCGTAGCCGCGATCCCCGGTCCCACGATCGCCGCCGGATTCACGCTCCCATACTGGCTCCGATAGGCAATGATATTGATCGGAAGCCGCCCCTGCCTCTGTTCATCATCCAGCTTGCGAAGCTCCTCCATCGCCTTAAGCCCGGCTTGTGTCAAGTTAATGACACGAATTTTTTAAATATTTTCTTGAGTCATGGAATTATTCGTTAATTTGAGGAAATTTCTAATTCTTTCAAACAAATCAACCTATCCTAATACTCGTTTAACTGGAAATCTTCCACACTGACTGTCAGCATTCCATTCATCTATGGAAAGAACATCCACCCGATCTATCAGTCTTTTCCCATTTCCAATATTCTCCTGAAGAGAAAAGGGCAGCTCTATTTTTAGTCTGTTTCGCAATCTTTTTCTGGTAGTTACATCTCCATTTGAATATTCAAGAATATATATGTACCAAACCGGTTTGCTTTTATCCAATAATCTCAAATAATGCAAAGAATCATAAAATTTACGTGTTATGATCGATATTTTCTTATCTTCCATTGGATGAAATGCTTCTGGATTCTTTGCACTTACAAGACATGCATTCTTATATTCTACCATGAGAATATGCGTAGAATTTTCAATCAAAAAATCCACATCATTAATGTGTATTCCTGCATTATGATAATCTTCATGCATTTTATCCGTTGCCCATACAGCAGCCTTACAATCAATGCTGTATGCACCATTTTCTTCTATAAATAAGTTCTTCACTGTCATTTCCTCATAGTTCATATACTTCATCAAGCAATTTATTATCCGCGGTCATAATGTGATTATATTTAATCTTGTCCATTCTGTCTGCTGATTGACTATATATTGCTTCACTGCTATCATCCATCCCGGGGAATGTCTTTTGCATTTCATTCGAAAATATATTGTGGCTCCTATAAAGATTATGAAACATCACCTGCTCGTTATTCGTACGGCGGATTTCTAAATATTTTGCAAAATTATAACTATGTGTTGCCAGAAAAATCTGAACTCCATTTTCCTGTAATTCCAACAAAATCTCCGCGACAAGGGGATATAATTCTGGATTTAGATTCGCTTCCGGTTCATCCCACAAAAGGATTGATCCTTTTTCCAAAAGACCATTCCGTATTAATTTCCAAAGTAGACCTAATTTACGCAATCCTTCTGCCTCTAATGAAAAATCAACTTTCTGACCGTCTTTTTTTAAGACATAAAAAGAATCATTTTCCAAAATAACAGTCCCATCAATTACAGCGCTTAGTTTATCAAGGATTTTACTCATGGCAAATGGAATTTCCCGCGTCTCTGGTAAAGAAGCATTTACAATGATATCTATCTGTGTTCCATCAAATGGCATATTATATTTCTGGTTCATAGCCAGGAATCCCTTTGCATGAGACAACATTTCTGTCGTAGGGATAAAGACAGACTGTATATCTAATCCAAGCCATTGATCGTAATTGAATATACCTTTATGGGAAAGGCTGTCTTCAAAACTATGTGTTCCGTCTGATACTTTATAATAACAATAACCTTCTTTATTTTCTGCATTTTTTAAAGCATCGCTATCTTTCAGGCTGTTTGAAAAAAATTGTACTAGTCTTTTTGTTTTTCCCTGATCTGTCTGCTTCATTGACCATTGTGTCGCGGCATAGATCATCTTAAGAATAGTTGTCTTTCCAACTCCATTTTCACCAATCAGAACATTTATCCCATCACAAAATTCCATCTTGAATCCATCATGAAATGAATCCCCTTCTTTTATAGACTTAAAAGCAGCATTATTCTTTCTCAAATGACGCTTAAATACCATTACATTTAAAATTTCAATCGTTTTAATTGCCATTAGTGTAGCCTCCAGTCAATTTTTAATCTATTTTCTGTTTGTATTATACCCTGTTCCAAAGATATTGTACACGTTAAATCAATATAGAAGTCTTTGGGTATACAAAATAGATGAAAAACGGAGAGGTTTATCCGCTCCGTTTCCCATCCATCACCTTACAAAACACCACAGCCACCAACGTACTCACCGCCGTAGCCATGATCGCCGGCCCCACAATCGCCGTCGGATTCACGCTCCCATATTGTGACCGATATGCGATCACATTCATTGGAATCAACTGCAGCGACGATATATTCAAGATCAAAAACGTACACATTTCATTACTGGCTACCCCTCGTTTCCTCACCGGTTCGGGAAGTCGGCCTGCCCCTCGGTCCTCTTCAAGCTTCGAAAGCTCCTCCATTGCCTTAAGCCCGGCCGGGGTGGCCGCCCAGCCCAAACCCAGCACATTGGCGATCATATTCGTCGAGATATATTCCAGAGCCCGGGTCTGCCCCTTTAAGCCCGGCATCAGCCATAATAAAAACGGACGCAGCTTCTCCGCCGCCGTCCGGACCATACCGGTCTCCTCAGCGATCCGCATCAGCCCATTCCAGAAGGCCACCACCCCGGCGATGGATACGCACAGGGAAACCGCCTCCCGGGCCGAATCGAGGGCCGCATCGGTGATCTCCGGCATCGTCCCGTTAAATGCGCCGTAGACAATGCCGGTCAGCATCATCATACACCAGAGTAAATTGAGCATAGCCGCCTCTTCTTATTTCTGTCAAGACAATATATGTGGCGTCTGCTCCCGGAAGAACTTTTCCCTTACCTTATGCGTCCGTTTTTCGCTCTACCAGATAAGCATATACCTCCCGGCGTGGCACGCCGCGATCCTTTGCTACCAATTTCATGGCTTCTTTATTTCCGATTCCCTGGCTTTCATAGTAATCCATGTGTTCCTCCACACTCATCTCCTGCCAAACTCTCCGGCGGTCAGATTCAAGCTCCCGTCGGCTCCTCCCGGCCACCACCAGCACGCATTCCCCCCTGGGCTCCTGAATCCGGTAATGGGCCAGCGCTTCCCCCAGGGTGGCGCTAAAAAGCGTCTCATGACGTTTAGTGAGCTCTCGGCAGATAGCTGCCGGCCGCTCCTCCCCCAGCACACCGGACAGCTCCTCCAATGTGCGCACCAGCCTGTGGGGCGCCTCATACAGAACCATCGTCCGGGTCTCTTCGGACATTTCCTCCAGAACGGCCCGCCGCTCTTTTTTGTCCGCAGGCAGGAACGCCTCAAAAGCAAAGCGCCTGGCGGGCAGCCCGGACATGGTCAGCGCCGCGATGCAGGCTGCGGGCCCCGGCACGGAAGTGACCGGCACCCCCGCTTCCAGGCACATCCGCACCAGTTCCTCCCCCGGATCGGAAATCCCCGGCGTCCCCGCGTCGGTGATCAGGGCCACTACCGTACCGGCCAGCATTTTTTCCACCAGCTTATGCCCTTTATCGATCTTATTATACTCGTGATAGCTGGTCATGGGGGTGTGGATTTCAAAATAATTCAGGAGCTTGATGCTGTTCCTCGTATCCTCTGCTGCGATCAGATCCGCCTCTCTCAGAATCCGCAGTACCCGGAGGGTGATATCCTCCAGATTACCTATGGGTGTCGCACATAAATATAGTTTTCCTGCCATGCCCTCCTCCATTCTATATCCCCGGAAATCCAGTCCGGCTCCTTTATCTCCCCGGATTCCATTCCAGCCCGTATATCTCATGGATCTGCCTGGAATATTGCCCCGGCCCGTCATACACGATCAGGGGACGCTCCACGGTGATCCGGGGCCGCCCCCCTTTCAGCGCTTCGACCAGCACCAGATTCGGCTCCCTGTCGACATAGGGATAAACAAGCTGCATCCGTTTGGGCTCCAGCCCGTATTTCATCAGCGTTCCCATGATCTCCGCCAGCCGGAAGGGCCGATGCACCATGTAGAACCGCCCTCTGTCTGTTAGCAGCGCCGCCGTCTGGGACACCACATCCTCCAGCGTGCACAGAATCTCGTGGCGGGCGATTGCCTTAGCCGGCGCCGCATTCGTCAGACCATGGTTCCCCGTCATATAGGGCGGGTTGCAGGTCACCACCGGAAAAGAGGCGGCGCCAAATATAGACACCGCCTCCCGCACATCCCCGGTCACAATGGACACATCGCCGCCGAGATCGTTATACTTCACACTTTTTCGGGCCGTGGCTGCGCTTCTCTCCTGAATCTCCAGCCCCGTAAAGTGCGCTCCCTCTGTTTTTGCCTTCAGAAGAATGGGAATCACACCGGAACCGGTACACAGATCCAGCGCCCGCTCGCCCTTTTTTATCCGTGCGAACCAGGAGAGCAGAACCGCATCTATACCGTAACAGAAATCCCGCGTCTGCTGGATCAGCTTATACCCGTTCTGCAGGTCATCCAGGCGCTCTCCCGCCTCCAGCACAACATCCATCGTCCATTCCTCCCGCGCCGCTCACTTCTCCAGATCCGCCAGCGCCTTAATCTCTTCTTGGGATACCTTCACCTTCTTATGCCTGGGCCGGAACTTCAATTCATCCACACTGTACTCCCGAAGCTCCTTCTCGTCATTCACGTTTACCAGCACCTTCACGGTCTGGCGCAGCACATTGAGGCTGCTCACCTCGCCCCGGACACCCTCGGGCGTCGTCACCGTATCCCCCATGCCGGGCATCCGCTGATTCAGATACTCATAGGTCTCCTGCTCATTCTTCAAGCAGCACATCAGTCTGCCGCAGACGCCCGATATCTTGGTGGGATTCAGGGAAAGATTTTGTTCCTTCGCCATTTTAATGGAAACCGGCGCAAATTCCGACAAAAAGGTATGGCAGCACAACGCTCTGCCGCAAATCCCCATGCCTCCGAGGATCTTCGTTTCATCCCGGACTCCGATCTGCCGCAGCTCAATGCGGGTTTTAAACACCGAAGCCAGATCTTTTACCAGCTCCCGAAAATCTATACGTCCGTCCGCCGTAAAATAAAACAGCACCTTATTATTATCAAATGTGTACTCGGCCCCGATCAGTTTCATTGCCAGCTTATGCTGCCGGATCTTTTCCATGCAGATCTGAAAAGCCTCTTTCTCCCTTTTTCGGTTACTTTCTTCCCTGGCTTCATCCCGCTGCGTCGCCACACGGATCACACTTTTCAGAGGCTGTATCACCTTGTCGTCCGGCACCTCCCTGGGCCCAAAGACTACAAAACCATATTCCACTCCGCGGGCAGTCTCCACGATCACATGATCTCCCTCATGAACCGGAAAATTCTTCGGATCAAAATAGTAAATCTTGCCCACGTTACGAAAACGGACACCTATCACATTTATCATATATTCTCCATTCTTTCATACACTAATTCTCCCGGATCGTCAGCAGCAAAAGCTCCAACGTCAGCTCAAAATTAACATTAGCGCTCAGACGGGTCCTCACCTTCTCTATGGCGTCCAGGATCTCCTCCAACCCTTCATAGGAGCTTTGGCTGGCCCGCATCTTGATATCATTGAGCTGACGACGGAACACCAGCTTATCCACCTCTGCCGTGGCTTTAAACAGCAGCACATCCCTGAACCACAGGGCAAACAGCTCCAGGTATTCATCTATATGGGCCTTTTCGTCATTCAGCTGCTTGACGCACTCCATCACCTGTCCCATGGACATGTGGGCGGAACGGCTCAAAATATTCGCCGTGCGCTCCACCCGGTTATGGAATTCCCCTGTGGACGACACCTCCTTGACCTTACCCACATTTCCCTGGGCATAGGCAGCATCCAGCTCCGCGTAATAATCGGGCACCTCGCAGGTATCCATCAGATAATCCCGGATCTGCTGCTCACTCACCAGACGCATCTGCAGGTGCACACACCGGGAACGGATCGTGGGCAAAAGCTGATCCGCATTGTCCGTCAGCAAAAATATTTTCGCATAAGAGGGCAGATCCTCCAGCGTCTTTAACAGGGCATTCTGCGCCTGGATCGTCATCTTCTCCGCCTCGGGCAGAATATAGATCTTGCTTCGGCCGCATTCCGGCCGTATCCATATATCCCCCACTAACTGCTTCCGAATCTCGTCAATACCTATGCTGCCCGGTTTCTCATGGGTCACAGTAATAATGTCGGGATGATTACCTGTTTCCGCTTTCCGGCAAGAGGAACACTCCAGACAGGGCTCGATGCCGCCCTTCTCACACTGCAGCGTCATGGCAAAGATGCCAGACAAAAGCTTTTTGCCCGTCCCCGCCTCTCCATAAAAAATATACGTCTGGGCCACCTTATCCGTCCGGATTACCTTCTGCAAATAATTGACCACGTCCTCCAGTCCTATCACACTGTCAAATCCCGGCATGTCCTCCCCTCCTTTCGATATCATCAGTTTCTATGTCCTATTGTAAATTGCTTTTGCGATTTCCGCAAGGCATTCCTCCAGATTTATAAAAAACGTAACCGTTCAGCCTCCGGCCATTAGCCGTTTGCCTTCGGCAAAGAGCCGGATTCATTCCTGGCAAAATGTATGCTTTTTTATGGGAAAATTCCTCCATCCGCCAGAAAACGGCGGCACATTTCCGCATATCCGGAATATGGCTGCCGTTTTCTTTCTGTAAAATACTTTACCGTTACATTTTTCTACCCGATGCGTTTTTCCCCATCAGGCGACGTATATGGCTTCTTTCATCTGCCTTGCGTCTTTAACCCAGCCGCCTGTTGCGGCGAACCAGATAGACGATCAACAGGATCAGACATCCACCCAGAGACAGCTCCAGAAGAGCCAGCCACTGTGTCAGATGGGAAGCGTCGCCGGTACGGGTCGAATTCCCGGCCGTCCCTCCCGAACCATTACCGCCTGAGCCATTGCCTCCATTGGGATTGTTCGGGTCATTCGGGTTATTCGGGTCATTCGGGTTATTCGGGTTATTCGGGTCATTCGGGTCATTCGGGTCATTCGGGTTATTCGGATTATTTGGGTCATCCGGATTATTTGGGTCATCCGGGTTATTCGGATCATCCGGGTTGTTCGGGTCATCCGGATCTGTCGGCGTTACATTACCCGGATTATTCGGGTCGTCCGGGTCTGTCTCACGGTAATTCGTAAAGGCCGCCCGGCCTGTAACGCCTCCGGCAGAAATAGTTCCCGCCTCACCGGTACTTACGGTTGTATAGCCATCCTGATTGGCCTCCTGCTCCGCCACCGTATATTGGGTTCCCACCGGAAGTCTCTTAACCGTGACGGTTTCGCCGCCTTTCAGGGCGATTGCTCCCCCATTTTCTACTTCTCCCTCTCTGCCGTCACTGTAGCTGTAGTCATAATTACCTACCAGCCGTCTTCCCTCGCTGTCTGTGAGAGTCATGGTGAAATGGAAATCCCTGTCCGCCTCTGCCGCACCGCCGAGGATTGATTTGCCGATCAGCAGCTCACCGAAGTCCTCCTCTGTACTGGAGCTCATGTAATTCGTATATTCCGCGGTAGATATCTCCCCGGGGCCAATCGTTCCCGCCTCACCGACGCTGCTCACCACATACTGGCCGGCATCGCCTTCTGTCACCGTATATTCCGTTCCCGCCGGCAGAAGCAGATTGATCGTCTCACCGTGGCAGAGTTTTATGGTTCCCACGCCCCTGTTCAGCGTCAACACGCCTTCTCTGCTGCTGCCGTCTGCATAGGCATAACGGTTCAGCAGAACATCACTTTCCGGCGCTTTGAGCTCTATGGTGAAAGTGAACTCCTCCGTCAGGCTTCCGTCCTTGCCGGAAACCGCTTTCTTCACGCTCAATGTTCCGTCAGGAAGTATTTCTCCTCGCTGGTTCAGGACGGACACTTCTGAAGTCAAGTCAGACTGGATCGCCGTATTCGGCCTCGTAATCCTGGTCGTCATGCCATCCTGATTAGCCTCCGTTTCTTCCACATCATATCCCATACCCTCGGGCAGACCATAGATGGTAAAGCCCTGCCCATGCGTTAAGCCGAACGACGCCGTGTATATATAGTTTCCGTCTGTATCCGTTCCAGCGGCCGCAAAGGTCAGTTGGTTGCCCGACATACTGGGCGCTCTGACGTTATCGACGATATTTATGCCTCTGCAGACAAAGGTACGTGCTTCTTCCTCAACAAGCTCCGTCTGACTGTACAGCCTGACTGTAAACGTAAAGGTCTTGCTCCTGTCCGCCTGTGTGGTCTCAGAACCTCTCACCAGTTTGGTAACTTCCAGCTTGCCCGGCAATTCCGGATCCCACACAGCCCTGAAGATCAGGTTGCCCTTTGTGAGCCGTTCAATATCGACACGGGTGGTCGGTTCATCCTCCGATACAAAATCACTTCCCTGCACCTGTTTTGTGGGATCGACAAGAACCCAGCCCTGGAATGTGTATGTCACATCGTCCCAGGTAAAAGTCACATCCGGATTTTTCAGCTCGCCCGTATGGTATATTGAGTAATAACCTGTGGGATTCCCAAGGTCGCTCTTACCGCTCTCATAATAAAGATTCAGTCCCTGATAGGTGATGGTATAACGGATGGGATCCAGATAAAAGGTAAACACATTGTCCTCCGGATTATCCAGCAGCACCATCTCCTGGCTCAGGTTCTCCTCCCGCGTCACCTCATTGCCTTTCTCATCCACCAGCTTACAGCCCAGCCGGTTGGCGATCTCACCGTCCGGATACACAGTTACCGGAAGCGCGTCGCCATAATAGCCCGTAATCGGCTCATCGGTTTTCCACAGCACTTCATCCTGCTTCCTGTAATTTACATACCGGATATGATATCCCATCTCTTTATTCTCAGCATAATAGAAAGTAATCTCATTCTTCGCACTGTACTGGGACAACAACACACCGCCCGTCTGCTCGGTCGCGGAATAATTGCTGTATTTCTCAATGGTAGGTTTGACCGGCTGTTCCCACGCCCATGTCCCATCATTCAGAAACGGAATATTATTGACCACCTTATCCTGGGCTACGCGAACCGGCTGGTTCGAGGAATTACTTACTTTGACTATCGGTACGCCATTCTCGTTATAGCCATCCAGCACATAGTAATGCACCACATAACCTACGGAAGCATGCTGGTAAACTTCGTCATCCACGACCCATTGCGCCTTAACCGTCATATCGGCAAAAACATTCATATCAAACCGATACTTGAGAGCGCCATTTTCCAGATCCTCCGCCTGTACACCCTGCAAATTATATTTCTGTCCGTTCAGGTTATAATATCCGCCCATACGCCGGTCATATGTATAAGTTACATTTCCCGGCAGCGTGAAGGACTCCACCAGCCATCCCGAGAGATCGTAACCGACCCGCACGGGATGCAGAACCGTTCCGTCCTCATACGCGGAAATATTCTTACCGCCCGGGATCGTCTGAACCTTATCATCATCCGTGGCGCCTCCCGTTAACAGGCCGCCGTCTAAATCAAAAGTCACCTTATACTCATCCGGCTCCCACTGGGCATAGACGCGGATATCGCCCTCCAGAAATTTATCGCTGCCAAACATTGCGGCATCGCTCGTGGGCGTAGACATCCAGCCCCGCAGTTCCCAGTATTTCGTTTCCATCGAGGACCGTTCCGGACACACAGGCTGTCTGCTGTCCACACCCTCCGGTATCGTCCAGAACCGCCGGCTGCTGATCGCAGAACCGCTGCCCACCGCATAGTCCCCGTTAAGCTTTGTACAATCCAGGTCATAGGCTATGTCCCCGTTGTGGTCATAACTGCCGAAGCCGTATTTCGTCGCATCCAGCATCACGCCATAGGGCAGACTCAGAGTTCCCAGGATGGCCGGGTTATTTTCTTCTGTATTCACAAGGTAGGTAATGGCACAGTCATCCCGGTCATAATAGAAAAAGCATTGATCATACGTGCCTTTTCCCAGACCCTCAACCTCTGTACCGCTGTCATACTCGGTCTTGGGCCGGCATTTCACGTAATCCGCTTTTCCGCCCTCGTTCACCAGCGTCATATGCGCCCGGGAACCGGCAGTCTGCTCTTCGGGATTCGAGCTGCCCATTACCACTATATAATCCAAAACAACATAGCATTTATCGCCGTGGATCCTGATAAGGTATTTACCGCCGTTTGACTCCTCTACTGCGTTGTCATTCACTCTCAGGTAATCCCTTATGCTGTAGCCGGCAAACCAGCTGCTGTTAACCGCTACGCCATACAACAATTCATTTTTATCAGCGGCTGTGCTTCTGGCAACCCGTGTGCTCGTTTCCAGATCGTAAAAAAGACTGCCCATGTCTTCCACCACGTCCTCTGGCTTCAGTCCCGGAATCTCCAGACAATAATTATAGCGATAGCGTCTGCGGTCGCTCTCCCAGGAGGCTGTGAGCTCCCGATATTTATTCGCATCCCCGGCATCCGCGATCAGCCCCGCATCCATGGACGGATAGATATCCGTGATGTAGGTTCCCGCCTCCCCCGTCTGGGAAGGCAGATACCAGGCGCCAGGATAGTATTTTGTATTACCGACTATCATATATTCCGGGGAATCCGGGGACGGATACGGCCAGACTTTCCGCAAATCCGCGCCGTACTTGGCCTGAATCCAAAAACCCGTTTTCCCGTTCAGGCCGCCGGGATTCACCTGTACTCCCGCCCCCGGCCAGGAACCTGTGGGATCGCTGCGCGTTATCAACTGGTAGGTGGTTCCGTCCATGTGATAATAGGAGAACCTCACCTTATACTGTTTACGGGTATAAAAGACATAGATCACCGTGGATCCGTCCGCCTCCGCCTGCGAATCCTCGCAGCGGAATGCCTGATACTCATAATAGGGCACCTCCGTGGAAAACCCTATCTCATTCTGAAACGCAGCTTTAATGCTGTTTAACACCGGCGTTCCATCAGCCAGCACATCCTTCAGATCCTGATCCGTCGGTATATTGTCCGCCATAACACCGCCCACATAGCTGTAACCGTCTGTACTGACGCCGGTTCCCGGCTGGCGGGAAGCAAGCGCGTCTGTGGGGGACACATCAACCTTCTTGGCGTCATTCTCCGGGTGTTCGGCATCTAAGTCCTCTGTCCAAAATTCTATTCTGGCCGTAGTCGTGGCTTTCTTTCTCCATTTGGCCCTCAGACGGATCACATTGACATTAACCGTCTCCTTCTTGCCGTCGACAGTAACCTCTTCCCCTTCCTGCTCCACTTTTACTTTATTCAGAAAGTCTGTAGTCAGGGTCAGCACATGGGTACTTGGGTTATAATAATGCCCCTCAGGCGTTGGCTCCTCCGAGAAAGTGATCCATCCGTCCTTCTCGTCGCCTGCGCTTGGATTATTCTTACTGCAATACTGCCATTCTACAAACTCATATCCCGTTTTTGTGGGAGCCTTAAGCTTTGCATTCGTGCTGCCGTTTAAGTCACTCGGCAGCAAAATAGGATGCCCCTCCCCGCTCGAACCCGAAACCGGCGCTTGATAAGATCCGCCGCGGGTATCATACACAATCTGATACAGATCCGATTTGTATTCATCATAGTAAACATTTACCCAGGTCGCGGGGCCCGCAGGATCCTGCGAGGCCGACGACTTGATCTCCTGCTGGACAACCTCCCTGGCAATATACAGCTTGCCGTCTTTTCTGATCACCTGCTTATTCTCCGTTGCCGCTTTCGGATCATAGTTCGTAAGCGACCCCTCCTGTCCGAAACAATATTTCGGATCAGCCAGCGCCTCCGTCGGGGATACACCGTTAAGGGCCCGATAATTCACGCCATACCAGCCTGGATTCCACCGATAATAGTAGACCGTCAGCGTCAGCAGCTCTTTTTGCTGCGTATCTACGGCCGCCTTGGGGATCGATGCCGTCAGCAGCCCTGTATCCGCGTCATAATTATAGGTAACGCTCACCTTGCCTCCGTTGGCCGTGGCCGTCTGGGTCAGGGTGCGGGATCTGACCAGGGCCGTCTGAAATTCTCCGGCATCAATAGACGGCGCTTTATCAGCCGCCAGCTCTGAGTCATCCGGGATCAACGCTTCCAAAGGCTCCGGATTCAGCACCACCATCAATCCGTTTAGCTGGGAATTCTCCTGTCCGCTCCCCACCGGTATCTGATGCGACAGGCTGTAATTCCCGTTCGCGTCCATCTTCAGTACAAGCTGGTCGTAACTGTGAGCGGGCACATCTGTCATCCCTGTGGATTTGTGGAACCTGTACTCCAGCTTTACATCCACCGTGTTGGCAACCTCAAACTTCACGTCCTCGAACGTTCCCTCGTATATACTGTAGGCCATGATCTCCGGCAGCCTATAGATCGCTCTATAGCCGTCAGCCACATGATAATCAATCTTCGCATAACAGACTTTATTTTCATCAAAATCATCTTTGGTGATTGTAAGATTTTTCGTGGTAACCGCCGCGCCAACCCGTGAGTAGGCATTCTGCAGCACGTCATAGCCGCCCGACAGATCATCCTCCGTCAGGCCGCCGGCCACCTCCACGTCCTCGTCCGCAAACATATGCCCGTCCGCCGTCAGCACATGGGTTATGTACAGCTTGTATTCCCCGGCATCGGTTTTGGCCGTTTGATCCTCACTTTCATTTTTAAGGCCGTTTTCACCCACAATGACCGTACCGGCCCCGACACTGTCCGCTCCGTCTGGCGTATCGGTATTCTGCGTCTGGCCTCCCGCGGTTTCTCCGGTGCCCTCCGGCGGGCTTCCTGCCGCACCATCACTTTCCCCGGAACTGTTTTCCTCTCCGGCAGTATCCGGGACACTGTCATCCTTTCCCTTATCCTCCGATGAACCGCCGGACTGGGCCGGACTCCCCTCTATCGTGCCGCTGCCGGCCTCCTGACCGGCCGCGCTGCCATCCACCCCCGCCGCGTAAACGGCGCTGATCAGATTCGAGCAGACCAGACACAGGCACAATAACAGCGCCGTTATGCGCCGTCTCTGGCACTTTCCTTTCCGACTGATGCGTTTCCCTTGAAGTGAGAGTAAATGCTTCATGCTGACTTTCATCTTCCTTTCATACCATTTTAACGCTGCTCTTTAATCCGGCAAGCCTTTTATCTGTATGTTAAGCCGGTTACCCCGGCATTGCCACAAGCATCCTGGTAACAGTCCGCCACCTTTTTGGCATAACTATTACGCCCGCATATGTCTGATTTTTAAAGACTCTGCGAACAAAATAACATGCTGACGTAATCATACCACATAACTACGTCAAATAACAATATGCGTTCACATATTTTTTTATAAATATAAATGGAATGGAAGCCAAATATACCCATCGGCCAGTGCCGATGGGTATAACGCATAAAGATTTTCAACGCCATGTCCTGCAGAGGGCTCCAGCGTCAGGCGCCCACTTTCCTCAGAGTATCGTCCACGAATTTCTTTGCCCGCGGGATGTCCTCCTCTTCAATATGTTCGATGATGATCGGTATGTTGGGATGGTTCTTCTTTAACAGCGTCAGGTACAGCTCGTAGTTCAGCACGCCCAGGCCGGCGCCGGGAAGTTCCACCGCGCCCGCGCCCCGGAAGCTGTTGTGCTCCGCGGAACCGCCGCCGAACTTTGTCCCCGTATCCACGGCCCGCTTGCAGTCCTTGGCATGGGCCACCTTCACCTTATCGTCCAGCACATTGAAGATATCGTACAGGGTCGGATCCACATCGTCGATGTTGGAATCGTCGTAATAGTTCGTGGGGTCAAGCATCAGGCCGATGCCCGGATGGTTGATCTCATGGAGCAGACGGGCGGTGCGCTGCACGGAACCCACGATATTGTTGACATAATTCTCAATCAGAAATACCGCGTCGTGGTCATAGGCAAACTTTGCCAGGTCCTCGGCCACCGCCTTGAACTCCTGATAGGCCTCCTCGGTGGCATTTTTCGGATCGTAGAGCCAGTCGTCATCGTGGTAGGTGCCCGTCTCACTGACCACGTAGGGCGTGCCGAAATCCCTGGCATGGGCCAGAATCTCCTTCACCCAGTTGATATTAGCCTCCCGGACGTCCGGATCCTTATGCACTAAGTTGGTGTAAGCGGAGATGGCCACGATGGGCAGGTTGGCGTCCCGGAAGGCATCGCGCACCTGATGGGCTTTCTCCTTCGTGATATGGCCCCGGGACAGGTCGATGTCCTTAAACTCCAGGTCAAGCTGCACGCAGCTCATCCCGTCCTTTTTCGCCCGCTCGATGGTCTCCGCCAGTGTGTACGGATAATAACCGGTGAAAATTCCTACTGAGATCATAATACTTTCCTCCTGATCATTTATTTTTTATTGATGCGCGGTTTTCATTTGTGGTGATGCGCCAATGCGGCGCACGAAAGTTTATTTCAGTATTTCGCTCAGATACACCGTCTTTTCTTCCGCGATTGATTGATAGCACGCCTCCACGCAGGCCAGGGTGCGGATATTATCCTGGACGCTGATCTCCGGCTCCGTGCCACTCTCCACGGCCCGCAGCAGACTGGCCATGGTGCCCACGAAGGCATCCGGAAACCACATGGTCTCCCATTTCGGTTCGATCCACTGGTTGGGGTAAGCTTTGCAGGCCAGACGCAGGGTACTGCCGCAAAACTCCGGCTCCCTTTTATGCCATCCGATATCCCCCTCTGCAAAACCGTCCGTGCCCTCCACGCGCCAGTTGATATAGTTGTGCTTCTCGCAGGGCTCCTCGGGCCATGCCCATACATCGTCCAGGGAGGTGGCCATCAGGCCGTCCTTATACTGGAACGTGTACTGCACGATCCCGTCCGTATGCTCAAACTTCGTCCTGGGATCGGTGCGGCACACGGCCGTGATCTTTTCCGGATCGCCGAACAGATAGCGAAAAGCGTCGATATGGTGCACCGCCATGGCGTAGATTTCCAGCTTCTTGTAATCCTTTAAGAACGTCTGCCAGTCCGGGATAGCCCGCATATCGATGGAGGCGATGACCGGCCGGCCGATCAGCCCTTTCTCCAGAATCTTTTTCAGCGCCCGCATGGACTGGTCATAGCGCATATTGGAGTTTACGGCGATGGGTATGCCGGCCTCCTCCCCCAGCCGGGCGATCTCCTCGGCGTCCGCCGTGGACATGGCGATGGGCTTCTGACACAGAATTCCTTTGATATGCATTTTGCCGCAGGCATAGCGCACAATCTCCGGCTGCACATGGGGCGGCACCGCGATATCCAGGATCTCCACCCGGGGATCGTCGATCAACGCCTGCCAGGTATCGTACACATTCGGGATCTGAAAAGCCTCCGCCGCCTCCTTCGCCCGGACACCGGATTTCGATGTGATGGCATAGGGCGTAAATCCCGCTTTCTGATATGCCACCAGATGGCACCCCTGGACGATGAAGCCCGCCCCGATGATACCGATGCGATAATCCTTTCTCTCCGGCATCTCGGGTATGGTCGCCAGCTCCAGTTCTCTCTTGATATCGTTCATAGCGTCTCCTTTCACATTATCCTTTATTATAAGTACGCACCGCCCTCGCCAGCGCGTCCACATTGGCCGCTGACACCCCGGGCACGATATTATGGATCGTGTTGAATACATAGCCGCCGCCCCTGCCGAAGATCCGGCAACATTCCAGGGCCTGCTCGTACACCTGCTCCGGCGTCCCCTCGGGAAGCATATGCTGGGTGTCGATGCCGCCGCCCCAGAACACCACCCGGTCGCCGTATTTTTCCTTCAGCAGATTCCTGTCCATGTGATCCGCCGTCCACTGCACCGGGTTAATGCAGTCCAGGCCCGCATCGGCCATACCTCCGATAAACGGCTCGATGCTGCCGCAGGTATGCTTGAACGTCGCCCACTTCGTGTGGGTGTGGATCCAGTCGTCCACCTTCTTATAATAAGGCGCATACACATCCTCAAAAGTGGCCAGGCTGTAAAAAGGCGCCCGCTGGCTGCCGAAATCTGTTCCGCATATGTAGGTCACGTCCAGGAAATCCCCCAGCACCCCGTGCATCTTCTCCAGATTCTTCAAGCCCACTTCCACCTCATAGCTGAATATCTCGTGGAGAATATCCTGATCGGAAACCGTGGCCATGTACCAGTCCGTCAGCCGCCGGATCCCCTTCGGGCTGCGGAGCATGGGGCCGGGCACCAGGGCCGGATCACCGAAAGCCGTGCCTCCCAGATTGCCCATGACCACGTCGCCGGTCTCGCCGATGGTGTCCTTCTGCTTTCTCAGCCAGGCCAGATCCCGTTCGCCCACGGGCTGGAACTCCTCAAAATTGTCCTTTACATCATAGGTGTCCTCATCATATTCCGGGGCTCTGTCGATGTTGTCGAAAAATTTCCCTGTCTTTGGCATACATCCGGCGGGCTCGCTGTCCCTGTCGCCGCAGGCGTAGATCAGCGTATCGCCCTTTTCATTGACAGTCACCTCGAACTCCTCCGGCACCAGCACGTCCTGGCCCCAGGGCGTCCGCCACTCCTTCCATTTGTCCTCCACCCGGAAGCCGAACATACACCCCGCCGACCACAGCGGCGTAGTCTGTACGCCCAGGCATTCCTTCAGGTCATCCTCCACCACGCCCAGCATCTGCACCGGCTCAAGAATCTTGATGGGATGTTTTTCCAGACCGTAGAAATCCCTCAGCTCCTCCATCACAATACAGTGCATGCCCGTGGTGGGCATTCCTCCGATGTCAAACAGCAGCGGGCCCTCCTCATGGTTCAGGGCCAGCTTTAATTTTTCTTTTCCTGTCATATTATCCTCTCCCCTTGTCCGCTGGTTTTCTGTGCTTTTTCATTATACAATTCCCTCTACGCGTTTCATGAATCGTTTCACGATAAGATAATACCACAATAGCAAAGAAAAAACTATCCGTAAATCTGCCCAAAAAACCGGGCATCTTTTTTACATGTTGATCAACAGATGAAAAAGGGGAATGACTCTGACAGACATCCCCCTCCTGCAAGCATTTTTTCTTTTTACACCTTAAATCGGTACCCCACGCCCCAGATCGTCTCAATGTACTGAGGCTTGGCCGTATTAAACTCGATCTTCTCCCGGATCTTCTTGATGTGCACGGTAACGGTGGCTATATCACCGATGGACTCCATATCCCAGATCTTGTTGAACAGCTCATCCTTGGTAAACACCCGGTTCGGATTCTGGGCCAGAAAAGTCAGAAGGTCAAATTCCTTGGTGGTGAAATTCTTCTCCTCACCGTTCACCCAGACGCGGCGGGCCGTCTTGTCGATCTTGATGCCGCGGATCTCCACGATATCATTCTCCGGCAGACCGCTGCCGATCAACCGCTCGTACCGGGCCAGATGGGCCTTCACTCGGGCCACCAGCTCGCTGGGGGAGAAGGGCTTGGTGATATAGTCGTCCGCCCCCAGCCCCAGGCCGCGGATCTTGTCTATATCGTCCTTTTTCGCGGAGACCAGAATCACCGGCGTATTCTTCTCCTGCCGGATCTGCTTACAGATCTCAAAACCGTCCATCCCCGGCAGCATCAGATCCAGGATGAATAGGTTGAAATCCCCTTCCAGGGCCCTTTTGAGCCCTTCATCCCCGCGGTTTTCAATCTCTACAGAAAATCCGCTCAGTTCCAGATAATCTTTCTCCAGCTCCGCAATAGCTTCCTCATCTTCAATAATTAATATTTTATTCATCATAAAACCTCCCTGTATCCGGCCCATTCATTTTCGCTGAACGGCTGCCGCATCCTGATATTTTCGCAGTACGAAATAGATCGTCGTCCCCTCGCCCTCCACGCTGGTGGCCCATACCTTGCCGCCGTGATCCTCCATAATCTTTCTCACAATGGACAGCCCGATGCCGCTGCCGCCCTTGGAGGAATTACGCGAGGCGTCTGTCCTATAGAACCGCTCAAAAATGCTGGGTACCTCCCGGGCCTCTATGCCCCGGCCGTTATCCTCCATTTCGATCTGGATGAAATCCCCCACATCCCGCAGACGGATCTGGATTTTTCGTTTTTCCTTGTCCATATATTTAATGGAGTTGCTGATCACGTTGTTGATCACACGTTTCAGCTGCTCCGCATCGGCGATCACAATCACATCCGGCGCCACCTGACAGCTGTACTCCAGCTCGATCCCCTCGTTCTCCAGCTCGATCCCCAGTTCCTCCGCGCAGTCGTCAAAATACCCGGCGATAGGGATCTTGCTAAACGTATAGGGGATCCGGTTTGTGTCAATTTTGGAGTAAAAGGTCAGCTCATTGATCAGCCGGTCCATCTCGTTTGCCTTCATATAAATAGTGCGGATGTAGCGAGCCATCTTTTCCGGGGTATCGGCCACACCGTCCATGATCCCCTCCACATAGCCCTTTACCGCCGTAATCGGCGTCTTAAGATCATGGGAGATATTGCTGATCAGGGCCTTGCTCTCCTTGTCAAAGGCCATCTTTTCCTCGGTGGTGGCTTTAAGCCGACGGCGCATATCCTCAAAGTCCTCACACAGATCGTTGATCTCCGCCACCGCGCATCCCTCGACGGTAAAATCCAGATTACCCGCCTTGATATTATTGGTGGCCGTCTTTAACTGGTTCAGCGGAGCACTGATGCTGGTGTAGAGCCACACACTCATCAGCAGGCTGGTCAGCGCCAGCACACAGACCGCCAGGATGACCAGATTCGCCATCAGCTCCTGAATCTGAGGCACCAGCGCCGACGAGCTGGTCAGCACGTACAGGCTGGCCCTGCGGCCGCCCTCCGCCTCAAAGTCGAGCTGCTTTACCAGGGCCTGCACCTGGCCGCCCAGATACACCCGGTTTTCCCGGGCATCCTGATATCCCCTGTAATCGGGAAGCGTCCCATAGATCAGATCCTCCACGTCCCGCAGCGTCCCGCCGACCCCGGAATACATGATCTCTCCGTCCACCCGCAGGATCAGACAGGAATGGCGGCTCTCCATCTCCGCATTGATCTTTTTGAGATATTCCGGATCCAGCAGAAGAGAAGAATCTTTGCCGATCTGTTCCTCCAGCGCGGATACATAGCTCTCCGTCAGATTACTGATCAGGGCGGCATTGTCCGACAGGGAATCATACGTCACTTTTATTCCGTAATTTTTTTCCATCATATGAAGACGGTGATTCATAAAGCCGAAAAAAGCGCCCGCGATCAAGAGTACCGGGAGCAAAATCATGATCACAAAGGCCAAAACCAGTCTTGTCTTTAATTTCTTCATGTACCTTCCCCCATTCCTGTTCTCCCATTATAGCATAAGCGTCCGAAAGGTAGCCTTCCTTTTTCTAAATCTTTTGTAAAAATCCTGTAAACATTTGCCTCCTCTATTGACACATACAAAGAACCGCTGTATATTGATTTTGACAAAAAAACAAGTTCTCTTATTCAGAGTGGTGGAGATACATAGGATCTGTGAAACCACGGCAACCCCTGGCGACAGGAAGGTGCCCGCCTGAGCGATGTGATCGAACAATAAGGGGATTTAACATTCTGATACAATGTTGGGTCCGCTTATGAGTGGACTTATTTTTTTGCATACTTTGTGAAATGCCGAAAGGCGGCACAGGATACCCGAAAGATATATACCGAAAGGAGAATCACTATGGAAAAACGATTGTTTACTTCTGAATCTGTAACAGAAGGCCACCCCGACAAAATGTGCGACCAGATCTCAGACGCCATCCTGGACGCTCTGATGGCCCAGGATCCCATGAGCCGCGTAGCCTGCGAGACCTGTACCACCACGGGCCTGGTGCTGGTGATGGGCGAGATCACCACGAAGGCCTATGTGGATATCCAGAAAATTGTCCGGGACACCATCCGGGAGATCGGCTATACCGGCGACGAATACGGTTTTAATGCCGACGCCTGCGGTGTACTGACGGCTATCGACGAGCAGTCCGCCGACATTGCCATGGGCGTGGACAAAGCCCTGGAAGCAAAGGAAAACCGGATGTCCGAGGCGGATCTGGACGCCATCGGCGCCGGCGACCAGGGCATGATGTTCGGCTACGCCACCAATGAGACCGACGAGTACATGCCCTACCCCATTTCCCTGGCCCATAAGCTGGCCCTGCAGCTCACCAAAGTACGCAAGGACGGCACCTTAAAATATCTGCGCCCCGACGGCAAGACCCAGGTGACCGTGGAATATGACGAAAACGGCAAGCCGTTCCGCCTGGACGCCGTAGTCCTGTCCACCCAGCACGACCCGGACGTGTCCCAGGAACAGATCCATAAAGATATCCGGAAATACGTGTTTGATCCGGTGCTGCCCGCCGGGATGGTGGATGATAAGACAAAGCTGTTCATCAACCCCACGGGGCGGTTCGTGATCGGAGGCCCCCACGGCGACAGCGGCCTGACCGGGCGCAAGATCATCGTGGACACCTACGGCGGCTACGCCCGCCACGGCGGCGGCGCTTTCTCCGGCAAGGACTGCACGAAGGTGGATCGTTCCGCGGCCTACGCCGCCCGCTATGTGGCAAAGAATATCGTGGCGGCAGGGCTGGCCGACAAGTGTGAAATCCAGCTCTCCTACGCCATCGGCGTGGCCTATCCCACCTCCGTCATGGCGGACACCTACGGTACCGGCAAGGTGGACGACGCTAAGCTGGAGGAGATCATCCGCGAGAACTTTGACCTGCGCCCCGCCGGTATCATCCGGATGCTGGATCTGCGTCGGCCGATCTACAAACAGACTGCAGCCTACGGCCACTTCGGACGGAATGATCTGGATCTGCCCTGGGAGAAGCTGGATAAAGTGGAGGAGCTTAAGAAATATCTTCCGGCATAAACGGCAGCATTTTTGCAAAAAAGCTTACGGCATGGCCCCGGGAGGCCATGCCGTTTTCTCTGCCTGTGTTTTACTGATATCCCTTGCACACATCCACCCACGCCCGATACCCGGAATATTTCTCCAGCTCCGGGATCGTAAGCTCGATGGCGCTGTTGGCGCTGCCGCAGGCGGGGAACACCGTCTCGAAACGCTTCAGAGACACGTCCAGATAAACCTCCACGCCCTCGTTCACAGCAAAGGGGCATACGCCGCCCACGGCATGTCCCACCATGGTTTCCGCCTCCTCCCGGGAGAGCATCTTGGCCTTTGAGGCGAACTGTCCCTTATATTTGTGGTTGTCAACCTTCGCGTCACCGGCGGCCACCACCAGGATGGCATGGCCCGCCACAAGAAACGACAGGGTCTTTGCGATCCGCTGGGGCTCGCATCCCAACGCCGCCGCGGCCAGCTCCACCGTCGCGCTGGACATAGCAAGCTCTCGTATTCTGTCTTCCATGCCGTATTCCCTGAAATATGCTTTTACTCTTTCTATGGACATTTGTTTTTCCTCCTGACACATGGCTAAATAGAAAATCACCTTGCAAGCCGGACAGACTTCTGCCTCGGCATGCTCCCATTCTCTTCTACGCGTATTTCTTTTATAACACACATTTCTCCTGCAATCAACTTTCTCACTATGGCTATTTCTATTTTATCAAAATCGTGCTACGGTAACGTAAAATACAACAAAGCGGACAGGAGGTTGCTTATGGATATAACAATCCCCCATACTGCTGCCGGCAAAGGAAGCCGGGCGATACAGCGCAGTTGCATTGAGCGGATGCGGGACATTCATCCCCGCCCCCTCCACCACGCCATCAGCATCCCAAAAGGGGCAGTCAGCCACAAACCCCTTTGGCCCGCCCACACGGTACTGCTCTCCCCACAGCGCACGGCCAGCGCCGCCAGCCCTGCCCAGTGGAGGACTGCCAGGGCAGTGAGGGTATAGACGGATACACCAGCCAGCCGCCTCATCGTGCTCCCGTAGAGCAGGAACGCCAGAAACAGAAAAAATATTGCCACTACCGCCGTCTGGAGCACCATTTGTTCCCCTTCTGTCTTCTCACTGCGAAATAAAAAACCTATAGAAGCCGCGATCTCCTGTCCTTTTCTGCTCCAAAAGGCAAAATCTGACCATTTGGTAGGCAAAAGCTCGCTGAAGGAAAAACTGCCGCCCCAGCCCATAGACGCAATCAGCAGGCACAGGTACAGACATGCCGCCGCAAGAACCCAGAGCCGGCGGATCAAAGCGCGGCTTCTCGGATAAGAAATATGGGGCACAGCCGGACACGCTTTGGACGATCCGTATGCCCCATACAGCGGATACAGGCCGATAAAGAGCAGCAGGCCCCAGGCCGCCATCTTTGCCGCCAGGGAGGCATAGTCCAGAGACAGCTTCTGCCCAGACAGCCCGTGGCGCAGCAGGAAGGCATCCGCCTGGTTCCCCGTACCGCCGACGGTCAGCCGGTCCATCGTTTCCGCGAAATTCTCCCACGCCTGCAAAACGATCTGCCCCCTGCCGCGGCGCAGGATCCCCCGGATCACCATCTGCCGATTCCGGCAAAAGATCGTCTGCCCCACCACGTTCTCGCTGCCAAACAGCTCCCGGGCCAGATCAGCGGACAAAAGGCAGCCCTCCTCATCCCCAAAAAGAAGCTCCGGCGCACTTCCGTCCTGACAGGCCAGCCGGGTACTGCCGAAGCAGTCCACCACCGCCGCAGGCAAACGGCCGCGCCCCTCGCCATCCGCGAAAATCTCTCCCGGCGTTTCCCGCCACAGGGCAAAGTCCAGGGGCGTGTCCTCCTCGGCCTCCAGATCCGAGATCCCTTTCCCGTCCTCTCTGCCAAGCCCCGCGTCCAGCGCCACCACAGCCCCTCTGTGCAGCTCGGCCGCAAGATTCGCCTGCACCACCCCATAACCGTAACACAGCGTAAACGCCAGCCACAGCAGATACAATACCGCGTATCCATTTACCCCTTTTTTATCCTCTCCCCGCAAAACCATTACCTCCCCGATTCTTCCTCCAGCCGCACCCGGCTTCCCGCCTCGATGGTGCGGTCCGCATAGGTCACGATCTGCTGCTCGCTGGTGAGGGAGCCCTCCGCCAGCGCCGCATAGGAATCATTCTTTTCCGCCACCGTCACATCCACTCGCTGTACCGTCAGCGTACTGCCCAGCACCGATGCCGTCTCATTTACTACCCACACAAAATTCCTCTGATTGTCCTGATGCAGGGCCGTCAGCGGAACGGTGGTCTGGTATTTCTGCGTTTTCTTCACACAGGTCATCGTAACCGATGAGCCGAGGGCCGGTCCGTCGGCCCCGAGGCGCACCGTCACCTCATACTGCTCCCCCGCGTCTTCCGTCTCCGCCTCCACCGCTGCCGTCACGGAATCCACGGTATACTCCCCCAGCTTCTTCCCGCTGCCGTCCGCCGTCAGCGTCACCGGATCGCCCTGGGCCAGATACCGGGACTGTTCCCCGGTAAGCGTTGCAGTAAACCGGCAGCCCTGCTGCAGATCCGCCAGCCGGAACGCCGCCGTATCGCCGGTCCGGTCGCCCACCGCCGCGCAGATCTCCGTGATCACGCCGTTCACCGGGGCACAGATCCGGCCCTCCTGCTTTTGGAGGGCTTCCAGCTTCTCCAGTTCCGCCTGTTTTTGCTCGATCTCCAACTCCGTGATGGTTCCGCTGCTGTCGCCCTCCTGGGGCGCCCGGGCGTCCTCCAGGGCCCGGCGGGCCGCCTCCTCACTGTCCTGTCCCGCGCTTTTAGCCTCTTTTACCGCTTTTTCTTTCAGCTCCACATCGGCCGCCAGCGCCTCCTCCTGTTCCTTTAGGCTGGCCTGGCTGTCCTCCTGCTGCTGCGCGTCGTAATCCGTCAGGGCGTCTTCGGCCTCTTCCAGTTCCTTTTCGGCCTGCTTTACCGCCTTCTTTGCCCCATCCAGGGCCCCTTTATAATTCTGCTCAACCTCGCCGCGGAGCGTTTCCTCCTCCTGGACGGTGAGCTCCGGATTCTCCTGCCGGGCTGCCGTAAGGGCGTCCTTCACGGCATCCTCCCGCTCCGCCGTAAGCCGCACCTGCTCCTCCTCGGCCGCCTCCAGGGCTTTTTCCTTCTCCCCGACGACCTCCTCCAGAGAGCTTCGCACACTGTCCGTCCCGCCGCCACCGGCTGCCTTTTTCTTATTTTTGCGGAAATCCGCCAGCTTCTGCTTCGCCTGCTTTAGCTCCTTTTCAGCCTCCGCCACTGTCCGGCCGCTCTGCTTTTTCGCCTTCGCATAATCCTCGCCGGCCCGCTTGGCGGCCTTCTTCTGCTGGGCGTCCGCCGCCGCTTTCTGGCTGTCCACGTCCCTTTGGTTCAATTCCAGCTTCTCGATCTCCAGGCGGGCCCCGCAGATCAGCTCATCCAGATCCTGCACGTCAAGTTCCATCAGAAGATCTCCCTTTTCCACCTGCTGGCCCGCAAGAACCGGGATGCTGTCCACCACAATCCCCGCCTGCACCCGCAGCGCCACCTCGCGCTCCGCCGTCACTTTCCCCTGCACCTCAATGCTCCTGTCCAGCGTCTGCGGCGAAGCCTGCTCCACCCGCACCCGGGCGATCGTCACACTGTCCGCCGCCCTAGACAGAACCGTAAATCCCATCATCAGACAGAGAAACAGGCAAAGCCCCTTAAGCGCCTTATCCCGCAGCGTGGCATTCCGCCGCTCCAGAAATTTTAAAAATTCTTCCAGTCTCCCCATGTTATTCCATCCTCCTTATAACCCATCCGGGATACGTCCGGCGTATAACGGCGGGGCTTCTCATTCCTTCACCGCCGCAGCCACGATTCCCTGCTCCAGATAATCCTGCCCCGCGAAAAAAGCAAAAAGCGCCGGAATCAGCACCGTCACCGAAGCGCAGAATGCCAGCCCCGCTTCCTCCAGCCCGATATTCGGCAGATACAGGGACAACGGCCACAGAGACGGATCTTTCAGATACGCCAGAGGCTGTTCGATCAGATTCCAGTATTCCAGAAATCCCAGTACCATGGCCGACACGATGCCCCCGCTCCCCAGGGGCAGCCCCAGATAGAAGAAAATCTGCAGATCCCCCGCGCCGTCCAGCTTGGCCGACTCGATGACAGCCCCCGGGATTCCCCGAAAAAACCGGTACATGATAAATACCGGAAAGGTGGAGAAGATCCCCGGCAGCCAGATACTGCCGTAAGTGTCCAGCAGACGCAGGCCCGACAGCACCAGATAGCCGGACAGCATCGTCACCTGGAACGGCATCATCATCAGGATGACATACACCATGAACAGGATCCGCTTTAGCGGGAAATCGTACCGGGCAAAGCCCCAGGCCGCCGGAACCGCGATCACGAGCTGCCCCAGGAGCACCCCGGCGGTCAGCCGCACCGAATTCCAGAACATCACAAAAAACTGGGGCGAATCCAGCATAAGCTCCACCCAGGAGGCCAGGGTGGGATACAGCGGGACGAACCGCCATGATACAAACTCTGACCCGCCGGACAAAATGCCGCCCAGGGCCTCCCGCACCTCCTGCTTTTCCATCAGGGAACCCACCGCCAGGAAAAGCACCGGATAGCAGGCGATAAACGCCAGCAGGGCCAGAAAAACAATAATCATTTTACGTCCCAGCTTTATCATACAAAACCTCCTCTGCCCTCTTTGCTCCTCGTCCGAAAAAGCGCTCTCCGCTATTCCTCCTCGCCCCAGGCTTTCTGCAAAAGCAGGACCAGCGCCAGGATCACCAGGGACATCAACACCGCCCCCGCCGCCATTTTATCCATATCCAGATCCCGGAACCAGTTGTTAAACAGGTGCTGCATCAGGTACATACTCTGATCCGGATAGTTTCCCGCCACCAGATAGGCCTCCCGAAACACCTTAAAAGAATTGAGAAAGGACAGCACCGTGATGGTAAACAGCGTGGGCAGCAGATTCGGCAGCGTGATCCGCCAAAAGCACTGCCACTCATTCGCCCCGTCCACCCGGGCCGCTTCGCCGAGGCTCTCCGGTATGGAAGACAGCCCCGCCATCCAGAGCACCACATCGTAGCCCAGATTTTTCCATATGTAGCTGAACACCAGCACCCCGAAAGCCGTCCCTGAATTCATCCAGTCCCTGGCGGGAAGATCTAGCAGGGACAGGCCGCCGTTTAAAATGCCCTGACGGTCGAAAAGCGCCCGCCAGAGCAGCACCACCGAAGCCACCGGAATGGCCATGGGCACCAGGTACGCGCTTTTCAGCCAGCCGCCCCAGGTCTTATACCGCTGTAAAAATACGGCCGTAAAGAGGGACAGGCCAATCAGCATAGGGATACAGACCGCCGCAAACCGGGCCGTATTCCCCGCCGCCAGGAGGAACGCCTGGTTTCCCAGCACGTTCCGGTAATTGGCCAGCCCCACCCATTTGCCGTTCACGGCGCCCATAAAGGAGCGCCGCACCACATCCATAAAGGGCAGCAGGATAAAGATCATCACGCCCAGGAGACTGGGCAGGATGAACCAGAGCCCACTATACTCATATTTATTCCGCAAGGTACAGCTTCACTTTCTGCATAATATTGGCGGCGGCTCCCTCGGGGCTCTGGCTGCCCTCCAGGCAGCGCACCCCCTGCTCCAGCACGATCTCCTCAATCACATGATCCGTCAACGCCGGCGTATCCGCGCTTTCCAGCATATCGGACAGCGCTTTGATCTCCTCGGCATTCGGCCAGTTCAGCTCCAGGCTCACGCTGCCGCCCTCCCCGTCGGAGCTTCCCACCGACAGGCTGGACTGGGTCTCATTCTCCTCGGTCATTTTGGCAAATGCCGCTTTGTTGACGGGAAAACCGTCGCCGGAGGACTGGATCTGCACACCGATCAGCTCCTTCAAGAGCCCCTTCGCCTTGTCCGGTGCGGTGCTCTTACTGCTTACGCCGATCTGGCAGGCCGGTATAAAGGCCGCGTTGGTTCCCGTCTGCATGGCCCTGTAGGGATATTTCTCTTCGCTTGAGTGGTTCACCGAGGTCATCTCCATATACTCCCACATGGAATCCAGGTTGCCCAGCTCTATGCGCTCGCCGTCGGACTTCATCATCAGGCCCACGGACACGACGCTGTCCCTCTTCGCCCCGGGAATACTGTCATAAGTGTCCCAGCTTGTTCGATGGCTATCCACCGTACCGCTGGTCTGGTACAGCCGTGCGGCCTGGGTGAGAAAGTTCGTCACGGCCGCCTCGTCGATCATACCGCCTTCACCCATCCAGTTGGCCGAGTCCATGCGGTACAGCAGATAGGTAAAAATCTTTGCGTCCATCGAGCGCAATATGCCCCCGCCCGTCTCCGCTTTCATCGTTTCCGCCGTGTCGGCCAGGGCTTCCAGGCTGCCCGCCGCGTCCAGAATCTGACTCTCCGCCTGGATGATGGGGATACTGATCCTGGTAGGCACCGCGTAAACCGCCCCGTCTTTCTCATAGGCCCGGGCCACGTTCTCAAAGAGTCCGTCGCTGCCGCTCACCTCATCCACCACGTCGTGAACATCTAAAAGCATATCTTTTTCAATATAGCTGTCCACCGGCATACCGTCCAGCACCAGCAGATCCGGCCCGTTCCCGGCCAGCAGATCCGTATTCAGAGCGCGGACCGCATCCTCGGCGGTCTTGCCGTCACCGCCTGTCAGGCCCACCTCCATATGGACGTACACATCGGGGTTATTTTTCTGGTAGAGGGCAATGGCCTGTCTGAGCCCCGAGGAATCCTCCAGTGCAAACATGCGTAGCTCCGTATCCGGCATAGCCGGCGTATCCGCCGACCAGGTGTAGCGCAGGAGCTTTGTATTGCTCTCCGCCGCGTCGAAACCAAAGATAAAGAAATCCCCTCCCGGCAGTACGCCAAATTCCCGCCGGGACAGGCTGGGATTGCTGAGGCTGTTCAAGGCGCCGTTGGCGATCTGCTCACTGACGCTGCCCCCCAGGACATGATGGTAGATCCCCTCGTCATTACAGAAATAGAGATCATCTTCCCCTTCACCGGAAACAAACATCAGCGAACGGTTCCCGCCCGCCGGGGTATCGCCGTCCATTGCCTGGGATTCCAGTATCGCATTGTCATTTAATACGCTGTCTATATCCTTCTGCTCCCCGGTGGCCGTATCATAGATCTGGATGCCGCCGCTTCCGTAGGTAAGGAGATTCCCGCCCGCAAAGCTGTAACCGGCCGCCCCGTCGCCGGACTCATTGTAACAGAGCGTCGCCTTTTTCTGCTCCGCATCCAGCAGATACAGACTGCCGCCGCTCTCCATCCCCACCAGTTCCCCGCCGGGCGCAAAATGCAGCTCAAACATCATCTCGGCGGCCGAACCGTCCGGCAGGGTGAATGTCACTTTTCCTCCCGCACCGTCCGCACCGGTAATAATGGGGGTATAACCGGCATCCAGCGCCGCCATCTCCCCCTTCGGCCCAAAGCTCAGGCCCAGGATATCATCCACGCTGTCCATAGACAGCGCCTCCGGCAGCTTCTCCTCATTCCAGGAAGCGCCCCCGTCCGTCGACGACCAGAGTGTGCGGCTTATGGCATTTTCATCTTCCCCCAGCAGCCGCAGCGAGCCGTCCTCTAGTACTCCCACGCCGCAGGCCGTGTACACGCCCTCGGGGAATTCGATCTCCGACTCCAGATACCGGCCCATGGCCTTCTCCCCGCCGGCGCCGTTCTCTGAAGTCCCCATGGCCGAACCGGCCGTCGGCCCTGACGCGTCTGCCGACCCCTGGACGTCCCCTGAACCCGGCGCATCGCCCGCCTGCTTCTGGCATCCCCCAAGCGACTGTACGGCCAAAGCCGCCGTCAGCACAAAAACTCCTATTTTTTTTCGCTTACGTTTCATCGTATTATTTACCTCCCTTTTTGCGACTGTCTAGAGTTTACCCTCTTTTTCTCTAAATTCCCTCTAAGGGGGCTCTATTTTTTCTCTAAAAAAGCCAAAGAAAGCTTTTGGTAATAGTTCAGCCTCTGTCATTTAGGTAAA
This sequence comes from uncultured Lachnospiraceae bacterium, assembly GCA_910588295.1. Classification (GTDB taxonomy): domain Bacteria; phylum Bacillota; class Clostridia; order Lachnospirales; family Lachnospiraceae; genus UBA11957. Next base: position 52,305 of record CAJUQO010000009.1, on the reverse strand, counting down.
TATTTCTTCCATTGCTATAGCCGAAGCAAACGCTTATAATGAACATAGTAATCCGGCATTCAGAAAACGGCGGGATGTCCTCTCTGCTGTGCATGAAGGTTTAAGCAAACGACATTGCGCAGGGAAAACGCTTACTGTTGCGGAAAACTTAAACATCTATAAAACACAAGGAGATCGTACTATGGATAATAATACGGAATGGCTTTCATGGGCGGTGGAATTGCAGAGTATTGCCCAGGCGGGGATCTATTATGGAAAGGATCCCTATGACAAAGAGCGTTTTGAAAGGATTCGGGAAATCGCGGCCGAAATGATAGCCCGCCAGTCAGAAATACCGGTCGCCAAAGTAAAAGACCTGTTTTGTTCCGAAATTGGTTATCAAACCCCGAAACTGGATACCCGGGCGGCAGTCTTTCAAAACGGAAAAATACTGTTGGTAAAAGAAAACAACGGAACCTGGTCTCTGCCCGGGGGATGGGTTGACGTCCATGTCTCCGTCAAAGAAAATACCGTCAAAGAAGTAAAAGAAGAAGCGGGCCTGGACGTTACCGCCGATATGGTCATTGCGGTACAGGACAGGGAAAAGCACAATTTACCCGTTTACGCTTATAAGGTGTGTAAGATTTTTATATTGTGCACAGCCGTCGGCGGTACATTTGAATCCAATATAGAAACCGTAGAAAGTAACTATTTCGGCCCTGATGAGCTGCCACAACTGGCAGAAGAAAAAAATAATGAAGAACAAATCCGGATGTGCTTTGACGCCTATCGCTCTGATTCATGGAAAACTTTATTTGATTAAGGAAAAATCTCGTTATTTTAGAGATTAATTACAGAAAACCATGTTATACTCCAGATATTCATATGCAAAACAGAATTCTTGTAACAGTTCAGCCAAGCTTGAACTGTTACGAGTTCTTCTATTGCCGCGGCCGAGGAATCATCACCGAATATAAGGCCGCGCTCTGTTTTCCGGGAGGTATTATGCGGCTTCTTTTAATTGAAGATGATAAAAAACTATGCCATTCCTTAAGCTTCTATCTGGAGCGCCAGGGTTTCACCGTGGATATATGCCACGACGGCGAGGAGGGCCTCCTGCTCATTCGGGAGCAGGCATACGACCTGATTCTTCTGGATCGTATGCTCCCCTCCCTGGACGGCGCCTCCGTACTAAAAAAAGCCAGAGCCGGACAGATCCACACACCGGTTATCCTTCTTACGGCTCTGGGGGAAGTGAGCGACCGGATTGAGGGGCTGAACTGCGGCGCCGACGACTATATGGTCAAGCCCTTCGACTTCGAAGAACTCACCGCCCGGATCCACTGCATCAGCCGCAGGCCGTCCCGCTGGGAAAACAGCGAACGCCTTTCCTTTGGTGACATCGCCTACGATGTCCTTCTCCACGAGCTTTCCGGCAACGGAAAAAAATTCGTCCTCTCCAAACGGGAGGGCGATCTGATAGAATTTTTTTTGCGTAATCCGGGGCAGTCTCTGCCCCGGCCATTGATCCTGTCCCGGGTCTGGGGGCCGGATGCTCCCGTGGAGGAGGGAAATCTGGACAACTATATTCATTTTATCCGCCGACGGCTGCGGGCCGTTAGCAGCCACGTAACCCTGCGGACCATCCGCGGCATCGGCTACTGTCTGGAAAATGCCCATAAGTAAGCACAGATTCTATTACCGGTCCACCGTGGCCTTTCTGCCATACACGGTCAGGGTGGACGCCTGTCCGGGAGAAATTTTCATGATCAAACGACTGCAAATACGGCTGACCGGGTTCTGCGCCATCGTTTCAGCCCTGATCCTTACCGCCATGAGTCTGCTCTGTCTGCATATTTCCGGAAAAAACATGGAGCAGAACGAATATCACACCTTCGAAAATTCTGTTTATTCTATCGTCAGCTACCTGGAAAGCCAGTCCGTGATCTCCCATGAATGGGTACTGCGCATGGAGAGCAGCCACAACCTGGCCCTCTGGCTCTACGACAACGGCACCCCCCTCCTGATCAACAGCCTGCCCTCCGGCTCCCAGGAAAAAAAGCAGGCACACGATACCGCTCTGGCCGATCAGGTTATTGCCGAGGCACAAAAAAAGAAAGGCATAAATATCCTTTCTTCGAATAGCTCCCATACCCTGACCCAGCACACGGAATTTATATTTGCCGCCAAAAACGAACGGTATTACGCTTCCGCTGTGCTAATCCCTGGGAAAAAGGCCAGCCTGGGGGCTGTGATTCTGCATCCTCTGGCATCCCTGACTGCCCAGACCCACAGGCAGCGCAGAGACTTTCTGGCCGCCGCCCTGCTGGCCCTGGCTGCTCTGACCGTTTTTTTCTGGTTTTTCACCGGAGCTATGCTCCGCCCCGTGGAAGAGAGCCGAAAAAAGCAGGCCCGCTTCGTGGCCGCCGCCTCCCACGAACTGCGCACCCCTCTGGCAGTCATTCTGTCCAGCGCTTCCTGTCTGCTGGAGATTCTAAATGAAGAAAAATCCCCTGCATGCGCAGAACCTTCAAATACCGATGGCGCCGCAAATACCCGTGAAGCTTCCCTGCGGCGTTTTCTGGACGCTATTTTCTCCGAGAGCCGCCGTATGAACCACCTCGTCCAGGATATGCTGCAGCTTGCCGGCATGGATGCCCGGGCGCCCCGTCTGCACCTTAAGCCGGTTCCCCTGGACACTCTGCTCTTAGATGTCTGCGAAAAATACGAGCCTCTGGCGGCCAAAAAGGGAATCCGCCTGACAGTGTCCCTGCCCGACGCCCCTCTTCCCGACTGCCTCTGCGACCAGGAACGCATCCTGCAGTCCCTGGCCGTATTGATGGATAACGCGCTGAGCTATACCCCCGCCGGGGGGATGGTGCGCCTGGCTCTGACTGTGGCCAACCGCCATTTTACAATCACGGTATCCGATACCGGCCCCGGCATCCCCGACAAGGACAAAAAGGCTGTCTTTGAACGGTTCTACCGCGCCGAATCATCCCGCTCCGATAAAGCTCACTACGGCCTGGGCCTGTCCATCGCCCAGGATATTATAAAGCAGCACGGCGGCCGACTTACCGTGACCGACGCGCCGGAGGGTGGAGCGGCGTTTGTTCTGGAATTGCCGATGAATCGCAGCCAAAAGAATATTTTGTAAATCAGTACACAAAACTAAAACCAGATTAGGACAAAAATAAGTCTTCGGAAGGTAACGGCATTGATTAAAAAAATTAGCTCCACGAGAAGCCATTTTGTGACAATGCCCGCAGATACAGCAGCGAGCATCGGATTGTATCAGCCACAATCCCAACCTTAAAGCCTTTTAAGAAAAGGATATAAGAATATTAATGGATATGCTATAATTCTTGTGTTGTCCAACCTACACCCGGCAACGGGAGGAGGTGCTTCCATGGAGTTTGTCATATCTTTTATAGTCGCTGTTGCGGCTGGTGTAGCCTGCCACTACATCATCAAATGGCTTGACAGTGACCGAAAGGACAACAAATTGCCTAGTGGGCGCTTTGCCACTATAAAAGAAAAGAAGAATCCCCAGACTGTACGCTACTACGGTTTGGGGATTCATTCTTCGTTCACATGGAACTGTCATATCTTTTTGCCTATCGGCATTATAGCATATGCAAAAACCTTTTTCAATATACTTTTGGCAATCTAAAATCTATCCTTATCTGGTATCAATCAATACTGACTAATATCACATTTTACTTCTATTAGCTACCATAATAATACTCCCTTCTATTACCTCAGGCAAAATTTCACTTATCACGAATCTCCCGAATTGAACTCCACCAGTTTTTCCCAGTCAATACTCCCGTCTTCCCTGCAAAAGCTATTGGAAAATTCCCTCACCAGCCGGTTAGCCGCCTTATGATAGCTTTCCTTATAGCCTGCCACATACTGTTCCGGCATCGTACCCATGTACCCGATGATCTTTACGTAAAACTCATCATCGCCTGTCAGCTCCGCCCAAAACCTCTTTCCGGCGAGTTCCTGATACATTTTGGGTCTTCCCCGCCCCGTCTCTTTCTTTTTTCCATAACAGTAACCGATATATGCTTCATATCTTGCTTTCACCTGTTGAGCCAGTTTAGAAGCTGCCATAAAATTCTGCTCTTGCCGCTTTTTACTATCGGCGTTAAATACGGATGGCCCGCTCTTAACCGCAATAGCGGAAATGGTATTTGACTCTTTATTATGAATCATAATGTCAATACCTTCTGCCAAAGCCTTATTTCCGCCACTTGCCGCAAGGGCAATCGGTTCAAAAAAACAATTCCCAAATATCGTTTCCTCACTGGAGCTGACAAAAGCTGTCAACACAGATTCCACTATCTCCGCCGCGCTCTCCATGGCCTTTGCCCGATACAGATATGGATTTTTCCGCTTCATGATCTTCTGTATGTTCAGTCCATCAATCTTCTCGATTAATATTTCATAAAACGTGTCCAACGCAGACGCTATTGCCCGAATAACTGCCTGTTCATCATAGGAATTATTTAACGCCAAGCCTGTTCCCCCCTAGCTCTATCGCATTTTTAATTCGGTTATGTACATTGGTTCCTCTGAATCTTTTTGTCGCAACCACTGCTGACTTATTGGCAGTAGCTATGACTGCTTTTCCTATGGCTTCCGCCATTCCGACCGGAACCGCATTACCGATCTGCCTGTACTTCGCCGCGGTCGTCCCAGTAAACACCCATTCATCCGGAAATTGCTGGATCCTGGCATATTCTTTCACACTCAAGGGTCTGTCCTGGGTAGGATGGCACATCATCGTGGCTTTCTGCACCGGAGACGTCACCACGGTCGGCGAAGGCTGGTCATAAGAAAGCCTTCTGTAAAACCCCACCTTACCGCCCCCAGACGTATAAGCACCGCCCATAGCCATTGGAACGATTTCCTGTGGTAAATCCCTCCAGTTCCCGCCCTCCGGAACCATTTTAAGAAATTTTAAGCGATCCTCGCTAAACGCGGCACATTCTCCATTGTCAAATTCCAAGCTTTTTATTGCACTCCGTACGGTCTGCCACTGATATTCCTGATTCTGATGCATGGAAAAATGTGTTGGTATCGGTAGAAAAATTTCTTCCTTGTCTCTGCTTCCAACCAATACAAATCGTTCTCTAAATTGCGGCACACCATAATTGACAGCATCCAGTACGCCATAAACAGTCTTATACCCTAACTTGTCAAACTCTGACAAGATCACATCCAGAACCGTCCCCAGGTGCTGCTCGGGATCTTTCTCATCCCTTTCCGTCAAAGGCACATGTTTCAACGGTGCAGACATGATTCCCTTTACGTTCTCCATCACAAAAAATCTGGGCCGAATATAATCGATCATTCGGATAAAATCCATAAACAGGCTGCCTCTTGGATCGTTAATCCCCAGTCTCTTTCCCGCCGTCGAAAAGGGCTGGCAGGGCGGTCCCCCACAGATCATAAAAGGTTCACCTACATGCAGTCCCACATAATCCAATACCTGCTGCGGCCCGATCGCTCTGATATCTCCCTCCAGCACTTCATAGCCGTTCGCCTGCATTGTCTTTACACAGAAAGCATCAAAGTCCTGTCCGATCACGACACGGAGTCCCGCTTTGATCAGCCCAAGATCCAGCCCCATAGCACCTGAAAACAGAGAAATTACATCCCTGTTTTCACAATATTTGCTGTATTGTTTATATTCTAAAGCGCCCACCAAATTTACTCTCCATTTTCCAGTACAAATTTACCCCCATTTGTACTTGTCCAGTATAAAACAATTCATTTATACCGTCAATTAAATACTTACCGTCCTGAAAAAGGAGGGACGCCCGCGGTAAAATATTTACACTTTTGATTTTTCCTGCTAAAATATGGGTATTCTTAAGAATCTAAAGAGGAAACCATTATGGCCCGTAGCCAGAAAATCATATCAAAAAACATGAGCAAAATCCACGGCTCTGACACCTCCATAGAGATACGGCTTCGCAAAGCCCTGTGGCATAGGGGCTATCGTTACCGAAAAAATTATAAACTCCTTCCCGGATCACCGGATATCGTATTGACAAAATACAAAATTGCCATTTTCTGTGACAGTGAATTTTTTCACGGTAAAGACTGGGAGATTCTGAAGCTGCGTTTAGAAAAAGGGAAAAATCCGGACTATTGGATTAAGAAAATCGAACGGAACCGGAACCGTGACGTGGAAACAGACAAAAAGCTCCTGTTCCTTGGCTGGACGGTTATCCATTTCTGGGGGCAGGATATTGTCAGACGTACGGATGAATGTATTAAAATTATCGAAGAAGCCATCTGGGATACGCAGATCGGAGATTTCCAACCTCAACCGTACTGATAAATTGGTCATATTCTTCTTTCGTTCAAAGATCCAGCTTATCCGCATCCGTCTTTCCCATCTTTTTCACTCTCTTACATGGACTATTTGACAGATTATAGACGCTGCTCGCATGGGAAATAATGCTGTAATCTGATTTTGCACCATGCGGAGATAAGTCGATGCATAGCCTTTCTCCACCATAAAATTCTGCCACTGAATAATATTTGATGGCGTTATTTCATTCATTTTCTTATTTTGAAAATGTGGCAATATATGCGCTTCTATCACATATCTTTTATCCTTGATAGAACGCTCTTTCAGCTCACCCTTTTTGTCAGGAAAATAAATCTCCACAAATGCGCCCATCGTCATATCTATATTGGCATTGGCAGACGGTTTGAAATTATTTTACCACTCCAATGCTTCTTTTTTTGTTTTAAACCCACGTTTCTGCTTTTTCTTCTTGTTCCCCTGCCAATCCTCCTAAAATATGAATTTTAACACAACATAGAAAGTCCGCAGATTGCATCTCTTGTATCTCGTTGGTATGAATTGAATAAAGAACTGGAAAGTGAAAAAATTGATAGTGATGAATACAACATATGGATAGATAGTTTGATGAACTCATTTAATATTCCCGTAGAGAGCTCTTAGAAGATATTTTGAATGCATTTTACTGATGAACAAATTTTTTAGAACCATATTAGCATCACAGAGTATTTTGAATTGTTTCACGTAAAAAGGCTTTCGGAGAAATCCCCGAAAGCCCTGATTTTACTGAATAAATTATCATTACTCGATGATAGACGCAACCCTGCCGGAACCAACAGTCCTGCCGCCCTCACGGATAGCGAAGGTAAGACCCTGGCTCATAGCCATCGGATGAATCAGCTCGATAGTCATCTCTACATTATCGCCAGGCATGCACATCTCGGTGCCTTCCGGCAGAGTGATCACGCCTGTAACATCAGATGTACGGAAATAGAACTGCGGTCTGTAGTTATTGAAGAACGGCGTATGACGGCCACCCTCGTCTTTAGTCAGAACGTATACCTGTGCGGTAAATTTGGTGTGGCAGGTCAGGGTGCCGGGTTTAGCCAGAACCTGGCCTCTCTCGATCTCTGTTCTCTGAACACCACGAAGCAGCGCGCCGATGTTATCGCCGGCCTGAGCCTCGTCAAGCAGCTTACGGAACATCTCAACACCGGTAACAACGACTTTACGGGCCTCTTCCTTAATACCAACGATCTCAACCTCGTCGGACACATGAAGGGTACCTGCCTCCACTCTACCTGTGGCAACAGTACCACGGCCAGTGATAGAGAATACGTCCTCAACAGGCATAACGAACGGTTTGTCTGTATCACGCTGGGGATCCGGGATATACTCGTCAACGGTCTTCATCAGCTCCATAACTTTGTCGCCCCACTCGCTGGACGGATCTTCCAGGGCTTTCAGAGCGGAACCCTTAATGATCGGACAGTCGGTGAACTCATACTCTTCCAGAACCTCGGTGATCTCCATCTCAACCAGCTCCAGCAGCTCCTCATCGTCTACCATGTCACATTTGTTCATGAATACAACGATGTAGGGAACGCCTACCTGACGGGACAGCAGGATGTGTTCCTTGGTCTGAGCCATAACACCGTCGGTGGCAGCCACAACCAGAATAGCACCGTCCATCTGGGCAGCGCCGGTGATCATGTTCTTTACATAATCGGCATGGCCAGGGCAGTCAACGTGAGCGTAATGTCTGCTGTCTGTCTCATACTCTACGTGAGCTGTGGAAATCGTGATACCACGCTCCCTCTCTTCCGGAGCCTTATCAATGTTATCGAAATCGGTAGCCACATTACCGGCTACTCTCTCGGAAAGCACTTTTGTGATAGCGGCTGTCAGAGTGGTTTTACCGTGGTCAACGTGTCCGATCGTACCAATGTTACAATGCGGTTTGTTTCTCTCAAATTTTGCTTTAGCCATTTCTAAAGTCCTCCTTAAAATCTTTGCCCCTCCCGGGCTATTCACTATTGATTACTTTTCAGTCCTGTGGCTGCTATCCTAGATTATATGGTAAACCAAGGATATTTGCAAGCACAAAAATCAGTGTAATTGCTTTATTTCCTTATTTTCCTTTGTTGGAAAGTACCTTTTCCTGTACACTCTTTGGAACCGGCTCATACTTCTCAAAGAACATGGAATAATTGCCGCGTCCCTGGGTTCTCGAACGCAAATCTGTGGCATAGCCGAACATCTCTGCCAGAGGCACATAGCCGCGGATCATCTTACCGCCGCCGATATCCTCCATACCCTCGATACGGCCGCGACGGGAGTTGATATCCCCGATCACGTCGCCCATGTAATCCTCGGGAGTGGTAACCTCCACCTTCATGATCGGCTCTAACAGGATCGGAGACGCTTTCTGCATCGCATCCTTAAAGGCCAGAGATCCGGCGATGTGGAAGGCCATCTCACTGGAGTCGACCTCATGGTAGGAACCGTCATATACGTTGGCATAAACACCCACCACCGGGAATCCGCCGAGCTGTCCCGCTTTCATAGCCTCCTCGATACCTTCGCCGACGGCCGGAATGTATTCCTTCGGAATGGCACCGCCCACGACGCTGGATTCGAACTTGTAAAGCTCCTCTCCATTGGCATCCATCGGCTCGAATTTAACTTTACAGTGTCCATACTGGCCGCGCCCGCCGGACTGTTTCGCATACTTGCTGTCCACTTCCACGGGCTTGGTGATAGTTTCTTTATAGGCTACCTGGGGCGCGCCCACGTTGGCCTCTACCTTAAACTCACGGAGCAGACGGTCAACGATGATCTCCAGATGGAGCTCGCCCATACCGGCAATGATGGTCTGCCCTGTTTCCGGATTGGTATGTGCCCGGAAGGTGGGATCCTCCTCAGCCAGCTTCGCCAGAGACTCGCCCAGCTTGCCCTGGCCGGCTTTGGTCTTGGGCTCGATGGCCAGCTCGATAACCGGCTCCGGGAACTCCATGGACTCTAGGATAACCGGATGCTGCTCGTCGCAGATCGTATCACCCGTCGTCGTGGTCTTAAAACCGATGGCGGCGGCGATATCGCCGGAGTACACCTTATCCAGCTCCATCCGCTTGTTGGCATGCATCTGCAGGATACGGCCCACGCGCTCTTTTTTATTCTTTGTGGCATTCAGTACGTAGGAACCAGAGTTCATCGTACCGGAATACACACGGAAATAAGCCAGTTTACCCACAAAGGGGTCTGTCATGATCTTGAATGCCAGAGCCGAGAAGGGTTCCTCATCCGAAGACTTCCTGGCAATCTCGTTGCCCTCCATGTCTACACCGGTGATATCCGGTATATCGATGGGAGCGGGCATATACTCGAGAACGGCATCCAGCAGCTTCTGGACACCTTTGTTTCTGTATGCGGAACCGCAGCAGACCGGCACGGCGGCACCCTCACAGGTACCTTTGCGCAACACGGCCTTGAGCTCTTCCACGGTGGGCTCCTCGCCCTCCAGATAAGCCATCATCAGGTCGTCATCCAGCTCGCAGATCTTCTCCACCAGCTCCGTGCGGTACAGCTCGGCATCATCCGCCATGTCCTCGGGAATATCTGTAATGGAGACATCCTCGCCCTTATCGTCATTGTAAATGTAGGCTTTCATTTCAAACAGATCAATGATACCTTTAAATTCGTCTTCCTTGCCGATAGGCAGCTGCAGACAGATGGCATTCTTGCCCAGCCTGGTCTTGATCTGGTCAACAGCCCGGTAAAAATCCGCACCCAGGATATCCATCTTGTTGATGAACGCCATACGGGGTACATTGTAGGTATCGGCCTGCCGCCATACATTCTCCGACTGGGGTTCCACACCGCCCTTGGCGCAGAATACGCCCACGGCGCCGTCCAGAACACGCAGGGAACGTTCCACCTCAACGGTGAAATCCACGTGGCCCGGGGTATCAATGATATTGATACGGTGCTCCAGAGCGCCCGGCTTCGGCTTATTATCCTCCTGCAACGTCCAGTGGCAAGTTGTAGCCGCGGAGGTGATGGTGATACCGCGCTCCTGCTCCTGCTCCATCCAGTCCATGGTAGCAGTACCTTCGTGGGTATCGCCGATTTTGTAATTCACACCGGTATAGTACAGGATACGCTCGGTAAGAGTGGTCTTCCCGGCGTCGATATGCGCCATGATACCGATGTTCCTGGTTCTCTCTAACGGATATTCTCTTCCAGCCAATGAGATTTCCTCCTCTAGAATCTGTAATGAGCAAATGCCTTGTTGGCCTCTGCCATCTTATGCATGTCTTCTTTACGCTTTACAGAAGCTCCCGTATTATTCATGGCATCCAGAAGTTCATTCGCCAGCCTGTCTTCCATGGTTTTCTCGCCTCTCTTGCGGGAGAACATGGTGATCCAGCGTAGGGCCAGGGCCTGACGCCTGTCGGGCCTTACCTCGATCGGAACCTGATAGGTAGCGCCGCCGATACGTCTGGCCTTTACTTCCAGCACCGGCATGATATTATTCATAGCTTCTTCAAATACATCCAAAGCCGGCTTCCCGGACTTTGCTTCCATTTTAGCAAACGCGCCGTACACAATCTTCTGGGCAATACCCTTCTTACCGTCCAACATGATGTTGTTGATAAGCTTGGTGACCACTTTGCTGTTGTACATCGGATCTGCTAAAACATCTCTTTTTGGTGTATGTCCTTTACGTGGCACGTTACTTCCCTCCTTAATCAAAATGATTATAACCATTCCGTATCTTCACAGTTACGATGCAAAAAGCTATCTAAAATCAGCCTCGCGCTTCGACCTGTCCTGAATAGTTACAAATGATTATCTCATCGGTACTCACATGACGGGCGTATGCAGTTTACCTCCCGCCGTCTTGTGTTCGCACGAGTAAAATCCTCTATATGACCCGCAACCGACAGGGTATATGGAATACCGTACAAAACAATTTTCTGTGATACTCTCTGTGATACTTGTTACGTTCGGAAATCCGATTTCCTAAAATTATTTCTTTTTGGGCCTCTTGGCGCCGTATTTGGAACGGGCCTGTTTCCGGTTTGCAACACCTGCCGTATCCAGAGTACCTCTGATAATGTGGTATCTCGTACCAGGTAAATCTTTAACACGGCCGCCGCGGATCAGCACAACACTGTGCTCCTGCAGATTGTGGCCCTCACCCGGAATGTAGGATGTAACCTCGATTCCGTTAGAAAGACGAACCCTGGCGATCTTTCTGAGCGCTGAATTCGGCTTTTTAGGAGTTGCCGTCTTAACTGCCGTGCATACGCCCCTCTTCTGGGGAGAGGACATATCCGTAGTTTTTTTCCTCAGAGAGTTGAAGCTTTTCTGAAGAGCCGGAGCGTTGGACTTCTTTACTGATGTCTGGCGTCCCTTTCTTACTAACTGATTAAATGTGGGCATTCCTTTCACCTCCTGTAAAAGTTCTCTGCGGTTGCTATTTTTCTTCGTCAAACGCACACAAAAATAACTGCCTGTTTTGTGCACGCATGGGTTATTATACGTTCAGTTTGTATGGCTGTCAAGGGGAAATTTTTCTCTCTTTCCATTTCTTGTTGCGCCTCCGTTTTCCGGCCAGCACAACCAACAGGATCACGGCGGCGGCAGACAGCGCTATCCCTGTCAGTAACGGCACATTATTTACAAATTGTACGAAACCGTCGGCAGTAACCAGTACTCTGTAGGACGCGTCTGTTTGTCCGTGGGTCACCGGGTCATAGGCCTTTCTGCCGACATTGCCCGCCTTATCAACGGATACCAGCGAAATCGTCTGATAACGGCGGCGGCTGCCGACAGCCAGACGGATCTCTCCCTCCGCCGCCGTTAGTTCATCGCCTCTGTAAGTGTGCATCAGCTCACCGTCCAGCCAGACCTCCACATAATCCAAAAAGAAATTATCCTTTACATGTAGCGTGAAGAAATGGCTCTCCTCTTTATAACGGCCGCCGTCCTCCAGATTGGCCACGGCCATAGTGGGAGCGGTCTTATCTATCGTAAATTCCAGTGTCTTTGCCTTAGACTTATTGGAGGCCCTGTTATGGGCCGCATCCTCGGAGTACATATTGACGGCATATGTCCCCTCCGCCTCAAAACATGCCCTGCGGATCCGGTAAATATACCTTTTCCACTGTTCTTCCCGACCACTCTTTTCCACGGTATAATCTGTGCCCTCTCTCAGAACGGTGATTCCGCCGTCCCGGCTGCAGCTAAGTTCAATGAATTTTAACTCGTTCACGTTGATTTCCGTAACAATGATATCCTGCGGCCGGCTGGCATATCCCCGATCCAGCAACGTCTGTGTGGTTTTATCCAACTCGTAGGCAGACCCCTCACGGTTTACGGAAAAACGGATGGCCGCCACACTCTCGTTGCCCGCTTTATCCACAGACTTACAATTCAGTGTATAAATATCGTCCATACCCCCCGCAAAATTCTTAAATCGAACTTCCATACCGAAGGCATCCGGGCTGACCGTTGCCATCTTATCCACGTTCTGTTCTTTGCGGCCCGCACCTGTCAGCGTTACTTCCGTACTATCGGCCAGAAAATTGGCATCCCGAATCCTAATCACGGGCGCCACGACTCCATTGTTAGCCGATCGATCTTTTATGCCCTCAAATGTAATCTCCGGCGCCGTCAGGTCAACCGTAAATTTTTCCGGCAAGATTCCGGCCGACCGGTTGCCCGCCAGATCCGTACCGCTGACGCTGAACGTATAGCCGGCATCATGGGAAAAGCTGATCTTTGCCGTATGGATATCGCCGGAACCGGACCAGCCGCTGATCTCTGGTACGCCGCCCGATGAAGCCGTCGTCTTCACCACAATCTTTGCCGGGTCAAAATTATGTTCCGTGACTGTAATCGTGGCCGTTCTCGCGGCCCTGTAGTAGCTGTCATTCTGAACATCATGATTATCATAGGCCACCTGAAAAGCCGGCGCCGTTTTATCCACGGTAAATGTCCGAAGCACTTCTGTATTAGATCTGTTGCCCGCCAGGTCATAACATCGATAGCTCACAGTATAATCACCGTCTTCCGTGAAGGCCAGAACCGCCGTATGGCTCTCCCCCCGGTGCATCCATGGGCCGATCCTGTAGCCGCCTCCCGCCGAAGATGTCACTTCCGGAGCGTAAGACGCGTCAAAGTTTCTCTCCTCCACCGTGATTGTCAGTTTCTTATCAGTCCGGTAATAACTGCCGTTCTGTGCATCACTTTCGTCGAAAGAAAACCTGACCACCGGAGCCTTATTGTCCATCCTCACGCTGATTTCTTTAGATACGGCGTCGTTGCCTGACCAGTCCTCGGCTGATACCATGATACGGACGTCATTAGAATAGAATCCGGACGGATTGATCCTGACATGACCCGTCCATGTCTGTCTGTGCGCCGCTTTTTTCAGTTCCGCAAGAGTGCCTGTCTCCGTATATCCATTCGTTTTGTTGACAATCTTGTATGTGATTTTTTTCAGTCCCGCATATACCCCTTTAACCGGCGGATCCGTAACGGACACCTCAAATCCGGGATGATCTGCCGCACTGTATATCCCTTTACCCCAGTCCGGCTTTGTCGGCGTAATCACTATCGCCGGTTCCGGCGCCCTATCATCCACAATAATGCCATCCGTGCTGATGTACCTGATATTACCGGCTTTGTCAATAATCTTTCCATACACGACCAGATACCTGTCCGATCTGAAAGTCTTCTTGTTTTTATATTTCAGCCAGTCCGTTCTTTTCTCCAGGTCACGTTTGCTCAGGAAGGTTTCGGACGCCAGGTACCAGACAGAAGCCACGCCGGCGGTCTCATCCGCGGCTGCCAGGGAAACCCTGACGCGGTTTTTGCCGAAAAATCCAAAAGTCATGACATGAAGCAGCTTTTCCCATGTCATGATCCGGGCGCCGTTTACGAGTTCTTCAGCCGTCACAGCGCCCGTGGGTTTGGCGCGGTCCAGCGTGAAGGTATGTGTCAGTACGGCTTCCAGCTCATTGCCCGCCAGATCCGTGCATCTGTAAGTAAAATCGTAGTTGGCGTCTACGCAAATCGGCGGCAGCGTCAGTCCGTAGATATAACGGTTGTCCGCGCCACTGACACAGCCTTTATTTATCCAGCCGCTGCGGATAGCCGCATCGTAATCGGCCACCCGAACTTCTCTGCCCCGGCTGTCTGTGGCTCTGACTATAAGTTCTGCCTCTCCGGGAGCAAAATTGCGCTCTGTCACCACAGCTGATACCGTTACATGGGAGACATCTCCGCCCGCAAACACACGGTCTTTGGACAGATCCAGAACCATCCGCGTGCCGTCCGTATGAACAGCCGTATAGGTAAGTTCCAGTTTGGGCCGCACCGTATCGATCACAAAATAAAAAGGGGAATCATGACCACTGTTACCGGCTGCATCCACGGCTGTCGTCTGTAATGTATACTCGCCGTCTGCCGTAAAGGTAATGCTGAAATGATATACCGTCTCGTCCGTCGACTGTGAAATATCTGCCTCCGCGTCCTTTGTGACGGATGAAATACCCAGAGAATCCTTTTTTGCTTCCAGCTCGGCCAGCGTGCAGGACATGTCATTGATATGCACTTTCAGCTTCTGCAAAAAGCGCTCCCTGACGGTAACGGTATACGTTACCCCGCTGTTAGCGTAAGATCCGTTCAAAAATGCCCCGTGGTGATTGGCCTGCGTACAAGAAGACGTGACCTCCGGGCAGATCGAATCCAGCACAATCGTATGCCGCGAAGGCTTCCCCATGATATTGCCCGCATGATCTCCGGCTTCTGCACTGACGGTAATAATCTGGGATTTTTGCGGATTATTGGCAAATTCCAATGTCTTTGTGATCACACAGTATTCCCTCAGCCCGGCCAGTGTAACCTCTCCGGGAAACGCAGGTAAAACGGCGTGATCCTCTGTATTTTTCGTTACAATTGTTTTTTCCCGATCTGTCACGATCTTTCCGTCGCCGGAATGTCTGGTAACCACATACGCCATATTTTTGAGCCCGGAATAATAGCCGCTCTCGCCGGCGTTTTCTTCCGCTTTCAGAGTCAGTACGGCATCACCGGAATAATATGTAATACCATTCCATGTTCCTGCAGACTCGGCTTCCCCTGCCGCTCTTTCCCTATAGCTGACGGAAATGTCACGGAAATTCTCCAGTACAATGCCATTGGACCCATAGATGCCGGAGTTCCCCACACGATCCGTCACTTTGACAAATACAACATAATTATTCCCTTCTCCCGGCGGCTGCCCGCCCGCCAACGTGCCCACCGGAATCCTCCCATCCGCCGTCCCTGCCTGAAACACGGCGTTTTCCAAAAGCTCTTCATATGTACCGTCCCTGTCCGTTGCCGCTATAAAATAGGACCAGCTGTTTACTCCGGCCACGGCATCATCAAAGGATACATCGGCTACCATCTGCTTATTATCATAAATCCCGAAAGTGATCACGGAAGCCAGGTCAGAAATGACTCTGTTTTTCACGCCAAAAACCATTTTTGTACAGTCCGGCGCGTCCTGGTCGTAAACGAAATAAAGGCGGAAAGGCTTCGTCTTGGCTCTGACTGTTCCCGCAGCCACGGGCTCCTCTCTGGTAAGGTAAAAACTCAGTTCATTGACGCCGCCTGAAATATCGGCGGCGGGAACAGGGCCCGCAATCCCCGTGCCTGTGACATCCGTACCGTCGGCCAGATAGATCTTATTGTAACCGCCGCCCAAGGCAAACCGAATCCGCGCATCCCGGCCAAAACAGCAAACCTGTCTTCCGTCTCTGGCTATTTCACATACGCGGACGCTGGACGTTCTATCTATCGTCACGTAATCTTCGGCGTCTATTTCTTCTGATATGGCCAGTGTGCCCCTGGTATAATTCCGCAGATCAAACGCATAATTGCCCGTGGCATTTCCAGTAGCAGTATCCAGTATCAGCCCTTCCCCATGCGCACCGTAAACTGCCGTATCTTCTGTTCTGACATTCTTCTCTGTCAGTCCCTTTGCTGTGGTATCTATAACCATGGGAAAAGAAAACCCCTCCATTTCTGCGCAATCCTTCCCCACAAACCCCGTATCTTCTCCGCCCGCTTCTACATCAACCAGCGTCCGCAATGGCTTTGTATAGGCGAGACTTCTAAACGGCCTCTCGCTGTCCGCGACGGCCAAAGACAGTATTCTCTTTTTAATAATCAGAGGAATATCCGCTGCTTTTTCATCAGCTATAACGGTATAGCTGTTTCTGACTGACACGTCTGCGATATCTGTACATAAAGACAGATCCCCTGGCGCAAAGCAAAAAGACTGCGTCCCATTTTCCCCCTGCACATTTACCAGGCCGCTGGCATAATTATAGAAAACCACATCGGTAAAATACTGTTTCACCTCCTGCTCTGTTTGAGCCGTCACAGAAAATTCTCCCGACGTTTTCAAGGTAGCTCTGACGTCCACGCTGTCATCGGCATCATAGATCTTTGAGTTCGTATAGCTCCCCTTTCCCGGCGCGCTGACAGTGATGCTGCCGGTATCAATGGCCAGCGGGAGAGGAAGCACTTTTATATAAATAGCGCCCTTAAAGCTGTAATGTTCCGTCTCCATGGACAGTTCCACTCTTGTCGGCTCCCCGGAAACTTTTCGGGGTGTAAATGTGACCGTTCTATTCTCCGGATCTACGGCAACACCCAGCACACTTTTATCCCCCACTAAAACCGAAACGTCAGGTAATACTTCATCCGGAAGCCTTTCATCCTCACACCGAAGAGAAAAAACTTCTGCCGCCCCCACTGTCCCGTATACCAACGTCAAAGGAGCCTGCTCCGTATACGCTCCTGAAAATATAACCTTCCCGTTCTTCCTCTCTCCATCACTGGCTTCGTCCTTTTCAGTTTCGTTATTACTCTCTTCTCCGGAAGAGCCTGCGTCTTCGGATAATTCTGCTTTGATCCTTATGTCCTCCGCACCACTCTCTGCCGCCATCATGCTGTACAAATTGAGCGGCAGACACGCAAAAAAGGCCAGTGCCATAGCCAGCAAAAAAGCCGGTATTCTTTTTATCCCCAGTTTCTTCTCCTTTTTCATATTTCCTTTACCTCGTCCACATGAATTTCCTCAGCGTTCTTTAAGGCCGTCCCCTCTTTCCGCTTCCCTCATACTTTTTATGGCATTATCTTCTTCCTTTCGGCACAATCGTTTCCGTCTCCCCCAACGGCAGCGCGGCTGTCTCCGGCTCCTCCTGCGGCAGCGCGGCTGTCTCAGCCGTAAAAAAAGCCGACGCCCTCTGCATGGTATGGGACGCCATGGTATCGCCCTGGAACGCCAGACCAGACGGCGCGTCATTTCTGCCGCCCTGTTCCCGGCGGGAACGTGACCCGGCTTCTCTTTCTCCCGTTACGGGCCTGTACCTTCGCCTGCTGCCGTCTGTCATGCGCCGTACTGCCCTGCGGGCCGTCCGCCCCGTGAACTCCCCAAACACCTGCGGAATATGTAAGGCCAAAAAAAAGATCATGGACAACAGCAGGAAAATGACGGCCGCTACACCGCAGTACAGGCAGATTTTTTCATATAAACAGCAGCGCCTTTCAAAATTTTGTATTATTGATGCTTCCGTCATCCCGTCTCGTCTCCTTTCATCACGATATCCCCAACGGTTCCTATCCGTGCATTAGCTGCGAAAACAGCCGCTACCTGTTTTCTACCCAGCTCGACCACTTTTAGAATCTCTTTTTCCAGACCCTCCGCCACCGGATTATCCGCAGTATGCAATCCCCGAACAAGACTTTCCATATCGGCCAGGGCCCGTGTCATATCCTCCCCGGTCACTCCGGCTTCGCAAAAGGCATCACAATGGGTACAGACCTGGTAGGCAATCTCGTTATACAGCCGCAGCTCCGTGACCACATTATCCTGACCGGCAATATTGTCGTCCACAAGGCTCTTTAGGTCGTTCCAGTAATCAAGATACGTAGTCTGCGCGTCACCTGCCAGATTAGTCTTCCCAATCCTGCTGTTGTAGCCGCTGATTTTACCCAATGTCTCCGCACGGGCTTTCCAGGCCGATTTTTTATCATTATCCGCACCCAGATCCAGACTTGACAGATCCGCCTGACAGACAACGTCAAACCAGCCGCCGGCGGACGCCTTATTATGCCCTCTGCCTTCCGCATAGTAGTACAGCATCCCCAGATTATAGGCAAAACGGACATATCCGGCTTCATTCTTTCGAAAGATAGTTTTATTATCCTGGCTCCTGCCGTTATCCCTGGAGCTCAAAAGAGAAAGAATGCAGCCGTCCTCCTCTGCGGTAAACCTGTCATCCGCACCCACCGTCTCCAGCATTCCCAGCCATCCCTCCTCCCGCCGGGGCTTAAGGGCTATGGCCTTTCGATATAACCCCAGTTTATCCTGATCTGCCGCCGTCGAAGCGCTCTCCATATAGTAATCAAAACCCGTAGCCTTTTCCTGCCCGGCCAGAACGGCGCCGGCCAGCGAACTAATCCCCATGAGCAGTCCCATACCGGTGCTGGCAGAAAAAGCCAGCAGTTTTCTTTTTAATTTCCTTCTGTACGAAAATCCCAGCTTTTCCGGATGCTCCAGGGCATACTGCAGCTGAGCACAATTTTGGTAACGCTCCTCTTCCCTGTACCGGGTACATGTTCCAATGATTATTTCCAGTCCCCGCAGCGCATTTCTTAATTCCTTCGGCGTCTCTTCCAAAAGCGAAGGACGGCACTGGGTAATCGGCGGAAAATGAAAAGGAGTGGCTGCCGGATTACGCCCGGTGATCAGATGATGCAGGGTAGCGCCCAGGCAGTAGATATCACTCCGAGGACTGGACTGGCCGTTCCCTCCGTACTGCTCCGGCGCCGCATAACCGGGTGTGCCCAGGCAGGTAGTATCGTCGGAATTGCCCTTTTTAAATATTCTGGCCGTACCGAAATCTATTAAACAAATCTTCCCGTCCGGTTTAAGCATAATATTGGACGGTTTCATATCCCGGTAAACAATGGGGGGTTCCCTGGTATGAAGGTAGCGCAGTACCTCACAGAGCTGAACGCCCCAGGCAATCACGTCTTCCGCGGCAACGGGAAGATGCTTCTCCGATAGATTCTCCCGCAGTACCACATCCAGCGCCCGGCCCTCTATATAATCCATAACAATGATAAACGTGTCGTCATCATCAAGGATATCGATGATGCAGGGCAGATATGTATGGTTCAGCCCCTTTAAAATCTCTATCTCCGCGACCACTCTTTGTTTCACCGTGGCAAAATCCCGCACTCCGTCCTTCCGCACCTCTTTGATGGCCCATGTCTTATTGGCCCGTTCATTCAGCGCCAGATACACGACGCTCATGCCGCCCTGCCCTACTTTACTGAGGATCTTATATTTGCCGTCCACTACAGTTCCTATTTCCAGCATCGCAATCCCTCCAAACAGCCCTCTTGGCTATGGCAGACATAACGCATGCCAGCCCGCGCCGACTCTAAAGGCCATTATCATATTCACTTTTAATAAATGGGAAACATTTGTCGAATAGACAATAGATAAATGATATCTTTAGTATAACCACTTTTGTTTACATATGCAAGGGTTTTTTTATTTTTGTTCTGAAAATGGTCACACACGTCCCGGCCGTTTTGTTTGTCCGGATATAAAAAAGACCCGCCGTCCCGCTTGTGTACGGGCAGCAGGTCTTTTTCTATTTGTTATTCCTCATACTCTCCATCCAGCAGCGGAATGGGCTCCTCCTCAGCAAACGGAGCCTCCCCGTCATCGGTATATTCCTCCATGGCCAGCTCCTCCTCGTCATACTCCTCGGACACATAGAGAAGCTCGTCGTCCTCGCTGTCGTCCTCCTCAAACACCAGCTTATCCTTACTGCTGATATCCGTATTCAGCCGGACGTCGGAGTAACACTTCATACCTGTACCGGCCGGGATCAGACGGCCAATGATAACATTTTCCTTAAGTCCTACCAGATGGTCGATCTTGCCCTTGATGGCTGCCTCGGTCAGCACCTTGGTGGTCTCCTGGAAGGAAGCGGCGGACAGGAAGGAATCCGTGGCCAGGGCGGCCTTTGTGATTCCCAGAAGGATCTGCTTGCCCTCGGCGGGCTCTTTGCCCTCCTCCTGCAGCCTGTCATTGGCATCCTCATAATCCAGCACATCCACCAGCGTACCCGGAAGCATATCCGAATCACCGTTATTCTCAATGCGGATCTTCTTTAACATCTGGCGGACGATCACCTCGATATGCTTATCGTTGATCTCCACACCCTGCAGACGGTACACCCTCTGTACCTCCCGCAGCATGTAATCCTGCACAGCACGGACGCCCTTGATCTTCAGGATATCGTGGGGATTGACACTACCCTCTGTCAGCTCGTCGCCGGCCTCCAGCACGGCCCCGTCAGGCACCTTGATACGGGAACCATAGGGGATCAGGTATGTCTTGGAATCACCGGTCTCATCGTCGGTGACAGTGATCTCCCGTTTTTTCTTTGTATCCTTGATGGTGGCCACGCCCTTGATCTCGGTAATGATCGCCAGACCCTTGGGCTTACGGGCCTCAAAAAGTTCCTCCACACGGGGAAGACCCTGGGTGATATCGCCGCCGGCCACACCGCCGGTATGGAAGGTACGCATAGTCAGCTGCGTACCGGGCTCTCCGATGGACTGGGCGGCGATGATACCCACCGACTCACCCACCTGCACCGTCTCGCCGGTGGCCATGTTGGCGCCGTAGCATTTTGCGCAGATACCGTTGTGGCATTTACAGCTCAATACGGTACGGATCTTTATCTTAGTAAACGGTTTGCCGTTCTCATCCACGCCCTCGGACATGATCCGGGCGGCCCGCATGGGCGTGATCATATGGTTGGCCTTTACCAGAACCTCCCCGGCGGCATTTTTCAGCGTATGGCAGGAATATCTTCCCGTGATACGCTCCTGCAGAAGCTCGATTTCCTCCTTGCCGTCGGCAAAATCCTTCACCCACATGCCGGAAATCTCATCCCTGTCCGCACAGCAGTCCGTCTCCCGGATGACCAGCTCCTGGGACACGTCCACGAGACGCCTGGTCAGATAACCGGAGTCTGCGGTACGCAGGGCCGTATCGGACAGACCCTTGCGGGCGCCGTGGGCCGACATAAAGTACTCCAGAACATCCAGCCCCTCACGGAAATTGGAACGGATGGGCAGCTCGATGGTATGGCCGGTGGTATCGGCCATCAGGCCGCGCATGCCCGCCAGCTGTTTGATCTGCTTATCCGAACCACGGGCGCCGGAATCGGCCATCATGAAAATATTGTTGTATTTATCCAGACCGGACAGAAGTTTGTGGGTCAGGACGTCGTCAGTGTCCTTCCAGGTCTCCACGACCTCCTTATAACGCTCCTCCTCGGTGATCAGGCCGCGCTTGAAGTTGCGGGTGATTTTATCCACGGTGTCCTGGGCCTGCTGGATCAGCTGGGGCTTCTCCGGCGGCACGGTCATATCCGAAATAGACACGGTCATGGCCGCCCTGGTGGAATATTTATATCCCGTCGCCTTGATATCATCCAGCACCTCGGCGGTGGTGGTGGCCCCGTGGATATTGATAACCTTCTCGAGAATTTTCTTTAACTGCTTTTTGCCCACATGGAAATCCACCTCAGGCTTAAGGGCATTCTCCTCCACGCTCCGATCCACAAACCCCAGATCCTGGGGCAGGATCTCATTGAACAGCATTCGGCCCAGCGTTGTCTCCACCCGCTGGGAGACCGGGCGGCCCTCGAAAGTACCTTCCCTGCGGATAATGATCTTCTGGTGCAAGGTAATCGTACCGTTCTCATAAGCCAGAATCGCCTGATTGACACTGCCGAAATAATGGCCGATCAAATCCTGGATCGTGCAGACCACAATGCGGTGGCGCTCCGGGCTGACGTTGACACGGACAACCGTGTGCACATCAATGGGCGTCTCGCCGTCGGCCTGGCCACGGGCCATTTTATCCTGATACACATGGAACGCATCCAGGGCCGCGTCAATGGTCTCAAACTCGGCCGTGACTTCCTCCTCCCGCTCTGTGCCCGTGTAATCGGCATAACGGCTCATGGTCAGATAGTAGATCCCGAGAACCATATCCTGGGACGGCACGGCCACGGGGCCGCCGTCGGAAGGCTTTAATAGGTTGTTAGGCGAGAGCAGCAGGAAACGGCACTCGGCCTGGGCCTCCACGGAAAGGGGCAGATGGACAGCCATCTGGTCGCCGTCAAAGTCGGCGTTGAAAGCCGTACACACCAGAGGATGCAACTTGATGGCCTTACCTTCTACCAGGATCGGCTCAAATGCCTGGATACCCAGACGGTGCAGGGTAGGGGCGCGGTTCAGCATGACCGGGTGCTCCTTGATCACGTCCTCCAGCACATCCCATACCTCGGTCTGCAGCTTCTCTACCATTTTCTTGGCATTTTTAATATTGTGGGCGGTACCGTTGGCCACCAGCTCCTTCATGACAAAAGGCTTGAAAAGCTCAATAGCCATCTCTTTGGGCAGGCCGCACTGAAATATCTTCAGCTCCGGCCCCACCACGATAACGGAACGGCCCGAATAGTCCACACGTTTGCCCAGCAGGTTCTGGCGGAAACGGCCGGATTTGCCCTTTAACATATCGGAGAGGGACTTCAAAGCGCGGTTTCCCGGGCCCGTGACCGGACGGCCGCGGCGGCCGTTGTCGATCAGGGCGTCCACGGCCTCCTGGAGCATACGCTTCTCATTACGGACAATGATATCCGGCGCGCCCAGCTCCAAAAGCCTTTTCAGACGGTTATTTCGGTTGATAATTCTTCTATATAAATCATTCAGGTCCGACGTGGCAAAACGCCCGCCGTCCAGCTGCACCATGGGGCGCAGATCGGGGGGAATGACCGGAATTACATCCATGATCATCCACTCCGGACGGTTGCCGGACTCACGGAACGCCTCCACCACCTCAAGGCGCTTGATAATGCGGGCCCTCTTCTGGCCTGTGGCGTTCTTTAATGCCTCTTTAAGTTCCGCCGACTCCTTCTCCAAGTCAATGGCGATCAGCAGCTCCTTGACGGCCTCGGCGCCCATGCCCACGCGGAAAGCCATGCCGTAGGTTTCCCTGGCATCCTGATACTCCCGCTCCGTGAGCACCTGTTTATACATCAGGCTCGTGTCGCCGGCGTCCAGCACGATATAGTTGGCAAAATACAGCACCTTCTCCAGCGTCCTCGGGGACAGATCCAGAATCAGCCCCATCCGGGAGGGAATCCCCTTGAAATACCAGATATGGGATACGGGGGCTGCCAGCTCGATGTGCCCCATGCGCTCCCGGCGGACAGCCGCCTTCGTGACCTCCACGCCGCAGCGGTCGCAGATCACGCCCTTATAACGGATCTTTTTGTATTTGCCGCAATGGCACTCCCAATCCTTGCTGGGCCCGAAAATCTTCTCGCAGAAGAGTCCGTCCTTTTCCGGTTTCAGAGTACGGTAATTGATGGTCTCCGGCTTCTTCACCTCGCCGTGGGACCACTCGCGGATCTTTTCCGGAGATGCCAGGCCAATCTTGATCGCGTCAAACGTCATTGGCTGATATACTTCCTGTTTGTTTATCTCTGCCATTACTATCCCTCCTACTCTTCATCCAGAACGTCGTCCAGAGCGGCATACGCGGGCTCTTCCTCAGGCTCTTCCACATCCTTTAGCTCCTCTCCCTCAAACTCCTGTTTGCTAAAGCCGTAGTCGCCGAAGGATTCCTCCTCTCTGCGGTAACTCCTGTCGCCCTCAATGATCGAGCGCAGATCCGTATCGCCGTAATCGCTGGTCTCCATGATCTGTACTTCCGTATTGTCATCCTTGAGCACCTTGATATCCAGGCCCAAAGACTGCAGCTCCTTGAGCATAACCTTGAAGGACTCGGGGATACCCGGCTCGGGAATATTGTCTCCCTTAATGATGGCCTCGTAGGTCTTGACACGTCCGATCACATCGTCGGACTTCACTGTCAGGATCTCCTGCAGGGTGTAGGACGCGCCGTACGCCTCCAGGGCCCACACCTCCATTTCACCGAAACGCTGGCCGCCAAACTGAGCCTTGCCGCCCAGGGGCTGCTGCGTAACCAAAGAGTACGGGCCGGTGGAACGGGCATGGATCTTGTCGTCCACCAGATGATGCAGTTTCAGATAATGCATGTGGCCGATGGTGGTGGGGCTGTCGAAAAATTCGCCGGTCCGGCCGTCCCGCAGGAGCACCTTGCCGTCCCGGGAGATCGGCACACCTTTCCATAATTTGCGATGGTCTTTATGCTCATCCAGATATTCATATACTTCCGGAACCAGCTCTTCCCTGTGTTTCTCGGAGAACTCATCCCAGGACAGATTGACATAATCATTGGCCAACTCCAGGGTATCCTGGATATCCACCTCGTTGGCGCCGTCAAACACCGGCGTGGCGATATTAAAGCCCAGAGCCTTGGCGGCCAGGCTCAGATGGATCTCCAGCACCTGCCCGATATTCATTCGGGAAGGCACACCCAGGGGATTCAGCACGATGTCCAGCGGACGCCCGTTGGGCAAAAACGGCATATCCTCCATGGGAAGCACGCGGGAAACCACACCCTTGTTACCGTGACGGCCGGCCATCTTGTCGCCCACGGAGATCTTTCTCTTCTGGGCGATATAAATACGCACCGACTGGTTGACACCGGGAGACAGCTCGTCGCCGTGATCCCTGGTGAATACTTTCGCGTCCACGACGATACCGTACTCGCCGTGGGGCACCTTCAGGGAGGTGTCACGGACTTCCCGGGCCTTCTCACCGAAGATGGCGCGCAGCAGACGCTCCTCGGCGGTCAGCTCCGTCTCGCCCTTGGGCGTCACCTTGCCCACCAGTATATCACCGGCGCGCACCTCGGCGCCGATACGGATGATACCTCTCTCATCCAGATCCTTCAGGGCCTCGTCGCCCACGCCGGGCACATCCTTCGTGATCTCCTCCGGTCCCAGCTTGGTATCCCTGGCCTCGGCCTCGTATTCTTCTATATGAATGGAAGTATATACATCTTCCTGTACCAGACGCTCGCTTAAGAGAACCGCGTCCTCATAGTTGTAGCCCTCCCAGGTCATGAATCCGATCAGGGGATTCTTGCCCAGGGCCAGCTCGCCGTCAAAGGTTGACGGGCCGTCGGCGATCACCTCGCCGGCCTCCACATGGTCGCCTTTAAACACAATGGGTTTCTGATTGTAACAGTTACTCTGGTTACTGCGCATGAATTTGGTCAGGCGGTAATTCTCCACCTTGCCGTCATCGTCATATTTGACCGTGATCTCCCGGGAGGTGGAGCGCAGAACCGTACCCGCCTTCTTTGCCACCACGCACACGCCGGAGTCTACGGCAGTCTTTGCCTCCATGCCCGTTCCCACCACCGGAGCCTCGGTGATCATCAGCGGCACGGCCTGACGCTGCATGTTGGAACCCATCAGCGCACGGTTGGCATCATCGTTCTGCAAGAACGGAATCAGGGCCGTAGCCACAGAGAACACCATCTTCGGGGATACGTCCATAAATTCAAACATACTCTTCTCGTATTCCTGGGTCTCATCCATATAACGGCCAGATACATTTTTCCTTATGAAATGTCCCTCCGCATCCAGGGGCTCATTAGCCTGGGCCACATGGTAATTGTCCTCCTCGTCGGCGGTCATATATACCACCTCGTCGGTGACCCTGGGATTCTTCGGATCGGTCCGGTCGATTTTCCGGTAAGGCGCCTCCACAAACCCGTACTGATTGATCCGGGCATAAGACGCCAGGGAATTGATCAAACCAATGTTGGGGCCCTCAGGAGTCTCAATGGGGCACATCCTCCCGTAATGGGAATAGTGGACGTCACGCACCTCAAACCCGGCCCGGTCACGGGACAGGCCGCCGGGGCCCAGGGCAGAAAGACGCCTCTTATGGGTCAGCTCACCCAGGGGGTTGTTCTGATCCATGAACTGCGACAACTGGGAGGAACCGAAAAACTCCTTCACCGCCGCCGTCACCGGCTTGATATTAATCAGCGACTGGGGCGAAATTCCCTCGATATCCTGGGTGGTCATACGCTCGCGCACCACACGCTCCAGCCGGGAAAGGCCGATGCGGTACTGGTTCTGCAAAAGCTCGCCTACGGCGCGGATACGCCGGTTGCCCAAATGGTCGATATCGTCATCGTTGCCCAGATGGTACTCCAGGTGCATATTATAGTTGATGGAAGCCAGAATGTCTTCCTTGGTCACGTGCTTCGGGATCAGGTCATGGATATCACGGCGGATCGCCTCCTTGATATCCTCCATCTCCGTATTCTCAGACAGGATCCGGGACAGCACCGGGTAGTACACCAGCTCCGTCACGCCCACCTCCGCGGGATCCACATCCACAAAGGAGCGCAGATCCACCATCATGCTGGACAGAACCTTGACGTTTCTGGTCTCCGTCTGGATCCATACGCTGGGAACAGCCGCGTTCTGGATAGCATCCGCCATCTCCTGTGTCACCTTTGTCCCTGCCTCGGCCAGAATCTCCCCTGTCGTCTGATCCACCACATCCTCCGCCAGCACATGGCCGGTAATGCGGTTTCTGAGAAGAAGTTTCTTATTAAATTTGTAACGACCCACTTTGGCCAGGTCATAGCGGCGCGGATCAAAGAACATGGACATAATCAGGCTCTCCGCGCTCTCTACTGCCAGGGGCTCGCCGGGACGGATCTTTTTGTACAGCTCAAGGAGACCCTCCTGGTAGCTGGCCGCCGTATCCTTGGAAAAACTGGCCAGGATCTTGGGTTCCTCGCCGAACAGATCCAGGATCTCCTGGTTAGTGCCGTAGCCCAGGGCACGGATCAGCACCGTGATGGGCACCTTCCTGGTACGGTCCACACGAACATAAAATACGTCGTTGGAGTCCGTCTCATACTCCAGCCACGCGCCCCTGTTGGGAATCACCGTACAGGAGTACAGCTCCTTACCTAATTTATCGTGGGAAATCGCATAGTAAATACCGGGGGAACGAACCAGCTGGCTGACAATGACACGCTCCGCGCCGTTGATCACAAAAGTGCCGGTGGCCGTCATCAGAGGCAGATCGCCCATGAAAATCTCATGCTCATTGATCTCATCGTTCTCCCTGTTATACAGCCGCACCTTCACCTTCAGGGGCGCCGCATAGGTGGTATCCCGCTCCTTGCACTCCTCGATGGAATATTTCACTTCATCCTCGCAGAGTGCAAAATCCACAAATTCCAGGCTCAGTTTGCCGCTGTAATCCGTGATCGGTGAGATGTCGTCAAAAACTTCCCTCAACCCATCGGTCAGGAACCAGTTGTAGGAATCTTTCTGGACCTCAATCAGGTTGGGCATTTCCAAAACTTCCTTTTGTCTCTGGTAACTCATCCGCATGCCTTTTCCCGAGGTAATCGGACGTATTCTGTTTTTCTCCATTGACGTTTCACCCCTTGTATCTGCTAAATTTATTACTGCCTTTTACATGCCTCCTTTTTGCAGCCCCCAAAGCTGGAAAAAACAGGCATATCATGCCATAATAGTGCATTTTTTACTGTATCATAGTTTTCAAGGGTTGTCAACAAAAAAAATGGGTTTTTTTGTGCGATTGCACAGTTTTTGAATAGGAATATCGTGCAGAATTTCGTTATCTGCCGCTTGACAAATCGTCGTTTTTCTGCATGGGCTGTCGAAAACACCAACAGTCTGTCCATGTTTTCCGCAGCCGCCACACAACAGGGTAAAAAGAACCGGAATCTGCCCTCTGGCAGTTCCGGTTCTCCACGGATGTCTCTGCATTCTGATTACTTGAGGGTAACTTTCGCTCCCTCGGCCTCCAGCTTGGTCTTGAGTTCCTCGGCCTCTGCCTTGGAAACGCCCTCTTTTACGTTCTTGGGAGCCTCGTCAACCACTGCCTTGGCTTCTTTCAGGCCCAGGCCGGTAGCTTCACGCACAACCTTGATAACTTTAACCTTGTTCGGGCCAACCTCTGTCAGCTCAACATCAAACTCATCTTTCTCCTCGGCTGCCTCTGCCGGGCCGGCTGCCGCCACCACCACGCCGGCGGCTGCGGATACGCCAAACTCTTCCTCACAGGCTTTTACGAGATCATTCAGTTCCAGTACGGTCAGCTCTTTGATCGCTTCAATAAACTCAGCTGTTGTTAATTTTGCCATTATTATTTACCTCCGATTATTATTTTGATTTATACAGTGATGTTCTGGGCTCAGCCTGATACTTGGACGGGCTGAGAATTTTTGCAAGGATGTTCTGCTTCGCTTTGCTCAGCAGAACGGCTGAGTTTCTAAGCTCAGCCTACGCCTAGCAGCTTGGCTTCACTAAGAAACTCATGCCTCTGCCACCTGGCTGATGACTCTTGCGAAGTTGGCGATGGGCGACTGGATGCTGCCAAGCAGTTTTCCGAGCAGCTCTTCTCTGGACGGAACCGCGGACAGGGCCGTCACGCCGGCTTTGTCAAAATAATTGCCTTCCACAACGCCGGATACGAACTCGACTGCCGGGGCTGTCTTGGCCACCTTTGCAATGATACGGGCGGGAGCCGTGGCGTCATCCTTGCCGATGGCCAGAGCGTTTGTCCCCTCCAGATCCTTACAAAGAGCCTCGCAGGGAGTATCCTTGAACGCCAGGTTCATCATCGTGTTTTTATATACTTTATACACGACTCCGGCTTCCCTCATTTCCTTACGAAGCTGAGTATCCTGCTCGACTGTCAGACCGGAGTAATTCACAAGAATTACCGAAGCCGCCCCGTCAATGCTCTGCGCAATTTCGTCAACTACAGGTTTTTTCAGTTCAACTTTTGCCATGAATTGGTGCACCTCCTTATAGATTTTGATGTGTACCGCCGGTTTTTGAAGTCTAAAAAGGGTCTCTCTGCACGCAGAAAGACCCACAAATTCCCGATCAGAATTGTACTCCTCGGCAGGCGTTTTATCCTTATGCCTTACGGCACCTGCTGTCTTCGGCAGATATCTTTGGTACTATAGCATCCTTAATTATTTCTGTCAAGCCTTTTGTGCTATTTTATTTCCGAAAATTGTAATAGACCTTTCCCTTTTTCACGCCGCCCCTGCACTCGGCCAGCTCGCTGACCGTGACAAGCTGATAGCCTTTTTTGACCAGCCTGGGGATGATCGTCTTGGAGGCCACCGCCGTGCAGTGATGCAGGTCATGCATCAGGACAACATCGCCGTCCTTCACATGGTTCAATACCGCGCTGACCGTCTTTGACGCGCTCCTGGTCTTCCAGTCCAGCGTATCAACAGACCAGAGAATTACCGGCATTCCGGCTGCGCGCTTTACGCTGCTGCTGGTGGCGCCCCCGGGCGTCCGGAGCAATTTGGGCGACTGGCCGGTGATCTTTTTTACGATCCGGTTCGTTTTGGATATCTGGCTCTTGATGGCCGATGCGCCCAGACGGGTCAGGATCTGATGGCTATATGTATGATTAGCGATCTCGCACCCCTGTTCATAAGCCTTTTTAACGGTAGTTTTATAGGAAGATACACGGTTGCCCACCACAAAAAACGTAGCCACGCTGTTGTTGGCTTTCAACACCTTGAGAATCGTCGGCGTATCCCTGGACGGCCCGTCATCATACGTCAGGGCCACCATCTTTTTCTTTTTATCTATGGTGCGGTACAGCACGCCTTTTTTATCGAAATAGCGGATATAGTGGGAAATCGTATGTTTTCCCGTCAGGCGGACACCGGTCTTTTTATCAAAATAGTAGCTCTTGCCGTTATCGGTATGAAGCCATCCCGTCTTCCTCTGTCCATTAGATTTAAAATAATAGTATTTACCGTCAATCTTCTTCATGCCGGTAACCATCCGGCCGTTGGACTTAAAGTAATAATACTTACCCTTGATCTTTGTCATACCGACCGCCATACGGCCATTTGACTTAAAATAGTAGGATGCGCTGCCTTTTTTGTACCAGCAGCCGGTCTGCCTGACACCGTCCACGTAATAATAGGTTTCACCGTCCTTTTTCACCAGGCCGTTTAAAACCTCTGTCGTCCCGCCGTCGGCAACTTTCTCACTCTGAGAAGCCTCTGCCGCCCGTGCAGACACCGACCCTACGCTGCACACCATCATGACGGCCAGCAGAACCCTGCATAATATTTTATTCATTTCCTATACCTCCTCACGATGTCTAGTATACTCCTGCTCCCCGCAAAAGAAAAGTATGGAAATGTGAAAAAATCATAAGGCCCTTTTCCGCTACAGTCCCAGCTCCTTCTCCAGCTCCACGGCATACCGTACCATAAAATCCGGGTACTGTTCCAACAGGGCCAAAAGGGCCTCCTCCTCCCCCCTGTCCATAAAACCGTTCACCCGCTCATTAAATTCTTCCTGGGTCGTTATGGGGTTTGAAAAACCCATTTTATATCTATTATACATCTTTTCCCTCCCTTATGTACAAGAAGTCTGACAAGACTTTCTGGAGCTTATATTAATGTATTATATTTAATACACTAGGTTTGTCAACTATAAGATCACATAGTGTTTGCAAACCACAAAGGAGAAAAGGGAATGGAAGAACAATATTATGGCCGCATCCAGATCAAGCTTGCCAGCCTTATTGCTGCCAACCACATCAGCAAAAACAAGCTCTCCCACCGTGCGGAAATGCAGCGCACCCAGATAAATCAGTACTGCAAGAACGAAGTTACCCGTCTGGATACTGCCGTCCTGGCCCGGCTGTGCACCGCGTTAAACTGCCGGATCGAGGATCTGCTGGAATTTGTTCCCGGTGACAAAAATGCATAAAAAAAGACTGCCATGGGATACATGGCAGTCCGTATATAGGACACATGTTTCGCGTTTACACGAATTTCATCGGGTTCACCTTCACGCCCGGGCCCATAGTAGAAGTGATGACTACGCTCTTCAGATAGGTACCCTTTACAGCGGACGGTTTTGCCTTGATGATGGCATCCATAAGAGTCTGGAAGTTGTCGGCCAGGTCTTCCTCCGAGAAAGAAGCTTTTCCGATCGGCACGTGAATAATATTGGTCTTGTCAAGACGGTATTCAATCTTACCGGCTTTAATCTCGTTGATGGCTTTCGTAACATCCATGGTCACTGTACCGGCCTTCGGGTTGGGCATCAGGCCCTTCGGTCCCAGTACGCGGCCCAGGCGGCCCACAACGCCCATCATATCCGGTGTGGCCACAACCACATCAAAATCCAACCAGCCTTCCTTCTGGATCTTTGGAACCAATTCCTCAGCCCCTACGAAGTCAGCGCCTGCGGCCTGGGCCTCATCGGCCTTTTCGTTTTTGGCAAATACCAGCACACGGACAGTCTTGCCTGTACCGTGGGGCAGCACTACGGCGCCGCGGATCTGCTGATCGGCATGACGGCCGTCACAGCCTGTACGGATATGGGCCTCAACGGTCTCGTCAAATTTTGCCACGGCGGTCTTCTTTACCAGTGCAATGGCGTCTGCCGGATCATATAATGTTGTGCGTTCTACGGCCTTTGCAGCCTCAACGTATTTTTTTCCTCGTTTCATTTTCTAACCTCCTAGTGGTAATTGCGGGAATCTCCCTCCCACGTTCTATCTGATCTATTCTGCTACTCCTCAACCGTGATACCCATGCTTCTGGCTGTTCCGGCGATCATACTCATAGCCGCTTCCAGGGAAGCCGCATTCAGGTCGGGCATCTTCATCTCGGCAATCTCCTGGATCTTTGCCTTGGAGACGCTGGCCACCTTGGTCTTGTTCGGAACGCCTGAACCGGATTTAATATTGCAGGCTTTCTTTAGCAAAACGGCTGCCGGAGGAGTCTTGGTTACAAAGCTGAAACTTCTGTCCGCATAGACAGTGATGATAACCGGAATAATCAGGTCGCCCTTATCCGCTGTCCTGGCGTTGAATTCCTTTGTAAACTGTACGATATTCACACCGTGCTGGCCCAGTGCGGGACCAACCGGGGGCGCTGGCGTTGCCTTGCCAGCCGGGATCTGTAATTTAATATAACCTGTAACTTTCTTTGCCATCTTTGGCACCTCCTATAATGTGGTCATTGCGGGAATTTCCCTCCCACGAACGGCCATGGCCGTTCAAACTGTAACTGCTTTGTACCTTCACAGTTAGCTTACACTTTTTTAACTTCCGCGAAACTGATCTCCACCGGTGTCTCGCGGCCAAACAGCTCCACGCTGATGGTTACGGTCTGTTTTGCCCTGTTGATGCTGCTCACCACGCTGGTCGTATCCTTCCATGCGCCGCCGGTCACAACCACGGCATCCCCCTCCGCAAAGTCAATCTCAACCCGCTTGCTGTCCTCGCTCTTGATACCCAGAGGAAGCATCTCCGCCTCCGTCAGCGGCACCGGCTTGGATCCCGGCCCCACGAAGCCTGTGACGCCGCGGGTATTCCGGACGACATACCAGGTATCGTCATTCATGATCATGTTCAGCAGGACATACCCGGGAAACAACTTTCTCTCCACCTGTCTCGCGGCACCATTACGAAGCTCTACAACCTCCTCCATCGGAACACGGACTTCCAGAATCTGATCCTCCAGATGCCGGTTTTCTATTGTCTTTTCAATGTTGGCTTTCACTTTCTTTTCGTAGCCCGAATAGGTGTGGACTACATACCAATTTGCTTCTGACATTTATCTACCCTTGTCCTTATTTAATCAGAAGATTTACGAGCTGCAATACGACGCTGTCGATCAGTGAAATCAGGATGCCCATAACGGCCATAACGGCCACCACCGCCGTGGTTTCCCTCGCCAGGGTTTTGTTATCAGCCCAGACGATCTTGCCGAACTCGGTTTTCAGGCCGCTAAACCAGCTTTTCTTTTCTTTTCCCTTTTTTGCAGAATCAGCCATTCTTTCACCTCTCACCAGCCAGATTACTTGGTTTCCTTGTGCATTGTATGTTTCCGGCAGAATCTACAATACTTCTTGGTCTCCATCCGCTCGGGATGATTTTTTTTCTCTTTTGTCATGTTGTAATTACGCTGCTTACATTCCGTACATGCCAATGTGATTCTTACGCGCACGACTTCCACCTCCATGTGTTCTTTTGCGTTATTCGACCCGGGAAACCTCCCCCTTCCAGCAAGGGATTTTTGGACATAAAAAAAAGACCCTTTCCCATGTCGTTATACAACTATAGCATGGGAAAGGGTGGTTGTCAAGAATTTACACGAGATTTCTACAGCAATTTGTTAGGGGAAGGTTATTCACAAAACGCTGTGTACATAGCAATCTCATCGGTTTCACGGTTGGCCGCCACCACCATATCCCTGCCATCCACAGTGAATTTGTAGACATTAGCCGGGCCGCAGCCATGATCAATCACATCACAGACGTATCCCCCCGTATCTTTGCAATACGTAAATGCCAGCAGGTCTTGGTCCGCCTTACGATGTCCGATCAATACTGCCGGCCTGTCACAGAGAGCGCCGCCATAAATGGCATGGGCAAATTCCGCGCGATCATAACAATAGACGCTCTCATAACCTTTTTCCGTTTTGCGGCAGATATGTATCTCATTTCCGTGGAAAGGCGCAAGATAGATCAGCTCCTTTTCACCATCACCGTCCAGATCCACCATAACCGCGTCGCTGGCCGCGCTGTCTTTCACCTTCTCGATCTGCCATTCTCCTCCCGTCCGCATCGGCGGCGCAAAACGGAAAATGCCCGATTCCGCGGAAATCAAAGCAGTTTCCACACCGTCCTGCAGATCTCGGTAATACCCGTGATTTCTTGGCATATCCTCCTTGATTACCTGAAGCTCTAGCTGATTTTTATCATCAAAATCCCGCAGATCCTCCGGCAGCACCGCAGCATATACCCTGCCCGGAAATCTCCAGTCATCTTTATATTCATGGTTCGATTTCAGAGTACAGGCGATCAGATAACGCACTCCGTTTCTGGTCAGAATATCAAACCGATGAACGAAAGGCAATTTCACCAGAGTTTTCACCTGCCAGCGATTCTTCCCCTCCGGCGTTACAACGACTATACTTGCTTCTTTGGAGTCATTAGGGGAATAAAACTTTCTGGTAGCCAGAAAAACGCCGTCCGTATCGGGAACCTGTACCATACTCATGACGCCGCCCGGGCCTTCCCACACAGTCTCTTCTTTATTTCCTTCCATATCAAACAGATAGCAGGGATCCTGTTTTTCCGCCGCCACAAGAAAATGATCTTTTCCCTGATAACATAAGGGAGCTACCGAATAACATTTCCTCAACTGTCCAATCACTTTTTTTGATGCTTTCACAATATCTGCCTCCCTCTGCCCGCGGTTACAGCAATGATCTGAAAGGAATATTCTGCGGATTTTCAAAGCAGTCATCAAATCCTCTGTAATGGTGATAGGCTCTCTTATCTTTATCCGTGGGATATACATATTTGCCTCCCACTTCCCAGAAAAAAGGATGGAACTGATAATTCAGCCGATCTTTCTTCATCTCATAAAGCACCTTGATTTCATTAATATCTGCCATAAAATTCGACCATACATCGTAATGGATCGGTATAACTACTTTACAGCGCAGCGCTTCCGCCATGCGGAGGATATCGCAGGAAGTCATCTTATCCTGGATACCCACCGGATTCTCTCCATAAGAGCCAAATGCCACATCCACATCGTAATCCTTGCCATGTTTGGCAAAATAAATGGAATAATGGGAATCCCCGCTGTGATAAATATTTCCACCGGGAGTCTTAATCAGATAATTCACCGCTTTCTCATCCATATCGTCCGGCAGTCTTCCGGTCAGTTCTTCTCTGTCCGCATCGGTGGAATCCGTAGTCACCAGACAGGTTCTGTCAAAAGAATCCAGCGCCACGATCTCTATATCTTTTATTTTTATGGCGTCTCCCGGTCTGACCGTGATGCAGCGGTCTGCGGGAACGCCCCATCTTTCCCAGAGCTCTACGGATTTTTTCGGTCCAATAAACGGAACCGGGATTTCTTTGCCCTTTTCGTCCACGGTAGTCATCCCGCTCTTAATCACATGGGCTGCATATTCCGCGCTCATATGGTCCTGATGATAATGGGTCGCCAGTACCGCGTCCACCTGTTTGACGGCAAATGGATCAATGACAAAGGGAACCGCTCTGAGATTCGGCTGCATATTCCGCACGCCGGCCATATTGGCCATCTGGTGACCGGCTTTCATTTTTCCGTTACCGTGGGAACGTTTTCCATTTCCTGCCCAAAGATCCACCGTAATGTTGCATCCGCCGGGAGTTTTGAACCACATACCGGTACAGCCAAGCCACCACATGGCTACGGTTCCCGGTTTTACCTCTTCATTCTCTATCTCTTCATTCAGCCACGTTCCCCATTCCGGAAATGTACTCATGATCCAGCTTTCTCTGGTAATATCATTGATTTTACTCATCTCTTCTTCTCCTTGGAATTAATCTTTCCGTACAGCCGGTTAACTTCAACTCTAACTTTTTCATATTGCGCCGTTTTTTCTCTGTCCGGCACATAAATATCTTCATTTTTCGGGCCCGCTGCCATAAAAGCAGTATCCATATCCGGATATGCGCCCATCGCCGTCAGCGCCGACAACAACGCTCCCAATGCCGTTGATTCACTGTTTTTGCCGCGATGCAGCCGGATTCCGTATATGTCTGCCTGCAGCTGGTTCATCACGCCGCTTTTTGTCATACCGCCGCTGATATAAGCCTCTCTCACAGGTACATATTCTTCAAAAGCCAAAATTCCGTTATAAACTTCCAGGAAAATCCCCTGCAGCAATGCTTTCAGCATTTCCCCGCGGGTCGTTGACAGCGTGATATTGCCGAAATAGGCTTTTGCATCCGGATTCCAGCCTCCAAAGCTTCTTCCCTGGAAAAACGGGAGGACAATCTCATCGCTGTTTTCCAGACAGGCTTCTGCCAGTTCCCGACTGATCAGGGCATAATCCTGCGGATCACTGTAAAACATTCTCCTGAACCAGTCGAATGCAGAGGCACAGGTCAGTACATTTGCCTCCAGAATGTATTTTCCCGCAACTGCCGAACAATTGCAGGTAAGATCTTTTTTCAGATTTTGAGGAAAACTGTCGCAGGCAGTAACAAGGAACGCCCCCGTTCCCGCAACAACGGATACCACGCCTTCCTTAAAAGCGCCCTGTCCCACAGCCGCGCACTGCTGGTCGCCGCCGGCCGACACTACCGGTATCCCCTGCGTAAGCCCCGTAGCGTTTGCAAACTCCCGGGTTACCGTCCCAACAGACATTCCCGGTTCGATAAGCGTACACAGGTGTTCCTCTTTCACACGAAACAGTTCCAGAAGCTCTGTACTCCACCTTTTTTCTTTCAGATCCAGCAGATTTGACCGGCTGGCATAGGTATAATCCATGAAGTATGATCCCGTCATCCGAAACATCAGATAAGAGGGTATGGTCACATATTTGTACAGTTTTCTGTATACATCCCCGCACCTTTCTCTAATCCAGGTCATTTTTGATCCGGAAAACACCGTATTAACGCCCGCTCCGCTGATGGAAAAAACAAGATCATCCTGCGCCTTCAGCCGTTTCACGATATCTGCGTTTCTGGTGTCCTGCCACATCACGGCAGGCATCAACGGATCCCCCGACCGATCCACAGGAATAACCGCCGACCGCTGGGAGGTAACAGATATGCAGGAAATCTGTATATGATGTTCCTTCGCCGCCTCCGCCATGGATTTTCCTATGGCCGTCAGCGCCGAATCAAAATCGGCGGCATCCTGCTCGATCCAGCGATCCGTCACGTATCTTGGGCAATAGTTTATCTGTTTCAAAGCCAGGAACCGGCCCTGTTCATCGGCAAGTATCCCCCGCATACTGGATGTGCCCACATCCAGAACCACCACATACATGCCCTTTCCTCCTTAATTCAAGCAAACGGATAATTCGGTGAATGAATATCTTCCTGATACGCCTTCCATTCTTCTTCCGTAATTTTTCCTGTTTTATAATAATACTGGCGGGCGTCATTTAGGATGTCTTCTAGCGCCTGTTCTTGATCCGCCGGCAGCGTCTGCACCTTCTGTTCCTTCAAAAGCTTTTCTGTTCTCTCGCCCGCATTTTGAATCACATCTTTTTTGCCACCATTTTTCCATTCTTCATATCCTGTTCTTGAAGATACCGTGGGAATATAACACTCCTCCCGCCATCCGAGAAGCGTCTCATCAGAATCCATAAAGGAACCGGGAATCGGGCCCGTCTCCTGGATCAATTCCAGAGATAATCCTTCTTCCGAAGTATCAATGCCCCTCATCAGCCGCTTCACCATGCCTACCACGTCGTCATCAATGACAGCCTTTAACGGACTGGCGTAGAGTTCCGCGTACATGCCGCCCTGATAGGAAATAACCGTTGATCCACTAAGGACCTGCCCCATCAGCGCCATGGTCTGTTCATAACCGGCCTGATAATCTATATTTTTTGAACTGCTCCAGGACGCCGCGTTTGACCAGCAGGGTATACCGCAGCTTCTCCAGTACTGGTTAAACGCCATATCGGTATACGTGTTTCCGATATCTCCGAAAGCCGGTTTGCCCGTCGCCATATTCGGAGTCATGATCATACTGTTCATCCAGACTCTTGCTCCCGGTTTTACCGCCTGAGCCATGATAAGTCCGGCAAGGCACTCGGCGTTGTTGGAGATCACCGATCCCGCCGCGCTCATGGGGCTGGTCAGTCCCCTGGTGGGCCCTGCGGCAAAGTGAAAGGGCAGATCTGCCTGCGTGTAGTTAAAGATCTGGTCCGCGGTCTCCGTAAAATAAGTCAGCGGGGCTGCCGAATTGACGATCTGGCACAGATCCACGCCCATGGCTTTGGCCATTTCTGTCGTAAACCGGTAATTATCAAATACGGTCCCCTCAATCTGGGCCTTTGTCGATACCCGGTATTTTGCCGCTACGGATTCAATCAGCTTCATGCACTCCGGCACTTTATCGAAACCAAAGAAAGGAAAGCAGTTATGGAAATCCAGATTCGGAAGGGCATCCAACAGCCTCATATATTCATAGAATTCTTTTCTGGAAGGAACGGCTGATTCCTGTTTATCCTCACGCCAGATCGCTGTTCCGCAGGCATTGATAAACTGTGTCGTTTTTCCCGGCTGCAGCAGGACATTGTTTGCCTGGTCTCTGGCAGTAACCGTGAATCCCTTAGGCGCCAGCGCCAGAGCCCGGTCCACCACTTCCTGGTCAAAATACACCCTTTCCCGGGCATGATCCACACGGCAGCCAAACTCAGCCAGAACCTGCCGCATCTTTTCGTTCTGTACAGTTACACCGGTGTTTTTCAGAATGTCATATACCCCTGACCGCACCGCGTTCAATTGCTGTCCGTTAAGAATGTCCACATACGGAAAGCCGCAGGCCGCCCCGTTCTTTGCCATATCTAATCCCCTTTCTTAATTACTTTATATGTTTACCTGCTTTTCTGCCTCCGGCTGGATAACAGCACCGCCAGGAAAAGTACTACACCAAATACGATCTTCTGCACGCTCTGTTCAAATCCCAGCGCGGTAAGTACGCCGTTAAGCATAACCAGGACAAAAACGCCGCCGATCACGCCGATGTAGCTGCCCGACCCGCCCAACAGCGAAACGCCGCCGATGGCTACTGCGGAAACAGAATCCATCTGGTACGGATCTCCCATACCCAGATATAGCTGACTTACACGTCCGGAGTACAGAATACCGGCCAGCGCGGCAAAAAATCCGCAAATCATATAGGCGCTGGCTCTGGTCAGTTTGACATTGATACCGGAGAAAATAGCTACGGTATCACTGTTTCCTATAGCATATAGCTTACGGCCATAGGGCGATCTGGCGATCAAAATGTAAAAAACCGCAGATACGATGATCCAGAAAATCAACGCGGCCGAAACCGGGCCCACAGAACCATTGGCAAAGGATTTCAGCGCCTTTGGCGCCGTTCCTCCGGGAGTCCCTCCGGTAAGGCCCACCAGAAGCCCCTGAAAAATGATATTGGACGCCATGGTCATGATTACCGGCGCGATACCGACATACGCGATTCCAAAGCCATTAAACGCGCCCATAAGCACGCCCACCAGCAAAACCACCGGTATCGCGTAAAACAGCCTGCCGTCCTCCCCCTTCGTGAGACTGGCCGTAAGAAACGCGGCGATGGTGAACATCCAGGGGATGGACAGATCCATACCGCCGGTTAATATAGCCGCCATCTGCCCCATGGCCGTCAGGCCGAGAAAAGACGCTGTGATACAAAGCACGCGGATATTATTGACGTTCGCATAGCCCGGCCTCATGACAGAGATCACGGCAAAAAGGGCTATGGCAATCAAAAAGGTCATGATCACAGAAAAATTCTTTTTGAACATTGCTCTTGCATTCATGAAGCCGCACCTCCTCTTCGTTTCAACATGGAGCCATAGGCGCTGGCTGCCACCGCGAGAATGAGCAGTACACCCTGCACAAGGGAAGACCAGTATGAAGAAACTTTCATAAATACCAGCAGGTCGCTGATCGTGCGAAGTACCAGCGCGCCTACCACAGTTCCTATCATTCCGCCGGAACCTCCGGTCAGCGCCGTACCTCCAATCACCGCTGATGAAATGGAGATCATGACGAAATCCGCACCGGCTGTAGGTGAACCACTGGCCACCTGCGCCGTCCGAAACAGACCGGCCAGAGCCGCAAAAGCGCCGGAAAGACCGTAAGCCAGCATTTTTGTTCTCAGGATGGAGATACCGTTCAAACGGGCTGCGTTTTCATTGCTGCCGACAGCATAGATGCTAAAGCCCGGCTTTGTGTTTTTGAAAAACAGCCATGCCAGAATCAATACGACAGTAAGAATCATGGATAACGGAATCGGACCGAATCTGTGCAGTAAACCGCTGATGTAGGAAGCCGGCACAAGGCCGCCGTCCACTTTCAGGATCAGAAGCGCCGCACCGTAACAGATATACTGAACAGCCAGAGTTACAATAAACGGCTGCAGTTTTGTTTTCTCTATAACATAACCATTAAAGATACCGATACCGAGCCCGATCATCAAACAGATCAATGCCCAAAGCAGCATACTTCCCAGATTATCCTGCATACGGGATGCCGACAGACTGTTGGTCATGCAAATCACACCGCCTACCGAAAGATCAAAACCGCCCGTAAGAAGCACCAGTGTCTGGCCTGCCGCGCAGAGGATCAGAGAAAATGCCGCGTCCATTTTGTTGGCAATATACCGCAGCGTGAGCGTACTGCTGTTTAACACACCCATGACCGCAAACATGATCACAAACATAACATAGGGAATCAGGGCAATCCAGTTTTCCTTCAGAAAATCTTTCAGATTAAACCTTTTACCTGTCTTCATCTTATGCCCCCTCCTTTACAGCAGTTTCATCATCCACACTGTTTCCGATAGCCGCTTTGATAATATTCTCTCTGGTAAGCGCCTGATCCTGCAGATCCGCCTGGATCTTTCCATCATACATAACGGCAACTCGGTCGCATACGTTAACCAATTCTTCCACGTCCGTGGAGAAGAAGATAACCGGATGGCCTTCTTTGGCAAACTCGCGGACCATATGGAACATTTCCTTCTTGGTTCCTATATCCACGCCGCGCGTAATATCATGCATCAAAAAAACCTCCGGTTCCATGGCAAGAATCTTGGCCATAACAACCTTCTGCTGGTTTCCTCCAGACAGATTGATAGCCGCCATTTCCCGGCTGTCGGCTTTGATCTGCAGCTCTTTCATATATTTATCTACAACAGCATATTCTTTCTTCTGGGATACCCACATGGGATTGCTGATTTTATTTAGAATCGGAAGGGATATATTATAACGTATGGAATCACGTAAAATCAGTCCCTGAATGGCCCTTTCTTCCGGAATCAGCGCAATACCGTTTCGTATAGCGGATTTTACCGAATGCAGCCGGATGCTTTTTCCCTTCAGCCTGACCTCTCCCTTTGTTTTCAGCACGCCGTAGAGAGCCTGCAGAAGTTCTGCCTGTCCCTGTCCTGCCAGACCGCCGATTCCCAGCACCTCGCCCCGGTATACGTCCAGATCCACGCCGTTAAGAACATGTAAATAGGTCAGATTCCGTACCTGCATCACCAAATCATCCGTTTTATAGCTGGTGATCTCCGGAAAATAGCCCGCCATCTTTCTTCCCAGCATCTTGCTGATAACATCATCCATATCTATTTCTTTAGCGCTGACCTCACCGGAATTCTCACCATTCCTCAAAATCGTAATCATGTCACATCCATATTGAATTTCCGCCATTCTGTGAGAAATAAACAGCACGATCCTGCCCTGGTCAGCCAGTTTCCTCGCCACTCCCAAAAGCCATACAACTCTGTCATCCGTAAGGGCGGAGGTTGCCTCATCCAGAATAATGATCTCGGGGTTTTTTGCCAGTGTTTTCAGGATTTCCACAATCTGCTTCTGGGACAGGGAGAGTGACCGGGCTTTAGCATTCGGGTCAATATCATCTATCCCATATTCTTCAAAAAGCTTCCTGGTGTCTTCTTCCAGCTTTTTTCTGTCAAACATGCCTGTTTTTCTTTTGGGGATCCGCCCCACAAAAATATTTTCACTGACTGTCAGCTCCGGTATGACGGACAGTTCCTGGTATACCGTGCCAATGCCGTAACGCATTGCATCGTTGGGATTACGGATCTCCGCCTTTTTACCAAACAGCTTTATTTCTCCTGCGTCCGGGAGATGTGCACCGCTGAGCACCTTCAATAGCGTACTTTTTCCGGCGCCGTTTTCTCCCAGCAAAGCATGCACTTCACCGCGATTACAGTGTAAAGTGACATCCTTTAAAACCGTTACTTCGCCGAAAGACTTGGTAATCTGGTTCATCTCTAAGTCTGCCATGCTTTTCTCCTCTCACAAGTTTCTGTATATTTACTTTGAAAGCCCGCCGCCACAGGCGGCAGGCTTTTTCCTGGTGCTTACTGCTGATAGTTGGATACTTCCTCTGCTGTTACCTGCGGATCGAAATCTGCCGGAACCGCCGGGAAATCAAATGCGTCCGGAAGGTCGCGGAAGAAAGTAACGCCTTCTTCAAGCTTGGTTGTTGCCCATCCAAAATCTACAGATGTGTCGTTGGTAAAGAATCCTGCCTTAACCAGATTTTCCTGCGGTACATTTTCGCCGTTTAATACGTCTACGGCTACCTTCATAGCTTCCGCGCCAAGGCCCGGCGTATTCTGTCCGATCAGCACCTGCATATTGTTATCAAAAGCAATCGACTGGCCAATGTTGGTATTAAAGCTTGTGGTCGGTACCAGATCTCTGCCGGCGTCTGTGAACGCATTGTATACCGTATTGGCGTAGCAGAGAGCATATACGCCGTCAATCTTGTCGTTGGCGGCCAGCACACTAGCGATCTGCTCCTGACCTACACCGTCTGCATACTCGCTGGCAAATTCGGAAACCACGTTGATACCATGCTCATCAAATACTTTCTTCGCCGCTTCATACATGATGTTTCCGGAAGTGGAGCCGGCAATACCTGTATCCATAATGATGTTAGCGCCGTCTCCGCAGGCGGTAACCAGCCATGTGGCCCATGCTTCACTCATGTCTGCCAGATCCGTACCTACTTTATACACGCCTTCCGCGTCTACGGTATTGTCAAAGGTAACGATAACGATACCCGCGTCCTGCGCTCTCTGGATGGCCGGAATCAGAGCTGTGGGAGAGGAAGCCTCGATCAGAATAGCGTCATAGCCTTCCTCAACCAAAGCGTCGATGGAAGCGGACTGGGCTTCCGCCGTGTTTTCACAGGTAACAATATCCAGTTCAACCTGGCTGGCATACGGCTCTTTTTCAGCTACAACCTGAGCTGTCTTGATCATCAGCTGACGCCAGTCATTTCCCATATAGGAATTGCTCAGAGCAATTTTATATTTTTTGCCGGAATCCGGTGTGGTTTCTGCCGCCGATGCTTCAGGCGATGATGAGGCCGGCGCTTCAGAAGCTGCCGATACTTTGGAAGAAGCCGGCGCTTCGGAAGTGGCAGAACTGCTGGAACTGCTGCCGCATCCGACGAAAAGCGTTCCCATCATGGCCGCTGCCGCTGTGATACCGATGACTTTTTTCAGAATTTTTCTTTTCATTTTTTTCCCTTTCTTTTACATGAATCGTTTGCTTCAATTGTTTCTTTTTCTTTTAAACGTTCGTATATTCCATTTTCTTCCATTTATTAGAACGTTTAATTGAACTGTTTGAATCATATCACTTATTGTCCTTGGTTTCAATTGGCATCTTCAACAGCTTTATTTATTTATTTTTGTGCTGTTTTTCCTTGATTTCTTGAAAAAATTCATTTATCCTTGTTTTATGAACGAATAATCATAATCATCCGGAAAACTAACAAATTCATTCAGATATACTTTTCCCGGAAACATATTATTAATACAGTACAATGAGGGCTACTATATGAACCAGTCAAGAAGTATTATCGAAACCCGCCAAAAAAAACTTATGAACCATATCCGTGAGAAAAAAACAGTATCCGTTGCCGAGGCCAGCCGGCTTCTGAATGTCTCCGAACTGACCATACGAAGAGATCTGGCCATACTGGAATCTCAGGATCTGATCAAACGTTTCCATGGAGGCGCTTCCTTTAATGAAAAGGCCGCCGAGCATGAAACGTATCTGGAAGAAAAAACGAAATTAAACGAACATCTTAAAGACTTA
This sequence comes from uncultured Lachnospiraceae bacterium, assembly GCA_910588295.1. GTDB lineage: Bacteria > Bacillota > Clostridia > Lachnospirales > Lachnospiraceae > UBA11957. Next base: position 8,209 of record CAJUQO010000009.1, on the reverse strand, counting down.
ATCGGAGCTTATGCCGCAGATTACCTGCCCGCCGAATCCACCGTCTTTCTGAATTCCGGCACGACTGCCCTGCGTGTACTGAAGCATCTGAACGGTAAGAATATCCGTGTGATCACCAATAACGCATTCGCTCCTTCCGCTGTCTGGAACGACAGCATTGAGTTGATCATGACCGGTGGAGAATGCCGGAACCATTCCAAATCTCTGGTTGGCAGCTTCGCCCTGAACACGATCAACCGTGTGATCTCCAATTTCTGTATCCTCGGCGCCAACGGCATCAGCCGCATAGGCCTGACCACTTCTGTGTACGCGGAAACACAGGTAAATGAAGCCATGGTAAACCGCTGCAACGGAAAAGTTATCGTAGTAGCCGACGGCACCAAAATAGGAAAGTCATATAACTTTATCAGCATTCCTTTGAAACCCATCCATACGCTTATTACTGACACTACTGCGGATCCGCAGGAACTGGATATACTCAGACAGTTAGGTATTGATGTGATTCAGGTCAGTGTATGATTCCTTTCGAATCCACCTGAATGATCTCTCCCAGCGCCATAATATACGAACCGCTGTCAGGAGCATACGTTTTCATGGCCATCTCAAACTGATACGGGCTTCCCTCATGTCTGGCAAACAGCCAGAAATGGCAGGGAACCGTCACTTTGGGTTTTACCAGAGATACCAGCATAGCCGCATCCCTCTCATTCATGTTTCCATACTCCCCATTAATGGGGGGAATCATCACCTGAATATCGCGTTCTGCCAGGGCGGACAGCCGCTGCGTTTCAAAACTGGTATCTCCGGTGAAATACACAGTCACACCCTCCGTCTCAATCAGGAATCCCAACGCTTCAGGGGACCAGTCGCCGTGCCGGGAGAACACGGCTTCCACCTTAAAGCCTTCTGCCTCCTGTACATCTCCCACAGACATCACCCGGATACTCTCCGTTTTCATTCCCTCCTGCTCACACAGTTTAAGAGAACTGCTATTTGTGAGCATGGGAATACCTTTTGACAGCCAGGCGGGAAGTGTATCCAGATCCAGATGATCCGCATGTTCATGGGAGACCAGAATCAGATCCGGCGTCATCTCCTCTGACGTAAACAAAGCCGGCATGATCCGTTTATTCCCGTCCAGGCGTTCCACCAGGTCTGACAGATACACATCCAGCGCCAGCACTTTTCCCGCGCTGTTTTTCAGCAGAAATCCAGCCTGTCCCAGCCATGCGAGGCTGACGCTTCCCGACGGCGTCTTACATTCCCTGAATTTTTTCAGAAAGTCCATGTTTTCCCCCTCTATTTACACAGGTAGCCGCCGTCCACAGGAATGATCGCGCCATTCAGATAATCCGAGGCCGCGGAAGCCAGAAACAGCACCGGCCCCTTCATATCCTCGGGAAGTCCCCATCTTACCTGCGGGATTCTTTTGGACGTCTCGTCCTTCCTGTCCTGTGTCATGTTTGCGCACATTTCCGTATCCATATATCCCGGAGCAAGGGCATTGATATGGATGCCTCTTCCCGCACAGTCCACCGCGATGCTCTTAGTCAGCTGAGACACGGCGCCCTTACTGGCAGTATACGCCGGAACCGTGGTACCTCCAAACCAGGTCACCATGGAACCGATCGTAATGATCTTTCCTCCGGTTTCCTGTTTCAGCATCACCTGAAGGGCTCTCTGGATCATCAGGAAGACGTGATCCAGGTTGATCTTTCTGACCAGGTCCCACTCCTCCATCGGAAATTCTTCCGGCAAATGTCTTCTCTGGATACCGGCCGCCGGGATCAGTACGTCCAGACGTCCGCCCAAGATTTCCATTGCCTCGTCAAACATACGGTTCAGATCGTCCCTGTCCGCAAGATTGCCGGTAACGGCATAGGCTTTGTATCCCATCTCCGTGTATTCTGCCGCAACTTTTTCCAGCTTTTCTTTCTGGACATCCATCAGTACGACGCCGGCCCCGTTTTCAAGAAGTGCTTCTGCCATACCTCTGGACAGGCCCTGAGCGCCCCCGGTAACGATACAACATTTCCCCGCCACGCTGAATTTTTCTTTGTAATCAAACATTTCTGACCTCCCTGAAATCTGTGATTATATTATCAAAACATAATGACCATTTTCTTCGATTCCGGAACCGGATGATCCATATAGGCAAACACCTTTTCCACCTCCGCAAAAGGAATACACATGGTAGCGATTCCCTCCGTATGCAGCTCGCCTGCTTCCATTCTCTGAATTGTCGGTTCAAAGGCATTCTGGGACATCCGGCTTCCAATAATGTCTATCTCTCTCATATTGATCATGGCCTGGGATATATGTTCAAAATCTGTGCAGAATCCCATGGGAACCATGCGTCCGGCATTGCAGATAATGCCCGGCTGCAGGCACATCGCCAGGGATCCGGGGAAACACGCAGAGTCAAAGGCAACCGTAACGCCGCAGCCTTTGGTAATTTCCTTTACCCGTTCAACCACATTCTGCGTCCTGGAATTGATCACCTCATCCGCGCCGTATTCCTTCGCTCTGGCCAGAGACGCATCATCAATATCACAGCAGATGATCTTTTTCACGCCTTTCGCCCGGCAGGTCTGCAGGATAATGGATCCGATCGTACCTGTCCCGAGTATAAATACCACGTCATCCGGCTCCACCCGGCCCCGCGCCGTACAATGAAAACCAATCGCATAGGGTTCCACCAACGCCGCATCCTCCCAGGAGACGCTGTCACTGATTTTGTAAACCTCTTTTGCCGGAGCAGTAAAATACTCGCGCCATCCCCCATCAGCTCCGGAACCTCTCACCCTGACATGCCCGCACACATTTTTTCTGCCGTGCGTACACTGATAACAGGTGCCGCAGGAAGAAAGCAAATCCACGATCACATGGTCGCCAACTTTGACATTTGTTACATTCTTTCCAACTTTCGCTATAATCCCGGCGTTTTCATGACCCGGAATTCTCGGATATGAAGAATTCGGATTCTTTCCATGATAAATATGTTGATCGGATCCGCATACTCCGGCGGCTTTCATCTGGATCAGCACTTCGTCTTCATTTTTCAGCTCCGGGACAGGCACCTCCCGGATCTCCACCTTATGTGGTTCTACCACTACTACCTCTTTCATAACCAATCCTTTCCTACGGCGTCTGCAAAGAACCGTCTCTTTTTCTTGTCTGTGTCCATGTAGTCACTGTATTCTCGCAGGGATACTTTGCGGCTTCCTCTTCGTTCAAATCCACCCCGAGGCCCGGCTTGTCATTGGCGTACACATATCCCTTTTCAAATTTCGGAAGACCCGGAAATACATCCAGCAAAGCTCCCCGGGGGCCCTTCAGTTCCTGGATCACAAAATTCGGCGGCTCGATGTCTGACCATTCCTGAACGCCGAAATTCAGCGCGGCCAGGTCTATGTGGATATTTGCCGCATGTGCCAGCGGAGACATGTCTCCCGGACCGTGCCAGGCGGTTTTCACACCGTACTGTTCCGCAAATATCTGAAGTTTCCGGGCCGGTGTAATACCCCCAATCTGGCTAATATGTACACGGATATAATCAATCAGTCCTTCGGCAATGATCTGTTTCCACTCATGCGGATTATTGAAAAGCTCTCCCTCCGCAATGGGAATGCCGGACTGTTGTCGCAGTCTCCGAAGCCAGGAAAGCTGTTCGATCGGTACCGGATCCTCCAAAAAGAAGAGCTCGCAGGGCTCCAGTTCCCTGGCCAGCCGTATAACCGTAGCGGGCGAAACCCGCTCGTGTACGTCATGAACCAGCTGGATATCGTAACCCAGTTTTTCCCGGATTCCCGTGAACAACCCGACGGTTTTGTGCAGATATTCATGCTCATCCAGGTAAACGCCGGGAAGCACCCCCGCCGGGGCAGTCTCCGGCACAGTTCCATAGCTTTCACCTCCATATCCGCCGCACTGACAGCGGATATGGGTTATACCCATCTCCTGGTACCGCTGTATATTCTCGCAGAGCTCATCCAGATCTCTTCCATCCGCATGCCGGTATACCGGCACACCCTCTCTGCATTTTCCCCCAAACAGCTGGTACAGGGGCATATGGGCCATTTTGCCTTTGATATCCCACAGGGCCATATCCACTCCGGAAATGGCATTGTTTACCACCGGGCCATTCCGCCAATAGCCATTCTGGTGCATCAGCTGCCACAGTTCCTCGATCCGATCCGCCTCTCTTCCCCGCAGCAGAGGATCCAGATATTCCTCTACCACTGTCTTAACCGCCAGATGACGGTACGCGAATGTGCCGCAGCCCAGGCCATACAGTCCCGGCTGGTTCGTATCCACCCTGACCACCAACAGATTGATTCCTTCCGGCGCCGTACAGATACAGCGGACCTTTGTAATCTTTACACTCATATCTTCTCCTTTTTACCTTACTCTTATGTCTTGTCGGTTGTCTGACATGATTGGATAAATATAATACAGCTATCCGCCGCCGCGGCATAACTGTATCAAACTCTTATTTTTCAGCGCTGATCGTGCTGTCTGCATGAAGCCTGTCTATACCATCCTGCAGATGCTCATACATGCCCTGTCTTGCTTTTTCGGCGTCTCCGGCAGCGATGGCGCTGATAATTTCCTGATGGAAACGGACTCCATGATCGTAACCGAAAATCTTCCGTGTTAATGTCTGGCTCTTTTTGTTCTCCTGAAAAATCCGGTTCAGGCTTTTTTCCAGCAGCGGATTCCCGGATGCCCAGGCGATTGCCCGATGAAAAGAAATATCCGCATTCACAAATTTGGCAATATCTTCTCTGCTGCCTATCATCAGATCCAGATATTTTTCCAGTTTTGCCACCAACTCATCGGAACGGTTCTGAGCTGCCATATAGCAGGCTTCACTTTCAACTATGCGCCTGAACTCCAGAACATTCTCCACATTTCTACAGTCCTCCGCAGTGATCCGATTGGCATTCGGCTGCCCGTCAACTTCATCGTCCACGAGAAAGGTTCCTTTACCATGAACACTTTCCAGAACGCCGATTCCCACATAATAGATCACCGCCTGGCGAATGCTGGAGCGACTGACGCCCAGTTCTCTGGTTAATGTATTCTCCGATGGTATCTTCTCTCCGATTTTCCAGTTGCCGTTTTTGATATTATTCTTAAAGTACTCGATAATCTGTTCTGTGATTTTCTTATGTACAATAACATCCAAGGGTTTTCTCTCCTTAACTTGTCCGACAACTTACAAGTTAACTTTACGCCTATACCTGCAAATTGTCAATTCTGAATTTTTCACATAATCCTACGCTGATTTTTGTCGATTTCCTCTAAATCGATGTCTCAGTCTCCCGTTTTGCCGCAAGCTCTGCCAGGGTATTCTCCCCCCAACTGTAATTTGTCAGGTAGCTGCCCATAAAGAGCCGGCTGTATTCTTCCCGGCCGGAAAGATAGTCGTATAAATCACATGTCACTTTGTCTGTGACGATGCGCCGCTTTCCGTCCACGGTCTCCACCACATCCGAAATACCATACTCCGCCAGGATATTTTTCAGCCGCAGGGCCACTTTCCGGTAACGGGCCAGGGTCACAGAACTGACCGGCTCCTCCTCCCATAGAAAGCCGATGGCCTCCTCCGAGGAGACGTAGCCGCCGCGGCGATCCACCAGGAGGGCGAACAGCTCCTTGGATTTTTTATTGCGGAACGCTATGGGCCTGTCGTCCACAAAAACGTCAAAATATCCGAAGGTGCGGATCCGCACCCGGCAGGGATCGCCGGCGCTGCTTCCCTTTTCTCCATCCACATTGTACAGCATGACATAGCGGGGGGAATGTCCGCCGGGGGATTTCCGGGAACAGATGGCTTTGATGCGCCGCTCGGTTCCGCTGTCCAGATCGTAATAGGCAAACTCCGCCTCTCCGTCCTCCAGAAGCCGCGCAAAGTCTTCATAGGAAGCCGCGCTGCGGGAGACAAAGCTCCGGAGGGAATTGCTCTTTTTCATCATGGAGAGCCATTCCTCCCTGGTAAAACCGAAAAATTCGCAGACATTATCACTGGCGTACAGCGGCGTCACATAATCGTCCAACACCTCAAAAGCGGCGAGCCCGTCCGTAAAACGCAGGATGAGCTCCTGCATGTTCTCCTTCAGGGCGGCATTTTCATCCCGCAGCAAATCCGTTTCCTCACTGTCCGGCACGCGCCTGCAGCAAAAGAGGACGGATGAAGCGTTCATTTTCAGAAATATCCCTCTGTATGCCCGCCATCGCCCCTCCGAAGACCGGGCCCTGTACTGAATCTGCGGGGGGAGGGCATCCGAGAGAAAATATTTCCTCTGATAGAATGCCCCGAAAAATTCCCGCATTCTGTCCCGGTCTTCCCCGGCCACCATCTCCGCGATCCACCTCTCCGTGGCATCTTCCATCTGCATGGGGATGTTCTCGATCTGCCGGAATATAGCCGAGTCCCGGCCATGCAGGCATTTCACCGTACTGCCCGCCAGCTCATACTCGAAAATCAAATCATATACATCTGCCAGCGCTTTCAGATAATGCTTCTCCTCATCCGCCTTTTTCTTCCGGTATCTCTCGGTCACATCTATGCAGACGCTCTGAAACTCCTCCTGTCCCCGGTCATCCGCGCACTTCGCCACCCAGCCGAACAGATGGGCTTTCGTGCCGTCGCAGCGAAGCACCGTCATTTCGCCGGCCACGGGGACGCCCTGGGCATAGACCCGGTCCAGACAACGGGCAAACCGGCGGCGCCCCTCCATGGGAACCAGCAGAAAAATATTCTCCTTACAGAGCTCCAGGTAATCCATCTCCCCCTCCCGCGCCTCGGGGAAACGGAAGATCCGCCGCATCTGCTCACTGATATAGGTGATCTTCGGCTGTTTCTCACAGGTATATCTGAGAAATCCGCAGGGGATCGTCTCCTGCAGGAAACGAAGGTTTTCATTCTCTTTTTTCAACCGGGTAATATCCGTCAACACCGAATCCGCCGCCATCACGCCGTCCGCCAACCGCCGGGATGCGGAGGTATCGCTCACATACAGCACGTCTCCGTCCTTTTTGACCAGGCGGTATTCCGCCGTCAGCGTCTGTTCCTCCCGGCGGAGCTTTTGCAGAAAATCAGCAAAAAGCTCCCGGTCGGCGGGGTGCACCAGGGCTCCGTAGCCGTCCCTCTCCCCGCCTTGAAGCTCCTCCTCAAAAAAACCGGTCATGCCGCAGAGGTTCCGGCTCACATAGGCAAGGCGGGGCGGATCGGATAAAATATACCGGTGAAAGCCGCTGACCGAACGGTTCAGTATTTCTTCTGTGTTTTGTATCGTATTATCCATAAGCTGCATCCTGTTTATGTCTACCGCCTCCCCGATCCGCCCCCAATCAACACCTGTTTCCCGCGGAAAACAAAGCCGTATTTGCGGATACGCTCTCTCCCTATTCCCTTCGCAGTTACATGGTTTCCATAAAATGCATTATACAACGAACGGAATACGATTGGTAGACCTAAAAATTGCGGCAGAGTTTTCCGTCTCTGCCGCATCCTGTCGTATTTTCTTCTACTGCCTATTTTCCCCCCCGCAGCTGCCGCATATTCTGATGAAAATAAGGAATGTCCTGTTCCAGGCTCGCATAAACCTCTTTCAGGTCACTCCCTTTTATATCATATACGGCAATCCCATTCCCACTCAAGACCATCTCCGCAAGGCTTGAAGAAACGAAAGAGGAAACAGACGGCGCAAGGCGTTGGATTGATTTAATCCAGAAATACCGTGTTATTGACGAGCTTACCGCCCCACTTTTGAATGAACTGATGGAGAAAATCGTTGTCCACCAGTCATGGAAAGACGGGAACGGCAAGACAGTGAGGGACAATGAGATTTACTATCGTTTTGTAGGGAAAATTGATTAAATAGGCATGGGGAATGTGCCGATTACGGCACTTCCCCGAAACACTGTCTTTAACTCAACTTAACGCCTACCTTGCCGACATTGACGAACAGGCGCAGGAACGCTTTGAACGGCTCATAGAGGGTATGAAACAGGCACAGGGCATAACGGAACGCCTAAAGGAAGAAAACGCCTTAGAGTGGCTAATAAACTCAAATAACATAAGGGCATGTGCGAGGGAGTTGTGAACGAGGAAATTATTTATGCATAACAGAATGGCGGCAGGACTCTAATTAGGGCAATTTCTATTAAGATAATTTTAAAAAGTTATGTTATATTAAAT
>CAJUQO010000008.1 GCA_910588295.1 uncultured Lachnospiraceae bacterium | reverse complement strand
CTAAGATGAGGGGACTACACTAATTAGATTGTCCACGGTTATGGGTACATTATATTGTGGGAAAGGACATATGAGTCATGATAGAAATACTGTTGTGGATAGCCGGGGGGTTTTGTTTCCTCTATTTTCTGGTTTGTGGCATCTATGCAGGGTTTGGCGCATCGTATCTGGGGATCTGGCCGGCGGCCGGTGTGGTCTTCGTGCTGCTGGCGCTGCTCGTCCATATGGAGCGCAGGGGGAGAACAGTCATCCATCTGCCCCAGTGGATCAAGGTGGCTTTGGCCTGTCTGGTGCTGGCCGGGGCGCTGCTTTTTGCGGTCATGGAGGGGCTTGTCGTCTCCGGTATGTTTGCTAAGGGCCCCAGGGATCTGGATTATATCATTGTCCTCGGCGCTCAGGTGCGGGGGGACAGAGTGAGTATCGCTCTGGCAAACCGCCTGGAGGCGGCCCAGGCATATCTTGAGGAAAATCCCCGTACCGTGGCGGTGCTCTCCGGCGGACAAGGGCCGGGAGAGAATCTCTCGGAAGCCCAGGCTATGTATGACTGGCTGACGGAAAAGGGGATCGACGGGAATCGGCTGATTATGGAGGATGTGTCCACGGATACGTGGGAAAACATGGTAAACAGCAGGGCAAAGATCGGTACAAACCGGGTATCCGTCGGCATTGTCACCAACAATTTCCACGTCTACCGTGGTACAATGCTGGCAAAATGCGCCGGGTTTGCCGACGCCCACGGCATTGCGGGGCCGTCCCACACGGTCATGCAGCTCCACTATCTTGTCCGGGAGGGGCTGGCCCTGGCGAAGGATATTTTGAAATATCAGATTCTGGGAAAAGGACAGGTGTAGGAAAGACTTGACAAACAGATTTCAAATGTTATAATTAATGCCAGCAAAAAACCTATCCTGTGTAGAAAACGTTGAAGAGAAGAGTAGGCCGTGAAAACTGCCAGAGAAGGATGCCGTGGCTGGAAGCATCCCCAGGGGAAGCGGGCTGAAAACTACCTCTGAGCGGCCCCAATCCGGCCCGGTGACTCCGTTATCGTCGAATAAGTGGTTTCTGTCAGACGCAGACGCGCCGGGGCGGAAGCAATTAGGGTGGAACCGCGAGCGTGTACAAGCTCGTCCCTTGTGATCTTGGATTACATGGGACGGGCTTTTTCTATGAATTCCGCAGGGGGAAAATTTCCCCACCGTGTATGCAGACAGGAAAAGAGAACCATGTCTGCCCGGGCTGCTGTCCGAAAGCACTGCCATGCGGATGATATGTCGGAGTCTGGGATCATGCCGGTTCCATGAAAGGAGAATGAAAAACATGAAGGTAACATTGAAAGACAGTTCGGTAAAAGAATATGATCAGTCCCTTACAGTCCTGGACGTGGCACGGGATATCAGCGAGGGTCTGGCACGGGTGGCCGTGGCAGGCGAGGTAGACGGCGAGGTTGTGGATCTCCGCACTGAGCTGGATAAGGACTGTTCCCTGCAGATCCTCACGGCCAATGATCCGGAGGGACTGCGGGTGGTGCGCCACACGGTTTCCCATGTAATGGCGGAGGCAGTAAAACGATTGTTTCCCAATGCAAAGCTGGCTATCGGGCCCGCTATCGACGAGGGATTTTATTACGACTTTGAGAGCGAACCGTTCTCCCGAGAAGATCTGGACGCCATCGAAAAAGAGATGAAGAAGATCATCAAGGCGGGGAAGAAACTGAATCGCTTTACCATGCCAAGGGCTGAGGCCGTCCGCTTCATGGAGGAAAAAGGAGAGCCTTATAAAGTGGAGCTGATCGAAGATCTGCCGGAGGATGCGGAGATCTCCTTCTATGAGCAGGGAGAATTTACAGATCTGTGCGCGGGTCCCCACATGCAGAGCACAAAAAATATCAAAGCATATAAGCTTTTGTCTTCCTCTATGGCGTACTGGCGCGGAGATGAGCACAAGGCCCAGCTCCAGCGTATCTACGGTACGGCTTTTGCTACGAAGGACGAGCTGAACGCTTACCTGGAGCATCTGGAGGATATTAAGAGACGCGACCATAACCGTCTGGGCCGGGAGATGGAACTTTTTACTACTGTAGATGTGATCGGCCAGGGGCTTCCCCTTCTGCTGCCCAAGGGAGCAAAGATGATTCAGAAGATGCAGCGCTGGATCGAGGATCTGGAGGACAAGGAGTGGGGGTATGTGCGTACTAAGACTCCTCTGATGGCCAAAAGCGACCTGTACAAGATTTCCGGCCACTGGGATCATTATACCGACGGTATGTTTGTGCTGGGGGATGAGAAGGTGGATAAGGAAGTGTTCGCCCTTCGCCCCATGACCTGTCCCTTCCAGTATTATTGCTATAAGAACAGCCAGCATTCTTACCGCGACCTGCCCATCCGTTACGGCGAGACTTCTACGTTGTTCCGCAACGAGGATTCCGGCGAGATGCACGGCCTGACCCGTGTGCGTCAGTTTACGATCTCCGAGGGCCATCTGATCGTGCGCCCGGACCAGATGGTGGAGGAATTTAAAAACTGCCTGGCCCTGGCCCAGTATTGCCTGAAAACCCTGGGTGTGGAGGAGGATGTGACTTACCATCTGTCTAAGTGGGATCCGGAGAACCGGGAAAAATATATCGGGGAGCCCGAGGTCTGGGAGGAGACTCAGCAGCATATGCGGGGGATCATGAACGAGTTGCAGATTCCCTATGTGGAGGATGTGGGCGAGGCCGCTTTCTACGGTCCCAAGATCGACATTAATACGAAAAATGTCTATGGCAAAGAAGACACCATGATTACCATCCAGTGGGATGCCCTGCTGGCGGAACAGTTTGATATGTATTACATTGACCAGAACGGCGATAAAGTGCGTCCCTATATCATCCACAGGACTTCCATGGGCTGTTACGAGAGGACGCTGGCCTGGCTGATTGAGAAGTATGCGGGGCTGTTCCCCACCTGGCTGTGCCCGGAGCAGGTGCGCGTTCTGCCCATCTCCGAGAAATATATGGATTACGCCGAGAAAGTCCGCAAAGAGCTGGCGAAGAACGATGTGGATGCCACTGTGGACAACCGTTCAGAGAAGATCGGTTTCAAGATCCGCGAGGCCCGGCTGAAAAAAGTGCCTTACATGCTGATTTTGGGTGCTAAAGAGGAAGAGGAAGGCGTGGTGTCCGTCAGAAGCCGCTATAAAGGCGATGAGGGGCAGAAGGATCTGCAGGTGTTTATCGACGAGATCTGCCGTGAGATCCGCACGAAAGAGATCCGGAAGATCGAGGTGGCGGAACAGTAAGGTCTGCAGCTGAATTTGCACCAGATTCAGTCAACGCAGCCCGCTGTGCCTCCTTCATCTGGCACAAAGGGAATAAAAAAGTGCAAAGCCGTTTAAACAGAGTAAAGGCGTTGCACTTTTTTACATACATTATTTCCGTGTGGTCTTCTGTTCCACAACATATCCGGAGAACATGGTCCGGGAGGGGATGCGGTGCTTCTGAAATACCTGCATCATCTGGGATACGGCGGTGGTGCACATGAATTCCACCTGGTTGTCCAAAGTGGTGATCTCGGGGGTGCTGCAGTTAGCAAGCACGGAATTATTATAGCCGGTGATCTGGAAATCTTCGGGGATACGCAGGCCGTTGCGGCTGGCGTATTTGACGGCGCCGACGGCCAGTTCATCGTCAGCGGTGACGACGGAATCAAAATCCAGGCCGCTCTCCCTGATCCGTTCGAGGATCCGGCAGGTATCTTCCAGAGGGCCGGGGCAGGAAAAGGTGCGGTGCTCCTTGTCTGTGATGTTATGTTCCTGACAGGAATGCAGAAATCCCTGGACTTTTCTATGGCCGCTGTAGCTCAGAATACGGTAGAGCATGATGGGGTTTTTACTTCCCCGGTCAAAGAGCAGATCCGCCATTTCATGGGCAGCCCGGTAATCGTCGCACAGGATTGAGTAAATGTTATCCCCGGTCAATTCGCCGTTCAAAATGAAGAGGGGGATTTTCTTCGCAGCCTCCAGGATATAGCTGTTGCCATCAGGCGTTGCCTCAATGAAATGGGAGCCGACAAAGAAGACGGCATCCACATTCCGGGACAGGAGAAGCTGCAGATAGGCTTCTTTTCCCTGACGGGTGTATCCGGTGCAGCACAGCATAGAGGTGTAGGAGTTGCTGCGCAGCTCCCGTTCCAGATAGTAGACCGCCTGGGCCAGATAGACGTCCGAGGAATCGGAGCAGAGAATTCCCACGGTGGACATGGAATTGAGCCCCAGGCTTCTGGCAAATGCATTGGGCATGTAACGGTTTTTTTCAATGACTTCGAGAACTTTCTGGCGGGTAGTATCGCTGACCTTGTCACTACCATTCAATACCCGGGATACGGTGGCTATAGAAACACCGGCCTGGGTAGATATATCGTAAATATTCATGTCGCGCCTCCTGGCAGTGTTTTTCTACTTAAAAATACCATAGAATACGCCCGGAGGCAAGAAAAATGAAAGCGCTTTCTTTCCGGATCATGGATCGGTGGCGAAGCGCGGGCACATAAAGGATTTGACAAAAAGAAATTTCCTGTTTAAAGTAAGGAGTGGGTCATATACTCGCGAATGTTATGATTTGCCGGCGTTATCGTCCATATATGCCCGCGAGCGTCAATGAATCTGGAAAATTTTTGTGCTCGTGGGTATAAATAGCGGCAACAGGGTGTACAGATCCCGGAAAATGTGTCAGGAGGATGCTGATGAGCCAAAAAATGATCGACATTGAGATAGATTTAAGCGAAACAGAAGAAAAATTAGAATTTTTCGAGGAAAGGGCAAACCGGTTTGGGACGCCGGACGGCAGGAATGTCATTTATGTGAGACGTGATGATCAATCCGGGGGCATACAAATAACATTAAAGAAATGCGCACGGAAGTATGAGAAATACCGGGAAGATATTCTGGGACTTTTTGAGGCGCGGTATGAGGAGATCTTAAAGTCCCGGCGGGAGAATTATGAAAGTGGGTTTGAAGACGTGGATGAGGATGAGGAGATGGGGATTAAAGTACCCTATGATCCACAGCTGATTACCGTGGCTCCGGCAAAATTTTCGTTAAAGGAGATCGTCAGCATGATAGACGGTGATGAAGACGAGGAAGCCGTGCTGGATCTCGCCCCGGATTTTCAGAGGGATTATGTGTGGGACAACGTGCGCAAGTCCCGGCTGATCGAATCGATTTTGTTGAATATCCCTTTGCCGGTTTTTTATCTGGCCAGGGATAAGAATGGTAAGCTGCAGGTGGTAGACGGTGTGCAGCGATTGACTACTATTTACAATTTTTTTAAGAATAAGTTTCGGCTTTCGAAGCTGGAATATCTAAAGGATGAGTGCGAGGGAAGATACTTTAAGAAAAAGGATGTGGCGGAGGAGAAAAATCTGCGTCCCCGGCTGATGAGAGCGCTGCGCCAATACCAGATCGACTGCAATATCATAGAGCCCAGCACTCCGGAAAATGTAAAGCTGGATATTTTTAAGAGGCTGAATACCGGCGGCAAGGAGCTGAATAAGCAGGAGGTGCGCCATGCCTTTATGAAAAAGCATGTGAGGGATTTTGTGAAAAAGCTGGTGGAGTCGGAAGCATTTCTGGAGGCTACCGATCACAGCATCAATGATAAGCGGATGATGGCTCAGGAGCTGGCCATGCGGTATATCGGTTTTTACTGCCTGTATATTGACAATTTTCTCCGGGTGGAGTATTCCACAAAGATGGATGAATTTATTGATGATATTGCCATAAAGACGAACCTCTGTAAAAAGATACCTTACAACAGGATTTCCGAATGCTTTATCCAGGCCATGGAAAATGTGAGGACAATGTTGGGAAAAAGAGCCTTTCGGAAGATTGAGTTGGATAAAAATGGTGTGATCCTGAATAAGAAAAACCCGATCAATAAATCCCTTTTTATAGCGTTTGCGATTCCTCTTTCCCATTATCCGCGGGATGTGATTGAAAAAAAGGAGATATCAGCCAGGAATTTGCGGAATATCTAAAAAAAGACGCGGAATTTTACTATTCTATTTCCCACAATACCAATTATCAGCTGCGTGAGGTAGCCATCGGCAAGGTGGAGGAGTTTCTTCGGCAAATTTATGGAGAGTAAGTGTCAAAAGGAAAGATCGGAAGTGGATTGGCTGAATCAGGAGGAATCGGATTCTTTTGAAGATATTTTAAAAGAGCGCGGCTATTTTAACTTTGGCGATTACCGGTTATGCTACGGATGTGAAAGGCCTTTACGGAGCATTGAGAATGGAGAAACGCTTGAGAAAGCTTTAATTTTGTTTGGAAATTCTATGGCAGGCGAAAAAGAGTTTGCAGAATATATCAAAAAAGTGTATCAGGGGCTGATCTTCGATTCGGATCTATCGGGATCGCTCCGAAGACTGGAAGCCGGACTTGCCGTGCGGAAAAAAGAGATCCTGTATCATTTGTACTGTATAGAAAAGGAAATCCCGGAGATTTTGGGACATACACAAATGATGGATAATCAGGCATTGGGGAAGGCAATGAGTATTCCCTGTTCACCGGAAAGAAGCAGGGCGCTGGTGGAGGCGGAATTGACAAAAACGGCGGATAATGGTGAGATTGTATGTGAGATGCATACAAAGATGCGTCAGATCGGAAAGAACCATAAGCCGGATCGCATTTATTTTTGTGCCAGAGTACCTGACGGGATCAGACTGGATGGTAAAAAGCTGGAGGGAGCCATCTACATATATAAGATAACGGAACATTCCGGTGGAAAAAAATAGTTACACTTGATGCCGGAAAACAATTCATAAAAGTGAAAAACCGCTACACATAAGGTATGCTTTTTGTGTAGCGGCCTTTCTATATGTCTATATGTCGTGGTATGCGGAAAAAGCCGTCGACAGTTTTTCCATATGGTATTTACAGGCAGTCTTTCATTACTGCATAGGTTCCTTTTTCTTCAATAGCTTTCAATAATCCGGCAACTTCCGCCTCGAATCCTGGCAGGGCGGCGGACAGGTCTTTGCCCCAGAAATCCGTGTTGGCGCATACCGCATGGGCCAGTTTTTCGGCGGAATCTTTCCTGTGGGCATAGTAGAATTCCAGCACGGAACGGTCGTCGGAGATTGTGTAACCATCGCCGTTCGGACGGGCCGCTTTAAGCTCTCCGTCGGTCAGCTCCTGGCCGTGGTAGAAAGCGATGTAGAAAGCGAAAGAAGCGGTAATGCATTTCGGCAGCTTTCCGAATTTTTCAAAATAGCCTTCCAGAGAGGGCATGACGCGGGCTTTCCATTTGGAGGTGGAGTTCAGGGAAATCGCCAGAAGCGCGTGGTCTATGAACGGATTTTTGAAACGTTCTGTCACGGCTGCGGCAAAATCCAGACACTCCTCCCTGGGCAGGGACAGGGTGGGGATGATCTCGTCATAGATCGTTTTATTCATGAAACCTGCGATGGTCTCGTCATGCATGCAGTCCCGCACGATATTCTGTCCGGCCAGCCAGGCCCCGAGAACCATAGAGGTATGGGCGCCGTTCAGGATGCGCACCTTTCTCTGTTTATAGGGTTTATGATTGTCGGTGATCAGAACCGGAAGACCGGCCTCGGCAAAGGGCAGTTCCTTCTTTAAGGATTCGGGCCCTTCGATGACCCAGAAACCGAATACCTCTCCGGTATCCAGGATATTGTCCTCGTATCCGTTCTCGTCATTGATCTGTGCGGCCTCACTGCGGGGGAAACCGGTGACGATACGATCCACCAGGGTGGAGCAGAAGATATTCTCATCTTTGAGCCACTGCGCAAATTCCGGCTCCAGATGCCACTGTTCGGCGTATTTCAGCACACATGCTTCCAGTTCTTTTCCGTTATCATCGATCAGCTCACAGGCCAGGATGATAAATCCTTTTCCGGTTTCTTTTCCGAATTTCTGAAAACGGCGGTACAGAAATTGGGTGAGTTTTGCCGGATAGCTGGCCGGCGGTGTTTCTGTGAATTGGCACTGGGGATCATAGGCGATACCCGCCTCCGTGGTATTGCAGGCAATATAACGTAGATCAGGATTCTCCGCACAGGCCATGACGGTCTCATAGTCGCTGTAGACATTCAGGCAGCGGCTGACGCAGGAGATGATTCTTTTGGCATTCACCTTCTGCCCGTTCTCGAAGCCCCGCAGATACAGGGTATACAATCCCTCCTGTTCGTTGATTACATCCGCCACATTAAACCCGTCATGATGGCCGATGGGCTGCACCAGTACCACCTTGCTGTTAAAATCGGCCTTCTCATTCATCATATCGATAAAATAGTCCACAAAGGCCCTCAGGAAATTTCCTTCTCCAAACTGGAGTACCCGCTCTGGGGCGTCTTTTAAAAGGTAGCCCTGATAATTTTGTCCCTTAAGAGTTTCGTAGCTTAATTTCTTCATGTTTTTTTCCTCCATTACAAAGTAACGCCCTGCTTAAATATAGCCATGTCATGGAATCCGGCCAGTTCCGCTTTCACTTTTTCGCCGGAGGCCACCGCGATCACATAATCAAAAAATTGATCGCGGAGCCTGGCAAGTTTCGTTCCCTCCACCAGAACGCCGCAGTTAAAATCGATCCAGTTTTTCTTTTTCTCATAGAGAGCGGAATTGCTGGAAATCTTAATGGTGGGAACCGGAGACGCAAAGGGTGTTCCCCTTCCCGTGGTAAACAAGACGATATGGGCTCCCGATGCAGCCAGTGCGGTAGAAGCCACCAGATCATTCCCCGGAGCGCTCAACAGATTCAGCCCCTTCTCATGAACGGGTTCTCCGTAGGCCAGTACTCCCCGCACAGGAGCGCTGCCGGATTTCTGTGTACAGCCCATGGATTTGTCCTCCAGGGTGGAGATGCCTCCCTTCTTATTTCCGGGAGAAGGATTCTCATAGATCGTCTGGTTGTGGCTTTTGAAATAATTTTTGAAATCATTGATCAGCGCCACGGTCTTGTCAAACAGTTCCTCATTTTCACAGCGGTTCATGAGCAGGGTCTCCGCGCCGAACATCTCGGGCACCTCTGTTAAAATGGTGGTGCCGCCCTTGGAGATCAGTAGATCGGAGAATGCGCCCACCGTGGGATTAGCCGTAATACCCGAGAGGCCGTCGGAACCGCCGCATTTCATGCCGATGATGAGCTCCCGACAGTTTATAGGTTCCCGCTCCATGCCTCCGGCGTAATCCGCCAGCTCTTCGATCAGTGCAAGCCCGTCGGCAATCTCGTCGTCCGCGTCCTGGGATACTAGGAATTTCACGCGGCGGCCATCATAGTCGCCAATATATTTTTTCAGCTCGTCGATATTGCTGTTTTCACATCCCAGACCCAAAACCAGGACGCCGCCGGCATTGGGGTGGTTGATCAGGGCGGAGAGTATCTTCCGGGTATTTTCCTGATCGTCACCCATCTGGGAACATCCGTAGGGATGAGGGAAAGCGGCAATGGCGTCGATGCTGCCCTTTATGAGGAGCTGGGCTTTTTTCTCAATAGCTTCGGCCACATTGTTGACACAGCCCACCGTGGGGATGATCCAGATCTCATTGCGGACGCCCACTTTTCCGTCGCCCCTGCGAAAGCCCTGAAAATAGCGTTCCTCTGTAGACGGCAGTCCGCATTCCTGCTTTTCATAAGTATAAGTAAGAAGATTGCCGAGGCCTGTCTTCATGTTGTGCACATGGATCCAGCCTCCCTCGCGTACCGCTTCTTTCATCACGCCGATGGGATAGCCGTATTTGATTACCGGCTCACCCTTTTCCATGTCCTTGAGAGCAAATTTATGTCCCTGGGGGATATCTTCCCTGAGAACGATTTCCCTGCCGTCCACACGGACCGTAGAATCGGCATCCAGCGGGCCAAGCGCCACGGCTACTTTATCCTCTGGATGGACTTTTATATGGCTTTTTGGCATGTTGCTTTCCTCCTTAAAACGCAAAATGTAAGTGCTTACATTTTTAAATTTACCTTATCTCAAATACATTGTCAATGAAAAATGGGTGATAATATGAAGAATAGGGGATATGCACAAATATTCGGCCTGAAAATTGTGAAAAGTAAAAGGGGAAAATGGGTTGAAAAATAATTTGTAAATATTATAATATATTCCTATGTAAGAGCTTTCAATATAATACATGGAGTGTTTTTTGTAGGAGGATCAAGCGATGAAACCATTCATGGATGAAAATTTCCTATTGTCTACCGGTACTGCGCAGGAGCTTTACCATAATTATGCGGGCAAAATGCCGATTCTGGATTATCATTGCCATATTAATCCCCAGGAGATCGCCGAGAACCGGAAATTCGAGAATATTACCCAGGTGTGGCTGGGCGGCGACCACTACAAATGGCGTCAGATGCGTTCTAACGGTGTGGACGAGTACTACATTACCGGGGATGCCCCGGACAGGGAGAAATTCCAGAAATGGGCGGAGACCCTGGAGAAAGCCATCGGCAATCCGCTGTTTCACTGGAGCCATCTGGAGCTGCAGCGGTATTTCGGTTATTACGGCGTACTGAACGGAGAGACGGCGGAAGAGGTGTGGAATCTCTGCAACGGGAAGCTGCAGCAGGATTCCATGAGTGTACGGAACCTGATCAGGAAGTCAAATGTGACCCTTTTGTGCACAACGGATGATCCTGTGGACGACCTGAAATGGCACAAAGCAATCAAAGAAGACGGAAGTTTTGATGTGCAGGTGCTTCCGGCCTGGCGTCCCGATAAGGCCATGAATCTGGATAAGCCGGACTATCCGGATTATCTGTCCCAGCTGTCGGAGGCGTCCGGTGTGAAAATCGGCACCTTTGCGGATCTGAAAGAGGCCATTGCCCTCCGGATGAAATATTTTGATGAGAGAGGCTGCCGCGTTTCCGACCATGGCCTGGACTATGTCATGTATGTCCCGGCTTCCCAGGAGGAGATGGAGCGTATTTTTGCCGCCCGGCTCGCCGGGAAATCCCTTTCCGCCCAGGATATTGCCAAATTTAAGACGGCATGTATGCTTTATGCGGCATCTCAATATAAAAAGCTGGGCTGGGTTATGCAGCTGCATTATGGCTGCAAGAGGGACAATAATACGTCTATGTATAAAAAACTGGGCCCGGATACAGGTTATGACTGCATCAGCAACTATGCCCCGGCGGATCAGCTGACGGATTTCCTGGATGCCGTAAATGAGGCGGGCGGTTTGCCGAAGACAATCCTTTACAGCTTGAATCCGGGGGATGATGAGTTGATCGGGACGGTGCTGGGATGTTTCCAGGACAGCGATGCCGTGGGCAAGATCCAGCAGGGTTCGGCCTGGTGGTTCAATGACAACAAGACGGGCATGAGGAAACAGATGACCTCTTTGGCCAATCTGGGGCTGCTGGGGAATTTCGTAGGTATGCTGACGGATTCCCGGAGTTTTCTGTCCTATCCGCGCCATGAGTATTTCCGCCGGATTATGTGTGAACTGATCGGCGGCTGGGTGGAAAACGGAGAATATCCGAAGGATATGAAGATGCTGGAGAAGATCGTGAAAGGGATTTCCTATAATAATGCCGTCCGGTATTTTGGGTTTGACCTGGAGACAAAATAATTCTGAGTTATTTCCCAAGGTCTGTGTAGGAATGCACAGACCTGTTTGCACGGCTTAAAATGAATACCAAAAAATCCCAGTATGAATATGGGTATCCTGCGCATACTAGAGCGTATCCGAAAAGCCACTTATGTGGATTTTGGGTGCGCTTTTTATATGGATGATTAATTATGTAAAGGAGGATTTTGTAATGCCCGCTTTAAATTGTATGGCAACGACATGTATCTATAACAGGGATGAGTTATGTTCCAGAGGAGATATTGAGGTGAAAGGCCGCAGCGCCGAGTATGCCGGTGAGACCTGCTGCCACAGCTTCCGGGAGAAATCCGAAAGCTCCGTGACCAACAGTACCGTATCCGGCTGTGGATGCAGCAAGATCGACGTCAAGTGTGAGGCAGAGAAATGTATGTATAATGATGACTGCCGCTGCAACGCCGGACAGATCAATATCGACGGCCCCAGCGCCTGTACCTGTGACGAGACGGAGTGCGAGACTTTCCGCATGAACGGCTGACAGGGAAATGCCGCGGAACAGAGATATCCACCTTCTGCTCCGCGTTTTACATACCATTCTAACATGTTCGTGAGGAGTACAAGGGGAGAGCTGACGGAAATGGGAGTATGGGGCGACCTCCATGCTGGCGGGCAACATTCCGTAAAAGACGGGAACGATTTCCCAGAAAATTGCCATGGTGATTCAGGACGGCGATTATCTGACGGCTGGTATCTGGGTGACGATCGTCCTTCTGATTGCCCTGGCTATTATTATTGTCGTGAATCTAATATCGGGCAGGGAGATGGAACGTTACTGTACGCCTATTTTACGGAAATCAGGTCTTGACTTTTGTTTCCTGTCATGGTAACGTATGTACAGCATAAAGAAAAAAGTGTTGATAAGGATGAGTACATATCCGTCCGGATGACAGAGAGCTGCTGGGTGGTGCGAAGCGGCGGAAGGAAGATATGGAACTGCCCTTGGAGCGGCTGCCCGAAATTCTTCGGAATAGTAGACGCAGACGGAGCCCAACCGTTACAGTGGGAGAGATATCGAGTAACATCCGTATCTTGTTGAGTGTATGAGAGGTTTTCTCTCATGAAGTAGAGTGGTACCGCGAGGACAGACAGTCTTTCGTCTCTGCATATAGTGTGCATTGAGGCGAGGGGCTTTTTTCTTTTTGTCAGAAAACCCGGCGGCAATGATTTGTCAACGGGAGCAGTAACCAGATATAGTATATATAACAGGAGGATTGGAATTATGATGAATCACAACAAGTATACCACACAGTATTTCCTGCCGCCCCAGGACTGTATGGACTGGGCCAGAAAAGAAAAGGTAGAGAAAGCGCCCGTATGGTGCAGCGTGGATCTGCGGGACGGCAACCAGGCCCTGGTCATCCCCATGAGCCTTGACCAGAAAGTGGCTTTTTTCAAGCTGCTCTGCAAGGTTGGCTTTAAGGAGATCGAGGTGGGCTTCCCGGCGGCCTCGGATACGGAGTATATTTTCCTGCGTACACTGATCGAACAGAACCTGATCCCCGATGACGTGACGATCCAGGTGCTGACCCAGGCCCGGGAACATATTATACGTAAGACTTTCGAGGGACTAAAGGGCTGCAAAAACGCCATTGTCCATGTATATAATTCCACGTCCTTGGCCCAGCGGGAGCAGGTGTTCCGCAAATCCAGAGAGGAGATCCTGCAGATCGCCGTGGAGGGGGCCAAACTGCTTAAGGAACTGACCGAGGAGGCGGGGGAGGATTACCGCTTTGAGTACAGTCCGGAGAGCTTCACCGGCACGGAGATGGATTATGCCCTGGAAGTCTGCAACGCGGTGCTGGATGTCTGGCAGCCTACGCCGGAGAAAAAGGCGATCATCAATCTTCCGGTGACGGTACAGCTCTCCATGCCCCATATTTACGCCAGTCAGATCGAGTACATGAGCAAAAACATGAAATACCGGGATAGCGTCGTGCTTTCCCAGCATCCCCACAACGACAGGGGCTGCGGCGTGGCCGACGCGGAGATGGGTATGCTGGCCGGGGCCGACCGTATCGAGGGAACCCTGTTCGGCAACGGCGAGCGCACCGGTAACGTGGATGTGGTCACTCTGGCCATGAACATGTATATGCAGGGCCAGGATCCCGAGCTGGATTTCTCGGATATGCCGGCCATCGTGGAGGAGTATGAGCAGTATACCGGCATGCAGGTGGGCGAGCGTTCGCCCTACAGCGGCGCTCTGGTATTTGCGGCGTTCTCCGGTTCCCATCAGGATGCCATCGCCAAGGGCATGAAGTGGATGGAGGAGAAGCATCCGGATCTCTGGACCGTGCCTTACCTGCCCATCGATCCCCAGGATATCGGCAGGAGCTACGACGCGGACGTGATCCGTATCAACAGCCAGTCTGGCAAGGGCGGCGTGGGCTATATCCTGGAGACAAAATTCGGCCTCTGCCTTCCGGCCAAGATGCGGGAGGCTATGGGTTACGCGGCCAAGGGTGTGTCCGACCATATGCACAAGGAACTGCAGCCAGATGAGATCTTTTCTATTTTCAAGGAGAAATTTGAGAACATCACGGAGCCCTATAATATTACCTCCGTCCATTTCAAACAGGAGCCGGAGCGTATGATCTCCACCCAGGTGACTTCCACCTTCGAGGGGAAGGAGATCCTGACAGAAGCCATCGGAAACGGACGTCTGAATGCCGTCAGCAACGCGCTGAAAAGGGCCTATGGACTGGAGTATAATCTGGTGACCTATCAGGAGCATGCGCTGGAGAGGAGTTCATCCTCCCGTGCCATCGCCTATGTAGGTATCCAGACCCCGGACGGCAAGCTGTCCTGGGGTGCCGCCGTGGACGCCGATATCATCCGCGCCTCCATTGATGCGCTGGTGACGGCCATCAATAACAGGGAGAAATAAGCGTCTGATTTGTTTATTGGGATTGAGCGTTCCATCATTGCACAGAAGAAACCTTTTGTGCAATGATGGATTTTTCGTTGAATCTATGATATACTAAAAAAGATTCTGTGAATGCAGGAAATCCAACTTCAGGAGGGACAAACTATGAGTTTGGTAAACCGTAAACCACAGCGCGGCGTCCGCCTGCAGCCTCTGGAGGCCATCGGGGGCTATCCAGTCCGGCCCGGTTTTTATAGCCGTGACGGCGCAGTAGCCACATTTAACGGGGTCAGCTTTACCATACATTCCATTGGGGCTACGAGCTGCACGCTGCTGCTGTTTCATCCCCAGGAAAAGAAACCTTATGCAAAATTGAAATTTCCTGAAGCGTATCGTATCGGCAACACCTATTCCATGCTGGTGTTTGGCTTAAAAATAGATGAATTTGAATATGCTTTTGAGATGGACGGGCCCTATGACAAGGCAAAGGGCCTGCTTTTTGACCGGAAAAATGTATTGCTGGATCCCTATGCCAAAGCAGTAACGGGCCAGAGGAACTGGGGGGAGAGTCCTGAAGAGGGCAAAGATTTTGTTTACCATGCCCGTGTTGTGGAGAATAATTTTGACTGGGGCATCTCGCCGCACCTGGAGATCCCTACGGAGGACATGATCATTTATGAGCTTCATGTGCGGGGGTTTACCAAAGATGAATCCTCCGGCGTAGACGCGAAAGGAACCTTTGAGGGTCTGCGTCAGAAGATCCCTTATCTGAAAGATTTGGGTGTCAATGCGGTGGAACTGATGCCGATCTTCGAGTTTGACGAGATGGAGAGCGCCAGAAAGGTGGACGGAGAGCAGCTCTACAATTACTGGGGCTACAATACGGTCTGCTTTTTTGCGCCGAATACCAGCTACTCTTCGGTGGTGGAGCACAACCATGAGGGGGATGAGCTCAAGCAGCTGATCTATGACCTGAAAGAAAACGGCATCGAGGTGATCCTGGATGTGGTGTTCAATCATACGGCGGAGGGTAACGAGGATGGCCCCAGTTTTTCCTTTAAAGGCATTGACAATAATATTTATTATATATTGACGCCCGACGGCCATTATTATAATTTCAGCGGCTGTGGGAATGTGATGAACTGCAATCATCCGGTGACGCGCCGTTTCATTATCGACTGCCTGCGTTACTGGGTGACAGAATATCGGGTTTCCGGTTTCCGGTTTGATCTGGCCTCTATCCTGACCAGAGATCAGAACGGCGCGCCTATGCTGGAGCCCCCGATCATTCATGAGATCGCCTGCGACGCGATTCTGGGCAAAGTGAAGCTGATCGCGGAGGCTTGGGATGCGGCCGGACTCTATCAGGTGGGGAATTTCCCGGCCTTCCGGCGGTGGGCGGAGTGGAACGGCAGATACCGCGATGATCTGCGCCGTTTCTTGAAAGGAGACGAGGGGCTGGCCGGTACGGCGATTACCCGGATCACCGGTTCCCGGGATATGTACGACCCTATGCAGCGGGGAAGAGGGGCTTCCATCAATTTCCTGAACTGCCACGACGGTTTCACCCTCTATGATATGTATTCTTATAATATGAAACATAACGAGAAAAACGGATGGAATAATACCGATGGGGATAATAACGGCAACAGCTGGAACTGTGGTGTGGAGGGACCGACGGATGACCCGAAGGTGGAGGGTCTGCGCCGGCGTATGGTGAAAAATGCCTTTGCCACGCTGATGTGCAGCCGGGGGCCCGCCATGTTCTATGCCGGGGACGAATTTTGTAATACCCAGTACGGGAATAATAATGCCTACTGCCAGGATAATCGGATTTCCTGGCTGGATTGGAGTCGGTTGGAAGAATATAAAGAGATCCATGATTTTTTTTGTTATATGATTGCCTTCCGGAAAAAATATACGATTTTGCGCAGGCCCACCAAAAGCCTGGCCTGCGGTCTTCCTGATATCAGTATTCATAACGGCTATCCCTGGAACGGCGGATCGGATAACGGCACGAGGCTGATCGGTATCATGTACGCGGGACGGGATGAGGCGGATACCCGTGACGATATCGTGTTTTACTGTATGAATGCTTACTGGGAGCCTCTGGATATGCAGCTTCCCAGTCTGCCGGACGGTATGCATTGGAAAATCTGTGTGAATACCAGTGTGGTGTACGAGGATGGCAAGGATATACAGGCCATGACTGATTTTACATTCGGAAGCAAATTAAAAGTGCCTCCCCGTGCCGTTGTCATACTGGTGGGCGAGCCGAGATTAAGGACATAGGGAGTGTAGGATATGCTGAAAGGAAAAACCATTATTCTGGGGGTGACGGCCAGTATAGCCGCCTATAAAGCGGCGGCTTTTGCCAGCCTGCTGGTAAAGCAGCACGCGGATGTCCATGTGCTGATGACGCCGAAGGCCCACAATTTCATTCATCCGATCACTTTTGAAACCCTTACCGGAAATAAATGTATCACCGATACCTTTGACCGGAATTTTGAATTCCAGGTGGGGCATGTGTCCCTGGCAAAGAGGGCGGATCTGGCGGTCATCGCGCCGGCCAGCGCCGACTGCATCGGCCGTCTGGCCTGTGGGATCGCCGATGATATGCTGACCACCACCATGCTGGCCTGTACCTGCCCGCGGCTGGTGAGTCCGGCCATGAACACCCGCATGTATGAGAATTCCATCGTGGGGGAAAATCTGGAGAGGCTAAAGCGGCACGGGTGGCAGATCATCGAGCCGGCCGCCGGCCGTCTGGCCTGTGGAGACACCGGAGCCGGGAAAATGCCGGAACCGGCG
Organism: uncultured Lachnospiraceae bacterium; assembly: GCA_910588295.1. GTDB lineage: Bacteria > Bacillota > Clostridia > Lachnospirales > Lachnospiraceae > UBA11957. The sequence goes on along the minus strand of CAJUQO010000008.1, from coordinate 66,485 downwards.
GCGCTGCTTGATTGGGTGCTGCGCAGAATCGCTCTGGAAAAGGATATGAGGGGGCTTCGTCTGCTGGTTACGGCGGGCCCCACGAGGGAGAGCATCGACCCGGTTCGTTTTATTACGAATCATTCTTCGGGCAAGATGGGTTATGCCATCGCCCGGAACGCCATGCTCCGGGGGGCCGAAGTGACGCTGGTCAGCGGCCCCTGCGCCATGGATCCGGTGCCCTTTGTGGAATTTGTGCCGGTCACGACGGCCCGGGAAATGTTCGAGGCGGTGACGGGCCGGGCGGACGGACAGGATATTATCGTCAAAGCCGCCGCCGTGGCGGATTACCGGCCCGTCCATGTGGCGGATGACAAAGTGAAAAAATCCGACGGGCAGATGAGCATAGAACTGGAGCGCACCGACGATATCCTGCAGTATCTCGGAGAACACAGGAGCCCGGGACAGTTTTTGTGCGGTTTTTCCATGGAGACCCGGGATATGCTGGAAAATTCCCGCAGGAAATTGCGGGAGAAACATCTGGATATGATCGTAGCCAATAATGTAAAAGTGGCCGGGGCCGGATTTGCCGGAGACACCAACGTGGTCACTGTCATTACGCCGGAGGAGGAACTTTCCCTGGAGCTGATGAGCAAGGATCAGGCGGCGGGGCATATTCTTGATGAGGTCTTAAAGAGGAGGCAGGCATGATACTGGCGATCGATGTTGGAAATACGAATATTGTGGTGGGAGTCATTCACCGCAACAGAGAGATATTTTTTATTGAGCGGCTGTCTACGGATACCACGAAGACGGAGATGGAGTATGCCATTGATCTGAAAATATTGCTGGAGCTGAACCATATTCTGCCCGGTCAGCTGGAGGGAGGGATCATTGCCTCCGTAGTGCCGCAGATCACTTACATTCTGAAGGAGGCCGCCGAAAAGATCCTGAAAAGAAATGTACTGCTGGTGGGGCCGGGGGTGAAAAACGGCCTGAACATCAAGATGGATAACCCGGCTTCCGTGGGAAGCGACCAGATTGTGGACGCTGTGGCAGCCATCGAGGAGTATCCGCTGCCCCTGATCATCATCGATATGGGAACGGCCACCACCATGAGCGTGGTGGATACAAAAAAGAATTATATCGGCGGCGTGATCATGCCGGGCATCAATGTGTCCCTGAATGCGCTGACGGAGCACGCGGCCCAGCTTTACGGGATCAGCCTGGAAGCTCCCAAACGTACCATCGGAAAAAATACGGTGGATTGCATGAGAAGCGGTGTGATACACGGAAACGCGGCCTGTATAGACGGTATGATCGACAGGATGGAAAAGGAGCTGGGACAGCCCGCCACGCTGGTGGCCACGGGAGGCCTGGCAAAGGTGATCATGCCCCACTGTAAAAGGGAAATTATAGTCGATGATGATCTTTTGTTAAAGGGGCTCCGAATCATATACGACAAAAATCGATGAATATGGAAATAAAAAAGAAAAAAGAAGATTTTTGAAAATAATGGTTGACGTGCCATGAAAATCTGGTATAATCTATCTAGTGCAGTTAAATAATATACCCAAACAGTTGTATTATGCACAATTTACAGCTGGAGGGAGGTTAGGTGTGAGTTTATGTCAAACGTTATCGTAAAAGAAAACGAGACTCTGGACAGCGCTTTACGCAGATTCAAACGAAGCTGTGCAAAGGCTGGTATTCAGCAGGAGATTCGTAAAAGAGAACATTATGAGAAACCCAGTGTTCGCCGTAAAAAGAAATCCGAAGCTGCCAGAAAACGCAAATATAACTAATGTGCAGGGGGGAAGGTAGAGACCTTCCCTTTTTTCATGTCATGATTTCTACTGTCATATCTGCCTGTTTCCGGGGATATAATGAAAAAAAGCAAAGTTTGGCTGACGATGAAGAGACGATTATCAAACAGACGGCTTCTCTTTCTTTCCGGATGGCCGTCCATAGGGCCTGTATGCCGGAAAGTCATCGGGCCAGGGGTGTTTCTGGCTATTTTTCTGGCGCTCGCTGCCAGGATGACCCGGATTGTATATGCGGAAGAAACCGGGGAAGCGCCTTCGGCCGGTACGGCGGTAACAGTCAGTTCTCCCTGCGTGCTTTTGATGGAAGCGTCTACCGGCCAGGTGATCTTTGAGCAGGCGGCGGATGAACAGCGGACACCGGCCAGTGTGACCAAGCTGATGACGCTGCTGCTCATTTACGAGCAGATGGAGAGCGGCAATCTTTCTCTGGAGGATACGGTGACGGTGAGCAGCCACGCCCAGGGTATGGGGGGCTCCCAGGTATTTCTTGAGGCGGGAGAAACGCAGACGGTGGAGACTATGATCAAGAGTATTGTCATTGCTTCGGGAAATGATGCTTCCGTAGCGATGGCGGAACACATCGGCGGTTCGGAGGAGAATTTCGTGGCCATGATGAACGCGAGAGCCGCAGAGCTGGGCATGGAGCACACCCATTTTGTGGATTGCTGCGGTCTGACTGATGATCCCCAGCATTATATGACGGCCCGGGACATTGCCATACTCTCCCGGGAGATCGTGACGAGATTTCCTCAGATCTATGATTATTCCACGATCTGGATGGAGGATATCACCCACAATACCCGCCGGGGAAGTTCGCAATTTACCCTGACCAATACGAACAAGATGCTGCGCAGTTATGATGGTTGTGTAGGGTTAAAGACCGGAAGCACCAGCCGCGCCGGCTTCTGCGTATCAGAGGTGGCGGTACGGAATGATATTACGATGATCGCGGTGATTCTGGGAGCCGAGACCTCCAAGGAACGTTTTGCCGACGCGGCAGCCCTTTTAAATTATGGCTTCGGTGTTACCCATCTGTACACAGATACAAATACCTATGAGCTGTTCTGTCCGGAAATACCTAACGCTAAAGTACAGGGAACGGCCTGTCGGCCGTCGGAGATTTTCCACTGGCTGGATCTGGAGAATCGGGATTTTTCCCGGATCGCCAGTGAGGCGGTATATGAGGAAAATCTGGCTGCGCCCATGGAGGCGGATACCGTGGTGGGTTTTATCCGTTATACCTACGACGGGCAGGAGATCGGCCGCGTCGATATATTGGTCAATGAGGCTGTTGAGGTACGCACCTATACGGATTGTCTGGAGGATTTTGCGGGGCGGATGCTGCTCAAAAGGGAAGAGGGCGCGGCCTGAAACGCTCTTTTTTCGGCGGACGGATTATCTCTTGAATTTGCCTGAGGATTGGGGTATACTTGGACGGACGCATTTTGGAGGAGGAAATCCATTATATTATGAAGAAACTGTCTGTTAAGACATATGAGATACGCGCGTCCAAGCCGGATCTGCCGCCGGGATTAGTAAAGCTGGCATTTCTGACGGACTACCATAATCTTAAGGATGTGGCCTGCAGGGAGAAACTGCTGGCTTCCCTGGCACAGTATGCCCCGGATCTGGTTCTGGTGGGCGGGGATATGCTGGTGGCGAAACGAGGGTGCTCCTATGCGCCGGCGCTGCTTTTGATGCGCCGTCTGGCAGGTTGCTATAAAGTATATTATGCTTTTGGGAACCATGAGTACCGTATGAGGCTCCGCCCGGAGCATTATGGGACGGCGGGTATCCGTTATGAGGAAAAGCTGCGGGAGCTGGGGGTTCACCTGCTTCGCAATGAGACGGAGTATTTGAAAGTAAAGAATATCCCTCTGGCAGTCACCGGGCTGGAGATTCCGATGATGAATTACAGAAAATGGCGGAAGACCGCTTACAGTCCGGCACACATAGAGGCGGCTGTCGGCAGAGCCGATGAAAAGTCTTATCAGATTCTGCTGGCCCATAATCCGCTATACGCCGATGAATATTTTGCCTGGAACCCGGATCTTGTCCTTTCCGGCCATCTGCACGGAGGGGTTGTGCGGCTGTTCGGCCGACCTGTGATCGGGACGGACGGTAAATTATTCCCGAAATACGGGTATGGCAGGATGGATCGGGACGGGAAGACGATGTTGGTGGGCGCCGGGATCGGCGAACACACAATACCGTTCCGGATCTTTAATCCGCGGGAGCTGGTGTGTGTGAATGTACGACTGGGAAATGAGAACATAAAATGAGGAATATATGGAATTATCTGTAAAGCTGCCGGTGTTTGAGGGGCCTCTGGATCTTCTGTTGCACCTGATTGATAAGAATAAAATAGATATCTACGATATACCGATCGTCATGATTACTGACCAGTATCTGGATTATGTGCGGCAGATGTCCCGCGAGGATCTGAACCTGATGAGCGAGTTCATGGTCATGGCGGCTACTCTTCTGGATATTAAATGCCGGATGCTGCTTCCCAAGGAGAGCGGCGGGGAGGAGGAAGAGGAAGACCCGCGGGCGGATCTGGTGGCCCAGCTTCTGGAGTACAAGATGTATAAATATATGTCTTATGAGTTGAAGGACCGTATGGCGGACGCAGAGCTGATGATGTATCATGCCGGGGGGCTGCCCCGGGAGGTGGCAGAGTACCGGGCGCCTGTGGATACGGGGCACCTGACGGACGGCCTGACCCTGCAGCGGCTTCATGAGATTTTCCGGGATGTGTTGAGGCGTCAGGAGAATAAAAGGGATCCGATCCGGAGTAATTTCGGGAAGATTGAGAAAGAGGAGATTTCTCTGCCGGATAAAATGGCCCATGTACGTGCTTATGCCCGGAAACATGATCATTTTACCTTCCGCGCCCTGCTGGCAAGCCAGCATTCCCGTACCCAGGTAGTTGTGACATTTTTGGCGGTTCTGGAGCTGATGCGCAGCGGAGGAATTCGTCTGACCCAGGAAGAGGCTTTCGGAGAAATTTACATAGAGACGGTGAAGGAGGCGATCGATGATGACAGTGAATCAGCTTGAAGCGGCTCTGGAGGCGCTTCTGTTCACCATAGGGGATTCCGTGGATACTCAGAGCCTTGCCCGGGCGATTGATCAGGATGTGCCCACCACGCGGAAGCTCCTGGAGGGGTTACGTATCCGTTATAAAGAGGAGAACAGAGGTATCATGCTGCTGGAGCTGGAGGATTCCTGGCAGCTTGCCACGAAGAAAGAATATTATTCGGTGTTGATCCGATTGGCTTCTCAGCCGAAAAAAGCGGTACTCACGGATGTGATGCTGGAAACACTGTCGATTATCGCCTATAAACAGCCGGTAACAAAGGCGGATATAGAAAAGATCCGCGGCGTAAAGTCGGATCACGCGGTCAACCGCCTGATCGAATATGAGCTGGTGACGGAGGTTGGCCGGCTGGAAGCACCGGGGCGGCCGATCCTGTTTGGGACTACGGAAGAATTTCTGCGGAAATTCGGCGTTTCCTCCCTGGAGGAGCTTCCTGAGATCAATCCGGTTAAATTGGAGGATTTTAAAGCCGAGGCCGAGGCTGAGATATTTAAAAATGGAGAGACGGCCACCGTATAGACAGGAGAGAATATGAAAAAAATTGTATGCGATATTTTGATTTGCATACAGATGATAACCTTCCTTGCGCTGCCTTGCCGCGTACAGGCGGACAGCTCGGCAGATCCCGGAGAGCTCTATGCAAAAAGCGCCTGCCTGCTGGACGGAGATTCCGGCCGGGTGCTGTGGGGAAAGGAGGAAAGTGTGGCTCTTCCCATGGCCAGTACCACCAAAATCATGACCTGCATCCTGGCGCTGGAAAAGGGGAAGGAAGATGATATTGTGACAGCCTCAAAAACTGCGGCGGGTCAGCCAAAGGTACATCTCGGTGTCCGGGAAGGACAGAGATTTCTTTTGGAGGATCTGCTTTTTTCATTGATGCTGGAGTCCCACAACGATGCGGCGGTGATGATCGCCGAACATATCGGCGGAAGTGTGGAAGGTTTTGCCGGAATGATGAATGACAGAGCCGCGGAGATTGGCTGTGAGGACACGCATTTTGTCACGCCCAACGGCCTGGACAAAGAGGACGCCGGGGGCTCCCATCATACGACAGCCGCCGATTTGGCGAAAATCATGCGCTACTGTGTCCGGGAGTCGCCCGAGGCGGAGCGTTTTATCGCGATCACCCAGACGCCGTCCCACAGTTTTTCGGATCTGGACGGGGCACAGTCCTATGGCTGTACCAACCACAATGCCCTGCTCACTATGATGGACGGTGTGGTGTCGGGCAAAACCGGATTTACGGCGAAGGCGGGATATTGCTATATCTGCGCTGTGGAGTCGGAGGGCCGTCTTTTTATCGTTTCCCTGCTGGCCTGTGGCTGGCCGAACAATAAGGGATATAAATGGAAGGATACAAGGCAGATCCTGTCTTACGCCAGGGAGGCCTACAGCTATCGGAATGTCCTGGAAGAGCCGGTGTCTGCTTCCATCCCGGTGGAGGGGGCGGTGTATCCCTGGGGGGAGAGCGGCGCCGTGATGGAGACGGATATCGCGGAATCCCGGGGCGGTGCGGAGGAGCTTTCTCTTCTGCTCCGGGAGGATGAGCATGTGGAGGTACAGACGGATATGCCGGAGCTGCTGACCGCCCCCGTGCAGGCGGGGGAAGAGGTGGGGCGTGTCACGTATACATTGTACGGGGAGGTCTGTGCCGAGTATCCCCTGGTCTGTACAAAAGATATGGAGGCTGTCACTCTGCCCTGGATCATGGGCCGGGTTCTGCAGGTCTTCTTCCTGCGGAAACCGGGGCCGTCCGTTTGAAGCGCTGTGAGTGCAAAAAAGAAATGGCGGATTGACACTCAGGGCGTGGAAAGGTATAATTTAACTATGTGAGCGGCAATGGCCGCAAAAAAGCAAAGGAGGAGTGCGGCTTTGGTTTAGCTGATAATGGAGTAAGGCCGCATATAATGATATGGGTGAGAGAGTGATGAAGCTACAGCTCGCGAAACAGTTGATTGAATGCGTAGAACGCCGGGCGGCGGAGACAGGGCTGCATGCGGTGATCGCCGTGTGCAACGCTTATGGCAATCCGGTGGCGGTTCATGTGATGGACGACGCCTTTCTTGTCAGCTACGATGTGGCCACCAAAAAGGCTTACACGTCCGTGGCGGTGAAAATGTCCACCATGGAGCTTTCCAAAATAGCCCAGCCGGGCCAGACCTTTTATGGTGTAGATAAGCTGGACGGCGGGAAGATCGTGATATTCGGCGGCGGCATTCCATTAAAGGACGGAGACCGGATCGTGGGCGGCCTGGGGATCAGCGGCGGCACCGGAGAGGAAGATCACGCGCTGGCGGTGTTTGGTGAGAAAGTATTTCAGGAATTGATCAAAATGCAGTAGATATCTCCGTGTTCATGGGAGATTTTTGGGCAAAGAAAAAGCGGCATCATCATGCCGCTATATTTCTTGTCTCTGAATTCTCATTATGCTCTTTCCACTAATCCGGAACGCAAGCAGGAAGTACAAATATGAATTCTCTTCGTTGTTCCGTGGTCGTTTATTTTCACCTTTTTAATGTTGGCTTTCCACATTTTATTGGTTCTTCTATGAGAATGGCTCACATTACAACCGAAATGAGCGCCTTTTCCACACATTGCACATTTTGCCATGATCAGCACCTCCTCGACATAAATTGTCTGCTAACAGACCTGCAACACTGATTATTCTAGCAGAATGAATCAGAATTTGCAAGAGAAATTTCCCTTTTTTTCACAATTAAATATTTCTTTTTTTATGAAAAGAGGGTATAATACAAAAAAACTGCTGTGTATTTATGGATCAGCGGAGGCGCCGCGATCCTGTTATTTATGTCAGGCATGTATTATTCTGATGGAGGTAAGGGTATGAAAGGTCGTATTCAAACGGAGTTAGGTCAGATTACGATAAATACAGATGTGATTGCAACCTATGCGGGCAGCGTGGCCGTAGAGAATTTCGGCATTGTCGGCATGGCCGCGATCAGCATGAAGGACGGGCTTGTGAAGCTGCTGAAAAAGGAGAGCCTGAAACGGGGCATCAATGTAACCCTGAGGGACAATCGGATTTCCCTTGGGTTTCATGTGATCGTGGCCTACGGCGTGAGTATTTCCGCTGTGGCAAACAATCTGATCGAGAGCGTAAAGCATAAGGTGGAAGGCTTTACCGGCTTGGAAGTGGAGCATATTGACATTCTTGTCGAGGGCATACGTGTTATAGATTGATTAGGGTTAAGGAGGACTTTAGCGTGTCTACAGGTACGATAGATGCACAGATTCTGGCAAAAATGTTTCTGTCCGGTGCGAAGAATCTGGAATTAAAAAAAGAATGGATCAATGAATTAAATGTATTTCCGGTTCCCGACGGCGATACAGGCACCAATATGACCATGACCATCATGTCCGCGGCAAGGGAAGTGAGCGGCCTGTCGCCGGTTACGATGGATACTCTGGCAAAGGCTATCTCATCCGGTTCCCTGCGGGGGGCCAGGGGTAACTCGGGCGTTATCCTTTCCCAGCTGCTGCGCGGTTTCACAAAAGCTATACAGGGGAAAAAAGAGCTTGATCCGATCGTTTTGGCCAACGCGTTTGAGAAAGCGGTAGAGACCGCCTATAAGGCCGTCATGAAGCCCAAGGAGGGCACGATCCTGACCGTGGCAAAAAGCATGGCTGAAAAGGCCCGGGAGCTGGTGATCCTGGACGAGACTGAGGAAACCGGCATAAAGGATTTTCTGCGTCAGGTGCTCGAGGAAGGACAGATCACTCTGGAGAAAACGCCGGAGATGCTGCCGGTATTGAAGGAAGCGGGAGTGGTGGATTCCGGCGGGCAGGGCCTGATGACTGTGATGGAGGGCGCCTACAATGCGTATATGGGCAAGGAGCTGGATATGGATATCGAGCCGGCCCGTCCTTCCGCGGACAGATCCGCAGCGGTTCCCCAGACGGCGGAGGCGGATATAAAGTTCGGCTACTGCACCGAATTTATTATTATGCTGGAAAAGAAGTTCTCGGACGCCCATGAGACAGAGTTTAAAGGTTTCCTGAGCTCCATCGGAGATTCGATCGTCTGCGTGGCGGATGACGATCTCGTCAAGATCCATGTGCATACTAATGATCCGGGCCTTGCCCTGCAGCGGGCTTTGACCTACGGCTCCCTGTCCCGCATTAAGATCGACAATATGCGGGAGGAGCATCAGGAGAAGCTGTTCAAGGAGGCGGAGAAGCTGGCAGCCCAACAGGCCGCGGAGGAAACGCCGAAGGAGAAAAAGCCTTTCGGGTTTATTTCCGTATCGGTGGGCGACGGTATTGCCGACATTTTCCGCGAGCTTGGCGTGGACTATCTGATCGAGGGCGGCCAGACCATGAACCCCAGCACGGAAGACATGCTCAACGCCATCGAACAGGTACATGCGGATACCATATTTATCCTGCCGAACAATAAGAACATTATCCTGGCGGCCAACCAGGCCAGGGATCTTGTGGAGGATAAGGAAATCATTGTGATTCCCACAAAGACAATCCCCCAGGGGATTACGGCGGTGATCAATTTTGTTCCGGAGAAATCGGCGGCGGACAATGAGGCTTCCATGACGGAGTCCATTGCCGAGGTCAAGACGGCTCAAATCACGTACGCGGTCCGCGATACCCATATTGATAATAAAGAGATCCACGAGCATGATATCATGGCCGTGGGTGATTCCGGTATCCTGGCTGTGGGCCAGGATGTGCACAGCGTGTCCCTAGAAGCCGTGAAGGAGATGGTGGATGAGGACAGCGAGCTTATCAGCATTTATTACGGCAAGGACTATTCCGAGGAAGAGGCGGAGAAGCTGGCGGAGGAGCTGGAAGAGCTGTACGGGGATTGTGATATAGAAGTGAATGCGGGAGGGCAGCCGATCTATTACTGCCTGATCTCGGTGGAGTGATGCGCCGGATTACCGGAAAGGGAAAAACATTGTAACAGTTCAGCCCAGGACTTTGCACTGGTTGCAAAGTCCGTAAGAACGCGTATAGTATGCCAAAACATTTCAGACTGTTTTGAGCCGCCTGTGCAGAGGAATATATCGCTGCACAGGCGTTTTTGTAAGCAGGATTACGGGAAGGGGAGACGATGAGGGAACAGGATTCAATCCGGGTGCTGAAGGGGATCGGGGAGAAATCGGAGAAGCTGTTTGCGAAGCTGGGACTTTTGACGGTAGGGGATCTGATCCGGTATTACCCCCGGGAGTACGATCTTTACAGTAAGCCTGTATCTGTCGGTGAGCTGAAGTCGGGGGAGAAGGGCGCGGTGCTGGCGGCGGTCACTTTTCCTGTGGATATAAAGAATACGGGGAAGCTCACGGTCATCACGACGACGGTGCAGGATGCCACGGGGCGGCTGGCTCTGACCTGGTTTAATATGCCTTTTCTGCGGAATACATTAAAGCGCGGCTCGGTGTATGTATTTCGGGGGCGTGTGGCGGAGAAAATGAACCGGCGGGTCATGGAACAGCCGGAAATCTTTACGGTGGGGGCTTATGACGGAGTCTGCGACTCCATGCAGCCCCTTTACGGGTTGACGGCGGGGCTTGGTAACAAACTGGTGACGAAGACAGTCCGCCAGGCCCTGGAGAGCGTGCAGGTAAAAGAGTGGCTCCCGGAGACCCTCGCGGAGCGTCTGGGGCTGATTCCGCTGGGACAGGCTCTTTGGCAGATCCATTTCCCGGCCGCGCAGCGGGAATTCCTGGAGGCCCGGCGGCGTCTTTCTTTCGGGGAGTTTTTTCTTTTCATTCTGTGTATGCAGATGATGAAGGAACGCCAGACGGATACGGAAAACAACTATCCGATGAGGGCCGGCTGGAAGACGGAGGAGGTGATGGATTCCCTCCCCTACAGGCTCACCGACGCGCAGATGCGGGTGTGGACGCAGATGGAGGAGGATCTGGCGGGGAGCCGTCTGATGAACCGTCTGATCCAGGGGGATGTGGGCAGCGGCAAGACAATCCTGGCCTTTCTTGCCATGATCATGGCGGCGGAGAACGGCTATCAGAGCGCGCTGATGGCCCCCACGGAGGTGCTGGCCCATCAGCACTATGAGGATCTGGTGGCTCTTTTGGAAGAAAACGGGCTGGAGGAGTACCGCCCGGTGCTGCTGACGGGCTCCTGCACGGCAAAGGAAAAACGGAATATTTATGAGAAGATCGCCATCGGCTATGCGAAATGTATCATCGGCACCCACGCGCTGATCCAGGACGCCGTGGAGTACGATAATCTGTCTCTGGTGATTACCGATGAGCAGCACCGTTTTGGCGTAAAACAGCGGGAGACTTTTTCGTCCAAGGGAGGGAAGCCGAATATCGCGGTCATGAGCGCTACGCCGATCCCCCGGACGCTGGCCATGATCCTCTACGGCGACCTGGATATATCGGTGCTGGATGAGAAACCCGCCAGGCGTCTGCCGATCAAAAACTGCGTGGTGGATACTTCTTATCGCCCTACCGCCTACCGTTTTATCCGGCGGGAGCTTACGGCCGGCCATCAGATCTACGTGATCTGTCCTATGGTGGAGGCCAGCGAGGAGATCGAGGCGGAAAATGTGACGGATTACGCCGGAAAGCTGAAAAAAGAATTTCCGGAATACACCATAGGGCTGCTGCACGGCAGGATGAAACCGGCGGCCAAGGATCAGATCATGGAGGAGTTCTCCAAAGGGGATATCCATATACTGGTGTCCACCACAGTGGTCGAGGTGGGCGTGAACGTGCCAAACGCCACCGTGATGATGGTGGAGAACGCGGAGCGCTTCGGCCTGGCCCAGCTTCATCAGCTTCGGGGCCGGGTAGGGCGGGGAGAGGCTCAGTCCTACTGTATCTTTATCCGCACTTCAGACAATGACGCCAACGCCAAACGCCTGGATATCCTGAATAAAACGAATGACGGCTTTGCCATTGCCGATGAAGATCTGCGGATCAGAGGGCCGGGAGATTTCTTCGGCATCCGCCAGAGCGGTCTGATGGAGTTTGCCATCGGGGATATTTACCGGGATTCCGATCTGCTGCGCCAGGCCGCCCAGGAAGTGAAGCGGCTGCTGGTTGTGGATCCGGAGCTTGAGCGGGAAGAACACAGCCTCCTGGCCGCGCGGGTGGCCGAATACAGGGAGCGCAAGTTAAAAGATGTAATCTTATAAAGATTTTTTATCAGGTAATTTTTTGACAATATTCGCAAAACTTACCAGCGTATTCTCCGAAAGTCTGCACATACTATCACCGTAACAAATCAACCGGCAGCTTCGGAGAAACAGAGGTGTCTCCGATAGTTACCGAACCATTCAAATTAAGGAGGCAATTCATTATGGCAAACAGATCTTCAAGTACAAATGTACCCGAAGCAAAGGGCGCGATGGACCGTTTCAAATTTGAGGTAGCAAACGAGCTGGGAGTTCCGCTTTCCGACGGATATAACGGAAACCTGACCTCTAAGCAGAACGGTTCTGTCGGCGGTTATATGGTGAAGAAGATGATCGAGGCCCAGGAGAGGCAGATGTCCCAGGGTTCCGGCAGCCAGCTGTAAGGAGAGATTGCCGACGGTAATCTGATCCGGTAGATTCCGAAAGTGAATACCTGCCAGCGCAGGACACGATAGGAAAATACCAGGCTTTCTAAGCCGCAAAAAAGGAGCTACTGTAAATTGACAAAACGCCGATTTGCAGCAGCTCCTTTATTTTTTGTTTTTCCTTGCGGACAAATTCTATTTCAAGACATTAACGTAAAAAGTCATCTGAATACATATCATTTTTGTTGTTTTACGGTTCATCAGAAAATGTAGTTGTGCCGGCGTCTTTTGCCGTTTTCCCCAATGCAGCCGTGCCCTTTTTTTCCTTCCGGCGGCGGAATATTTTGCGCAGCCCCAGGAAAACCAGGATCACGATCACAAAGAACGCGGCAATGAAAACGATATTTCCCAGGAACCATACAAGGAAATTTTCCAGTCCGTGGGCGAAGCCGGACATGCTGTTTCGGAAGGTGCGGCTGACTCTGCTGCCGAAGGTATCCGACTCAATGGGGGTGGGGATTTCTACTTCGTTGATGTCAATGTTTACCGTGCTGTAAGAAACCTGGTTTTCCATTAGTTTTAGCTGCGAGCCGTAAGACTCCAGTTCGTAACGTACACTGGTAAGCTGGTTCTGGATAGCCAATACAGTTTCGATCTCTTTAGCTTTGGACAGCATATCCATTAAAGTCTGTTGTTCAATTTTCAGGGCCTCTATATGGCTTTCCAGATCCGAATACTGCAAAGTCACATCGGAGACGGAGGTGCTGCGGTTCAATACGGTGGCCGAACCGGAAATGGTATCGGCAAAAGCATCCAGCTGGTCTGCGGGTATGCGTACAGTCATATAGCCATAGCGCAGAGATTGCTGGCCGGAGCCGCCGCTTATACTGGAGTCTTCGATATAGCCGCCCATGCTGTCCACCTGGGATTCCACGTTGGCAATAAAATCGTCAAAGGCAGTAGTTTCCAGACTCAGGCTCATATTGCGGATCAGTTTCCGGGCAGCCTGGGCCGCTGCGTCGCCCTCTTTAATATCGGCAGAGATATCTTCCGGGCTGGCTGCCGCCCCGCCGGACTTGGCTTCATCGCCCATAGCCATGTAGCCTCCGGGAACTTCTTCATCGGCCCCGCCTTCCACCGCGGCTTCGGCGGTCTCGTTGGCGTAAGTAGCTATGCCCTTATCCATGGCATATGAGGTATGGCCGACATCCTCCTCCGTATCCGTATCAGATGTCTGGCCGCAGCCGGTGAGCACAAGACCCATGGCCAGAAAGGCAGACAGGGCCGCTCTGCGGATGGAGGGAGTGATTTGTTTCCATAGAATGTTTTTCTTCATATTTACAGTCTCCTTAATAATTGCAGGGTATATTTTCCCGATGCCAAATGAATGTCCTGTCCCGCAAATCAGGGAAAAGAGAAACTCAGGATGATTTCCCCATCCTCCAGCTCAAGCGTGTACTCTCCTTCGGGTCGATCACCGTCCGGAAGAATGCAGCGGAGAGTGGCGGTTTTTTGGGGATACAGCCGGGAGGGGTTGGATAACCCGGAAGTATTCGCCTCCGTATTTACAGTATCTCCATCCGAGTTGAACAGCATCCACGTATTTTCCAGGTCAATGGTTTTGTCTGAATCATTTCGCAGTTCCAGCGCCAGTATATGGGTGGAAGCGTAGTAGGTGATAGATAATAAATTTACGGTTCTGACAGAAGTCCCGTTTTCAGAAGGATTTTCATTCCGCGTCCCGTTTTCTTTTCGGGACGCGGAATCGTCTGTCGATGAATCGGTTTGGCTTTGAGCCGATTCCGGCAGGGTTCCCCCGTCTTTTTCGTTGTCGATGCCATCCCGGATCAGTTCTTTCTCCGTCTCCAGATCCGGCCGGCCGGCTTCCTCTCCGGCGGCTTCTTCAACCGCGGCTCCTCCGGGTATTTCCTCTGAATCCTGCATGGCCCCCTCCGCAGCCCCGGTCGTTTCCGTGTCCGTAGCGTACTCCCCGACCTCTTTCCTGTCTGTCCCGGCCTCCTGCCCGGCGGCTTCTTCCGCCCCTTTGCCGTAGCCCGGCCCGGGAGAGCCCATGCGAAAAGGGGCAAGATCCAGCAGACGGAATCCGGCCAGACAGACCAGAGCGATCATCGCTGCTGCGGGCAGAAATCTCCAGAGCGGGCGGGAGATTTTCGCTGCGTGTTTGTCGCTTGATTTCTCCTGCATCTGCCGAATGGATTCATGGAAATCCTCGGAAAAGCGGTGGTTGCAGGACTGGGCCGTGAGATCCGCGATATCCTGTTCCATGGCAAGCCCGCAGGCTTCCCATAAATGTCTGTCAGTGATAGGAATCACCTCCTTCCTGCTGTTCCAGCAGCAATTTCAGCTTTTTCCTGGCCCTGGTCAGACGGACGGTAATATTTTTTGCCGTGGTCTGCATCAGGGCGGCGGTTTCCTTTACGGAACAATCGTGTAAATAAAAATATTCGATCACCGCCCGGTAATCCGGTTCTAACTGTCGGATGGCATCTGCCAGCTGTTCAACATCATACTGACGGAAATACAGATCCTGGGGAGTGTCCCCCGCCAGTGTTTCCGGAAATTCTTCGGGCTGCTCCTCGTGACGGTGGTAGCCCTTTCGGAGCAGATCCACGGCCCGGGAACGGACAATAGTGACAAGGAAATTTCTCGATGCCGCGCTTTCCGGCGCCTGAAAACGGTTCAGGCAGGACAAAGCTGTCATGTAGGCATTCTGCACGGCATCTTCAGCCAGATATTCATCCTGGAGGATTTGATTGGCTACCTGCCAGAGCAGGCGGTGGTAATGCTCATAGAGAATCCGGAACTTTTCCCGATTCTCCGGCTCATCGATCATATTCATGAATAGGAAGAGCATAAGGTGGTACCCCCTCATGTTTCTTTTGCAGTAACGTTACGTCTGTTTCTATCCATAATACCGTAGAGTGCGGTCAGGATGCTACAGAAAATAAAAACAAATTGCAAATTAGGCTTCCTGAAATTCGTTTTTGTAAATTCTGCCTAATCACAAAAAAATATATTGCTTTTTTTTCGTCGGTTTGTTATCATGGATTTATGATAAGATTGGGGGGATGACTGAGATGAACATAGGTATTATTGCACACAACAGTAAGAAAAGTCTGATTGAAGACTTTTGCATCGCCTACAAAGGAATCTTAGCCAAGCACCAGGTATATGCCACGGGGACGACAGGCCGTCGTATAGAGGAGGTCACTAATCTTCGCGTGTATAAATTTCTGGCCGGCTCTGTGGGAGGCGACAAACAATTTATGGAAATGATTGAGCGCGGCGATATGGATATGGTTATCTTTTTCTACAATCCGACGATGATTGATCCGAAGGAACCGGACGTTTATCAGATCACGCGCTGCTGCGATCAGTACAATATCCCGATTGCTACCAATATAGCCACGGCGGAGTCTTTGATCCTCGGCCTGGACAGAGGGGATTTGGACTGGCGGCTGCAATTACATTAGGAGTTTAAAGAATGAGAGTTATCGCAGGTAAATGTCGAAGTCTCCCTCTAAAGACGATCGATGGCCTGGACACCCGTCCTACCACCGATCGTACGAAGGAGACTTTATTTAATGTTCTGCAGCCCTGGATACCGGGAGGCACATTTTTGGATTTGTTCAGCGGCAGCGGCGCCATCGGTATCGAGGCATTGAGCCGGGGCGCCAGGAAGGCTGTGTTTGTGGAGCTGTCAAGGAAAGCGGCGGCCTGTATCACGGACAATCTGGCATTCACCAGGCTGGAGGAGGACGCTGTGCTTATGCAGGAGAGTGTGCAGGCCGCCCTCGGAAAGCTGGAGGGCGGCGAGGCTTTTGACTGCATTTTTATGGATCCGCCCTATGAGAAAGGTCTGGAGAAGGAAGTACTTGTCTATCTGTCCGACTCCGGCCTCTTGCAGGGTGGGGGAGTTGTTGTGGTGGAGGCATCACTGCAGACGGGGATGGATTATGCAGAGGAGCTCGGCTTTGTCATTGTGAAGGAAAAGCGTTACAAGACGAATAAACATGTATTCCTGCAAAAAATATAAATAGGAAGGAAAACCGTATATGAATACAGCGCTGATACTGGCGGGAGGGCGTGACCCGCGTTTTTCCATGGATATTCCCAAACAGTTTATAAATGTCAATAACAGGCCGGTGATCGTGTACACGCTGGAAATTTTCCAGAATCATCCGGATATTGACGAGATCATTGTCACTTGCGTAGACGGGTGGCAGGAGATGATCCGGGCTTACGGGAAGCAGTTTAATATTACGAAAATGCGGGAGATCCTGTCCGGCGGAAAAGACGCCCAGGAGTCTACCTATCATGGCCTGGAACTCTTGCGGGAGCGTATGGGAAAGGGCGATATCGTGGTAATTCATGACGCCATTCGTCCGATGGTTTCTGAGAAAATCATTACCCGGAGCATTCAGATGTGCAGGAAGAAGGGGATGGGGGTGGCCGCCACTTATATCATGGATACGATCATGCGTTCTACGGATAAAAATGAGGGGTACGACAGTCTGAACCGCTATGAGATCATGAAGGTACAGACGCCTCAGTCCTTTGATTTTGAGATGCTGTGGGAGATACATACCCGTGCCAGGGAAGAGGGATGTCTGGGCGCCTGGGATAACAGCTCCCTGTTGACGAGGCTGGGGGAGAAGGTGTTTTTTTCGGAAGGTTCAGATTTAAATTTAAAGATCAACCGGGTGGAAGACGTGGAGATGTTCAAGGCGTTGTATCGGATGAAGCATCCGGAGGATAACAACGGGTGATGGTTCCATGGATCCGCGGCAATACCGCGGATCATAAAAACGGAGCAAGGAGGATGTGCCCATGAATGTGGCGCTGATACTGGCTGGGGGACACGGCAGCAGGACAGAACAGGATATCCCCAAGCAGTTCATGAATATATACGAGAAACCATTAATTATTTACACACTGGAGAATTTTGAGAGCCATCCGGATATCGACGGCATTGCCGTGGTGTGTCTGGAGGGATGGCATGAGGTTCTAAGGGCTTATGCCCGGCAATACAAGATCACCAAACTAAAATGGATCACAAATGGCGGCAGAGACGGTCAGGAATCTATCCACAAGGGTGTTCTGGCTTTGAATGACGTATGTGATGAAAAGGATGTGATTTTGGTTCATGACGGTATCCGTCCCTTTGTCCCGGAGGAAGTCATCACTGATGCGATCCGTGTGTGCCAGCGGTGGGATTCGGGTCTCAGCGCGGTGCGTTGTCAGGAGACCATCGTCCGGACAAACGACGGCGTGTCCGGGAACGAAGGCATTGGCCGCCAGGAGATCATGCGGGTGCAGACGCCCCAGGCTTACCGCTACGGTAAGGCATTGTGGGCCTATGAGGAAGCTGAGCGTCGGGGTATCCACGGGGAAGTTTACGTTAATACGTTGATGCTCCATCTCGGGGAAACGGTCTATTTTTCCAGGGGATCGGAAAAAAATGTGAAGGTCACTACTATGGATGACCTGGAGCTTTTTAAGGCCCTTTTGCGCATGGAGCGGGAAGATTGGGTGAAATGATGACGGACAAGAAACGGGCGCTCATAGGGGAGCGGGACAGAGTGGTGATTTACGGGGCGGCCATGGTGGCTGTGAGCGTTTATTATGCCGTAAAAAGTCTCTATACGGGGTGCCGGATAGAGGCTTTTCTGGTCAGCAGCCGGGATGGGAACCCGGCGGAGATCGACGGTATTCCCGTGAAAACCCTGGAAGAATGGGAGGAAACGGACTGTCGGGTGTTGGTCGCCGTACCGGAGGAGCACCATGAGGTCATCACCGCGGCCCTTAAGGAGCGGAGAATGACAGATTACGTTTGTATCGATGCCGGGACAGAGGCCGCGCTGATGGAGGAATATTATAGACAGAAGGGGATATTTTCTTCCCTTCGCTCTTATGAAGGACATCGGGACGAGACTTTTTCTCTTGCTGTTTATATGTCCTGCTTCCACAAAGATAAGAAACTGAAAAAACGTTATTATATGCCCGAATGGGTGCGGCCCATTCAGGCAGGAGCGGCGCTGACAGACGATCGCATAGCTGATATCTGCGATAATACAGGAGAAAATATCTCATTTAAAAATAAAAATTATAGTGAGCTCTCTGCCCTGTACTGGGTGGGGAAACATGGTACGGCCGATTATCTGGGTCTGTATCATTACCGCCGAGTCCTGGACGTGACCGAGGAGGATCTGGGCAGGATCCAGGCCAATGGGATTGATGCGGTTCTTCCCTTCCCCACGGTTCATTATCCGGATATTCTGGAGCATCACGGAAGATATTTGAAAGAAACGGACTGGGAGGCCATGGTCAGGGCTTTACAGGAGCTGTCTCCGGCCTATGCGGAGGCTTTGCCGGAAATATTTTCCGGAGTTTATTTCTATAATTATAATATGCTGATTGCCCGGCGCCCCGTATTTCAGGCGTATTGCGATTGGCTTTTTCCGATTCTGGCAAGGACGGAAGAACTCAGCGATCCCAAAGGCAGCGAGAGGGCGGATCGTTACATCGGCTATATAGGGGAGAATCTGACGACCCTCTATTTCCTGTACCATAAAAGTGATCTGCATATAGCCCATACGGGGCGGCGGATGCTGATATAAGGAGGTATCTATGAATATTTACGAAACCGAACTGGCATATCGGGCAGAGGAGCCGCTGCCCTGGGAGAAACTTGAGGGGCGGCGGATCCTGTTGTCCGGGGCTTCCGGTATGATCGGAAAATGTATCATAGATATACTAATGAGACATAATGCCACGACGGAAAAGCCCATACGGATACTGGCGCTGAGCCGAAATGAGGAAAAGGCCAGGGAACGTTTTTCCGCGTATTGGGATGATCCCAGTTTTACCTATCTTTCCTGCGATGTAAACGTTCCTCTCCCGGAATGTGGAAAGGTGGATTATATGATCCATGCCGCCAGCAATACCCATCCCATGCAGTATGCCGGAGATCCTATCGGCACGATTACCGCCAATGTTCTCGGTACAAAAAATCTTCTGGATTATGGGGCTTGCCACGGAGCGGAACGGTTCTGTTTTTGTTCTTCTGTGGAGATATACGGGGAAAATCGGGGGGATGTGGAAAAATTTGACGAGCCTTATATGGGCTATATCGATTGCAATACCCTGCGGGCCGGATATCCGGAGAGTAAGCGCGTCGGGGAGACTCTGTGCAATGCCTATCGCCAGGCCAAGGGCCTATCCTTTACCGTTGCCCGGCTCAGCCGCGTATATGGCCCTACTATGCTTTCCGGCGATTCCAAAGCGATCGCTCAGTTTATCAGGAAGGCGGCCCGGGGAGAGGATATTGTGCTGAAAAGCGAGGGAAATCAGAAATTCTCTTATACCTTTGTGACGGATGCGGCGGCGGGCGTGCTTTATACCATGCTTTCCGGTAAAGACGGAGAGGCCTACAATGTGGCGGACGGACTTTCGGATATCACGCTGAGGGAACTGGCCGGGCATCTGGCAGATATCGCCGGGACGAAGGTGATTTTTGAACTCCCCGGGGAGAACGAGCGCCGGGGATATTCCACGGCCACAAAAGCTATGCTGCATGCGGGGAAGATGGAAAAGCTTGGCTGGGAAGCCCGCGTACATATGGCGGAAGGACTGGCCAGTGTGGTGGAGGCCTGCCGGGAGACGGAGAATGAAACGTAACGGACTGATACATAAATAAAGAAAATCACAAATCAGACGTTGTTTTCTGAAAAAGAACGTGCTAATATAGGGAGGAATGGGAGAAATTTGTCTCTGAAATACTTTTAGATGAATAAGGAGATTTGTATATGAGCAGCAGAATCGAACAGATCATTGAAGAGATTGAAGAATATATTGAGAGCTGTAAATACCAGCCCTTGTCCACGACGAAAATTGTTGTAAATAAGGAGGAGCTGGAGGAGCTTCTGCGTGAGCTCCGTTTAAAGACTCCCGATGAGATTAAACGCTACCAGAAGATCATCAGCAATAAGGATGCCATTTTATCCGACGCCCAGTCCAAATCGGACGCAGTACTGGCTGAAGCCGAGGCCAAGGCCCAGGAGATGATCAGTCAGCATGAGGTCATGCAGAGGGCCTATGCCCAGGCGAATGAAACAGTCAACCAGGCCAATATGCAGGCCCAGACCATCCTGGATTCAGCCACTACAGATGCCAATAATATCCGCATGGGCGCTATCGCATATACTGACGAAATGCTGGCCAATATCAGTCAGATTATGGAGACTACTCTGAATGATGCCGGCGATAAATACAGTCTCTTCATGAGTTCCCTGCGGAGCTGTTATGATGTAGTGAAGAAAAACAGAAGCGAGCTGGCGCCTCAGGTGGCCCAGGCCCAGTCCCTGATGCAGCAGGCTTCCGAGATGACCGGTGAGGCTGAGACGGCATCAGCGGAAGAAGAGGCAGAGTAGGAATGCTAAAAACAGTGTCACGGTGCTTTGCAGGATTTTAGCCCGTAGATAGCTGCCCATGGAGAGGTCGGTTCCCTTTAGTACACTGGCGGTCTGCATGACGGAGCTTAAGCCGCCGAAAGCGCAGAGCGCACAGGCCAGACAGATACCGGGCAGGGTGGGGCCGAAGGACTGACGGAGGGTATCCAGTCCTGTGGTCAGCTCCATGACGGTTACGAGGACAGCGTCCCAGGGAGCTATGGGAGCAATGAATCGGGATAATAGTTTTGCCAACACGGAGAAGAAAATCATGTAGCCGCCTATTTTGGCAATAATCTCCAGGCTGTTTATGACGGAGGCATCCAGACTTTTGCCGAGGGTGAAGGTTTCGGAGGCTTCCTTTTTGTACGTTAAGGAGGCTGCCTGGACAAAGGGAATGTTTACGGACCGGGAGAACCGTATATGATAAAAAAGCTGTGTAAACAGGATACCCAGATACATGGCGGGCAGGAAGAACGCGGTGGACGAAGTATCGGCGTAGAGCCCGAAAAGTACATATTCGATCAGAAAGGAAGGGCTGAGCTGATTGCAGAAGCATAGCAGGTGGCAGGCTTCCCGTCTGTCGAGCAGGTTTTTTTTATATAAATCGGCAGTAATTTTTGCTCCCATGGGATAGCCGCATAGCAGGCCCAGGAAAGCGGCATAGAGACCGCCTCCGCTGAGTCCGGTAATCTTCTGCAGCCGGCTGCTGTTTCTGGTTTGGAGGCGGTGGAACAGCCCTGTCTCCATACAGAAAGAAGTCAGCATCATACAGGGAAGCATGGCGGGCACCACACGGTTGAACCAGAGCAGGAGCCCCTGGGAAGCGCCGTCAAGGGCCTCGCGGGGCATGAGGAGAATACACAGAGTCAAAAAGAGGCTTAAGATACCATAGTATATAGTTTTCATGGCGTTTTTCTTTTATTCTATGATTTTTTAGGAAAAACAGAAGTTGTTTTTCCTAAGGGACAGATGTCGGAAACGGTTCTATTTATACACAGGCGGTCATATATTTATTTTTGAACGCAGTCAATAGTGGTTCCATAAATCTGCGCGGTTGCTGTGGGTTACGGTTCAGCCGGAGGCTGAACTGTTACTGCTGTGGAAGGCAAAAGCGCGGACGGCTTGCGCTGTTCAAAAAGGTATGCTATACTTAGTCAGACTGCTAAATCAGGTTCGTATAAGGGGTATATGGATGGAGATACAGCTTTGGAGACAGATTTTAAGTCCTTATGAACTGGCTGTCAGAGAATTAACTGCAAAATTTAATCATGTGATTCGGGAGCACAGGGAGAAGGGTCTGTATTCGCCGATTGAGCATGTGAGCGGCCGGGTCAAGGCCGTGCCAAGTATTCTGGATAAACTGCAGAAGAAAAAGATTACGCTGGATCGGATGGAGGAAGAGATTGACGATATTGCCGGGATCCGTATCACCTGCCAGTTTGTGGAAGATATTGAAAAGGTGGTGGAGCTGGTACGTAAGCGCTCGGACATGGAAGTTGTCAGGGAAAAGGATTATATCCATAATACGAAGCCCAGCGGTTATCGCAGCTACCATATTATTGTTGATTATCGGGTGGAGACGTTGCAGGGTCCAAAGCCCCTTCGGGCAGAAATCCAGATTCGAACCCTGGCTATGGATTTCTGGGCAACGATTGAACACTCCCTTCAATATAAGTATAAAGCCAATATACCAGAGCATATCCGCGGACGCTTGAGCAATGCGGCTAATGCTATACTGGCGTTGGACAAGGAAATGTCATCGGTGCGGAATGAGATCATGGATGCACAGAATTCGTCTTTGTCCCAACTCAAGCTAGTGGAAGATATCCTGAATAATATTGAGAATCTGTATCGTATTTCCAATAAACGGGAAGTGAACAAAATTCAGGATGAGTTCTATCGTATTTATCAGATGCATGATATCACAAAGTTGAAGCAGTTCCACCGGCAGCTGGATATTATCTCTGAGGGCTATCGGGCCCAGGCCGTGACGGTGGATCTGGAGGAACAGTGACGTTGACGCGATTACCGGAAGCTTTTTTACATATGATGCAGGAATTGCTGGGGACAGAGGAGTACCCGGCTTTTCTGGCGTCCTATGAACGGCCTTCCCATACCGGGCTACGGGTAAACAGTACAAAGATATCTACGGATATTTTTTCTGAGAGGGTATCTTTTCCCGTGGAGCCGGTGCCGTGGATCGGTAATGGATTTTTCTGCGGGGAGGATAGTGGGGCCAGCCGTCATCCCTGGTACTATGGCGGCGTGTATTACATCCAGGAACCCAGCGCTATGACACCGGCCAGTCTGCTGCCCGTGGAACCGGGAGACCGGGTGCTTGATCTTTGCGCGGCTCCTGGCGGCAAGGCGACGGAGCTTGCCGCCAAGCTTAAAGGGCGGGGAGTTTTGCTGGCCAACGATATCAGCGTCTCCAGGGCGAAGGGCCTGCTGCGCAATCTGGAACGGTTCGGTATCGCCAATATGGCGGTGTGCAGCGAGAAACCTGAGAAACTGCTGAGCTGCTTTCCGGGCTATTTTGATAAGATTCTGGTGGATGCCCCCTGTTCCGGTGAGGGCATGTTTCGGCGCAGGCCGGATATGGCAGCGGACTGGGAGGAGAGAGGACCTTCATATTATAGTTCTGTTCAAAAGGAATTGATCTTGCAGGCCGCCGATATGCTGAGGCACGGCGGCTGTATGCTGTATTCCACCTGCACATTTTCGCCTCTGGAAAATGAGGATACGGTGGAGTGGCTTCTGAAGAACCGCCCGGATTTTGAACTGATCCCCACGAAGTGGTACGAGGGATTTTCTCATGGACGTGGTTCCTGCCATCATGCTGTGAGAATTTTCCCTCATTGTATGGAGGGAGAAGGGCATTTCGCGGCGCTTTTACGAAAGAGGGAGGAAAAGGGCGCGGGGGCCGGCGATCCTGGAGACAGGGATGCCGGGAGTGGGATTGTGGCGTCCTGCCTGACAGGACGGGATGACCGTACAGGGCAGGGGCGATCCCTCGGGGAAGATAAAGTGAATGTGCTTCCCGGTGCGGCTGCCGATTTTCTGGCGTCACTGAAAGATCCGTCCTTTTTGAACGGTCAGGGACAGTGGCGGATACAGGAAAATCGCCTGTATTATCTGCCGGACAGGCGGATCATTTCCGCCCGGCTGCGCTTTTTAAGGACGGGCCTTCTGTTTGGTGAGATGAAAAAGAGCCGTTTTGAGCCGTCCCAGGCTCTGGCTATGGCATTGCGGGCGGAAGAATACCCGTGGGTGCTGGATTTCGCTCCGGAGGATGAGCGGACGATCCGCTACCTGAAAGGAGAAACCGTTGTGCCGGATGAGGTGCCCTGTTCTTCCGGATGGGTGCTGGTCTGCGCCGGCGGATTGCCGCTGGGGTGGGGGAAAACGCATAATGGAATGCTGAAAAACAAGTATGGCGCCGGATGGCGGATGCTGTAGATGACAGGCGGGATGGATGCGGCAACAGACGGATATGTGCCGTGTGAAAAATGCTGCGGGACAGACATAGAAAATGGAGTGACCCATGCGGATACGTTTGGATAAATATCTGGCGGATCTCGGGATTGAGAGCCGGTCAGGAGTAAAAAATCTGCTTAAAAAGGGGCGGGTTCGGTTAAACGGCGCTGTACAGACCCGGCCGGAAACCAAAGTAGATACGGATGCCGATAGGATCTGTCTGGACGGGAAAGTATTGACCTACCATGATTACGAGTATTTTATGCTGAACAAGCCGGCAGGGGTGGTTTCGGCCAGCCGTGATCCCCACAGCTCTACAGTGCTGGATCTGATCGGCGGTAAGACCAGGAAGGATCTGTTTCCGGTGGGAAGACTGGACAGGGATACCGTGGGGCTTCTACTGATTACCAATGACGGCTCCCTGGCCCACAGTCTTCTGGCCCCCGGCCGTCATGTGGAGAAGGTGTACCGGGTGCTGCTGGACGGGGCGGCGGACAGTGCGGACCAGGAGGCTTTCTGCGAGGGCATAGATATCGGGGACGATACGCCGACACGACCCGCCGTGTTGGAAATACCGGACGGTTCCCGGCCGGAGGAGGTGCTGGTGCGGATTCATGAGGGGCGTTACCATCAGATCAAGCGCATGTTCGCGGCCCGGGGAAAGCAGGTATTGTGGCTGAAACGTCTGTCTATGGGATCGCTAGTGCTGGACGGTTCCCTCGGGGAGGGGGAAAGCCGCAGACTCACCGGCGAAGAAATTGAGGATCTGAAAGGAACAGGGCGGCGGGGCAGCCCGCCCGGATAACAGACGTGGAATAAAAAACGAAAGGACAGGGCCTATGGCACAGTTTTTACCGGTTTCCCATCGGGAAATGCGGGAGCGCGGATGGAAACAGGTGGATTTCGCCTACATTATCGGAGATGCCTATGTGGATCACAGTTCCTTCGGCTATGCCATCATCAGCCGGGTGCTGGAGGCCCACGGCTATTCGGTGGGGATCATTGCCCAGCCGGACTGGCGGGATCCGGCCAGTATGCAAGTGTTCGGCGAGCCAAGACTGGCGTTTCTGGTGTCTGCGGGAAATATGGATTCCATGGTCAACCACTATACGGTGTCAAAAAAGCGGCGAAAGACCGATGCCTACTCGCCGGGCGGCCGGATGGGGTTTAGACCGGATCGGGCAGTAACAGTCTACGGCAATCTGATCCGCCGGGTTTACAAGCATACACCAATCATATTAGGCGGTATCGAGGCGAGCCTGCGCCGCCTGGGCCATTATGACTACTGGTCGGATCAGGTGCGCCGGTCGGTGCTTCTGGACGCGGGAGCCGACATGATTTCCTACGGTATGGGGGAACGCTCCATTGTGGAGATTGCCGAGGCGCTGGACAGCGGCCTTGCTGTATCGGATCTGACATTTATCCGGGGAACGGTGTACCGGACAAAGACCCTGGATCATATCCCCGATCCGGTGATGCTGCCGTCCTTTGAGGAGATCCGTGCCGACCGGAGGCGTTATGCCGAGAGTTTCCGCGTCCAGCATGAACATACCGATGCGGTCAGCGGCCGTGTGCTGGTGGAGGATTACGGCAGCCGCGGCTATGTGGCGGTCAATCCGCCGTCCATGCCGCTGACTGTGCAGGAGATGGATGATATATATGGTCTGCCTTACAAGAGGGCCTGGCATCCCTCCTATGACAGTGCTGGAGGTATACCGGCATTTCAGGAGATCCGTTACAGTCTGACCAGCAACAGGGGATGCTTTGGCGGCTGCAATTTCTGTGCCCTGACCTACCATCAGGGCCGCACCGTGCAGATCCGAAGCCATGAGTCTCTTCTGAAGGAGGCAGTAGAATTTACGAAGGAAAAGGATTTTCGGGGGAATATCCACGATGTGGGAGGCCCCACGGCGGATTTCCGGCATCCTTCCTGTGAAAAACAGCAGACGGAAGGCGTCTGCCCGAGAAAACAGTGTCTGTTTCCCCGGCCCTGCAAAAATCTCCGGGCGGATCACAGGGATTACCTGAAATTGTTGCGGGAACTAAAAGCAGTACCGGGAGTGAAAAGAGTCTTTGTCCGCTCGGGTATCCGGTTTGATTATCTGCTGGCCGACCGGGATAGGAGTTTTTTTCGCGAGCTGGTGCGGGATCACGTCAGCGGCCAGCTACGGGTAGCGCCGGAGCATGTAGCGGACCGGGTGCTGGACTGTATGGGCAAACCCCGCCACAGCGTATATCAGGAATTTCTGCGGGAATTTCAGAAGATTACGAAACAGTGCGGAAAGGAACAATATGCCGTTCCCTATTTTATATCTTCCCATCCGGGCTGCGGGATCAGCGAGGCTGTAGAACTGGCCGAGTATGTCCGGGACATGGGGTTTACACCGGAACAGGTGCAGGATTTTTACCCCACGCCGGCGACGGTTTCCACCTGTATGTATTATACGGGGCTGAATCCTTTTACCATGGAGGAGGTCTATGTGCCGAGGACATATCGGGAGAAGGCCATGCAGCGGGCGCTGCTTCAGTATGACAGGCCGGAAAATTATGATCTTGTCCGTGAGGCTCTTGTGCGGGCAGGCAGACAGGATCTGATAGGATTCGGCGAAAAGTGCCTGATCCCCCCGAGAAAAATAGACAGAAAACGGGGAAACATTTCCAATAGAGACGGGAAAAGCGGCAAAGCACGGAAAAATGTATCCGAACGGAAGGGAAAAACAGACAGAAAACGGAGGGGCAGATGAAGCAGACAGCAAAAGAAAAGAAGGGGTATTTCGGTTACATCCGACATGAGCGAAAGAAGCGGCTGCTTATCACACTGGGGTTGTTTGCCCTGCCGCTCGTCCTTTTCCTGACCGGGTATCTGACCACCCATACTACGAAAAATCTGTTCACGGTGGTGGCTGTAGTGGGCTGTCTGCCCGCCTGCAAGTCTCTGGTGGGGCTGATCATGGTGTATATTGTTAAGCCGATGGACGCCGGGGACTACGGGCAGATCAAACAGCATACGGGAGATCTGCTGATGAGTTACGAGTTGTATATCACTTCCTATGATAACAGCGAATTTATCTGCGCGGCGGCGGTGTGCGGCAGTTATATCATCGGGTATTCCGACCGGCTGAAAAATCCGTCGGAGATGCTTGAAGAGCACATCCACAAACTGCTGGCCCAGAACGGTTATAAGCAGACGGTAAAGATTTTTAAGGATATCCGCCCCTTTCTGGAACGGCTGGATTCCCTGAATAAAAATAAGGAGAGCCTGGAGAGCGGGCTGCCTTTTACGCCGGATCCCCATTATCCGGATTATGATCGGAATCAGATGGTACGCCACGTCCTGCTAAGGCTGGCTTTGTAATATGAGAGAACTGACAGTTACATCCAGGGACGCCGGGCAGCGTCTCGATAAATATTTGAGTAAGTATCTGAATAAAGCGCCCAGGAGCTTGATTTACCGGATGCTCCGCAAGAAAAATATCAAGCTAAACGGGAAAAAGGCCGCAGGGCCGGAGCTTCTGGCCGAGCAGGACCGTATACAGCTGTTTCTGGCCGAGGAGACGATCAGCGGATGGATGGAGCCGGTGCGTCTGACGGCTTCCCGCTATCCGGATATTCTCTATGAGGATGATCATGTATTACTGCTCAATAAGCCCTGCGGGCTGTTGACTCAGCGGGCCGCTCCCCGGGATGAATCTCTGGTGGATCAGCTTTTGTATTATCTGGCCGACCAGGGGCAATATGATCCGGGCGGAAGCGGTTATAGGCCATCGGTCTGCAACCGGCTGGATCGGAATACCAGCGGACTGGTGTTGGCCGGTAAAGATCAACAGGGGCTGCAGTTTTTGTCAAAGCTTTTGCGGGAGAGAAGGCTGGAGAAATATTATCTCTGCCTGGTTTGGGGCTCCTTTACCGAACCCCTCCGGCTGCGGGGGTATTTGAAAAAAGACAAAAAAGGAAATAAAGCCCTGCCGGCCGACCGGGAGGTTCCCGGAGCAGATTTTGTTGATACGGAATTTGAACCTGTAACACAGGGCGGACGCTGCTCTCTGGTATGTGCCCGGCTGATCACCGGGAAATCCCATCAGATCCGGAGCCAGATCGCGGCGGCGGGCTATCCGATCATCGGCGATCCCAAATACGGGGATGCGGCTGTGAACCGGCAGTTTCGGGATGCTTACGGACTGCGCTGCCAGCTGCTCCATGCGGCTGAGGCGGTATTTCCCGAGTGCCCGGAACCATTTTCCGGTCTGTCCGGTATTCGGATGCAGGCGCCGATGCCGGAACAATTCACAAAGGTATTAAAAGGAGAAAATATCTATGGCGAAAGAAGTTATCAATAAATCGAACCTGCTTCATGAGGTATGGGATTATGTGCGTATCATCCTTACCGTGGTGGTGGCTGTACTGCTGATCAATAATTTTCTGCTGATCAATGCCCGTATTCCCTCGGAATCCATGGAGAATACCATCATGGTGGGAGATCAGATCTTCGGCAACCGGCTGGCTTACAAAAAAGCTGACCCCGAGCGGTATGATATCATCATTTTCAAGTATCCGGATGATGAGAGCCAGCTATTTATCAAACGAATCATAGGCCTTCCCGGGGAGACTGTCAATATTGTGGACGGCAAAGTTTATGTGGAAGGGCAGGAGACACCGCTGGAGGATGATTTTATCCCTGAGCCGATGGAGGGGAGCTTTGGTCCTTATACGGTGCCTGATGACAGCTATTTTGTCCTGGGGGACAACCGGAATCATTCCCTGGATTCCCGTTTCTGGCAGAATACCTTTGTGACCAGAGAAGAAATTCTCGGGAAGGCCGGGCTGCGTTATTTCCCCTTCACCAAAATTGGATTTGTGCATTAAAACAGCGGAGGAAAATCGATGGCCACATGGAATTCCCGCGGTCTACGCGGATCAACGCTGGAGGATATGGTCAACCGCTCCAACGAGCATTACAGAGAAAAGAAACTGGCCCTGATACAGAAGATCCCCACGCCGATCACACCGATCCGCATCGATAAGGAGAGCCGCCATATCACGCTGGCTTATTTTGATCAGAAGAGTACGGTGGATTACATTGGCGCGGTGCAGGGTTATCCGGTCTGTTTTGATGCGAAAGAATGCCGCACCGACAATTTTCCCCTCCACAATATCCACGGGCATCAGGTGGCGTTCATGGAACATTTTGAGCAGCAGGGAGGGATTGCTTTTATGCTGATCCTGTTCAGCCACCGGGATGAGCTGTATTATCTGGCTTTCCGGGAGATGATCATTTACTGGAAGCGGGGGCAGGAGGGCGGCCGGAAGCATTTTAAATATGAAGAACTGGATCCAAAATATTTTCTTCCGACCAATACGCCGGTGCTGGTTCCCTATCTGGAGGGGATTAAGCTGGATCTACAATGCAGGGATTGACAAAGGTATATCGGTTCGCTATAATCAAAATTCGACATAGTAAAGTTTTACTGCTTTATCATATGAAAATATATTTGGGTTGTTTTGGAGGAAGTTCAGTTGCAGAGAGAAATTCATACCCCGGAAGGCATGCGTGATGTCTATGGCAGTGAATGCCGAAAGAAGAAATTGCTGCTGGGCCGCCTGTCTTGCGTCTTTCACACGTTTGGCTATGAAGATATCGAGACGCCGGTCATCGAGTATTTCGATGTATTCAGCCGCGAAGTAGGCACGATCCCCTCGCGGGAGTTGTATAAATTTTTTGACCGGAACGGCGACACACTGGCGTTGAGGCCGGATTTTACACCTTCCATTGCCCGGGCTGTGTCCATGTATTTTCATGATGCGCACACACCGATCCGGCTGTGCTGCCAGGGGAAGACCTTTATCAACCGCAGCAGCTATCAGGGGCGTCTGGACGAATCCACGCAGCTTGGCGCCGAGTGCCTGGGAGACAGCAGCGCGGCGGCGGACGCGGAACAGATTGCATTGAGCGTGCAGGCTCTTCAGGCTGCCGGACTGAAAGAGTTCCAGTTCAGTATCGGTGAAATCAATTATTTTAAAGCGCTGGTGGATGAGGCGGGACTGGACGGGGAGCGGGAGCTGGCTCTGCGCAAACGGATTTCCCACAAGAATCATTTTGGCGTGGAGGAGCTTCTCGATACTTGTCGGCTCCCGCAAAAGCTGCGGGAAGCGTTTCGGGTATTTCCCCAGCTTTTTGGCGGCCCGGAAATCCTGGAGCGGGCAAGAACTATGACGGATAATCCGGCAGCGTTGGCATCGGTGGCCCGCCTGGAGGAGATCTATGAGGTGTTAAAGCTCTACGGGGTGGAACAGTATGTGTCCTTTGATCTGAGTATGTTGAGCAAATACCGGTATTATACGGGGATCATTTTTCAGGGCTTTACCTATGGAGTGGGAGAACCCATTGTCAAGGGAGGCCGTTATGACCATTTGCTGGAACATTTTGGCACGGCTATGCCTGCCGTCGGTTTTGCGCTGGTCATGGAGGATCTGCTGAATGCCCTGGACAGACAGAACATCGACGTGGAGCTGCCAGACAAAAAAATGTATATTGTATACGATAGGGACAGGCTGGCGGATGCTTTGGCTCTGGCTGCCGAAAAGAGAGCGGAGGGGATCCACTGCAGTTGTGTGGAGAGAAACCCGAAGCTGTCCGTCAGTGAATATGAGGAAATGGCAAACCGGAAGGGTTCGGCGCTGTCCATCATGCATAAATACGCGGAAAAACGGCCATTGTGAGTTTCAGCGTACCGTGGGCAGGCGCATGGAATCAAATTAAACCGGAGGAAATATGGAAACAGAAAAAAACAAATATCTGACTTTTGCCCTGGGGAAAGGACGGCTGGCCAGATCGACCCTGGCAATGTTTGAGAAGATTGGAATAACCTGTGAGGAAATGCAGGATAAAAGCTCCCGTAAACTGATCTTTGTCAATGAAGATCTGAAAATGCGGTTCTTTCTGGCAAAGGGGCCGGATGTGCCCACCTATGTGGAATATGGGGCGGCGGACATAGGGATTGTGGGCGCCGATACCATTATGGAGGAGGGGCGCAAGCTCTATGAGGTGCTGGATCTGAAATTCGGACAATGCCGGATGTGCGTCTGCGGGCCGGAATCGGCGCGGGAATATCTGTCCAGCAACCAGTTTATCCGCGTGGCGACCAAATATCCGAATATTGCCAAGGACTATTTTTATAATAAGAAGCATCAGACTGTGGAGTTTATTAAGCTGAATGGTTCCATCGAGCTGGCGCCCATCGTGGGGCTCTCGGAGGTGATCGTGGATATCGTGGAGACCGGGACGACACTTAAGGAAAACGGCCTGCAGATCCTTGAGGAGATCTGTCCGCTGTCGGCGCGGATGGTGGTCAACCAGGTCAGTATGCGGATGAAAAACGAGCGGATCGTGGGGCTGATCGAGCGGCTCCGGACCGTGATCGAGTGACGGCGGCCGTCCATGGCAAAGATTTCAAAGCAGATAGATTTAAGAAAGAAGGAAAACGCATGAGAATCGTTCGATTGACGAAAGAAACAAGAGAAGACATTCTTGATCATATGCTGAAGCGCAGCCCGAATCATTACGGAGAGTATGAGGGCCGGGTGTCCGAAATCATTGCCGAGGTGCGCAGCCGGGGCGATGAGGCTATTTTTGATTATGCAAGAAAGTTTGATCATGCCGAACTGACAAAGGAGAATTTCCGGGTGTCCGGGGAGGAGATCCGGGAGGCCTATGAGCTGGTTGATGAAAACCTTTTGCGGGTCATCCGCAGAGCGCTGGAGAATATCCGGGATTACCATAGCCGTCAGAAGCAGAACAGTTGGTTTGACAGCACGCCGAAGGGGACGATGCTGGGGCAGAAGGTTATGCCGATGTCCACGGTGGGCGTTTATGTGCCCGGAGGCAAGGCGGCTTATCCGTCTTCGGTGCTGATGAATATTGTCCCGGCAAAAGTAGCCGGGGTGGAGCGGATCATCATGACCACCCCCTGTGATGCGGAGGGAAAAGTGAATCCTCTGGTGCTGGTTGCCGCCAGGGAAGCCGGAGCTGACGAGATCTACAAAACAGGAGGGGCCCAGGCGATCGCGGCTATGGCTTTCGGGACGGAAAGCATCCCCAAGGTGGACAAAATTGTGGGGCCGGGAAATATTTATGTGGCTCTGGCTAAAAAAGCCGTCTTCGGCTATGTCAATATCGATTCTATTGCCGGGCCCAGTGAGATCCTGGTGCTGGCCGATGAAACAGCCAATCCTCATTATGTAGCGGCGGACCTGCTTTCCCAGGCGGAGCATGATGAGCTGGCCTCGGCGATCCTAATCACCACCAGCGAGGAGCTGGCCCGAAAAGTGAGCGACGAGGTGGACGGATTTCTGCAAAAGTTATCCCGCCGGGAAATTATTGAGAAATCCCTGGATTCTTTCGGGTATCTGCTGGTGGCGGATTCTATGGATGAGGCCATTGAGACGGCTAACGCCATCGCTTCCGAGCATCTGGAGATTGTGACGCGGGATCCCTTCGAGGTGATGGCAAAGATTAAAAATGCCGGCGCTATTTTCCTGGGCGAGTACAGCTGCGAGCCTCTGGGCGACTATTTTGCCGGGCCCAATCATGTGCTGCCCACCAATGGAACCGCGAAATTCTTCTCTCCGTTGTCGGTGGATGATTTTGTGAAGAAATCCAGTATTATCTACTATTCCCGGGAGGCCTTAGAGAAAATCCATGAGGATATCATCACATTTGCCCAGTCAGAGCATCTGACAGCCCATGCCAATTCCATCTCTGTCCGTTTTGAAGAATAGACATAAAAATATTATGTATACCTTGATTCGGTTGGGCGCAGGAGGCGGCTGCGGCGAGTGAGGAACTGTAGAAAATATGGATTTTTATAGCGCGCGGGGCGCGGACAGGAAGGGAGAGCAACAGATGAGCAGGACAGCGGAAGCAGTCAGAAATACAAAGGAAACACAGATCCATGCGCTGCTGGATATTGACGGGTCGGGGAAATCTTCTATAGAAACGGGGATTGGATTTTTTGACCATATGCTGGAGGGGTTTTCCCGCCATGGTTTTTTTGATCTGGCCCTGAAATGCGGCGGTGATCTGCAAGTGGATTGCCATCATACGATTGAGGATACGGGTATCGTCCTGGGGACGGTGATTAAAAAGGCCCTGGGGGAGAAAACAGGCATCCGACGTTTCGGCAGCTGTATCCTGCCTATGGATGAGACGCTGACGCTCTGTGCCGTGGATCTGTCGGGGCGGCCATACCTGTCTTTTGACGCCGAGTTTACCGCGGAGCGGGTAGGCGATATGGATACGGAGATGGCGAAGGAGTTTTTCTATGCCGTTTCCTATAGCTGTGGGATGAACCTCCATATCAAAGTGCTGACACCGGGTAATAACCACCACATGATCGAGGCGATGTTTAAGAGTTTTGCCAAGGCGCTGGATATGGCCTGCGGCTATGATTCCAGGATCGACCATGTCCTGTCCACGAAAGGAAGTCTGTGATGATGAAGAAAAAACTGATCCCCTGCCTGTATATGCGGAACAGAAAAGCGGTAAGGGGATTTACGGACCAAACGGTATTTGCCGGCGGGGATCTTCCGCGTCTCTGCAGAGATTATAACCATTCCGGCGCGGATATGCTGCTGGTCTTTGACCTGTCCGCGACGGATGACGAGCATGAGGAGGCCATTCATGAACTGATCCGCGTCTGTGGCGCGGCGGAACTTCCGGTGGCCTGCGGCGGCCGTGTACGCCGTCTTGAAGATGTGAAAAAGATTCTGTATGCGGGCTGTCAGACGGCCGTCCTGAATTTTTCACGGCAGGATAACGTATCTCTGGCAGAGGAAGCGGCCGGACGTTTCGGAAAAGGAAAGCTGTGGGCCAGTTGTTTTTCGCCTGCAGATGTGAAAGATAACAGGGAGATACTGGAGAACCATGTATCCGCGGTGCTCTGTCCCTCAGGTTTGGCTGAGGAAATCGCAGAGCTGGTACGCTTGCCTCTGATCCTGCTGGACGACAGCCAATCACCGGATACGGTTCAATTGCTTTCACCGGAATGGGCGGCGGGTCTCACAGGACGCCGGGTCAGCGATCCGGCCGCGGATCTGGCAGCGCTGAAAAGAGATTGCTTGGACAGGGGGCTTGCGATGGATGTGCTTGAGAGCGCTCTGTCCTGGTCGGAATTTAAAGTGGGTGGCGACGGTCTGGCGCCGGTCATCGTACAGGATTACAAGACGGACGAAGTATTGATGCTGGCCTATATGAATGCGGAAGCGTTTCAGGCCACTCTGGAGACGGGACTTATGACTTACTGGAGCCGCAGCCGTGGCGAGCTGTGGGTCAAGGGGCTGACTAGCGGCCATTTCCAGTATGTAAAATCCCTGGAGATCGACTGCGATCAGGATACGCTGCTGGCGAAGGTTTCCCAGGTGGGCGCGGCCTGCCATACGGGGAACAGGAGCTGCTTTTACCGTAATCTGGTGAAAAAGGAATACGACGATACGAATCCGCTGCGGGTGATGCAGAGTGTCTACGATGTGATTGCCGACCGGAAAGTGAATCGTCGTGAAGGCTCTTATACGAATTATCTTTTTGACAAGGGGATTGATAAGATTCTCAAGAAATGCGGCGAGGAATGTACGGAGATGGTCATTGCCGCCAAGAATCCGGATAAAGAAGAGATCAAATATGAAATATCGGATTTCCTGTATCATATGATGGTTTTGATGGTGGAGACCGGCGTGACCTGGGATGAGATCACCAGGGAATTGAGCCGGCGATAGGACGGAAAGATGAAAAAGACGATGATTGCTATGAGCGGCGGGGTTGACAGCTCCGTCGCGGCTTTGTTGACAAAACAGGCCGGGGACGAGTGTATCGGCGTCACGATGAAGCTGTATCACAATGAGGAAGTGGGCATTGAGGGGCAAAAGACCTGCTGTTCTCTGGATGATGTGGAGGATGCCCGGGCAGTCTGCCGCCGGCTGGGGATGCGGTTTTACGTGTTTAATTTTACGGATTGTTTTAAAGAGACGGTGATCGACCGTTTTGTGGATGCGTATCGACACGGCCGTACCCCCAATCCCTGCATCGACTGTAACTGCTATCTGAAATTCGGCAAGCTCATACAGAGGATGCGGGAGCTGCAGATGGATTATGTGGCGACGGGGCATTATGCGAGGGTGGAGTACGATCGACTATCGGGCCGTTATCTGCTGAAAAAAGGTATTGACGAGTTAAAAGACCAGTCCTATGTGCTCTACATGCTGACCCAGGAACAGCTGGCTCATATCCGTTTTCCGCTGGGGGCGCTGACCAAGGATGAGGTACGCCGGATTGCTGGAGAGAACGGATTCGTCAATGCGGGAAAACGGGACAGCCAGGACATCTGCTTTGTGTCGGATGGAGATTACGTAAAGGTAATTGAAGCAGTTACGGGAGAGGTTTCCCGGCCCGGAGAATTTGTGGATCGGACAGGAAAAGTGCTGGGGCGGCATGAGGGTATCATCCACTACACAATCGGCCAGCGCCGGGGGCTTCGGCTTGCGGCCGGGGAACGGATGTATGTGACGGATATTTCTCCTGAGGATAACCGGGTGGTACTGGGAAAAAATGAAGATCTGTTCCAGTCGGAGCTGACGGCAGATCAGGTAAATCTCATTGCCTGCGATCGTCTGGAAAAGCCTGTACGGGTCACGGCGAAGATACGATATCGCCACAGGGAACAGCCGGCTACGGCCTGGCAGACGGCGGAGGGCAGATTGCACGTACGGTTTGACGAGCCCCAGAGGGCTGTCACGAAAGGGCAGGCTGTCGTGCTGTACGATGGGGACAGTGTGGTAGGCGGCGGCATGATCTGCGGGACAGGGCTGTAGTATCCTTGTATTTAATATACCATTCACGCCACATATTTACATTTCGTGCTAAAACGGAAGAATGGAAAGGAAAAAGCTATAATCCCATCTATAACAGTTACTCAAAGAAAAAACGCTGTGGTCCTTGTATTTACTGGGCTGCAGCGTTTTTTGGTGTTGTCACAGAGTGTAGTAACTTATTCCCTCCCCTTACTTTTTTCTGTATTGTTTTCATCTTTCTTTTCGTTATGAATTGGTAGTCTGTCCGGAAGCCGCAGGCTTCATGAAGGTCATCTGTAATCCCTTCCCGTCTGTATGTGGGCATGAAGCCCTGTTCCTGCACATCCACAAAGTTCATGGCTTTCGGGGCCTCTAACAGTTCCCCGCAGGTATATTTTGATCCCAGCTTTTTCTCCAGGAAACGGTAGACTGTCAATGCCAGGAAACAGACCAGGGGATCTGTAACAAAAAAGAAAATTAAGTTTTGCGGATTAAATTTAAGATGCGCGTCAGAGAGGGCATACCCTGGACGTTGTCCGCGGCAGCCGGTATGGTTGCCGGCCCCGAATGGACAGGCGTAGCGGCCGGCGGAAGGGAGGGATCAATCAGGAGGCAGTTAACAGATGGAAAATTAAAGCGATAGACTTGGCAAAAAGAAGTGTTTTTGTGAAAAAAAGAATGCCAAAAGATAAAGTTCGTTCACAATTTAATAAAGTTAGTTATTTTTAGCAAAGTTTGACAGGGTATTTGCCTAATGATATAATCAATCAGCTTAATTTTTTTAATTATATTGGAATTTCGCAGTGTGTATTTTTACTGCGGATTGTTTATCGCAATTCGTAAAAAAATGAGGAAAGGGATGGCAGAGGATAATGAACGTATTATTAGTCGGTGATGATAATGAACTGTTGGATGCCATGATCAATAAGCTCAATAAGAGCAGTCACCGGATTTATTGGCTTACGGGCCAAAAGGGGAAAAGGGGTTCTCGCAAACGTGTATTTGAGACCTATAATTTTTCTTATACAGATGTCAATGTCAAGGACATTATAGACAGTGTGAGACCCGATGTGGTCTTATTTACGGGAGCTTATGATACAAGCTTTGACTGGAAATATAACGGTCAGGCGGAGGTGCTGCGTTACACGACGGCAATGGTCAATATTCTGACGGCATACGTCATGGTTGGCGGAGGGAGATTTATCTATCTGTCTTCTCAGGAAGTCTTTGACGGCTCATACGCGAATGACGTCCCGGAGGCAACGGCGCTTACAGCCAGAGGTTTTAAGTCTTCGGCCCTGTCGCAGGGAGAGGGAATGTGCTGCAACTACAAAGAGAACCAGGGCGTCAATACAATTATTTTGCGTCTGGATCAAATTTACGGTATCCCTGAAAAAGAACAGACGGAGGGAGATCCCTGTTTTGAGATGTGCCTGGAGGCTTTGAGGACGGGAAAGATTCCCGCAAACAGCAAAAAGAAATTCTCCATGCTGTATCTGAACGACGCAGTGGAACTGATACATAAGGTTATAGAGAAAGAGAATGCAGAGCATTCCTGTTATCATATTTCTTCCATGGAAGAAATTGATGAGATGCAGCTTGCGGAGATAGTCAGAGACAAGATGGGCGGGGAGGTTTCGATCATAGATCGTCCGGCAGGCGATAATCAGCGTCTGGTATTGGACGGCCGCAGGTATCAGGAAGAATTCGGACAGAAGATTTTTGTCCATTATGAAAAGGGAGTGGACAGCGTCGTCAGGTATATGAAGCAGCACAGCGACAGCTTTCTCAGAGTCGGCGATGACAGAGGGAAGTGGAGTGGAAAGACCTGGTATACGGCTAAAAAGGTCTGCAGAATGCTGTTTCCCTTCCTTGAGAGCCTGGTTTGCTTTGGCATATTCTCCCTGTTGAATCAGAATACGGCGGGAAGTCAGTATTTTGACCGGCTGGATTTTT
Organism: uncultured Lachnospiraceae bacterium; assembly: GCA_910588295.1. Classification (GTDB taxonomy): domain Bacteria; phylum Bacillota; class Clostridia; order Lachnospirales; family Lachnospiraceae; genus UBA11957. The sequence continues at coordinate 28,326 of CAJUQO010000008.1, read as the reverse complement.
ATCTGCTGTATGTTTTGTTGTTTGCCATTGTGCACGGACAGCAGCTGGCTGTTTTTTCGGCATTACTTTCTGTTGTAGGCTATTGTATTGAGCAGGCATATATACATAGCGTGTACGAGGTGCTTCTGGATTACAATACCTATGTATGGATGGCGCAGTTGTTTATTGTGGGTATGACTGTCGGTTATATGAGGGATTATCTTCGTCATATCCAGGAAGACCATGCAGAGGAGACCCGGCATCTTTATGAAAAAATAGAGGGCATTGCCGAAATCAATGACAGTAATGTACGGATGAAACAGAGTTTCGAAGCCCAGCTTGTGAATCAGAAAGACAGTCTCGGGAAAGTATACGAAATCACATCGCAGCTCGATCAATATGGGCCGGAGGAAGTCCTTTTTTATGCGGCCCAGATGATGGGAAGGTTGATGAACAGCCGGGATGTGTCGGTGTATCTCGTAGTGAACAGCGACTATGCACGGCTATATTCGGCGACCTCCACGGATGCGCGGAGGCTGGGAAGTTCGATTCGATATACTGCCATGGATGCGGTGTATGACGAATTGAAAGAGGGGAGAGTTTATATTAATAAAACGATGGCGGATGATCTGCCCTTGATGGCAAGCGCGGTATTTTCCGAGGGAGAGATGCAGCTGATCCTGATGCTTTGGGGCATTCCGTGGCAGCATATGACGCTGGCCGAGGCTAACCGTCTGACAATTATAGGAACACTGATTCAGAATGCGATGGTGCGCGCGGCCCGTTATCTGGAAAGCCTCAGAAATCAGCGGTATGTGGAAGGGACAAATGTACTGAATGAAGATGCTTTTACGGGACTGGTAAGCGCCTTTTTGAAGGCAAGACATAAAGGGCTGACAGAGTGCGCGCTGCTGGAAATCCAGACCGGAGGGCAGAATTATGAACAGGTGGCGGATGTGCTGAGCGGCACTATGAGGTCGACGGATTACTTGGGAGTGCTGAAAAACGGAAAGCTGTACGCGCTGTTGTCAAATACAAATGAAGAAAATGTGGCAGGTGTTATAGATCGGTTCAAATCTGCAGGATATGAGAGTCTGTTGAAGGAGGCAGAGCTATGACAAGAGATGAGAGCATTTTTCTGGGAATTCTTGTTGTGAATCTGGTATTGGCAGTGATTTATCTGTTGTATGGCATACTTTTTGCGGTTCCGGTTCAGTCAAGGGTAAGCAAAAAAGGGAAAGAGGGATTACATGACGGAAGGGGTGCGTATCTGATCAGATTTTTTGTGATGCTCCTGTGTCCGGTGGTTGGATTTGTTTTTTTCCTTGTGGCACAGCTTCTTTATCAAACTGTATTTCGCTTCGGCGTGAATCTGGACGATGTTATTTTCAGCAAGGAACGTGTGGATACGCAGGTGAAGGCCGATGAGGAACAGGGGCGGAATATTATTCCGATTGAGGAGGCCCTTGCGGTCAATGATAACAAAAGCCTTCGTACGGCCATGCTGAGTATTATCAGGGGAGAGGTTGACAGTTCTCTTTCTTCCATCGCGACGGCATTAAACTCGGGGGATTCGGAAACCGCCCACTATGCGGCTTCGGTGCTGAGTGATAAGCTGAATGAATTTCGCATGAACGTGCGGAAAATGTACGCGGAAATTCACGAGAATCCGGAACAGACAGAGTGCGCGGAAAAGCTGATCGACTACATGGACAGTATTTTGAAACAAAGGATTTTCACGAAACTGGAACAGAACGGATATGTCAAAATGATGGCAGAGGTGGCGGACATGCTTTACCAGAAGGATGCGTCCCGGCTCACATTGGATCGATATGAGGGTGTGTGCCTGCGTCTGATGGAGGCGGGAGAGTATGGCGATTCAGAGAAGTGGTGTCTGCGGGTTGCCGAGAAGCATCCGGAAGCTTTGTGCGCGTACACCTGCCGGTTAAAGTTATATTTCACCCAAAAGAACAGAGAAGCATTTTTTCAGACGCTGGATAACCTGAAAAAAACAGAAGTAGTTATTGATAACGAAACTCTGGAGATGATCCGTATTTTCAGCTGAGGAGAAAAGGTAAATGATATCGCGCAGAAATTATTTTACAATTACAGTCATAATGATTGTCGTTTTTTTCATGTTTCAGTTTACGAATGTCGTGCTGGAAGGATGGGATGGCTATGAGGAGAACGCTTATGCCCAGGACAGAGAAAGCTTAGCCGGTCAGGAGAGCGCCTATCAGGCAGGACGGCAGGGGACGGAAAATTCTTCCGGATATTCCCGTGGGAGGATCGTATATATTGGAAGCGCCGATGGAATCCTGGGGAACGTTGTGCAAGACTGGGTCAATTATACGAAAAAGGATTTTGCCATATATCATACGGTGGAGGAATACGGGACGGCCGCGAACGAAGTCCGGCCCCAAATGCTTGTGATTGACACAGAACATGTTGCATGGGAAGAGGATTCCGTATGCGGACGGCTGGAAGAATATACGAAACAGGGAACCAGCCTTGTTTTCTGTAATCTGCCGGAACCGTCGGTCATAAAGGAGAATCAAAAGCTCAGAGCGCTGCTGGGGATTGAAGAGCTCAGGGCGGATGAGACGACGGTGGAGGGAATCCATCTGTATGAGGGATTTCTGCTGGGCGGAGAGAGGGTATACCGGACGGAGGATGAAGAGGAAAAGGAGAAGCGGCAGGACATGGAGCTGACCCTTCCCTGGTATACACTTTCCGAAGAAACGGAAGCTTATATGTGCGGGATCCCGGAGGAAGAGATGGATGCCAGGGAGTATCCGCCGGTGATCTGGCGGGCGCCGTCCGGCGACGCGCAGGTATTTGTTGTGAACGGCGAATATATGAATGATGCCGCCGGACTGGGATTATTGTCGGCAATGGCGGCGGAAACAAAGGATTATGACGTATATCCGGTGGTAAATGCGCAGAATATGGTAATCATGAACTGTCCGGGATTGGCGCCGGAAAATGAAGCCGAGATAGAGGAACGTTATGGGCAGTCCACGACGGAGATGTTCCGGAATATTGTATGGCCGTCTATTGTGTCTGTTTACAGGAAAAACACGTTGGGCCTTTCCTGTATGCTTGCGCCTCAGTATGATTATGAAGATGATGTCCTTCCCGTCCAGGAAGAACTGGAATTTTACATGAAGCGTTTGAAGGAACAGAGCGCAGAGGCGGGACTTTCAGGAGAAAGTATATCCTATACGGCTATCGGACAGAAATTGGATGAGGATGAACGTTTTGTAAAAGAATTACTTCCGGATTATAAATTTTCCTCCTTCTACGCGGGGAAATTGACCGAAATGGAGCTGGATTCCGTATTGCAGGAGGATATGTTGCAATACGTGAGGACCGTTGCCAGGGATTACGACGGCGGCAGCGAGGTGGTCGGCTATCAGTCGGAGCATATTACCAGCCAGAGTATCCTTTCTGACGGAGCGGCGTATACGTATCGCGGAGATTTTCGGATGAGATGCGTGGAGACGGCTTTAGGATACGCCAATGTGGGGATGGATATAGGATGCGCCGTTTATCCGGATAATGATCAGGATGATATAGACAGGATGATCTCTGATTTCAGCTGGAATGTAAGGAATTCCTATAAAAATTTCAGCACTTTTTCCGGAACAACGCTTTCAGAGAGCGATCAGAGAATCCGCAATTTTCTCGCGCTTGATTATGAGGAAAAGCGGGAAGGGAATATGATCTATCTGGATTTTACCGGAACAGAAACGCCGGCCTGGTTTATTCTGAGGACAGACGGGGAAAGAATCCGTCATATAGAGGGCGGCGACTGGCAGCTGCTTGAGAAGGGCGTGTATCTGATCGAGGCAGATCGTGCACATGTGGAAATCAGGTTGTAAACGGGAGGAAAGAAAAAAATAAGATGAGAGTTTGTATAGTAGCGGAGGGGTGTTATCCCTATGTAGTCGGCGGCGTGTCTCAGTGGATACATAGCCTGATATACTCTTATCCGGAGCAGGAATTTGTGATTCTTGCCATCGTGGCCGATCGTTCACTGCGGGGGAAATATGTATATGAACTGCCGGAAAATGTGTCGGAGATACATGAACTGTATTTGAACGATTCTGACTGGAGCGCAGGAAAAAACAGAAAAAGAATGCGAATGAACAGGAAAACCTACCAGGCGCTGGTCCATTTAATGTTGGGCCAGCAGGTTCAATGGGAGTTGCTCTTTGATTATTTCCAAAAGGCGGGCCGTTCCCTCAATGATGTGCTGATGGGAGAAGATTTTTTGAACGCGGTTACGGAATATTACTGTTCGCAGTACAGTCAGATTATATTCGTCGATTTCTTGTGGATGATGCGTTCGATCTATCTGCCTCTGTTTATGGTTCTGAAGATGGAGATCCCGAGAGCGGATGTTTATCACTGCACATCCACCGGTTACGCAGGCGTACTGGGCAGCCTGGCAAAACATATTCATGGCGGGCGTCTGCTGATATCGGAGCATGGCGTGTATACGCGCGAACGGGAAGAAGAACTCATCAAGGCAAAATGGGTACAGGGAATTTATAAAAACATCTGGATTGATCAGTTCAAGAAGATGTCGGCGCTTGCCTATGACAGGGCGGATCTGGTTGTTGGATTATATAAACACGCAAGGGAACTGCAGCTAGAACTGGGATGCCCGGCAGAGAAGCATAGAATCGTGCCAAACGGAATCCGGGTGGAGCAGTTTCAGAATATACCGGGAAAAAGAAAAGAGGACAGGGACATAATCAATATCGGTTCTGTACTCCGTGTGGCCCCGATTAAAGATATTATGACATTGATCCAGGCTTTTGGATTTGCCAAGGAGAGAGAGCCAAGGCTCAAGCTCTGGATCATGGGGGACTGGGCTGAAGAAGAGGAGTACGCAAGAAATTGTTTTGAGCAGGTACGGATTATGGGAATTCCCGATGTGGAATTTACCGGCCGGATTGATGTCCATGAGTACTATGGCCGGATGGATATGACGATCCTGACCAGCATCAGCGAGGGGCAGCCTCTGACTATTCTGGAAAGCTTTGCGTCACATAAGCCCGTAATTTCCACAGACGTAGGTAATTGCCGCGGTCTGATTCTGGGAGAGGATGATGATTTTGGCGCGGCAGGTATCGTTACCCGTATTATGCATGTGGAAGAAATTGCAAACGCCATGCTCCGGCTGGCATGGGACGAGTCTCTGCGCCGCCGGATGGGGGAGAACGGATACCGCAGAGTGGTAGAGCGATATCAGTTTGTACATATGCAGGAAGCGTATAAAAGTATCTATCAGAAATTTGCTGATGAGCTGCAGATACCGCTGGCAGAAAAGGAAAGGAAATGAATTATGGCAGGCGTAGGTGTTAGATTAAACCGTTGTTTTGAGAAGAAATCCATTGCCACAGATATAGTCGGGATTGGCTATAGTGTCCTTATTTCGATTGCCCCGATTCTTATAGTGGTTTTTGGTATTCTGTTGATGGGTTTCATACTGCAGATCGGGGAAGCGCCTTATCTGAACCGAGAATTATTTTCCTGTACAATAACGTATGTTCTGATTTTTTCGCTTCTGGCGGTCTCGCCGTTTAACGCGGTGCTGTCCAGATATGTACAGGACGCTATTTATGAGGACAGATATCAGGATATTCTTCCATGCTATTATCTGGGAGCGTTAATGACAATGATATTTGGCTGTCTTATGGGAATCCCTTTTTGTTTGTGGGAGCATTTTGTGGGCGGCGTAGACGTCTTTTACGTCTTTATGGGTTTTTGTGCTTACGTTTCCATGATTCTGGTATTCCATTCTGTGGCGTTTCTCTTGAGCTGCAAGGATTTTGAGAAAATTGCTATCTTTTTTTTACTTGGTATGGTAGAAGCCATCGTGCTGGCCTGGATTCTGTGTCGCTGGTACCAGTGGGAGCTTATGACAGGTATGTTGTTTTCTCTGATGACCGGATTTTTGCTCATTGCCATACTGGAATTTGCTGCTGTGAAAAGTTACTTTAGAGGAAACAGTCGCAGATATAAACCGGTGCTAAAATTTTTTGGAAAATGGTGGTCCTTAGTGTTTACAAATTTCTTCTATATGCTTGGGATATATGTCCATAATTTTGTGTTTTGGCAGAGTGACGGAAACGGGAAAGTAGCAGAAAGCTTTCTGTTTAATCGTTCCTATGATATGGCCACTTTTATTGCTATGTTTACGAATATATCTGCTACGGTCATTTTTGTTGCACATATGGAAATGCATTTCCGTGGAAAATACAGACGGTATTCCGAGTCGGTCATCGGCGGTAAAAGGCTGGATATTGAAAATGCAAAGGGACAGATGTTCCGGCAGCTTGAGAGTGAATTGATGACTTTGGCTCGCATACAGTTTATTATATCTGTAGTACTTTATTTGCTCTGTGTAGTATTCGCCCCGCAATATGGTTATGGGGGAGAGATCATACGGATTTATCCATGTCTGGCTACGGGATACTTTATTTTATTTATCATGTATGCGGCGTTAATATTTCTATATTATTTTAATGATGCGCCGGGAACAATCTATACTGCGGCGGGCTTTTTTCTCGTTACTTTACTAGGTAGCATAGCGGTCACACGTTTACCGGAAATCTGGCATGGAATGGGGCTTGTGCTGGGGGCTTTTACGGGATGGACTATAGCATATCTGAGGTTGCGTTGGCTGGAAAAGAATATGGATGTGCATGTTTTCTGCCAGGGCTATATCATAAAACGGGAAAATGCCCCGAAACCCTCCGGTCTGGTTTATAAAAAAGCGGAGAAGGGTCGGGAAGGGGAACATGCGCAAATATGAGATATATCGTGCAGGCTGTGGGAATGTTGTTAATCCTCTCCGTCATCTGGCTTCGCGCAGTGAGGAGAATGACGATCAACCATACGACTTTCTGGGGAATAGCTGGAATTTTGCTGGTTGCGGCAGGGGCTATACCTCCGTTGTCCAGCTGGATGGAAACCTTAGATGCCGGAAGAAGAATGGTTTTTTACATTTTTGGAGCTTTTGCACTGGCAGGAGGAGTGATGGCCAGCCTTGATCTGTCGCGCCTGTCGGTAAATGAACAGGAGCTGGCGATCAGTTCTTCTTTGTCTCTGCATGAAGAAAGTGAAATATTGACAGGGTTGGATAACATGAATGAAGAAAATTCTCTTTGTAATCAATTCGATGGGACAGGGGGGCGCGGAGACGGCTTTTCTGGAATTTCTGAAAAAAATAAATGAACCGGAGTATGAAATTTTTCTTTATGTACTTATGGGACAGGGAGAAATGAGCGGCAGACTGCCGTCTAATGTCAGAGTGCTGAACCGAACTCTCAGCAGCCTGTCAGTTCTGACGGGGCGGGGCAGAAGGAGGATGGCGCGGACGGTTTTCCTGGCGTTCTGGTCTCACGGAGGATGGGGCCGAAAATTGTGCTATATCATTCAAAATCTGACAGAGATGATAAAGAGAAAAAGATTTCAGATCAGTAAACTATTCTGGCATGTGCTTTCAGACGGGGCCGATCGTTTTGATACAAAATTCGATCTGGCAGTTGCATGGATGGAAGGCGGTTCGGCCTATTATGTGGCAGACCATGTGAACGCAGAAAAGAAAGCCGCTTTTCTTCATATTGATTATGAGAATGCGGGATATACGAGGGCAATGGATCGGGCATGCTGGAAACAGTATGGCCGGATTCTTGCGGTTTCTGAGGAAGTGAAAAATCATTTTCAGATATTTTATCCTGAGTATGCTAAAATGATTCATGTCTTCCCCAATTATATCGACCAGGATAGGATCCGTCTCCGGGCAGAGGAACCCGGGGGATTTTCGGATGATTTTGACGGGATGCGCCTGTTGACCGTGGGCAGGCTGACCTGGCAAAAAGCCTATGATATCGCGATAGAGGCCATGGGTATCTTGAAGCGGTCGGGATGGCGGGTGAGGTGGTATGTATTGGGAGAAGGGGAGGAGAGAAAAAAATTAAAAAAAAAGATCGCTGCATACGGGCTGGAAAAGGATTTCCTGCTTCTGGGCGCTGTGGAGAATCCATATCCATATTACGTGCAGGCGGATATCTATGTGCATGCAACCCGCTATGAGGGGAAGAGTATTGCGGTGCAGGAGGCCCGGACGCTGGGGTGCGCAGTCATCGCTTCCGACTGCAACGGTAACCGGGAACAAATTACTGACGGGGAGGACGGGATCCTGTGCCAGCTCACACCGGAGGCGGTGGCTGACAGTATTGCAGGACTTCTGATGGATGAAGAGAAACGCAAAAGATTCGGCCGTATGGCGGAAGCGAAAAAAATACTCCGGGGACAGGGGCAGATTTTACAGGAATTGCTGGGAGGCTGAAATGGTGGGTAAGCAGAAGGAATTGCTGGTTATTATCCCGGCTTACAACGAGGAAAAAAATATACCGAGGGTATTCAGACAGCTCAGGATGCATCGGGTGGAAGAGATTGCGGATATTCTGATCATAGACGACGCTTCTGCAGACGCCACTGCCCGGATTGTTGAAAAGGAATCCTGCATCCTGATCAGGAATATTTGCAGAATGGGATACGCAAATTCGTTGCTGCTGGGGTATCGGTACGCTATGTACAGAAATTACCATTATGTGATTCAAATGGATGCGGACGGTCAGCATGATGCCTGTAATATTCCCGTGATTTATCGCAAGCTTCTGGAAAAAGACGAAAAAGGCCATTGTCCGGATCTGGTACTGGCGTCCCGGTTTATGGAGGGAAGTTCTGATTTTCCGGTGAGTATATGGAAGAAAACTGCTTATGCATGGTTTCGCTTTTTGATCCGGGCCATATCCGGGAGAAAGATTGTCGATCCGACCACAGGCCTGCAGGGGCTTAGCCGGAAAGTGTTCTGTTTTTATTCGGATATCAGGCATTTTGACGACAAATATCCGGATGCGAACATCATTCTGCAGATGCTTTTGCTTGGCTTTGAGGTGGAGGAAATTCCGGCCGTTATGCATGCGAGGACAGGAGGGGAGAGTATGCATAACGGCTTTTCGGCATGCTGGTATATGTGCCGGATGTTCTTCGATATTCCGGCGACTGTTTTCCGGATAAAGATGTTAAAAAAGGATGTTATGGCAGGTAGGCAGCATGTGGATTAACGGCAGAAAGGGAGCGAGATTCCAAAAGGCGGAGTTTCGGGAAAGCAATGAGGCGCTGGGAAATCCAGGCTGCGGATGGTACCATGTCTATCCCTTTGTTATCCGGGTTCCGTCAGAGCTGTCGCTGGAGGAAACAAAGCTCTGTATTTCCGATATCAGCAGGGATGAGCGCCTTGTGCTGGTACGGATTGACATAGGCGATTTTCGGGCAGGCGATATCCCGGCGGAGGCCCTGGAAGATATTTTCCGCATTTTCGATTTGTTTCATATCAGTCAGAAACAGATGATCCTGCGATTTACCTATGATTCCGTCGGAAAAGGTATGGAGAGGGAACCGCAGGACATTTCCATAGTGAAAAGACATATGAACCAGCTGGGGAAGCTGATCTGCAGATTTGCGTCGGATATTCTGGTGCTGCAGGGGATCTTTGTGGGAAGCTGGGGTGAGATGCATCATTCCAAGTTTCTTACCGTTTTCCATATGTCAGAGCTGCTGGGCTGTCTGTATCGCGCGGTGGGGGACAGCTGTTATCTGGCGGTGCGTACGCCAGAGCAATGGCGGAGTATTATGGCCTGTGCAAGGACAGATCCGGCTTTAAAAAAGCGGGTGGGCCTGTTTAACGACGGGATGTTTGGCTCTCCTACCGATCTGGGGACGTATCAGGCGGTGTCCAGACAGGAGGAGCTCGAATGGCAGAGTCGTTCTGTGGCTTCCGTGCCCAATGGCGGGGAAGCGGTGGCAGACGAGAGGCCTGTAAGGTGCCGTCAGGCTGTGGAAGAAATGGCAAAAATGCATCTGTGCTATCTGAACAGCAGCTATCAGCAGGAACAATTGGATTATTGGAAAAAGGAGCGCGTGGCTCTGCCGGGGTGCTGGAAAGGGATCAGCGGTTATGAATATATCGGCCGCCATCTGGGGAGCCGTTTTGTAATCTGCGATGCAAAAGCTCATGGGGGACAGATGGAGATCGTGATTGAAAATTGTGGGTTTTCCCGTTTGTATGAGGAGGCGGAATGCTTTCTGGTATGGGAGGAGAAGAGCGGGAGAACAGGCCGCAGACGGATAGATGCAAATGCGTCTGAGTGGGAAAGCGGGAAAAAAACAATCCTGCGGATACCATTGCCGGATACCGGGAAAGAAGCGGAGGAAAGCAGAGTTTTTTTCCAGATGAGGCGGAAAAACGACGGCAGATCTCTGCGTTTTGCCAATCAGGGCGCCGGTGACAGGGTGCTGCTTGGTATATTGAAATACAGATGAAAATATGGACAGAGAGGAGTTGTCTGCATGGAAACATGGTATTGGGGCGTTGAATATGGAAAGGTAATGCTGGGATATGTATTCTTCATGTTTCTCTGGCCTTCCGTCGTCTTTAACGGGCATTTAAAGGAAAAGAGTAAGACCTACCGTTTCAGTTTTTGTGTCACTGTACAGGTAATCCTTTCTAATACGTTCGTTTTAGTGATGGGATTATTTCATATTCTTCAGCCCCGGGTGATTGCCGTTCTATTTTACGGATCATTTATTCTGGCTCTCATAAGGATCATTTTACAGCGCCCGGCGGCTTTTCGGCCAAAGGAGATCCGGTGGGCGGTCCGCATACAAATGGAGAGACTTCGTGCCCGTATGGGTGAATACGGCCTCCTGATCCTTCTTCTGCTATTTGGCATCATATACTTTTCCTATGGGGCGTTTCAGATACATTCTTATGGTTTTGGGGATTTGTATGCCCACCATGCATGGATTTATGGGCTTAAAGAGGGAAAAATTTTTGCGGACGGCGTCTATCCGGAGGCAATGCACTGTTTTATTTATTGTCTGAACAGTTTGTTTGGCGTTCGGATATATAGTTGTCTGCTGTTTCTGCAGGGCATTCATGTGGCCGTACTTTTGCTTGCTGGGTATTTGCTGATGCGGGAGATTTTTCACTGGCGTTACACGCCTCTTCTGGCATTGACACTGTTCCTGACGCTGGATGTGTGCAGCGCGGATCTGGTATATGGCATGTTCCGTCTGCAGATAACGCTTCCCCTGGAATTTGGGCTGTATACACAGTTTTTATGCGCATTGTTTTTGCTGCGTTATCTGAAATATGGAACCTGGACAAGGAGAAATGGGCGGATTTCCAAATATTTCTGGGACAACAATCTATTCCTGTTTGTGATGTCGCTGGCGGCGTCGGTCTCGATCCATTTTTACACCACCATTATGGCCTTTGTTTTGTGTCTTTCCTTTGCCGTGTTTATGTGGAAGAGACTGTTTATGAGAGAATATCTTATCCCCCTGGCCGTTTCGGTTCTGTGTGCCTGTACAATAGCCGTGTTTCCGATGGCAGGGGCGCTGGCGTCGGGTACGCCCTTTAACTACTCGATCAACTGGGCGGTTAATTCAATGGATGGAGAAGAAACCAGAGAATTGGAAGAAAAAAATTCTTCGGATGAGCCGGCAAGAAAGGAACAGGCGGTTCAGATCGTTCCGGTTAAAGCACTGACAGGGGTATATTCGAAAGGCTATTCTGCTCTTTATGGGACGTTTGGTGCGAATATCATCCTTCTGGTGACAGGAGCCGCGATCGCTCTGTGCGTGTTTTCCAGAAAGAAATCCTTCGATTGGCTGTCAAAAATATCCGCCGGATATCCGCCGTTACTTTTATTTACGTTTTTGTTCGTACTGCTTTATGCGGCCCCTTATATTGGCTTTCCTGAAATTATATCCGATTCGCGTTTCTGTTCGGTGGGGCATATGATGATGATGGCGCTTGTGATGATCCCTGCGGATGTGATGTTTTCTCTGCTGATCCGTTTCTGCCGGGATGGGGTTTTACAGGCGGCGTCGCTTCTCTCTGCCGTAGGCATTTATGGGCTGGCCATGCTGACGGGACATTTTCACGGGTATTTATTTTATGAACTGTCGCGGTATAATGCGGCGGTTGATGTGACAGAATTAATTATGGAAAAATTTCCTAAAAAGAGCTATGTCGTTGTGTCGCCGACAGACGAGCTGTATCATGTGATCGAATCCGGCTGGCATGAGGAGCTGGTGACATTTGTGGAGAGAAGCCGCGAAGATGGGTATACGCTCGCGGCGGAGCATGTATTTATCTATGTGGAAAAGAAACCGCTTCAGTATGCCCAGGCTTACTTTTTTGACGGTCCGTCATGGCTGGCCCAGACCAAATATAAAGAACTTTACTGGGATAAATACTCGAAAAAGTATCCCAACACGGGCGCGTCACAGGCGCCGGAAATCAACGCTTCGGAAATTTCGGAAGAAGAAGCCAAAAAGGATCTGGTTAAATTTGACGACCCGTGGTATTCCTATATCATGCATTCGACTCGCACAAATCTGGAAGCAAAGGCTTATGACTGGTGTCAGAAATTTTCAGAACTTCATCCGGGAAAGCTAAACACCTATTATGAGGATGATGATTTTGTCTGCTACTATTTCAGTCAAGGCGAAGGAATGCAGTATAACCTGGGGTTAGAATGAAATGATATCAAGGCGCGAGGCAAAAGTAATATTTTTTTCCTGTAGTTTTATCCTGGTCGTGCTAACGGCAGTATGCATGTTTTTCCTGACAAGGATATGGGAGAGGAAAGTGGAGATAGAAAATGAAATCTTTACAGAATCCTCCCGGGAGCTTCAAAACCCAAACAGAGGCTTCTATAAATTGTATAGCTTTCAGATTACGGATGAGAAACAGGATTATACCCGGACGGTTCCGGCGCTGTATCAGCAGGATACCGCTACAAAGCTGACGCTGGTTCAGATCTGTCTGAAAGCTTACAGGCAGGGCGCCATTACAGAGGAGGGACTTGCCAATATAGAGGCGTTATTTGATGTGTTGGGGGCTCTGGATAAGCAGCTTATCGTCCGATTCACCTATGATATTGACGGGCAAAACGAAAAGTATGAGCCGGAAAGCCTGGATATTATTCTGACTCATATGGAACAGTTGGCCTACATTTTCCGTGAATACAGCGAAAAAATATTCAGTCTGCAAGGGCTTTTTATCGGCAACTGGGGGGAAATGAACGGGACGCGATATAGCTCTGATGAAGATCTGCGCAAGCTGGCCGGAAAACTTGTGCGCGTGACGGAGGAGTCAACATTTCTGGCCGTTCGTTCGCCGGCACAGTGGAGAAGTATCATGCATTCAGATAATGCGTCCGGTAATCTTTTGAAAAGTAGACTTGGGTTTTTTAATGACGGAATGCTGGGAAATAAAAGTGATTACGGGACATACAAGATAGAAGAAAATACAGATGAAGGTATGCCTTTTCCCCGCCTGGAAAGAGAGGAAGAGCTGAAATTTCAAAATGAATTATGCCGTGATGTTCCGAATGGAGGAGAAGTCATTCATGACAATATCTATAATGATCTGGATAATGCCATAAAGGATCTGGAGGTTATGCATGTGACCTACCTGAACAGGGCATATGACCAGGCCGTGCTGGAAAAATGGTCAAAATCAGTGATAAAAGAAGACGGATGTTTTAACGGGATGGACGGGCTGACCTATATAGAGAGACGTCTGGGATACCGTCTGGCAATCGTGGATGCCGGTCTGCGCTATCAAAGCAGGGAAGATACGCTGACTGCGGAGGTCACATTAAAAAATATGGGTTTTGCACCTCTTTATAAGAAGGCCAAAATCCAGATCATTCTGTATGATGAAAAGAATGATCAGACGTTTGTTTATCCGATTGATCAGGGGTTGCATACGCTGATCGGAGGAAATGAAAAGGAGGATACGCTGCTCCTTTCAGTTGATATCCCTTTTCAGGATATTCCGGAGAAAGAGTACAGGGTATATTTTTCCATTGTTGATTCAGATACAGGCGAGCACATTTTATTAGCCAATGAGGAGAACGAGGAAGCGTATGGGTACCGGATTGGAAGGTTCAGCTGGCGATAGCGGAAAAAGAGAGAAGGCAAGACTTGTATTTTTTAGCGGAAATATGTCTCATTCCGGCGGGACGGAAAGGGTACTGTCTGTCATTGCGAATGGATTGGCAGGGAGAGGTTATCCGGTTTCTATCATCAGTCTTTGGGGAGGGGGGAATTCCTTTTTCCCCTTATGCGACAGTATACATGTCTATTGGGCAGAAAAGGAACGGCGCAGAAAGGGAATCGCAGGGAATCTTCATTATCTGACAGCGGTTTTGAAGCATGAGAGGCCGGACTTTCTGATTGATGTGGATAGTATTCTTGGGTGTTATTCTTTTTTCCTGAAACGTCGGTTTCCGGCTATGTATTGGGTTTCCTGGGAACATTTTCACTATTATCACCATTTTCAAAGAAATCGTCATCTCAGAAAGATTATACGAAGGATTGTAGGAAGGTGTGCGGATTGGCTGATTGTTTTAACAGAAGAAGATAAGCAGTGCTATCAGAAGAAACTTAAATTTCATTGTAGAATTTCCAGGATTTATAATCCGGTTCCTTATGAAAGAACAATTCCCAAAAAGAAGGAATTTCCGTTTATATTTGCCGCCGGAGGACTTACCAGAGTGAAAGGGTTTGATTTGCTGCTCCAAAGTTGGAGGCTGTTGGAGAAAAAGTATCCACAGTGGAAAGTGATACTGGCGGGGGCAGGAGAGGAAGAGAAAAAGCTAAAAAAGAAGGCTGCCCGGGCAGGGCTGAAAAGATTTCATTTTGCCGGAGTTGTAACGGATATAGAAAGATATTATGAGAAAGCGGCATTTTTCGTACTCCCATCAAGGGATGAAGGTTTTGGGATGGTATTGGTGGAGGCAATGAGTTATTCCACTCCTGTAGTGTCCTTTGCCTGTAAAACAGGGCCGGGGGAGATTGTGGAGGACGGCGAGACGGGCTTTCTGGTGGAGCCGGAGAATGTGACGGCGTTTGCGGACAAAATGGAAATGTTGATGACGGATGGAGCTCTGCGGAGAAAAATGGGAATAAAGGCAGGGGAATCTGTAAAGCGGTTTGACAGGGAAAGGATATTAGATGAATGGGAATCCTTATTAGGTGAGAGGATGAAAAGATACCATGGAAAGTTTGGTTACGATTATTGTTCCGGTTTATAACTCAGCCCGATACCTTGGGGACTGTGTGGAGTCTGTTTTGGCACAGACCTATAGACATTGGGAATTGATTCTGGTTGACGATGGGTCGCAGAATTCTACAAAAGAATTGTGTGAACGGATGTGTAAACAGGATCAAAGGATTCGGCTGTTTTGCAGAGAGCATAGGGGCGTGTCCGCCGCGAGGAATGTGGGAATCGAAAATGCCAGAGGGGAATATTTGTTTTTTCTCGACAGTGATGATACGATTCACCCGGCTTTAATAGAAACGCTTTGTCAAGTGATGGGGGAGAGCCATGTTGCTGTGGCTATGGGGGGGTGTCGTAATATAGAAAAGGGGATATTTCCGAAGCCCTCTGGTCAGCCTGATTATGCAGAAAACGTACAGGACAAATCTTATCTCAGGGCTCACGAGGCCATGCAGGCGTTTATCTGGAACACTGCAGAAGTATCGCTCAAAAGTATAGGCGGAAATATGATTCGCCGTGACGCCCTGGGATCTGTAAGATTTTATGAAGATCTTTCCCATGGCGAGGATACATGGTTTATGTATCAGTTGATTTGTAAAGGGGTGGATATCATGATTGTGCCATGCGGCTGGTATTATTACCGGAGATATGCCCAAAGCACCAGCAAGACATATTCTGTTCCCTCCATCCAGAGCAGATATAGGGTATGGCAGTATATTCGTGACCATGAGAGGAAGAATGGAAGGACAGCGAATGCTGTTCGATGTGAAAATATGATACTAAACCAGATCATGGAGTGGTATCTTGCGGGCTGGCGTAAACAGCACAGCGGTATTAAAAAATATGTGAGAGATATAGCAAATGCTGAAAAACGCCAGTATCTTTTTGCAAAATTAGGTTGGTGGGCCAAACTGCTGGTTTGGCTTTTGCTTCATTGCGGTTCTTTATGTGGGATACTATATGCATTTACATGTATTGTTTTGGTTCGGCAGGCAGATGGGGCGAGACGTCGCATGACAGGGAAAAAGGCGGTGTACAAAGAGAGAGGGAATGGAAACGGTCATGTCGGAATTATAACATTTCATTGTGCGGATAATTATGGTGCCATGCTGCAGGCCTATGGCTTGAAACGTCATTTACATAATCAGGGCATAGAGGCGGACATTGTCCGCTATGAGCCTTTTTTTATGACGGGAAGACACTGGCGGATACCTTATTTTCCCATAAAAGGATTGATCAGGCGTATAGGATATACCGTCGACGGATGTTTTTGGAATGTGCGTATGGGAAAGGCTTTTTCTGTCCGTAAAAGAAATATGCGTTCTTTTCGGAATAAGTATCTGGTGGACAGCAGGCAAAAAAAACTGTTGTTTTTGCATCAGTTAAAAACACTCAAGTATTCCTGCTATATTGTGGGAAGCGATCAGATCTGGAATCCTGATATCACGGGTGGGCTCAGAAAGGCTTATTTTGGCGCATTTACCAATAATAGAAAAGAAAAAGTTATTGCCTATGCGGCGAGTATAGGGGGTGTTTCCCTGCCGCCAGTCTATAACAGGGAATTCTCCTGTCTATTAAGGTGTGTAGACGTTATATCCGTCAGGGAGAAAGAAGCGATTCCATATATAAAGAGCCTGTATGAGGGGTCGGTCATAGATGTTTTGGATCCGGTGCTGCTGCTGAATAAGGAGGAGTGGCTGCATATTGAAAAGCAGCCAGACAGAGAAAGATATATTTTCGTTTATTTGACAGAAAAAAATATGGAGTTAATGACTTATGTAAAGAAACTTTCAAAACAAAAGGGATTATCTATTATAAATTTATGGAGCAGCGTGAGGGTGGTGGATAAGGAATTTATCATAGATTATATTGCGGGTCCGGCGGAATTCTTGGGATATCTTCATCAGGCAGATTATGTGGTGACAAACTCCTTTCATGTCGTAGTGTTCAGTATTATTTATCAAAAGAAATTCACGGCGTTTCAGCACAGCAAACTGGGTGCGAGGATAAATAATGTTTTGCGGATTCATGGACTTGAGCATAGATTATATGGGACGGATAGCCTGTCGAGAATAGATGATGTGGTTGATTGGGAAGCAGTAAAAAAGCGTACAGAAAAAAAGGTGAGAATATCAACAGAATTTTTATTAGATCATGTTGGAATATAGCCGGTTGGGAAAGGGAACGGAGCAGATGAGGCGTGGCGGTGTAAAGCGGTTTGTAAAAAAGGAATTATGCTGTGGATGTGGTGCGTGTAAGAATATCTGCCCCACAGAAGCGCTTCATATGGTCCGGGACCGGGAAGGATTTCTATATCCCAAAGTAGATAGAAGCCGATGTGTACATTGCAGCCGATGTAAAGAGGTATGTCCGATACAAAAAAATCTTCCCATAAACAGTGAATCTCAGTATTTCGGCGTACAGGCCAAAAGAGAAGCGATCCGATATGCCAGTTCATCAGGCGGTTTTTTTTCTGTGCTGGCAGAATACGTCCTTCGGCTTCACGGCGTCGTTTACGGAGCGGGCTATGACAAAAATATGCATGTGAGGCATCGGGAAATTACAAAGCTTTCGCAGCTTGGCAGGATTCAAAAGACAAAATATGTACAGAGCAGTATGAAAGGGATTTACCACAATATTGAAAAATATCTGAAAGAAAAACGATGGGTGTTGTTTTGTGGGACGCCGTGTCAGGCCCATGCGTTGAAGCTGTTTTTACATGGTTCCTGTGATAAGCTGATTCTGGTGGATCTGGTGTGCTATGGGGTGCCTTCTCCGGGGATCTGGGCTCGTTATGTGAAATATCTGGAACGCAGACATAAAGGAAAAATGAGAGATTTTTTGTTCCGGGATAAAAGGGGCAGGGATAATGGGCATACATGCTCCTATGTGATCAATGATAGAGAATATGCAGGATCTATTTATAAGGATCTTTATTGTGCACTGTACTTTAGTAATTATATTTTACGTCCGTCATGTCATAAGTGCAAATTTTGTACGGTGGAGAGGAGCAGTGATTTTACCATTGGAGATTTCTGGGGAATTGAGCGTATAAGAGCAGATGTGGATGACGGTATGGGAACCTCCCTGGTAATCGTCCATACAGATAAGGCAAAAGAAATATGGAAGAGAATAAAAAAAGATGTAGATTGGTTTATCTGCGAGAAGCAGGATATTCTTCAGCCGCGTTTACTTACGCCTACGGTTGCTGCAAAACAAAGACGGCTGTTTATGATAGGGTATAGCATTTTGCCGTTTTCTCTGACCATGAAACTGGTGGACAGAGGCAGGAAATCAGGAAAGGCATAATGTAATGGAAATGTTCAGATACTTGATCAGAATTTTTGAAGAGAAGGATAAAAGAACCTGGAGGAAACTGGTTGTTTTTAGTTTTATAAGCCCGGTTATGGATATTTTCAGTTTTTCTGCAATTATTTATATTATGAACGCAATTGTGCGTGAAAAGCGGGCGACAACAGAAATGACAATCTTTGCTCTCAGCATGGGCATTGTATCCATCCTTGTGGGTTTTTTTGAATTATATAAGTGTAAAATACGCAATTGGTTAGAATATGATGGCGCCCATGAGTTGTCTGTAAAAATGTGCGAATTATTTATAAAAGAAGATCTGGCGCATCACAATCAAAAAAGTGTTGTACAGGTTTTATCCATGGTGCGTTCCGATACGCAGAATTGTATTGAGATTGTCATGGATGGTATGCGTTTGTGGACGAATGGCGTTACTTTGGCGGGCTGTTTTCTTGCTTTGATTTATATGTCAGGATGGGCCGGTATAGTTAGTTGTATGGTACTGGTGATATTTATGGCGGGAATTTTTTTCGGGTATCGAACGCAGATAAAAGTTTATGGCGAAAAATGCAGGAAAAAAATGATTAAGACAAATGCGCAGGTTTCGATAGCCTACGGTATTTTTAAGGAAATGAAACTTTCCCATAGTTCGGAAACTGTGTTGGATCGATATCAAAAAGCAAGTAGTGAATATGCGGAAATGCAAAAAGAATTCAACTACAGAAATAGTATAATCAGCATGATTATGCAAAACATGGTGATGAGTTTTTTGTTTATTTTACTTGCCTTTTTGATGTGGGCACGGGAAGATGAGCTGATTCGGGTCCTTGTAACGATGGTTGTTTACATCACCCTTTTCATACGCGTGATACCGATGGCGTACTCTATTGTGGCCGGAATGAATAATATAGAATTTAAAAAGAAATCTTTTGAGACTTTGAAGGAAAACATGGAGAGATATAAAGAAATAAAAGAAACAGAAAAGACAGCCAGCCAGATCAGGCAAAAGGAAATATCTATTAAAAAGGGGATTCAGGTCAGAAATCTTTCCTTTCAATATAATGATCAGGCAGAAATCTTTCAGGATGCTTCTATAGATATTCCAGCGGGAAAATCTATTGCTATAATTGGAGCGTCCGGCGCGGGAAAAACAACATTTTTGGATTTGCTTCTGGGTCTGTTGAAGCCTCAGTCGGGAAGTATTTTATACGATGATTATGATATTATGACCCAAACCGATGCGGAGGGCCCTTGTCAAGCAGATCTCGGGGCGGTCATAAGCTATATTCCGCAGATTGTATATTTGAACGGAGAAACGATCCGAAACAATGTTGCATTTTATGACAACGAAGATGAGGTAGACGATGAAAAAGTCGTTGAATGTCTGAAATATGCGCAGATATGGGAGGATATCGCCAGAATGCCGGAGGGGATAGATACTTTAATCGGAGAAAACGGAACGGCTATTTCCGGCGGACAACGTCAGAGGATCGCGCTGGCGCGGGCTTTATATAAGGAATTTGAGCTTCTGGTCATGGATGAGGCCACGGCGGCTCTGGATATGGAAACAGAGAAAGCAGTCATAGACTCTATATGGAAGATAAAAGGGAATAAGACATTGCTTATAGCAACGCATCATATGAGTCTGGCGGATGCATGTGATTCGATCTACAGGATTGAAAATCGGAAAATTATGAAAATAAGATGAGGACGGCAAAGGAGTAAAGGCGGATGTATGTAACAGACAAGATTAAGAATTTGGAATGGAAGTTATACAGGGAAAGGAAACGAAGGGCTTTGAAAAATGACCATTTTTCGATCATATCATCCAATTGCAGCGGCACCGTTATCTATTCTGATTTACATTTGCCGTATACTTCTCCAACAGTTAATTTGAGTATTGGGATGAATGATTTTGTTAAAATGGTTAAGAATCTGAGATGGTACATGGAACAGGAATTCACGCAGATCGAGTCGAAAGAAAAATATCCGGTTGGTCTGCTTGGCGGGGTTCAAGTGAATTTTATACATTATAAAACCTTTGAAGAGGCAGTACAAAAATGGGAAGAGAGGAAGAAAAGGATAAACTGGGATGATTTGTTTATTATAGGAACAGACAAAGATGGCTGTACCCTTGAAACGATCCGGGATTTTGAAAGGCTTCCTTATAAAAATAAGGTGATTTTTACCCATGTTGAATATCCGGAATTTCCGTCGTCATATTACATAAAAGGATTTGAAAAGGAAGAGGAGTTGGGAGTCATAATATATTTCAGAGACCGGTTTTTAAAAAGACGGTATCTGGATGATTTTGATTATGTGAGATTCCTGAATGGTTCAGATGATTGTTAAAGGCAGGGTTTCCATAGTTACGCCCGTGTATAACGGAGAAAGTTATCTGTCGCCTATGCTGGATTCCGTGCTGGGACAGACTTATTCGGAGATAGAGATGATTCTGGTCGACGACGGTTCAACAGATCAGACGGTTCAGGTGGCGGAAAGTTATCGTCCCCTATTTGCCGACAGAGGTTATGGGTATCGCATCGTCCGGGCAGAGCATAAATGTGCCGCCGCGGCGATCAATCAGGGGATGCCCTTTGTGACGGGCGAATATCTGATCTGGCCGGACGGCGATGATCGGCTGGAACAGGATTCTGTAGAAAAAAGAGTTCGTTTTCTACAGCAAAATCCCCAATACCAATGTGTCCGGACATTGCCTTACTATTTTAAGCAGGAAACAGGGGATGAGGTGCGGGCAGATGAAACCATAGGGGATTTTGACAAGGAGGAACTGTTCTGGGATCTCTTGGAGTATCGAACTTATGTATGCTGCGGATGTTATATGCTGAGAACGGAGTCTTTTTTTAAAATTTATCCAGAACGGCGTATACCGGAATATCATGTGGGGCAAAATTTTCAGATGTTGCTCCCATTTATGTATTTTCACAGGTGTCCGACTATCCCGGAAAAGCTTTACGGCGTATGTGTCAGAGAGGGCAGTCATTCCAGGAGAGATCTGTCCCCTGAGGAAGAAAAAAAGCGGGATCAGGCGTATGAGGAAATGATAGACGAAATTGCGGATCTCTGCCATATGGATGATGAAAGCTCAAGAAAAAGGCTTGCATACTGGAAAATCAGACGCAGATATGCCTTTGCTGTCAAATACAGGTGCGTACGACAGATATTCAGCTCTGGCTGCCAGATGTATCGTTTGCATCTATATGGAAGAATAGGCCTGCTTACCATACTAAAAGATTTTATATGGGTGTGCTTAGAAGGAACCTGGATTATGAAGAAGGTTTATCCGGTGTACAAGGGCTGTATCCATAGATGCAGGGGAAAACTATAGTGGCTTTCTGGGTCCAGGCAGACATTATATGGGGGAAAATGTGATGATATCTGTGATTATACCGGTTTATAATACGGCGGGGTATTTGAAACGGTGCATTGATTCCGTTTTAGGCTCTTCCTATGAGGATTGGGAACTTATTTTAGTGGATGACGGTTCCACTGACCATAGCCTTTTTATATGTAAACAGTATAGTAAGGCGGATTGTCGTGTAAAATATTTCAGGCAAGAACACAGAGGGGTATCCGCGGCACGAAACAGGGGGGCCACAGAGAGTCAGGGAATATGGATCGTGTTTGTGGATTCGGATGATTATATTTCTCCGGATTTTTTGGGAACGGTCGCAAGCGAAGAATATCAGGGACAGGAGCTTTTGCTCTTTGATTTTGTGCGGCTGAAAAAAGGACGAAAGCCGTCTGGCGGCAGGGCAGCCATGGCGGTAAAAAACGAGCAGGGATATGACCGGGAAAGCGACAGGCTATATTTAGTTGAATGCCTGTTAAATATGCGGCAGTTGAATAAAGACGGTAATATAAGCCTGGCTTCTCCATGTGCGAAAGCATATAAAAAATCTGTTATAGACCGGTATAGCCTTCGTTTTGCGGAAGATCTCGCCATATATGAAGACCGGCTCTTTAATCTTGAGTATATAGGGAAAGCCAGATCCTGTACATATATTCGGAAACAGATTTATTACGTGGAAGTGAGGATGGATTCTGCTATGCGGGGATATAATCCGGATTTTTTACACAATGATATCCGATATCAGAAAAAACTTCTGGACATTTTGAAGGGCAGCGGTCTTTTTCCTAAGGTCAAAGCAGCGTATTACAGCAGCGTTTTATCCAACATGGCGGATATTCTGGTACGTGGGATTTTTCATCCGCTAAGTACCAGAACGTATCAGGAAAAATGCAGACAGTGCGGGGAAATGCGTCGCGTGGGAATCTACCGGCGGGCGGTAAAATATAATAAGAGAATTTCTAATCTGCCCAGACAGCTTCTTTTATTTTTTTACCGGCGGAAATACTATCGGGTTGTGCAACTTATCTGCCGGACGAGCTATAAAATTTTAGAAGTAACAGGACGAATCTAGGTGTTTACAGATCAGAGGGAGTAAAAAATGGATTCAGGCCATTATATCCAAAGAATAGAGTCCTATTTTAAAAGAACTCATAGAATACAATTAAAAGGGAGCAGCGGGATATTTCTGGCTCTTTATGTGTTTCTCATAATTTCTATTGAGACATTTCTGGTATGGGAGGGCAATACGCCTGGTTTACTACTTTCTTTTGCCTTCATACTGGCAGTCTTAGTTTTTGTTTGTATGATAATAACAAAAAAAGTTGGGATACTGGCTTTTAAAATGCAAAAAAGGGAGATGGGCAGACAAGGAAAGATATTCTGGATCGTTGCTTTTTTTTCGATTTCATTTGGCGTGCTATTTTTCTGGTACACGTCATATTACCCGGGAGCATTTTCATCCGATGCGATATATCAATATGAACAGGCATTAACAGGAAGATATAATGATTGGAAACCGATTTTGCAGACGTTGATAACTTTCACATTACCTATGAAACTGACCGGTAAACCGGAATCTATTGTTTTGTTTCAGATTATAGAATATTCCGGCGTACTTACCTATATGTCATATAGTATTCTAAGGTACTGTAATCGGCCCGCTGCAGTCCTGACGTTATTATATATTCTTTTGAATCCGGTCACAGGTAATATTTTGATACATCCCTGGAAGGATGTTACCTTTGCCATGTTTGCTGTTTTGCTTATGGTTTTTGGTTTACAAATATATATTACGGATGGGGCGTGGATTCATTCAAAAAAATCAGTCATCATTTTAGGAATTACGTTGGCGGTAACTACGCTGGTAAGGCATAATGGATTTTTCTTTACGATTCCTTTTTTAATAGCTGTTTTTATACATACTAATAAAAAAATACGTTTACAAATACTTTTCATTGTTGTGATTTGTATAGGAATTGTTAAAGGGCCGCTTAATCACAGTCTGGAAGTATATGAATCCTGGAATTATTCCACTCGGGTGCTGGGATTGCCGATGAGTGTGCTGGGAAATATTGTGAAAGAAGCGCCGGAAGTGCTTGACGATGCCACAGAGACATTTGTTTTATCGGTCGCGTCAAAGGAGGAATGGGAGGAATCCTATGTCTGCGGTAACTTTGACTCCATAAAATGGATTTGTAATCAGAGCGCTATTGAAGAAGCCGGAGCCGGAAAAGTCTTATGGATGGCAGCTAAAGCTTCATTTAAAGCGCCCGTTGCGGCGTTAAAAGCGTTGTTCAGTTTAACGGATCTTGTATATACCATAAATGGCGAGTTGGATTGGAATATTCCGTCGGTCACGTCAGAAAATACTTACGGGTTGGAATTGCGGAATTTATATGGAGGAAATGCGTTCGGCTGTTATACAGATTTTTCTAAAACCAGTATCCTAAAATATATTTTTTGGTATGTGGGAGTAATCAATCTGATTGTAATTTCTTCTCTCCTGTGCAAGTGCCGGATCAAAGAAGAAAAGGACAGGAAAAAAATAGCGTTCGTTCTGCCGCTTTTGTTTTACAACTTCGGCACTATGTTACTGTTGTCTTCCGGCCTTTTTAAATATTTTTATCTGAATTTTCCGATTTGCCCTCTTATAATATTGATTATATTCGGTGAAAAGACAGAGTTCCAAGAAGAAAGCGGTAATCATGCCAAAAGAATAAATTTGTCGGAAACCATGGCTTTACTGTCAAAATCAGTAAGTGTATGGCTGAAGTCAGCCATTGCACTGTTAAAATCTGTGGCTTTGATAGCAAAATCGAACCGGGCGGCTGCGGTATTTACATTCGTCCTTTCCGGAACAATCGTAATAGGAGAAAAGCTTAACCGGGAAGCTCCATATATCAGTAAATTCTTTTTTACAGATGCCATATGGCTGGTATTTTTGTGGCTGCTTCTGTTTTTTACTGGCGTGGCTCTGATAAAACAAATCAACCGGCATTTAATTGTAATACAAGTTGCTGATACACAAAAGAAATGGTGGATGGGATCATTTTTGTTGTTGATACTTATGTGGTTTCCCTATCTGCTGGCTTTTTATCCGGGGATATTATCACCGGATTCCATTACTTCTATGCTGCAGGTAAAGGATTTATCAATTTTATATAATCATATTCCCATTGCATATACATTGCTGGTCGCCTTTTTCGTACGGCTTGGCTGGTCGATAGGGGGCGGCAATTTCGGGGTGGCATTGTTTTCTTTTTCCCAATTAGTAATTATGGCGGCAATACTAAGCTATTCTGTGTACTGGGTCAGAACAAGGATCAGCAAAAATAAAATCATTTCTACAGTATTGCTGCTTTTTTACGGTTTAAATCCTATCATAGCGTTATATTCCATAACCATGTGGAAAGATGTGCTGTTTTCTGGATGGATCGTACTGTACTGTTTATTTTTAGGTGACGTAACTATAAACGGCGAAAAAGAATTCATAGAGAAAAAAGGGACTATACGATTATGTATGCTGTTTTTCCTTGTTTCTTTTGGCAGAAACAACGGGATATATGTTATTATCCTGAGCTGGCTTATCCTTCTCATATTATACAAAAAAGCCCAAAAAAAGATTTTTGCCCTATGCGGCGGGACAATATTGTTTATATTACTGATTCAGGGGCCGGGATATAAAAAGCTGGGAATTGATCAATCCGGATTTGCTGAGTCTGTGGCCATTCCTCTTCAACAAATCAGCTATACAGCCATACATGACCGTGGATTTGAAATAGAGGATCTGGAGTTTTTAGAAAGAATAATTCCCCTTCAAGTGATTGAGGACAGTTACTCACCCCTGTCGGCAGATAATATAAAATTTAATCCGGAATTTAATACGGCCTTTTTTGAGGAGAATAAAGCAGCATTTATAAAATTGTATTTAAAATGGTTTCCTTCCCATTTTCCATCCTATGTGCAATCCTATCTACTCTCAACACAGGGATTCTGGCATATAGACCCCACGCTTATGGGATGGATAGTCTCAGACGGTGTCTATGAAAATGACTTAGGCATTTATAGTGTGGATCTTTTATATAACTGTCTGGGAATTGATGTGAAACAAAATATGTATATGACGATGGAATCGGTGAGCAGGCTTCCGATCAGTAATATAGGGCTAATGGTCTGGTTTGTATTCTTTTACATATTAGTATGTTTTATGCAAAAAAAACCATGGAAAGCGCTTGTGACAATGCCGTTAGTGGGATGCTGGTTTACATTAATGATAGCATCGCCTGTCAGCTCGC
Source organism: uncultured Lachnospiraceae bacterium (assembly GCA_910588295.1). Classification (GTDB taxonomy): domain Bacteria; phylum Bacillota; class Clostridia; order Lachnospirales; family Lachnospiraceae; genus UBA11957. The sequence continues at coordinate 2,204 of CAJUQO010000008.1, read as the reverse complement.
AATTTAGGTATGTATATTATTACCATTTGATGATTCCCATCATTTGTATTTTGATATTTGTGAAGAAAAAGCAGGCGGTGGAAGATGGTGCAATACAAGAAGTGAATGAACAGATGCATGAGAGTTGAAAAAGGATATTATTATGGATAAAATAGCTGTTTTAATTCCGTGTTATAACGAGGAGAAAACAATTAAAAAGGTAATAGATGATTTCCGGAAAGCTTTACCGGAAGCAGTCATCTATGTCTATGACAATAATTCTACGGATCATACTGCTGAAATCGCAAAAACTTCCGACGCCATTGTCCGATATGAACATCAGCAGGGCAAAGGAAATGTGATCCGGCGGATGTTCCGGGAGATCGATGCCGAATGTTACCTGATGGTGGACGGAGATGATACCTATCCGGCAAGCGCGGCAAGAGAGATGACGGATAAGGTAATTCTGAAAAAAGCGGACATGGTGGTAGGAGATCGGCTATCCTCCACCTATGTCAGCCAAAACAAGCGGCCTTTTCACAGTATGGGAAATTTCCTGGTACGAAAAGGCATCAATGTCCTGTTTAAAAATGACATGAAAGATATCATGACGGGGTATCGGGCATTCAGCTATGAATTTGTAAAAACATATCCCGTCCTGTCAGAAGGGTTCGAGATTGAAACCGAGATGAGTATTCATGCTATAGACAAAAATATGTATGTTGAAAACATGGTTATAAATTATCAGAACCGCCCGGAGGGAAGTGTCTCAAAGCTGAATACTTATTCGGATGGCATTAAGGTGCTCCGTACTATTATGCGGTTATATCGTATATATAAGCCCCTGAATTTTTTTGGCGTAGTTGCGCTAATATTGGCGATATTGGCCTTGGTTTTCTTCATCCCTGTAATGAATACTTACATAGAAACGGGTCTTGTACCGAACTATCCTACCTTGATCGTGTGTGGGTTTACGATGATCGCGGCTATTCAGTCCTTTTTTGCCGGACTGATTCTGCAGACTATTGTGGAGAAAAACAGGCAGGATTTTGAGATGGAGTTAAAGAAAACCGTTGTATGGAAAAAAATGGCGGAGCTGCATTCTGAAACTTCCGAAACCATGAGGAATGTTGGTTTATAAAGGTTTACCATAGACCACAAATAAGTTTTTATGGGAAATAAAGCTCCATTAATTCATAAACTCTGTCCCTCGTCATTTCTGCCGCCGTATTATTCCGGATCATCGGCTGCATAGAGCCTCCCTCATATTCTTCGCCGGCTTTTTCCACTTCCGCCTCTTTTTGGGCGATCCAATCCCGTTGTTCGGCAGTGAGAGACTCCATCGTATCCGCGTCCAGCGTCTGTTTTAAGGTATCCCACAGGGTATTCAGTGCGGAGTCCCACAGCCCGTATAATTCCAGCGTTTTTTCGTTATATTCCGCCTGAGTGAGCGAGTCGTTTTCAATGGAATCTCCCAGGGAAGCTGCCGTATCCTCAATATAGGACAAGGTTTCTTCAAAGTTTTCCGTCATGCTGTAGCTGGAAAAGCCGCATTGCCGACTCTCGTTGTACAGTACGTAAAAGGGAAGCTCTGTACCCGGCGTGCCGGAGAGGGCAGGATTAATCCAGTTTTTGCATTCTCCGGGAATTTGTTCCAGCGGGGCGCCAGGCAGATACAGGAGAATATTTTCCGCGTCTTCCAGACCGTTGGGTGTCGTATATTTGTATAACACGCCGTCCTTTATTTCTTTGCTGTCCGCTTCTTTTTCCCAATCTATCCTTTCGATCTGCATGGTATAGGTATAATCATTGACCTTTTGGGGTACGGTGAATTGCCCCTCAAAAATGCATTGATACAGGGTGCCATGGGGATACCCGTCACCCGTATCGCCCATATCGCTATCGGTATATTCCCCGGCAAAATTTCCGTTCTCATCAACGGTCATCAGCGTAGCCCATCCGCCCGCGCCGCCGGAAAAACAGAACTGGAGGTTTTTTAAATCGGCAAAAGAAAACCGGGGATCCTCCGCATTTTCTGAAACCGAGGCAGAAACCGGAGGATTTTCTTCCGCGGTTTCGGAAAAGGCGGATGAACTCTGTTTTGCAGGCGCGCTTTGATTTTGTGATGAATCCTGCTGTGCAGACATGCTTTGCGTTTCACTCCTGCTGTGCTCGGCGGAAGACTCTTTTTGCTTTTCGCAGCCATACAGGGACAGCATCGGAAT
>CAJUQO010000007.1 GCA_910588295.1 uncultured Lachnospiraceae bacterium | reverse complement strand
ACCTAAAGGCTTCGCCTTAAGGCGAGGGTTTTAACCCCCTTATACAGACAATAAATCCACCCGCGGAATAATAAGCGAAAAACTTTATATTTCCCAATAGCAGCACAGAAAAGGGATTTAACAGTGAGACGCGGCAAAAGGCGCGGATCGCGGTGTATCGGGGCGGAACCCACGCGTCCGGCATTTTCCTTCCGGTGGAAGAAATGCGGCCGCATGGAATTACGGAAAATTAAGTTCAGGGGAGGGAGCAGGTTTCGTCCCTGCCCCCGGCAAATTGCTGTAACTTTTCTGTAATTCTCTTAATGCTTTGCAGGAAACAGTACATTGCTTACGGTATTTTCCCGAACATCTACTGAATTTTCATATTGGTCAATATCTATTTTATGTATTTTTCTTCTTGATTCCCCCATACGCTTAAATGTCTGATTGCACACCGAACAGGATATGCCTATATTGGGAATACACTCAATCAGCTTATCCGAATTGCTTTTTTCTATTGCATGTTCCAAATTGGCGTATATTTTTTCAGCCACACGAATACGTGAATAATAATGCATGCAATATCCACCCGTACTTTCTTACAAGCTACTATTGGCTTTTGGTGCTGCTGAAGATGGTGAAAACGGACACACTGAATCAATGTCTGATGAGATGGGCTGCCCAATTTTTACCTGAAGACCGCAGTCAGACAACCATTTCCCTGGATGGAAAAACAATCCGTTCCACAACAGGGATGAAGCATATTGGCAGCCCCCTGCATATTATCAGTGCCCAGATTTGTGAACTTGGGATTACCCTGGCATCAGAAACGGTTTCAACCAAAAGCAACGAGATTCCTGCAGTACAGGAGCTGCTGAAAAAAATGGATGTTGAAGGATGCCTGGTTGCTGCGGATGCGCTAAACTGCCAGCAAAAAACTGCGGGGATAATTGTCAAAGGGAAGGGCAATTACTTATTGGACGCAAAAGGCAACCAGCCGAATCTCGGGAGCGCAATCTCTGAATATGTCCAGGATGATACGCTCAGGAAGGGCATGGACTGTGAAAGAAGGACAGATAAAAACCGTGACCGGGCCGAAACTAGGACTGCTTATTCCACAGGTGATACTGCGTGGCTGTATGGGAAAGAAAAATGGGAAAACCTGAATTGTATCGGTGCAATTAAGACGGAATATGAAAAAGATGGAAGAAAAACAGAAGAATGGCACTATTATATCTCCAGCCGAAAACTGTCAGCGGCGGAGCTGCTTCATCATGCCCGAATGGAATGGGCAGTAGAAACGATGCATTGGTTATTAGATGCCCATTACGGAAAAGATTATTGCCGCATTGAGAACAGAACAATCCAGCAGAATTTAAACCTGCCCCGTAAATTCTCCATCAGCCTGCTGAAGCAGTTCAAGGTAAGAATTTCATCAAAAAGAGCGCTGTCTAAAATAATGCAGGATTGCTTGAGTCTTCTAAGATTTGTGAGGCTTTGGAAAATTAATTTCCGTGCCCGTATCGTGAAAAACATTTCGGGTTTGCCCGATTATATGCTATACTAAAGCCGGAGCCTGGATCGGTTCTTTCAGAAAATAGTTTAAACATTATCTTACAGGAGGTACCTAACATGCTTTACCGTACTAAAGGTGTATGCTCCCAGTCCATTGAGTTCGAGCTGGTGGACGGAAAGATACACAATGCGCAGTTCCAGGGGGGATGTAACGGCAATACCCAGGGTGTCTGTTCTCTGGTAGAGGGCATGGATGCCAAAGAGGCCATCCGGCGTATGTCCGGTATCCGCTGCGGCCGCAGGCCTACATCTTGCCCGGATCAATTTGCCAAAGCCATTGAAGCGGCACTGGAACAGAACTAAAAATTGTTTCCGCGGTGAATTTGATACCGCCCTCCTGCTGCCAGACGGGCGGTATCTTTTCATACTGGAACTTTATGTTGCTATCCTTCTATTCATTTTTACCGTAAAATCCATTCACACTGCAGCCGCCGGTAATGTAAGGATCTCGTCGGCCGCTGCCGGCTCTACCTCCTTTCCCGCATACTCAAATCCCCTTGGGGTTTCTTACATTACATACAGAATACGCACAAAAACAAAAAAAATCGCACTTCACATAAATATTTTTTCCGACTCTGGCAAGAACGCCTTCTTTTCTTGACATTTTCCAAAAAGGATAACATAATGATAGGACTGATAGCCGACAGCCAGGGCGACGCGGCAAATCCATGCAGGAGGCATTAATTTATGAAACATATCATACTCACCGGAGGAGGAACCGCCGGACATGTAACCCCCAATATAGCCATGATCCCCCGTCTGCGGGAAATGGGCTATCGGATATCCTACATCGGTTCTTATGACGGCATTGAAAAGAAATTGATTGAAGAACTGGGCATACCATACTATGGCATCTCCTCCGGCAAACTACGGCGTTACTTTGACCTGAAGAACTTCACCGACCCCTTCCGCGTCCTGAAGGGGTTCCATGAAGCCCACAGATTAATAAAGCAGCTAAAGCCAAATATCGTTTTCTCAAAAGGGGGATTTGTCACCGTCCCTGTGGTAATCGCTGCCAAAAGAAACCATGTACCGGCCATCATCCATGAATCAGATATGACCTCGGGCCTGGCCAATAAGATCTGCATTCCCTTCGCCACCAGAGTCTGCTGTAATTTCCCCGAGACTCTCTTTCAGCTTCCGGAGGGTAAGGCTGTGGTTACCGGTACACCCATCCGGCAGGAACTTTTATCCGGCAGCCCCGACAAGGCGCTGTCCTTTACCGGACTTGCGGCAGACAAACCGACTCTCATGATTATTGGGGGCAGCCTGGGAGCAGCCGCCATAAATGACGCCATCCGGCGCATACTGCCTGAACTTCTGCAGAAATTTCAGGTCGTCCATCTGTGCGGCCGCGGTAAGCTGGACGAATCCAAAAAAGAAATGGCCGGATATGTTCAATATGAATATATTGAGCAGGAGCTCCCCGATTTATTTGCCCTGGCTGATATGGTGGTCTCCCGCGCCGGGGCTAATGCTATCTGTGAACTCCAGGCGCTGAAAAAGCCCCATCTCCTGATCCCGCTCTCCGCCAAAGCCAGCCGGGGCGATCAGATTTTAAATGCCCGCTCCTTTGAAAAACAGGGCTTTAGCATGGTACTTGAAGAAGATAAACTGACAGACGCCATTCTTCTTAAAGCCATCCTTACCCTCTACCAAAACCGCGATACCTATATCCGGGCCATGGAAAACGCCCCGCAAAAGAACTCCCTCCAGATCATCCTGGATCTAATCGCCCGGCACAGCTAACCCTCCTGGGGAAAGTGCTCCTTCAACCATTTTCTGGCACGGTAGATCTTGTTCCGAAGGCTTGTAAGAGAAATTCCCATCTCTCTGGCAAGATCTGCCTGCCTCATGCCATCCACCTCCAGGCAGACCATGATCTTAAGCCATTCCGGGTTTTGTTCCCGAAGGGCCCGGAACACTTCCACCTGCTGTTCCCGCAGCAATATTTTTTCCTCCGGGCCATCCTGGACGAGGGGCTCTGTCTCTCCCACCTGCCCCTCTTCACCTGATGCCGCCGGATGATCCAGCTTTAATCGTCTGCGCAAATCCAGCGCTGTGGTTTTTGTAACCACCAAAAGCCAGGGACGCACATGATCTTCCTCCGCCAGAGTCTCAATTTTATTATACAGCTTCGAAAATACTTCCTGGCATATATCTTCCTGATAATGAGGATCCTGCACATAGTTCTGGGCCGCCCGCAGGACTAAATGATAATATTGATCGTAAATACGGTTAAAGTCCGAATGATCCACGCTAACTCCTATTCTGCCCTGACAAGCTCTGCCTGTACCTTGCTCATGACTTCCGCCTTCACTTCATCCGTCAGCTTTCCGTCGTTCCACCCAAATCCTGCATGATCGCCCTTATAGCGGGGAATCAGATGCATGTGGAAATGGAACACGGTCTGACCCGCTGCCTCCCCATTATTCTGCACCAGGTTGAACCCGTCACATGCCAGAGCCTTTGTCATAACTTCCACCATCCGTTTAGCCAGCGCCATAGTTTTCATGGCCAGTTCTTCCGGCAGCTCATAGATATTGGCATAATGTTGCTTCGGCAGAATCAACGCATGACCTTTAGAGGCCGGCCCGAGATCCAGGATAACACGAAACAAACCGTCTTCATAAATTGTCGCCGAATCAAAAATCCCATTTGCCAGTTTACAGAAAATACAGTCTTCCATCCCTAAGTCCTCCTTAATTTCACTATTGTCAGAATTTGTCGAACGAATCTGTTTGCACCGCTTTCACTATGGTGATACACTTTGCCCATACGGTAATTTCGCGCAGCATGGGAGGGCAGGAATGCTGACACAAGATGATTATGAAAAATTAAACCGGTTTTATGAGGAAAACAGCACGTTTCGGGAACTATTCCAGGCAATAGAAAAGGATCACTTAAGTTCTCTGTCCAAAATCTCCCATGAGATCCGCAATCCCGTCACACTAATCAACAGCTTCCTGCAAATGATCGCTGCCGAACACCCTGAAATCTGTACATACCGTTACTGGGATGATATCATAGAAAACATGGCTTTCCTTCGGGAACTGTTAACCGACCTCTCCGATTACAATAACGCCCGGAACCTACACAAAGCTGAAACTAATCCCTATCGGCTGTTATCCTCTATCGTGGAATCTGTCCGCCCCTCCCTGCGCGGACAGCATATAGATATTCAATTAAACAAGGAGAGTGCTGTCCCCTCATTTTTTATGGACAGCACGAAGATTCGCGAAATACTGTTAAACCTGATTCGCAATGCCGCAGAAGCTATGCCCGACGGCGGAAAAATCACTTGCTCTATTTCCACTGACGGTGAACGCCTGTTTATCCAAATTCTCGACAACGGGCCGGGAATTCCCGAAGAATATCTCCCCACAATTTTTGACACCTTCGTAACTCATAAAAAGGATGGTACCGGTCTCGGCCTGTCCATTGCGCGCACCATCGCCGAGGCCCACGGCGGTACTCTTAGCATTTTCACCAGCCTGGGTGAAGGCACCGAATTTACACTGGCACTGCCGATCGTCTACGCATGATTCCGGCCGTTCTTCCGGTAAACCAGAGCGCCACACAGAAAGCCCCCCAACAATCCGCCAAGATGGGCATAGCTGTCTACACCAGAAGCCGTGAAGCCGTGATAGATAGACAACAGGGAAATAAAACCCAGCCGACGGAGAGTCAGATCGCCAATGCGGCCCCGCTCCCGCAGAAGAATCAAGATTAACGCTCCCATCACCGCAAATATGCCACCGGATGCGCCTGCCGATACATAGAAATCTGCCGAATGCCATTCATACATGCAGGAACACACATTTCCCAGAATCCCGCCTCCCAGATAGACCAGCAGATATTTCCATTTCCCCACCAGGCTTTCCAGCGTATCTCCCAGAAACAAAAGCAGCAGCATATTGTTGCCCAGATGATTCAAGCCGAAATGAAGAAACATCGACGTAACCAAACGGTATACCTGCCCCTCCTGTATATAGGGAAACCAGGAAGCCCCCCAGTCCAGCATATGTCCCGTATCCATACTTGACCCGGTTAGCTCCACCACCACAAACATCAGTATGTTTATGGCGATTATAATAAGGTTCGCCCAATGCTTCGGCTGACGCTTCATACGGTCTATCGCGTCTTCATTTGGATAGCCATACTCTTCCATAGGTTTCGCCTTCCCGAAAAATTCCTTTACGACCCATGCCCTGATTATATGCTTATTTTATGCAAAGCACAAGCAGTATTTTGCCTCAATATCAAGTTCCGTGTTACAATTCAGCCGTCGGCTGAACTGTAACGGAATCTGCCCATTGGAAGTGTCTGCGTTTCACTCCGGTCGGCGCTTAACAAACGTCCACTGGACGTCCAGCGCCCTACGGCAAAGGGGCAGATTCCCTCTCGGCATAATATATGCATTCTTACGGACTTTGCAACGAATGCAAAGTTCTGGGCTGAACTGTTACGGTTTCGTTCCCATTTTCCGTGAGGAAACGATAAGAAATATCCGCAAAGCTAATTTCATCCTGCTCCTTTAACTGTACAAACTGCTGGCTAACCAGGGGGCTGCCATTGATCCGCGTACCGTTCCTGGAGTTCAGATCTTGTATAAGATATTCTTCGCCCTGCCGAATGATCCTGGCATGTATCCGGCTGACAGCCGGATACGGAAGAATGATATCTGCCGCATCCGGCAGCTTTCCCAGCACCGCTCCCTTTGCCGGGATGATGAGACTGTTTCCATTCCGGCCCATCGGTTCCAATACAGCCCCGCCTTCTTCCTTCCCATATAGCCGTGGATCCTGAAGCACCATAGTCTCTCCTACGCCACCACAGACATCTGTTCCCTGAAAAGGAGGAGCACTATGACCGGCTGTCTGCCCGGATACGAGCCCGCTCTGCCCGTCGTTTGCAGCACTGGTTTCCTTGTCTTCCTGTAAACGTTTTGTACTTTCCAGCTTTCCTTGAATTTCTTCTCCCCTGTTTTTTATGCACCTTCCCACGCATACCGCCCCTATACACACCGCGGTAAGCAAAAGGCCAAATACCAGCCAGCCCGGATGTATATGACGTCCATTGCGAAAATAAACGAATACTTCCAGCCCAAACACTACCATAGCGGCCAGCAGGACATACAGCCACAGGTATTCTCTGGCTCCCTGTCTTTCTTCCTCATCTTCCGTAAAAAAGGAATCCAGTATTTTTTGTCTTTCCAGCTCCCCCGCCACAGCATCCTTTGACAATGATTCCGAAAATATCCCGTTTTCCCGAACCGGTTCTTTTCCATACACCGTATCTGATCCTGATGATCCCTCATGTCCGTCCATTCCTGATGCCGGGATTTTATCCTGTTTTTCTCCCCCAAACAGGAGGCGTTGGAACTCCTCACGGGGAAAGTTCTCCTGAACCGCCAGCCTGTATAGTCCATATCCCAGCCGCATTTGCTCCTGGTCTTTATGGTCAATTCCGGCCAAAATATATTCCGCCAGTTTCTGTATCCCGATTTGAAAACTTGCCCCATCTTCATAATCGCAGATAAATGCCACCTTCTTCCTGGACGCATCCAGATAAATCTGTTCCGGCAATAACACCAGATACCCGCTGCTGATCAGATAGCTGTCCAATTCCCGCATGACCGCATAGACCGCCCGCAGCACCCTTTTCAAAAGCTCCGGGGAAAATCCTCCGCCGCTGAGTTCCTTTAGGCTGTTTCTGGAAGTAACGTCCCAGCAAATATAAGTCCGGCCATCCATTGACTCGGCACTACAGGGCAGCAGCCCTGGAATAGAGTTGCGCAGACACATCTGCAGAGGATAGCCGCAGTCCGCTTCTTCCCCCTCAAGCTCACAGCATATTCTGGAACGATACAATTCTCTTTGGTAGCTGGCCTTCACCGCATCTCCTCCTCTCCCAGCTTCTTAAGCATATGTACCCGCCACACAAACTCTGTCGGCCTGATTTGCTCTCTCTGTACATGGATCATGAACTCCATTCCGTTAAATCCCCATATGCCGGATACACCACCCCGCAGGGACATATCCAGTCTGCCATCCTTTTCTGCGGCTTTTGCCGAAACCTCTCGAACCGGGAGTATCTGATCCGCGGCCAGCCTCTCCCAGTGGGACAGCACTCCCGCCACCTCTTCCCCCGTATCCGCGCCGGCCAGTATACATTCCCAGGCGGCCTCTCTGTACCAGCTCTGATGATGCAGATACAATCCGCTCTCCAACAGAACAAAAATCACCATCAGACACAGCGGCACCACAAAGACAGCCTCCACAGTTATGCTTCCTTTTTTCTTACCTCCGCCCATGCATCACACCTCCCAGATAACCTGCCAGCAAAAATGGCGCAAACGGTATTTCTTCTTTTCTTGTCAGTTTTCCGACGGCCAGCGACCATACTGTGTAAATACAGGCAGCCATGGAGGCCCATAAAAGCTGGGTCATCATCTGTCCCGGCGAAAGGTACAGGCCGCCCACAAAAATCATCCATCCGTCACCATAGCCCACCTTCTCTCTACTCAGCCTGCCTATTCCCAGGCAAAGCAGCCCGGGCAGGCAGGAAAGCACGGTAATAATCCCCGCCTGTCTGCCACATATCTGGAAAGCCATACCTACAAGGGCCTGCAATGCCAGCACTGCCACGTAAATCCGCTTCTCCTTTACATCTGTGACCGTATGTGCCATTAAAAACAGCAGATACACCAATCCCTTTCCCATCTGCCTTCTCCCATCCATCCTTTTCTCCAGGATTATCCTCCCCTTTTGGCACAACGGCTGCACATGGGAAGTCCGGCTACCTCCGACCGCGGAACCAGCCGTACACTACGGGCCAGGCCGCTGCAGGACAGTGTACTATGATAATGAGTTCCCCGCTCCGTCACGTAAATACTGTCCGTCTTACCTGCTCCTTTGCAGCATTTTTCGCAGGAACTGTAACGGTTTCCGGAAGAATTCCTTACAGAACCTATCTGCCCGCGGTTGATTTCTTGTATATGGATGTCCAGATAGCTACAGTCACCGTGAGTATGGTAAACCGCCCGGTTATCGCTGACATATACCACATCTTCCTTATCATTACATTCCCATTCCCCCGAATCTCCGACCCAGGGATATACTTCTGCGGCTGCCAGCAATGTCCATCTCCCCATACCGGGAAATGATACCAAAGGAGAAAACTTATAGGATGCCACAAGGGAAATCCTTTTCTCATCCATCACAGACCCGGAAAGCTTCAGGCTGTCAACCCGCGGATTATCCTTCAATTGCGAGGTAAGCCAACTGACCGTACCGTTTCTGATGGCCGCATAAGCCAAATCGCGGCGGGCCCCCTCCTCAGGCAACGCGCCGTACCCAGAACTGTACATGGCCGCCTTTTCCGCTTCTGCCTCTAAACGCACTGTCATATCCGTCTGCGCGGCATAAATGCCGCTATAGCAAAACAGAGCCATACAGATCAGAAAAAAGAACGGGAGAATAAACACGGCTTCCACTGTCAGGCTCCCCTTCCGATGCCCGCCCGACGGCGGACAACTATGATGATGCCGTTCTTTTTCCCGCCAAAGCACACAGGGCAGCCCTCCTCCTGCGGCGGATGTATCGTCGTATGTCGGGGTATTTAACGCGATAAGATATGCCTGAAGAGAGAGTGTTATTTTCCTTTTTATCGATAGCCATGTTAGATTGTCAGTTTCATGCCCCAGGAGGGGGGCCGCCCTGTATGCTTTAGTTTTCATAACTTCTTTTCTCCGTCACTGTTACGTCCGATGCTCCGGATACACCGGCTTTCACCTGTACCTCCATAGCATAGATACAACAGTCTATCTGAAAGTCCTCCCGTCCTTCTATGCCGCGGATGCCATCCTCCACCATATCCAGGCCCCGTTTTACACACATTGCCTCATCATTTGCATAGAGAAGCACTTGCAGATACTGCCCGTAGCGTAACCCGTCGCCATCATCCTTTGCCGGGTCTTTCAAACGCTCTGTCAGCTTGGCTAGATCCCTCAGATCCAACTGCCATGTGGACTTTGTCTTCTCCAGAGGAACCCTGCCTCCCGCAAGCAGAGTCCGCACATCCATCAGGCTCTCCCCATAGGCCCAGCAGGCCAGCAGTACCTGGGCCACCACTTCCTCTGCTATGGGAATAGCCAGTGCGGCGCAGACTGCCGATGCCAGCGTACGCGCTTCGCTTTTCTTTTCCCTGTCTGCCTCCAGATACAGCAGATTGGCCGCCTCCCGGGCCAGCAGCAGCTTTTTCACAGTCTGCTCCAGATTCTCCCTGTCACTTTTCCGGCCATTGAGAAGGTACTCCATCTGATAAACCAGGGTTCCCGTATTCTCATTCTCCACGCAATTTCCCATATGATCCGCCAGATACGCACAGAACAGCACCTTATCCGATATACTGTGACCTTTTGCCATCGGTACAAGCCCCATACCCTCCAGGGCTGTGCGCCCGGAGAACAATTGATCCGCCGGGATCTTTCCCTCGGACAATGTCTGGTTTGCAGGAAATACTAAGGCCAACAGTCCTTTCTTTTTTAATTCTTTAATGACAGTGATAGGATTTTCTTTTGCCGAAATGGCCGTTTGATCCGTGGAACCGGGAAACGGCTCTTTTTTCTGTTCCGTTTTTTCCTCTCTTTCCTTTTTCTCTTTTGCCTCGGCCTCAGCTCTGTCATAGGCTTCCAGCGCGCTTTCCACGCCGCCTTCTGAAGCTTTTTTCTCCTGCCCTTTCATCACGTTTGCCCGCTCCCTGAGACTTTGCAGGGCTTTCGCTCCCAGCGTCTCCCGCTCCCAGGCCACGGCTTCGCGGTAAAATGCCTCCCCGCTTTGATCCGTAGCCAAAGTATAACCTGTAATGGCCGCCGCGGGGCTGCCAAGCTGCCAGAGATTGGCAGCCTCCGCACCCCCTGCGGTCTCGCTGGCCCCCCAGGGAATTCCCGCGTATTTTTCTACCTGACGCAGCAGCGTCCCCGGAGCGAATTCTCCCGTGCGGCAGCTTCCGTCCAAAAACAGCAGATCATACCGCTCAAGCAAATCCGGATCGTAGCGGGCAAAAAGGGAATACAGCCCCTTTCGGGCCCCCGTCTGCACCATCACCCTGGCCCCTTCAATACGGAGCGAATAGAAAATGGCGCCGGCAAATAGTAATAAGAGGGAACATATCATCAGCAGATATACAGTTATACTGCCTTTCTTTTTCATGTCATACTCCTTATCAGACAGAATTACTCTGGTTTTTAATTTTAGTTAATGTAGAATTTACCAGGCTGGTAAGCTGCGACTTGAAAATCAGCACCAGGCCAATCAGCACCACCAGAATGAGAATGATCTCCACCACCCCCACTGCATCCTCTTCCTGCCAGAACCTATAAATCGCTTTACACATACCTACGCTCCTTTCTTATTCATAAAATATTTCTTCTATTCAGCCATATCAGCCGTAAAACGATACGCACGCCGGAAATACCACCAGTATCAGCACGACCACCAGCATCAGCCCCATGGGCATCAACAGCTTTGTCCCGGCCTTGCTGCCCAGAATTTCCGCATTTCTCCGGCGATCCGCAAACGCTTTATCTGCCTCTCCCTGAAGCATGGCAAGCAGATCCTGATTCCCTTTGCGTATATTCTGCACCAACAGCGCCGTAAATGTTCTGTACTCCAGAAGGCCGCTCCGTTCTCCCAGATGTCTATATGCCTGCGTTTCGGAAACTCCCTGTTCCAGCTCCTTGCAGGTCAGACGCAATTCCTCTGCCAGATAATCGCGGGGCTTATTTCTGCCCTTCCCCTCATATTTTTCCCCACTGTCCGCCATACGGTAAAACACCTGCCGTACACTGAGCCCTGCCCCCATAAAAAGGCACATGCGGCTGACAAAGGCCGGATAATCCCTAAGAAGCTGTGCCCTGTGCTTCTGTTCCTCCTGTCTGCTCTGCTCTCTGCGCCGCCAGACAAGCAGAACTCCCGTCGCCAGTATGGTCAGGGATAACACCAACGCCGGGTTTTCCCTGCTCCGATTCCAAATTACCGCCTTACCGCCAATGAACTGAGGCAGATGATACATCTCCTCCGTACTATCTTCATTCGCCTCCTCTAGAGCCTGCTCCACCTGTCTGATCCAAGCTCTCTCCCCTTCTGTCTCAGGATACAAAACGACCTGTTTATGATAATACCGTTCCTCCGCCTGACAGGTCAGCCTGGCCTCCAGTCGGACAAGAACCCCCTCCGCCGGGATATCCTCCGCCGGAGTACCGTCATACCGAAGATACTCCGGATGGTCAATACTCCATTCCACCGCTACCCGGCCGTCTGCCGTTTCCGTGGCCAGCCACAGCTTCTCTGTCACAAGATCCGATGAATCGTTTTCTCCCAAAAGCTGCCTGTCCAATTCGTTCCGGCCTTCCTCCAGCAGCCGCTCCACTTCCGCTGATGTGTACTGCCTGGCAGGCACCTCTACAATATAGCTCTGTGCCTCCTCCTGATCTGTCCCAACAAACAGCCGTTCCTGCACCGATTCTCTATTGGCCTCCGGTTTTTCCAATTCACTGACCTCTTCCACGGCTCCTTTTCCCGCTGCCCATGTAATGGCGGCCCCTGTACTAATGGCCAGCAGTCCGAAAAAAGCCAAAAGCCTTTGATTCTCTGTCAGGGAGTTCCCTATCTTCCTCTTTATTTCTTTATATTTCAATTTCTGTAATCTTCCTTCCCCAAAACCAGGATAACAGATATACAGCCAGACATACCGTCGCCACTGCTTTTCCCGGCGTTGAACTATAAAGTACATCCATATACCCCGGTGATGACACGTTCAGGTAAAGAATGATTCCCCAGGGAACCATACTCATGACAGTCTGCTCCATCCGGCGAGATGTAACCTGCACCTGTATATCTTTTTGCACTTCCAGTTTCTGCTGAAGCTGATCCGCCGCATTGGCCAGAATTTCTCCCATATTTCCCCCGGTTCGTTTTCCGATGGCAAATACCAGAGCATAATTCCGTATATCCTCCAGTCCGCTTCTCTCCCCCAGATCAGTAAACAGCACCTCAAGCGGTACAGACAACGTGATCTGAGTCTGCATATACCGAAGCTCCTTTACCATAATATCTTCACTTCCGGCCATCCGCTCCAAGTCACCGGCACACTCTGCCAGAGCATTTTCTGCCGCATAACCTGACCGAAGCGCCACTACGAAAGCCATTGCCGCAGACTGGAACCGTTCCAGAAGCCGATGTCTTCTCCTATGGATCAGCCGGGCTTTTATCCATCGAAAATAAGGTACCATAAATACCGGCAGGAAAAGCAGCAGGCCCCGGCTGCGGTACAGAAGAAAATCCGCCGCCAGATACAGAAGGATCCCCATTCCCCCATAAACCAGACTTTCCCCAGGGGTAAATCGATAACTTCTGTAATCCTCCCCGGCCTTTACGACAGATTTGCCTTTTCCAATTTTGCTGTATGGCACAATTCTCCGCTCCTTTCCAATGCCCCTGTCTGATCATTCCTTTCAAACAGCGTCTGCATACACACACCGTTTTCTTCACAGCCTGTTACCTCCGTAATCTTCATAACTTTTCTCTTTTTTTCCCTATCCCGTCCTAACTGGATAAAGATATCAATTCCCGAAGCGATCTGCCTCCTTACGGCCTCCAGCGGTAACTGCATCCCCATAAGTACCATCGTCTCCAGACGGCTGACCATATCCTCCGGGCTGTTGGCATGCGCGGTGCTCAGAGAGCCTTCATGCCCCGTGTTTAAAGCCTGCAAAAGATCGATCGCCTCAGCCCCCCCGCACCTCTCCCACAATAATTCTGTCCGGACGCATTCTGAGTGACGCACGGATCAGATCACGGATGGATATTTCCCGATTCTCTTTCAGGTTGGCGTTTTTCGCCTCCATGCGTACCAGATTCTCTATACCATGGATCTGGAGCTCCGCATTATCTTCGATGGTAATCACTCTCTCATCACTGGGGATAAATGCAGACAGAGCATTTAAAAATGTAGTTTTTCCCGCTGACGTACCGCCGCCAATCATCAGAGAATATCCTGTTTCCACCAGCTTTTGCAAAAATTCCGCCGCCTCCCTGCTGACGCTGTCCATGCGAATCAAATCCTCCATGCCAATGGGATCGTCGGGAAAGCGTCGAATCGTCAGCACCGGTCCATCCAACGCCACCGGTGGCAGCGCCACATGGATACGCGAGCCATCCGGCAGACGGGCATCCGCAATAGGCATATTCTCATTGACCACACGATTACAGCCCGCCACAATCTGCTGAATCACATCTTCCAAGCGTTCACGGGAAGTAAATGCCTTTTTCCAGCGGAAAACCTTTCCCGCCCGTTCCACAAAAATCCTGTCATGGGCATTGACCATGATCTCCATCACTTCCGGATCATCCAGCAGTTCCTGGAGCACATCCAGCTTCCGTACAGAACAAAACAGCTCCGCCTGCAAACGGTTCATCTCTTTCACCGGACAATATGTCCTGCGGCTCTCCTTTAAAAGCAGGAGATCAATCTGCCGCATCACATCCTCATCTGTGCATGCGCCGCTTTCTGCCAGCCGATCGCCCAGTTCTTTTCTAAGCCTCTGCATAGGTTGCTCCATCTGTTCCTCACCTCTACTTTCTTAATATCCGGCGCACAAAATCTCCCATATCACTCCACAGAACCTGTTCTGCCCAGGAACGATCCATTCCGATAGATTCTACCAGGGGCAGGGACAGGTGCTCTATCTCCGGCGCCAGCTCCTGACAGATAGCAGCCTCAATAAACTCCAGGAAACGCCCCAGCTTTATCCGGGAGTCCCTGTCGGAGAGCGTGGGCACATACACTTTCGTGCATATACTCAGCAGCCTCTCAATCGGCTGGGGGCTGTCTCCAATATCCAGCACTACCGCCTCATAGCTGCTTTGGCGGCGCAATGCCTCAAACAGATACTGCCAGTCCTCCACAGACACTGATGCCAAATCCGCTGGAGCCCGCACAGGAGAGATCATATCTAATTTATCGGCATTCCTCACAATACTGCTTAAAAACTCTGGCAACGCTCCCCGCCTCTGACGCAGAAAATATAATAAATCGCTGAGACTGCCCCCGGGTGCCTCTTCCGGCCCTTGATTTAGGCCTGACCAGGATTCCAGGTTCAGATACAGGGTTTTTTGATGCCTGGCCAATTCCAGCCCCAAGGCTAAAGAAAACAGGCTTTTGCCGCAGCGTCCCACAGGTGAATATATTCCAAATATTTCCATACCTTTTTTATTGACCAGCTGATTTTCCTGCTGTTCCGCACCGCGCAGGTACTGCGCCAGAACCCCATTCAATATATCCCGGGCCGGCTGGTATTTGAAAATTTGGGGTGGATTCTCTTCCTGTCCGACACCGTTCCCCAGAAGACACAGCACGCCGTCATATTTCTGCCACATGTCTTCCTCGTACATGCCCTCATCCAGCAGTATAGCATCCACGTTACGCAGTTTCAGATAATTCCCCAGTGTTTCTACCGTTGAAAAAGCCTGTACCCGAAAAGGGCAGCTGTTTTGACTTCGGGCATATTCTGCCAGCCTTATGCCGTACCCTTCTTCCCGGGCGCACACAGCCAGCATTTTCATTTCAGCCATGGTATCCATCCTCCTTCCCGAACTGCCAGCAACAGCGCTGCGCCAAATACAGCCAGTGCATAACAGACTCTTACCCCCTGCCCCTTGGGCCATACCGGTTTTCCTCCGGTAAATAATCCACGGATATACTTTCCCGTCCGAAGCAGACAGGCCCGGCCCTCACCGCTTCTGCTCACGGCCGCCAATCCCATCCCTCCCCCCACAAACAATGCTGCCACAGCCAGCCAGAGCCCCCGGCGCAGTCCCAAAATCCCGCCCGCAACGGACAAAAGCTTGACATCCCCCGCGCCGAACCCCCCGAGCAAATAGAGAATCAGGCCGGGAAGCAGCGTACCAAGGGCCCCGGACATCCAATACAGGCATCCCCTGTATCCCTGTAACCCCAACCACAGCCCCAGCCCTGCGGACCAGCCGCAGAGAATGGCCGTGTTAGGGATCTTTTGTGTACGCAGATCCAGCAGCGCAGTCATCCCCGTATAAATGAGCACACTAAAAACAGATACGGACATTTCTTTCTCCTATTTAATTAAAAAAATCCAATATGGAAATCTCCGGCGAACTGCCGAAAACAGAATAAATGGGGTGCAAGACTGCACCCGCCTTGTATACATATATTAAATCACAACTTTGAACTTTTGTCCAGCACTTTTTTCATTTTTTTCTAAATTGTTTCATTCCGCCGTTTTGGCCCACATAAATCCCGGCTTCGACGGCGTGGCTGTCTTTCACGCAACTACTGTAATATCCGCGAATTTGGCGCCTGTCAGTTCCGCCAGTGGCTCCGGAGCCACCACAATGGTCGTGCCAATACGCCCTCCACTGATATAGATCCTGTCATACTCCCGGGCGCTCTCATGGATCACCGTGGGAAACAGCTTTTTCATGCCCAACGGGCTGCATCCGCCGCGGACATACCCTGTCACTTTATTGATATCTTTAACGTGAAGCATCTCCAGAGACTTTTCCTCCATCATCCTCGCCGCCTTCTTTAAATCCACTTCCGCCGCCACCGGCAGAACGCACACATAATACTGGCCGCTCTTTCCCCGCATCACCAGCGTTTTAAAGGACTGTTCCACCGGTGCACCGGTTTTCTCAGCCACATGGACGCCGTCTATAAAGTCCACACAATCATAATTGATGACTCCATAAGAAATTTTTGCCCTGTCCAGCATACGCATGGCGTTGGTCTTTACTTCTTTTGCCACATTTTTGCCCTCCCGTAAAACTATGGATTTCCGGTCATTTCAGGGCTGGAAGGCCTTAAGCTTCTTTCTTCTCTCCCGGTAATCCGGCAGCACCCTCTCTACTTCCCGCCAAAACGCCGGGGAATGGTTCATCTCCTTAAGGTGAGCCAGCTCATGCACTACCACATATTCCAACTGATCCGGCCCTGCCAGAATCAACTTCCAGTTAAAATTCAGGTTTCCCTTCGTACTGCAGCTTCCCCATACAGTTTTCTGCTCTTTGATAAATATACGGTTATATTGAACCCCCATTAATCGGGCGAAATAGTCTGCCTTCATCCGCAGAATCTCCCCCGCCTGTTCCCGCAGCCGCACTTCCTCCTGTGGAGTATACATCTCATTTGCAGAAGCACACCGACTCTCCAAAACTTTTTTACGCAGCCAATCCCTGTGTTCCCACACAAACCGACGTATCGTATCCGCCTTCATCCTCCGGGGCGCGCGAACCAGCACTGCACCTCCGGGGCGCACCTGTAGGGCCAGCGTTTTCCTGTCAGAACGGACTATGTCGTAATAGTAAACTTCACCCGCATAATGCAATTCTTCCTGTCCCTTCATTTACAAAACCCCCAGATGCTCCAACAGTATTTTCAAACCTATGAGTATAAGGATTATGCCCCCGGCATATTCCGCCCTGGCCCGAAATCTGCTGCCAAACACATTACCGGCTTTAACACCTGCCATAGACAACACAAAAGTCGTTGCTCCTATAATCAAGCCGGCCATTAATATCCGTACCCGCAAAAACGCAAAGGTAATGCCTACTGCCAAGGCGTCAATACTGGTGGCCACCGCCAACATCAGCATAGTCTTTGTATCGAAAGAGTCATTCAGGCAATCGTCCTCTCCATGTCCCGCCCCGTGGATCATGTTGCACCCGATCACCCCCAACAAAACAAAGGCAATCCAATGATCTATGCTTACTATTAGGTCTGCCATCGTTGTTCCCAGGAGATAGCCTGTCAAGGGCATAAGAAACTGAAATCCACCAAAATACAGGCCTACCAGAGCTGCATGCCTCCAGCTCATCCTTCTCATAGACACCCCTTTACAGATCGACACAGCAAAAGCATCCATCGAGAGGCCAAGACCAATGATAAATATCTCCCACCATCCCATAGAGGCATCTCCTTCCCTATATTTTCTAAGTATATCGGAACCTTATATATGATGCAATAAAATTATAACTTATAATTTTCTGAATATTCTATAAATAGCGTTTTGTTTTCACTATGATTTCTAATAATTATATTTTTTTCTAATTTTTTGTTGACAAGTTCTTTTTTGTTTGATATTATATATACATACAAAAGATACAAATTTCAAAGAGAGGTACAGTCCAATGAGATAGTAAATCTTATTTAATGATTACTGTTTACGAAATCAGTTTTTCAATGAGGTACGGTCCAATGAGAAGATAACGATTTACCCGTAAACGAAAATCTGAAAGGGGTACAGTCCAATGAAATAGTAATGTTTTACCCGCAAAGAGATAACTAAAAGAGGTACAGTCCCATGGATAGTTAAAAAATAAGAGCGTATACCTTACAGATGATATACATGTATTACATAATAAGATTATAGTTTTAAAGTTTACACGCATGCTATAAAAATCTAAAAAGGAGGTATGATCCAAAGGAAATATAACGATGTATCCCAAAGTATGAGAGAAAGGAAGGTATAGTCCAACAAAAACTTAACGATTTACTCCATAATATTACAGAAAAGAGGTTTGATCCATTGAACACAGATGAGCAGAGATGAGCCATCGTTCTGAATTCCACTAAGAACGATGGCTCATCTTATGTCTGAATTCCCCAAAAACATTTCAATTTAACCTCAATTTCACAGCCAAACGCAAAGCCTTAAACTGAACCTATCCCTAACCTTTCCAAATCATACATTTCTCCCGCTTTTTATGCCAAATAATCGGCTTTTTACGCACAGTTGCCCACAAGAGCTTTCCCATGTGTTATACTATATGCACGATGAGCAGAGTGTTTTCTTCCTTATTAAAGGAGGACTATATGAATATCACCAAACGATTCTCTCTGTTGCTTTGCGCTGTTACGGCGCTGTACCTCTCTATACTTCTGCCGGCTCAATATGTATCGGCCCGAACCCCTTCCCTTCCAAATTTTGTGATTTTGTCCCGCTATGCAGCCACGATGAATGTGGGGGATTCTCTTCCGCTGCTGGCAATCAGCAGCAACGGCCAATGGCCCACATTCAAAAGCAGCAAACCTTCTGTAGCTTATGTTGATGCCTACGGCATCATAACCGCCAGGAAAGCCGGTACAGCCGTTATCACTGCCAAAGTCCAACGCGGCGAGGCCCACTGTACAGTCACAGTGAGAAAAACAACCATCATCCTTTCTAAGACTTCTGTATCCCTTGTCTGTGGAGATTACATCCGTTTGAAAGCCAAAACTTCTAACGGCAGCAAAGCCACTTTCAGGAGCAGCAAATCCTCAGTAGCCAGCGTAGACGAGAGAGGCGTTGTCACCGCGCTCAAACCGGGAAGCGCCAAAATCACAGCCACCGCCGGAGGCACAAAGGCTGTCTGTACAGTAAATGTCAGACACCCGTCTCTCAAGCTGAACAGGAATAAAGCCACACTCTACCGCACCCGCACACTCCAATTAACGGCTGATGTATCCAATGGCCATACTCCCGTTTGGAAAAGCTCTAAGACCAGCGTAGCCACTGTAGACGAGGATGGATTGGTTACTGCCGTTGGCCACGGTACTGCAACTATCACAGCTGCTGTAGACGGCGTAAAACGCTACTGTAAAATAGTAGTAAAACAGCCGACCATCACGCTTAGTAAATCAATGCTGGAACTGACTGTCGGCGAAAAAAAGATTTTGACCTGTCGCGTATCCTCCGGTGTCAAGCCGCTATGGGCATCCACCAACGCCGCCGTGGCCTATATATCATACAACGACGACTTTAAGGTCACTGTGACAGCCCGCAAAGCCGGGCACGGAACCGTCACAGTCTCAGAGGATGGGATAAAAGCACGGTGTAAAATATTTGTTAGAGATAAATAAGCCCGCCCGCAATTACAGATTTCATCGTCAAGGAGAAACCTGTTCTTCCTGCAGTTGCCGCTCCAGACGCAGGCGTCTGTTACGGTAAAATTCACTGCGGTTTACATCCCGCTGGCTGGGATGCTGTATGCGATTCAAATTTTCATTGTCGGCCATATCCGCACATTTAACAATTATGGCCAGCCGTGAATCCGCCAGCCTTCCCAGATACACTTCATAATCTTCCCCTTCTTTCCGGGAAAGAAGCACCACGGCACGGATAATCCGTTTGCTAAACCCAAAACATTTCAGAGCATTCTCCGTGATAAGCGTATCTTCCAATGTATCATGAAGCATGGCAGTTACCATGGCCCTGTCCTTTTTTTTGGAAGGCTCCATATGTGCCTGGATATTCATGGCTACCACCACCGGATGACATATATAATCCAATCCGGCTTTGTCGCATTGGCCTTTGTGGGCGGCACAAGCCAAATAAAAGGCCACACGAAACTGTTTATAGAGGCGCTTCTCTGTAAAACCCATCTTTTTCATGCCCATCCCCGTACTCTTATTGCAAACAACGTCTTTCATCCAATGATATGCTTCCAGTCTTCGGCCTGTCTCCTTCTGATATTGCATTTCATGGGTAAATTTCTTTGGATTTTCCAGAACCATGCCCCTCCTCCGTGAAATAAAAGAGAGAAAAAATGCTCCCATCTATGATACGGCATTTTTTCTCTCTGCTTACTATCGGTTCTTCACTTTTACCTGCCTTTAAGTCAGACCGTTTAGATCAGATAATTCATCATCGTACCAACCGCATAGTAATTGCTCATATTATACGCTCCGCTTCGGGAGTACATGGCAAATACATTATAGGGATTGGTGATAGACTTCGACGCTGTACTGGATACATCACCATTCACCAGCGAACTGGAGCTCACATTCACTCCCGTCACTCCTTTGGCATATGCCCGCTCGGCCATATTGTTTACATTGGATATCAGGCTCCTCGCCTGGGAAGGACTCTCCTTCATACTTTTTACAAATGACCCTTTATCAAAGCTCAAAGTAGCATCTTTATTCACTGTAATTCCCATCTTCTCCAGGGATTGGTCGGAACCAAGGCCGGATGCCATATTACGCAGCTGTCTGCCCACTCCTGTTCCTCTGCCATAATTATCATTGAGAAACTTTAAAGAAGAATTGTAAGATTTTACGAGGTCATCCAACGCCGACGCTGCCTTATCCACATCCACTCCGGAGGAAATAGTCACCTGGCCGGTTCCCTTAAGAGTAACGCCAATCCGGGTGGAATCCACCGTCACTTCATTGGTACGGGATTCAAACTGCATCGTCTGGCCATTGCTGCTAACAGAATATTTCGCATTAGCGGCTTCTGCCTGAACATTTTCAACACCGGCAGCTGCACCCATCTGTCCGCTCACACGGAAAGTATTATCCGCACCAGTGGATTTGCTTTCTAACTGCAAAGACGCCACACCATCTTTCTGAACCACACTGGCTGTCACGCCATTATTGCCTCTGTTGATCTGCTCCGCCGCTTCTTTCAGCATATCCGCATTTGTCCTGGCAGCGCCATTGTTGTCTACTGCGCTCACCCGAACATTTACCGTTTTCGATCCGTCATCTACGGCAAAATTCATGTCTGAATCTGCTTTAGCCGAAGCACGAACACCATCACTGACATTGAGCTGAGCCTGCGCAACCTGCTGGATATCCAGCTGTATATCCTTCTGATCCCGAACAGTCAATCTTTCCTTCGCCGTCGCTATAGACGTGTCAGTACTGGTAACCGTCAGATCATTCAGTACACTGCCTCTATTCGATGAGCGAAGTTCATTGGCCGCCCCCATCAGATCCGTCATACTCGTGCTATATTGCTTAGCAAAACTGATATTGGACTGCATAGCGGTACTACGTGACGAAGAATATTTCGACCCGTACCCGGAATATGCCTGGCTCGCCCTGGGATTTCTGGACAATGCCTGGGACAGACGCATATTATTGATCGCTGCTTGATACGTATAATAACTTGTGCCAAATGAGTTTACTCCGTTAATTGCCATATCTGAATTCTCCTTTCTTTATATTTTAATGTAACAGTCCAGACTGGCCGGACTGTTACATTTTACACACAAAGGGGAAAGCCTCCCTCTCTATGCCACAAATTGAATTTTATATTCTCTTGAGATCCCTGAGTTTGAAACGGGATACAAGCGATTTCAACAGCTGGGACTGACCCGCCAGCTCCTCACTGGCTGCAGCACTCTCCTGGGCTGTGGCAGAGTTGGTCTGCACAACGCTGGAGATCTGATCCATACCTGTAGTTACCTGAGAAATCGCCTCTGCCTGATTATTCATGGCCGCCGAAATCTTATCTACATAAGTAACAGCGCTCTTGGTACTGTCCACGGTTTCCATGATCGCCTCTGCCGTACGGCCCGCAATATTTGTACCGCTCTCTACTGCCTGAATCGTACCCTCAATCAGCACGGTTGTATTGCTGGCTGCCTCTGCACTCTTGGAAGCTAGATTCCGTACCTCATCAGCAACCACCGCAAAGCCCTTTCCTGCCTCACCGGCACGGGCCGCCTCCACAGCGGCATTCAGCGCCAGAATATTGGTCTGGAACGCAATATCTTCAATGGTCTTAATAATCTTACCTATATCACCGGATTTCTGGCTGATCTCATCCATAGCCGCAATCATATCCTGCATCTGCTGATTAGAAACAGACAATTTCTCCTGCGCCTCAATAACTTTGTTGCTCGCTTCCCTAGCGTTATCAGCCGTTTCCGTAACCTCTCTGGAAACTTCATTGACTGTAGCTGCAAGCTCCTCCACAGAGCTTGCCTGCTCCGTAGCACCTTGAGACAGGGCCTGGGCACCGGACGAAACCTGGTCGGCACCACTGGCTACCTGATCGGAAGCATCGTTAATCTGTCTCATTGTGTCGCTCAGGCTCTTGTTCATCTGGCGGATAGATGCCAGCAACGGAAGAAAATCACCCTTATAGGCCTCTTCCTTAGCATAAAGATCAAAATTACCCTTTGCCATCTCGTCCAGAAGATGGGTCAGATCCCCGACAACTGCCTCGAGCTCTGTACAAGTCGTCGTCACACTATTTACCAGCACACCCAGCTCATCTTGAGAATCGTAGCTCAGATTCTGCGACATCTTGCCCTGGGCCATACTCTCCATAGCCACTTCAATCTGCCGCATAGGCCCTACAATATCCTTTGTCACCACAACGCAGATAGCTATTGCAATTATAACAGCGATCACCAGGATAATAATCAATACGATCATACTCCGGTTTGTCACAGCCACGCTCTCCTGTGCGGCCGCCGTGCGGTTCTTAACCGACTCTTCGCTCAATGCCCTCACCACATCAACCAGATCATCCAGCGCAGGAGTACACTCGCTCAGGATCGCACTCTTCGCCTCTTCTATCTTGCCCGCCTCTATCTGACCGATTATCTCATTGCCAATGGTAAGCCAATTATTCACCAGTGTCTCATACTGGTTCACCGTATCCGCGTTCAAAACGTGCTGATTATTCAGTATTTCGGTATTAGCCTGGATACGCTCGATATCCGCATTCACGGTATCCATCACGGTACTATTTACCTCACCGGACAGCACCATGTCCCGCAGATATCTGGCAATCTCATTAGAGTAAATACGGTTATTCTGAACGGCATCGTCCACCGCTAAATTATCCGCTATGAAACGTTCAAAATTCTCATTGGTATCCTTCAATTGTGTCATAGAATAAATCGCAATGATGACTGCAAGAGCCAGTACGCAGGCAAATGATACAAAAAGTTTATTCCTGATTTTTAATTTTTTTAACATCTTTGTCTCCTTCTGTTCCACTTTCTATTTCTGTTTGATTTTCAATAGCCTGAGGTTCCTCCTCAATGATCTGAGGTTCCGTCTCTTCACTCCAAGCCCCGGTTCCTTTATCCCAGACATCTTCGTCCGGCATCCCCGCCTCTTCGCCCCGAGGTTCTTTTCCGTCGCCCTGGGACTGTGGCTCTTCATTATTCCAGACTTCCTTCTCTTCCTTTTGAGGTTCCTCCCCGGATGGATCTTCCTTCTCTTTTTTTCCTATCAGCCCTTTCATCTTTTCTTTTATATCTAAAAATCTGACGCTGACTCCACACCACGCTCTTCTCCAGCTGATTGCACCAAACTGTCTCAAAAAGCGAAGCCATCGAATCACCCAACACAAGAATAGTAAAAAAGAATATTGATTCAGAATGGGAAAAAACTGACTCATATACTCCTTCGGCGGAAATAACCATTCCCGCTTTTTTTCCGCCCATTCTGCATCCCTGTTCCGCCAGTAGAAATCCAGCCTGGTTTTCTCATGGGGCAGCAGCCTCTGATCCAGACGTTTATTCTCCCTGCCAGAAGAAAGGATGTATTCTTCTAACTCCAGCGCAACACCATACTGCCGCGTCGCACCGTCGCCAAACCAAAGCGCAGCAAGCAATTCTGCCTGATGGACAAATTCCGTCCACTTGACACGCTGAACAAAATCTTTTACTTTTTTACTTTGAACGGCTTCCTCTGCGGCTTTCTGATATCGCCAGAAGTCAAGTACTTCCCGTATCTTCAATTCTCCTGCCAGATAGGACTCCACCATTTTTCCTATATGGTACAAATATCCGTCTTCAGCAGACAGCATATGTATACACCGGTAATTTCCCAGGCATGGGTACTTCTTCAGGGATAAAGAAAAATATTTCTTAAACGCCTTATTATGAACCGGCATCTCATCATAAAACATGACCCGAATGCCTGGAACACGCTCATACTGCGTCCCTATCCCCATACGGTTTTCGACTTCCCCATAGTCCATATCGCGCATCAGGCGGTGAATTTGGGGTAGACTCATCTTATTTACCAGAATCTCAAGCTTCCCAAGGTTAGCCATTTCCGGTTTGGGATACAGCTCCTCCACCCTCGTATCCGAGAGCACCAGCGCTTCAATCCCATATCTTTCCAGCTGCCACATAATCACTTCCTCAGCGTTGCTGTAAGACTCACGCAGAAGAAGTTCCTTTTTGTAGCTCTGAAAAAATTGCTCTTCGCATTCTTCCGAGATCTCTTTCTCGATCCCCAGAATGCCAAGATAAACAATACTGATAACCTTCTGATAATCAGAAACTTTTAGAACCGTCTCCCATTTTACATATCTTCTCGGCGGTTGAAGAGTCTTCTGATTAATTATGGCCGTCAGCAGCATCAGCATATACCTGATTTCATAATTAATAGCAGTCCCTCCTTCCAGTTACCAAGAAAAAAATACCCTCTATTGTATTTCGGATGTTTTTCTTAAAATATTAGCCTGTTTTTTATAATCCTAACGAATTTCTACATTTTTCTTATTTTTTCCCAAGTACTCTCCTCTCTTCAAAAATATCGATCGCTTTCATATTATATATGGCATTCTTCTCATCAGCCACCAGGGTTCCCGCCACCAAAGTCAGGCAGCGTTTTCTCATAATTGTCACCAGATCCCTGGCATGGCTGGCCATCAGAACCGTCATACCCTGATAGTTGATCTCCGCAAAAAGCTGCATCAGATCCCAGGCCGAATCCGGATCCAGGTTCGCCGTCGGTTCATCCGCCACTAATATATCCGGCTGAACCGAAAGGGCGCGCGCTACCAGCACCCGCGCCTGTTCTCCGCCTGAAAGCTCATCGGGGAATGCCTGATACCTGTTAGCAAGCCCCACAAGGCCCAGAAGGCGCAGAATCACAGCCCCAGACTGCCGATTCACCCTACCTGTGGCCCGCATGGCAAACATAATATTATCATAAATCGAACGATCTTTCAATAGGCCTGCCTCCAGGGAAACTATTCCCAGCCTGCGCCTGTACGCCGGAATTTTCCCCTTTTTCATACCGTCTATACTGCATCCGTCAACGACAATCTGCCCGGAAGTTACTTCCTCTTGTTTTGTGAGAAGATGCAGCAGCGTACTTTTTCCTGCCCCGCTCTTCCCTATTACAAATACAAATTCACCTTTTCTTATCTCAAAAGAAACATCATTAAGTGCAGTCAAATCGCCGAATTTTTTCGTCACATGATGAAAAATGATCTGCGTCATGTTTTTCTTCCTTATTTTTTTTCTACTATTTCCGATATTTAATATATACTATACTGTTTCTAAATAAGGCAGTCAATATAGATTCAGAAAAACAGGGAGAAAAAAATGGCAAAAAAAATACTGTGTGCGGTAATCAGCCTGGCCTTATTTTGTGCTCTCCCCCCTGCCCGTACAGATCTGGCCTCCAGCGTCATGTACACATCCCCGGCCGAGCCTGCGGAAGACTTTTCGGAAACAGATAATGTTCCTTCCACGTCAGGGGAAGCTGCCGCTCCGCCCGCTTCGGAAGATCCTTCCTCAAAGGAAACTGAAACACAGACCGGTAACGATTCAGACACATCGGCCAAAAAAAAGCCCAAAGCCAAAAATAAAGACGGCACATATACACTATCCCTCACCAGCAGTATGGGAACCTTAACCTATTACAACCAGGGCGACTCCCGCTGGACAGATTACACGTATGGCGGCAGGGATCGTTTCGGTAAATACGGCTGTGGCCCCACGGTACTTGCCATGATTGTCTCCAGCTTCAGCAATCAGGATTATCTTCCTTCAGATATGGCTGACTGGGCCGCTGATAATGGTTATTGGGCCCCCGGTTCCGGCACAAAGCATAGTTTCATCCCGGAGGGCGCCGCCGCCTTTGGTTTCCGCGCTGAATCCTTCGATAACTTTACCGAAAAAGGTGTCCTGGACGAACTAGCCAGCGGACATATCCTGGTCGCACTGTTGGGACCGGGGCATTTTACCAATGGAGGACATTTTATTATTATCTCTGATGACTGGTCCGACAAAAAAGTGTCCATTGCCGATCCCGCCAGCCTGAAAAATACTCAAAAAGCCTGGAATATCCAACTCATTCTTGATGAACTGAAATACAGCGCCACAGACGGAGGGCCCATGTGGAGTATTTCGATTCGCTGAAATCCGTTTACAAGCCCTTTTATTCAAAAAAGCCTGTGGTTTTTCTCCACAGGCTTTTTTATATTGTTATGACAGCGAATGATAATAAGAATTATCCCCTGCCATTCTGGAACTAATTGCTTTATCAAGGGTCATTGTCCTCTTGACCGTCTGTTTAATCTGGCTGCTCAGTTCCCATATCTTGGCAGCCTCAAACTCCTGGAGATCGCCGCTCTCCTCTCCTCTCAGCCACGCTTCTACGTCATGCCTCTTCTCCTCGTCCACATCAAAGACAAGGGTCTGGATCTCATACTTCGTCTGTGTGGCCTCATCCATCTCATCGCCCCGCATCTTCAACAGCAGCTGGGCCGAATCGTGATCGTTTCTCGAAAATGCTTCCCCAAGCTCCTTTGTCAGCCGCTCGATCTCGACTATGCGCCTGTAATTTCTCTGCACCCGTTTTAAAATCTCTGACAAAAGCTCTTTTCTGTTGTCCATGTCCTTTCTCCTGTCATACGACCGCTGTCTTACTGGCCTCCCTGAAAGCATCACGAAGCTCCATCACAAGGGGTTTAAGCTCCTGGATCACCGTCTCATTTCGTCCGACCTGCAGTCTGCTGATCTCATAGAGGAAAAATTCATACATCCTCCTCAGCTCATAGCTGATATGGTACTCCATATTCAACGTGCGGTTCAGATACTGTACAATCTCCTTGGCACGCTGTACCGATTTTTCAAAGAGATCATAATCCTTCTCCTCCAGCGCAATCTGCGCCCTGGTGAGCCGCTTAATCAGCTCATCATAAAGAAGCAGGAGCATCTCTCCGCTCGTCATCGTATTCACAGACTGCGCTTTATACTGTTGATATCCATTTTGATACATATTTTTCCTCTTTTATGCTTATGAGAACGAACTGAGCCAGCCCGACTGGGAATTCATCTGGGAAATCAGCGTCTCCAGAGATGTAAACTGCGAAATATAGCGGTCGCGCTCCGACTGCAACCGATCCTGCAGATTGGAAATCATCTTATTGATCTCCTGAAGCTGGCTGTAAATCTCGTTATCCGTGAGGCTCATCACTGAGTGGGAACTACCCGCCTTCCGGATCAGCACACCTTTTGACTCACTGGATCCCAGCGGATTGGAATACTTGAAAATCACAGACTTAAGATTCGTGGCCAGGCCGTTATAAGAAACCGTGCCGTCGGCGTTGGTGCCTGCCGTGGACGTAAACAGTTTCTCCACATTCTCCGGATTTGTAGCCAGCGCGGAACGAAGCTTGGACTCATCCAGTTCCAGTTTCCCATTGTCAGAGTATGAGCTGGAAGTGGTAATACCGATCTTCCTGAACTCCTCAATTAATCCGCCGCTCATAACTGTCCGCAGGGCGCTGCTGAGCATCCTCAGATCGCTGTCACCAAAGAGCAGACCCTCTTTGGCCTTATCTTCATAATTCTTAATCTCGCTCTCGCTGAGCTCTTTCCTCTGCTCGGTGGTGAGAGGCGCATAATCCTTGTCGTGCTTGGTGGTCAGCTCAGAATTTACCAAATCCACAATGGCATTGTACTCGTCAATCATGGATTTGATGTTGTCTACAATTTTATCCTCATCCACAGATGCCTCTATACCTACCGCAGCATTGGGGTCTATCTTTTTAGTAGTTTCATCATAGCCGAAAGTACCTTTTACGGCTATGGTCAGACCGTCTACGGTAAACGTATTGGAATCACGATGCAAATCAACAATCTCATCAGAACCGGCATACTTCACTGATACGATGGCATCCTGCCCGCGAACCTCGACACCGGCCCCCTCTGATTCTTCCTCAAGCTTGAACATTTTCGCCAATGTACTGTCCATGGAAATAGTACCGCTGGCGCCGTTCTCCTTGGATGTGAACACCAGCTTATCGGCGGCCGACTGATACGATACCGTCATATCGGTGTTCTTGTTTATCTTATCCATCAGAGTCTTTACTGAATCCTCAGCCGTAATGGCAATCTGCGTTTTCGAATTCGGATCCGTCTCCACTACGCTGAGTTTTCCGCCTACCATCTCCAGACTCTTACCGACAAGACCCGCGAACCCTGTGCTTCCTAATTTGGCGTCCATATCCAGCCGGTTGGAGGTACCGGACTCAATCTTCAGGGCGCCGTCTTTTCCCAAAAGGCCCGAACTGCCTCCTGTAAGCGTCAGCGTGGAAGTGGTATCGGGAGTGCCGTCAGGACGCGTTGTTTTGAAAGAAAGCTTCCCACCGTCGCCGCTTACGGTGACCCGGCCCTTGCCAAAGGCTGTATTCAGCTCGGACTGAAGATTTTTCACCAACGTATCGAAATCATCTGTCTTCTTAAGCTGGATATTCTTGGAGGTACCATTGTAATCGAAGGTCAATGTCTTGCCGTCGATCATCTCGGCAAATGTCATTTCCGTAACCAGCTTTGTCTCATCAATCAGGCTCTCTACCGTTTCCGATCCGGTCAGATCGTGGGATTCTGCACTGTTGATATTGAAAAGCGCCAGCGCCGTTCCGCCGTCCAGGCTGACCCTGTTGCTGCTGTTGCTGCCAAACCGGATGTTCTTTCCGTCTTCTGTCACTTCAACCTTCAGGATATCGTTTAATTTTTTGCCGCCCTCAGTATCCTGTTCTTTCAAAAGCGTATTGATAGATTGTGCAATCTTATCCGGCGAACTGTAATCCAGTTTGTTTCCTTTCGAATCTGTTTCCGCCAGGAACAGGCTGTAAACATTCTCCCCCTCTGAAAACAGAATGCTCTTACCTACCAGATTCTCGATTCTATATGTTTCATTCGTATTAATCGCCTCTGACGTAATCGCCTGCTGGGAAAAGGAACCGGATGAGCTCACCGACGCCTTTTGGGCCAGTTGCTTTACCGCCGCAATAGTCAGCGCATTGGCGCTGCTGGCCGTGCCGGATAAGGACACGTATTTGCTGTTTTCTCCGGAAGCCGTGATCTTATTCCTGCCCCAAAAATTAGCGTTAAACAGGTTCGTAGAAGCTGTCAGTGTGCTGGTATATTTGTTGCCGAAGGCAATCATTTTATCACTGATAGACCGAACGGCCGCCTGCTTCCACTCCAGCTGCTGCTTCTTCTGCTGCTGCTGTGTGATCTTGCTGGTGGTGCCGTAGGTCATATTCTCAATCAGGGTATCCCTGTCCAGTCCGCTGGCCAGACCGCCGTATCCCCGGAGACTGCTGCTGCCAATACTACTACTTGTGCTACTGCTCAGACCGCCTATTGATGCCATAATTATCCTCTCCTTTTACTGTATATTTGTGCGCAAAACATGACGCAGGTTTACATTTTTCAATTTATCCTGTACTTATTTATCGGCATATAGTATACTTTAAATAATAGTTAAATTTATGTTTTAATTATGAACGGAGGAAATTATTTTGGCTACGATTATAGCACTTACCAATCAAAAAGGCGGCGTAGGCAAGACTACCACTTCCAGCGCTCTGGCGGCCGGCCTGGCCACTTTTTATAATAAAAAGGTTCTGGCAGTCGATCTGGATCCCCAGGGAAGCCTGGGTTTCAGCCTCGGACTGGACATTGAGAACTGCCGCACGGTCTACGATGTTTTAACGGGACAAGTTCCTGTCCGGGAGGCTATTCAGACAACAGACTACTGCGATATTCTCACCTCGAATATTCTTCTCAGCAGCGCCGAACTGGAATTTACCACCCACGACCGCAAACTTTTGCTAAAAAATGCTCTGGCAGAAGTGGCCGACGAATACGATTATGTGGTAATCGACACGCCGCCGGCTCTTAATGTTCTTACGGTAAACGCGTATGCCGCTTCAAACTATCTGATCATTCCCATGGCTCCGGAGATTCTTAGCCTTCTGGGCGTGACACAGCTAAAGGAAACGATCGATTCAGTCCGGGAAAACCTTAACCCCGGCCTGAACGTACTGGGCATCATACTTACCAAATTTAACAAACGCACGCTGCTGGCCCGCGAAGTCAAAGAAATGGCAGAGAATGTGGCAGCCCAAATGGGTTCCTGTGTCTTTGGGGCCCAGGTACGGGCCAGTGTCTCCGTCGCGGAAGCCCCGGCCCACGGCATCAGTATTTTTGAGCACTCTCCCCGTTCCAAGCCGGCGGAGGATTACAGAGAATTCGTAGGGGAAGTTATAAAAATGACCACAAAGGGAACCATCCAGGAGGTAATGTAATATGGCCAGAAGAAGTAATAAAACGGCGCATGTCTTAAATCTGATAGCCGGACATGAAGCGCAGAAGGAGGAAACGGAAGAGGTTGTTTCCTCCATGGGAGCGGAAGCCTCTGCACTTTCGGCGTCTGCCGATGCAGGACAGGCAGCTCCTGCCCCTGTGCCGTCCGCCCAGCCGACTCAGAATATTGCTGTCATCGATACCACCGAAAAGGATCCTGTCGCCGATTTGATCCAGCAGAAGTTATCCGATGCCTTGGATGAGGAAAGCCAGGTGCAAACGGAAACAGTATCCCGGCCGGAGACCGCAACGCCCGTTCAGCCGGAGGCTCCCGCACAGCCTGCGGCTGCCTCGGCCACACCGCCAAAAGCTGCTGCCCCGGCCGAGGCGGCAGCCACCGCACCGTCCTCCCCGAACCAAACGAAGAGCGCTGCTCAATCCGCCCCTGACCGGACGGAAAGCGTTGTTTTCGCCCAAGCGGAACATACTGCCCCGCCCGCTGCCACACCTGCTCAGGCAGAAGCCACACACCAGGCAGTTCTGGAGACAGATGCGCCGCCCGCTCCTCCGGAGCCCGAACCGGAACCCGAACCGGCCTTTGCCACCGTAAATGTCATGGAACGGATTGTACATGATAAGATTATCTACTACATGCGCCAGTTTGAGGTATGCACCTGTGACCGTTGTGTGGCCGACACGGTTGCCTTGACGCTCAACGGCCTTATCCCCAAATATATCGTCACCATGCCGGCGGCTGTCGATCCGCTTCTCAGCTTCTACACAAACCGGCTGATCTCAGATGTTACGGTGGAGGCCACCAAAGCATGCATGATCGTCAAAGAAAATCCCAGGCATTGAGAAACACGAAATACATTGCGAAAATGAAAGGACTGCCCACGGCAGCCCTTTTATTTTCTATATATTCACCATATTCATTGCGAATCCCCGCTATCCTCTGTCTCCGGCTGGGAAGCTGCCGCTGTCGTCGTCCGTGTAACCCCCCCCGACACGTAACCCCTGCCGCATTCCGGACAGATATCCGTATGAAGCGTTACGGACTGGCTGACCACACGGCGATTCTCCCGAACCGCTTCGGCCTGTTCCCTCACCACATGCTCCTGTTCATGGCCCCGCACAGCGGCAGCCGCCTGCTCTGGCGAGAGATTCGTGGGCGTCTTAAAGGATACGCCCGGATCATCCGAGCCATCCTGGTATTTCCTGCTCTCACAGGTCTGGCACTCGCCCTCCTCCATAACCTCCCGGGCATCCTTTACCCCGGAAAGTGTATTCTCTGCTTCCCCTTCCGGCATATCTTCTTCCTGGAATGGATCTACATACTGTATACGCATACGCACCGCCAGCTCCGCCGGATCCATACCTTCCCTCAGGAACGGGATCATATAGCTGATACCATTCGTACCATTGACGTCTACAGCAGACACCGGGCGTACCGGCTCAACGGGAGTTTCCAGATTCGATGCTCTTGTCTCGGTCAATGCCCCGGCTGTCTTCGTCTCCCAAGCTGCCTGAACAGACCGGGCCTGTATCGCATTGGCCCTCATAGCCCCCGCATAAATGCTGCGGGTGTACACCGTATTATACGGGCTGATACCGGATATTCCGCTCAACACCGCCGATCCCTCCCTTCAATCTGTTTCCTTACTGGTTATTCGCTATACCCACTACATTATCCCAAATATCGTTGACTTCTTCCACACATTCCATATACATCTGAGCCATCTCATTGGTATGCAGCCCTAGTTCACCGGACAGTCTCTTAATCTCTCCCCAGTCCGCTTTCTCATAGCAGAGGATCAGCTCATAAAGCATACCGACTTTCCCCTCTTTAGCGATCAGCCCCCTTTTGACTGCCTCAACAATGGGTATCTCATGAAGGATATCTTCCAATGGGGCATCAATCATATATTCCAGGGTGGAAAACATACCCATCAGATAGGCATCTGAGCTGTTAATCTCAAAATTCCGCATTTTTTTCACCAGCATGGATGAGAAATTCGCCCGCATGAACGAGGTCTTCAAAAGCTCCTCAGAAGCGGAATCCTGGCCGTTCTCCTCAAAGCTTAACAGATAAATCCATTGCTTCAACTGGCTGATACCCACGCGTACCAGGGCCTGATGCACCGAAGTGGTTTCGTGACGAACCGCGAAATAGGCGGAATTGGCCATTTTCAGCAGCGCATAGGTCAGCGCCGCATCCCGACTCACGATCTCCTCCAGCACTTCCACATCCGGTTCTTCTTTCGTGATCTCTATAATCAGCTGATACAGGTTGCCCTGCATAAAGTCTACTCGGCTGGTTTTCGTAGTGGTGACGCCGGATATATAACTGCCCTCCACATAATCCACGCCCAGAGACTGGGCCAGGTCATAAACCTCCTGGCTATTGACGCCCGTCGCGATAAACTGTTTCTGGAAACCATGGGCCATCTCCACCACATTTGTCACGGAACGAATCTGCGTTTCACCCTCTACCTTGGAGATATCCAGTTTTATATAGTCCACATACTCCAACATACTAAAGTATTTGGGGGTAAACTGAAAATCATTTATGGCAAAACAATATCCCTCAGCTCTGTATTTACTGATTAGAATGGTCGCCAGGGAATGTATCACAATATTATCCTCGATCTGGATTACAATTTTATCCTTATCAAAGATTTTAGGCGTATTTCGGAACAACAGAGACGGCGTAAACGTCATAAAGGTCATCTTTTCCTTAAAAATGCGGTTAGAATTCTCTGACAGAAAAGCCACCATGGCATTGGCAGCCACATTATCGGAACTCGCATTATACAGGCTGTCTTCATTTTCCTGAACCATCAATTCATAGCCAATGATCTTATCGGTGCGTAATTCTTTAATTGCCTGTCTTACTACACAATTATCCATTCTGCTGCGCCCTCCGACGGTCAATCAACTCATCCATAACCTCCACCAAACGCCCGATCTCCGGCTTGGACAGCTGCTCATTCGCGCCCAGCTGCCTGCCCTTACGGCGCATTTCCTCATTGATCAGGGACGAAAAGATAATAATCGGTATATCTTTCATTTTCTCATCCTCTTTCACCAGTTTGGTGAGACGATGGCCATCCATCTCGGGCATCTCAATATCCGTAATCAGCAGAGCTGCTTCTTCATAAAAATCATCATTATCCCGTATACTGCAGAGATACTCCCAGGCTTCTTTACCATTATTGAAATTCTTTACATTGCTGTAGCCTGCCCGGCTCAGAGAATCCTTAATCATCTTGGTCAGCAAAATCGAGTCCTCTGCCAGAACAATATGATCATCCCGCTCCATGCGGATGCCCAATTTATCCACCTCGTCCATCTGGATCCCTGTCTCCGGGGCGATCTCCGCCACGATTTTCTCAAAATCCAGAATCGTGACCAGACTGCCGTCACACTGGGCAATACCGGTCGACACGCCCTCCTCTCCATTGCTCAGAGTCTTATCCGGTTTCTGGATATCCTCCCAGGAGATTCGACTGATTCCTACCACGGTATGTACACGGAAAGCAATATTGGTCTTATTAAAATTGGTAATGATAAATAGATCCCTGTCATTTTTTTCTCCGCTCTCACCGGTCAGGTATGTGGGGAGATTGATGACTGTAAGCAGGGTATCCCTGGGCTTGAAAATCCCTTCCACAGCGCCGTGGGCGTGGGGAATCGGCTTCACCTTATCTGCCATCATAATCTCACGCACCTTCGCCACATTGATACCATACAGTTCGCCGAACACGGTAAACTGCATAATCTCAATCTCGTTTGTTCCCGATTCCAATAAAATCTGTGTATCTGCCATAGCCACACTCTCCTTTACCGTAACAGTCCAGACAAACCAAACTGTTAATCTTTGCCTTCTCTGTTTATTTATCGACGCAAACTATTTTACTCATAACCCCTAAAGGACTCGCTCCTTTTTCCCGGCTGACCGTATCGTCACTTGTCCAGTGGCCACATCCAGGGACATCGTCCGCGCATAATTGGCGCCGGTGTCTTCGCTTTTGACACGCAGCCCCTCCTTCATCAGAACCATCTTCACGCTCTGGGCGTTGCGCTGTCCGATATTTCCTAGACCGCCGGCGCCCTTCATTTCAAACATTTTTGCCCCCCCCGCAATCTTCACTACCAACCGTCCTTTCGATCCGCCAAAGGCATATACTTTGCGAAGGGTCTCCCTGATTCCTGTATCGGCAAATTTCAGAATGTTGCTGTCATTTGCCTGCCCCTTTTCCGGAAGCATGATATGAAGCAGCGCACCCAGCTTGATCATCGGGTCATAAAAGGCTATCCCAATACAGGAACCCAAAGCGTAGGTGATCAATTCCCCCTCCTGTCTGGCTAACTTCATATCCGCAATACCGACCGTTATTTTTTTGGTCATTGTCTACTCAACTCCTAGCTTTTTCATAAGAACATTTAATGATTTTACGTCAGGCAAAAGCAGCATATGGCTGTTCAATGCCTGACCGCCAATCTTGAATTTACCTTTTATCATCATAATTCTGTCTGAATACTGTCCCATCATGGCCATCGGCAGGCTCATAATGCCGCCAAGCATGTTGACGCCAAACTGCGGGACAGAGAGCTCGACTTTTACATTCGTCAGGGTGGACAAGGCCGTGACGTAAGAAGCAATCACAATATTTCCGATCTCCGTCAGGGCGGAAGAATCAATCTCATCCAGCTCCAGGAAATCCGTCCCCGGCCTGCCGATCATCCGGGCCAGAACCGCATGGGAAAACTCCGTATCCGCGATAAAAAGCATAACGCCCTCTATCTCTCCCGATAATTCCACGAATATGGCAGCCACCACGTCCTCCGGATCCCCCAGGGACTTCAGCGCGGCGTTAAACCCCAGTACTTCTACCCTGGGAAGCTCCATATTAACCTGGGCATTCAAGATACTCGACAGGGCCGTCGCGGCATTACCGCCGCCGATACTGCCGATTTCACGCATCATATCAATCCCCAACTCATTCATCTCATCATATTTGTTTATCGCCATATATTCACCTCGCTATTGCCTCAAAGAGTTTATCGTTGTCACGATTTCATCCGAAGTAGTCACCATGCGCAGGGCAAGGGAATAGGCTCTCTGCGCTTCTATGGTCTGGGTGATCTCCTCCGCCGTATCCACACCGGACAATTCAAGCGCATGATCCACCAGCTTCGCGCCCCGGACAAGATTAGGAGTTCCGTTTTTAGCCGTGGGCGCATATTCATTGTTGCCCACGCTTTGCATACCGTCCAGAATATCAAAACGGAATACGCCTATGGTGCCGCTGAGCTGCCCGTCCCGTACAATGATCGGATTACGGTTTTCATCCAACACCCAGTCGCCGTTGTCATTCACCAAATAAAACTGGGTCCCCCTCTGAGACAGGCTGAAATGCCCGTTCCTCGTATATGTGACAGCTCCTGATATGGGACTCTGCATCATGAAAAAACCATCCTCATTGATCGCGTAATCGTAGTCATACTCGGTAGACACGAATCCTGTCGGATCAAATTTCGTGTCGGTCGTCTCCACGACCACGCCGGTACCAGCCTTCAGGGGGGTGTCATCCCCCCTATAGTTATTAAGGTTATAATACATCAGATCCAGGAAAACCGCTTTCTTGGGCTTAAAACCGTAGTTATTTACATTAGCAAAATTATTGGCAATGACGTCCATTTTGGTCTGCTCTTCCATCGCCCCCCGCGCGGCCGTATAAAATGATGTATACATATATTTCTCCTCTCCGCTTCCCTGCTTTTGTAAAATTCATTCTATTACGTCACAGATCCCAAAAGCACCATTTTACCTTCGAGCTGGTCGTAAATCTTCAGGATCTGAGCCGCACTCTGCAGCGAACGCTGTCCGCTGATCATCTGCGTCATCTCCTCGGCCATAGATACATTGGAGCTCTCCACCATCCGCTGTCTCACCTGGGGATCCGTGGCTACCTGGGGCGCTGCCTGCGTCCGGAACACATCGCCGGTGATCTTGGTCAGCTGAGCGTAATCCGCAAAATCCACAATCTGCAAGGCGCCATACCGCTGAAACCCATCCTCGCTGGTGATATTGCCCTGCTGATCGATCCCAATTCTGTCTGTCGGAAGCTGGATCGGCTGCCCGCCGACTCCCAGTACACGGCCGACCCCCTGCAGCACCAGATACCGTTCATCATCCAGATTGAAAGAGCCGTCCCTGGTATAGACGACACCATTATCCTCCGTCTGGATCGCAAAGAAACCACTGCCGGCCAACGCCACATTCAGGGCGCTGGCCGACTCCCGGAGGCCTCCTTTTTCATGGTCGGTCACCCGTTCATCCGCCGTGTTCACCCTGGACACTGTACCCACCGGCGTCTTGCCGTCCCGGTCATACCGGTAGATCAGTTCATCGCGGAATGTGCTCTGCATCAGCCGATCCTTTTTGTACCCGGGAGTAGAAACATTGGATATGTTGTTACTGATGATGTTCATGTTGCGATTCTGCGTAATCATATTTGACACCAGATCATAATACCCCTGAAACATTGCCATTCTCCTTATCTTCGTTAAATTTATCCATATGTTTTCTGAGCTTCTTTATTGCGTTTGAGTGGATCTGGGATACCCTTGGCTCGCTTACCTGGAGTACCTCCGCGATCTGCCGCATATTCAGCTCATCCATATAATACAAAGACACCACAAGCTGTTCGTTTTCCTTGAGCTTCTTAATCCCCTCAGCCAAAACCTCCGTCAGCTCCTTATTCAGAAACCGGTCTTCCGGCTGTTCATTCCTGTCCCCACGGGGAAGCTGGGCCCCCAGCTCATTTCCCTGGGCCTCCGCCAGCGCCATATCCAGGGACAGGACATTAAAGAGCGATGCCTTGCGCATGGCTTCATGGTATTTCTCCGGCGTGATGTCCAGATGGGCCGTTACCTCCTGAACGGACGGATAATACCCTAATTTATTATATAACGTTGTCACCGCTTCTTCAATATCTCTTATACTCTTTCTTGCACTTCTGGGCACCCAATCCTGTTTTCTGGCCAGGTCGATGATCATTCCCTTAATTCTTTTGGATATATAAGTCTCAAACTTTACGTTTTTATCCATGTCAAACTTATCGATGGCGGACATGATCGCAATGACACCCTCATTGATGATATCATCCACCTGATAAAAGCTCAGATAAATATCCCGCATCTGAAGCGCAATACTCTTTACAAGGTAAATATAGCGCATGACGATCTCCTGCTTGACATCCAGGTTTCCCGTCTCCTTATACAGCTTTAAAAGCTCTTCATTCGTCTTTCCCTGATATGCTTCCTGTACGCTCATATTAAATGCTCCATTACCTGACCCTTCTCATGCCTATTATAAAGTAAACCATCATGCGCCCCATCGGCGCGCCACCACGCAGAGAAGCCGAAACTGGCGCATTTGGCATCCCTGAGTTTCGTTTTCCGCTTCACGGAAACCGAAACTTACAAAGTAATATTACCGATGGCCTGAATCTGGATGTTATTACTGATCTCATTGAAGGAAAGAACATATACGTCCGGGAAAAACTGT
Organism: uncultured Lachnospiraceae bacterium; assembly: GCA_910588295.1. Taxonomy (GTDB): domain Bacteria; phylum Bacillota; class Clostridia; order Lachnospirales; family Lachnospiraceae; genus UBA11957. The sequence goes on along the minus strand of CAJUQO010000007.1, from coordinate 45,594 downwards.
TCGATCAGTCTGTAAAAATGCACCCGTACCACCTGGCTGGTCAGCACCAGCGGCGACTGGGCCAGCTCATGGAATTTCTTCACCTCATCCGAAAGCTGCGTAATAATATTCTGCATCACATCAGGGCTTAGGGCCAGATACATGCCTCTCTCTCCTGAAGTCAAACTGGTCACGATGCTTTTCTCCAGCTCCGCGTCCAGCGTCACCACTTTCATGCTGCCGCCCTCGCAGAATTTCCTTGTGATCGTGCGTTTTAAGGCCACACGGATATTTTCTGTAATCGTATCGATGTCCTTGACAGTCATGGCCGAATCAATGATTGTCTCCATGATTGTTTCCATATCCTTAATGGGAATACCTTCTTTGAGCAGATTGGTCAAAATTTTCTGGAAGTTTCCGTAAGAGATCAGGGAGGGAATCAGCTCCTCCACCAGCTCCGGCGTCTGTTTTTTCATATTTTCCACCAGACGCACCACCTCCTGGCGATTCAACAGCTCATGGGCATGCTGCCGCACAGTCTCGGACAAATGGGTAAGCATAACGGATAACGGGTCAATAACCGTATAACCGTAGATCTCCGCCATCTCCTTCTTATCCACTGTGATCCACTTACTCGGGATACCATATGCCGGTTCAATGGTATCGATACCATCAATTTCTTTCTCCAGATTCGGAGGCTCAAGAGCCAGATAATAGTCCACCAAGATCTCACCCTTAGCCACCTCCTCGCCGCGGATCTTAATCAGATACTGGTTTGTATTCAGGCTTGAGCTGTCCCGCAGACGGATGGACGGAATCACGAGTCCCATTTCCTGCGCGTACTGCCTCCGGAAAATAACAATACGGTCAATCATCCTGCCGCCGCTGGCCTCATCCACAAGAGGGATCAGGCTGTAACCAAACTCCATCTCTATGGGTTCCACATTAATCAGCGAATATACGCTGTTGATATCCTTGAAATTCTCTTCTTCGGCCGCCTGGAGCTGTTCCTCCTCGGTCATACGCAGAGTTCCTTCTCCCGTCTGCGCCTGGGCCGGCTGGGCCATTTCCTCCATACGCCGCGAAAGCTGCCATCCGCCAAGCATCAGCACCAGGGAAACTACTGCCAGCTGTAACTTGGGCATACCAGGCAGAACCAACAGGATCGCCAGCATCGCACCGGTGAGCATAATAGACCGTGGCTGATTCAGGAACTGCTTGGTCACATCAATATTCAAGCTGTCTTCCGCCACCGCACGGGTCACGATCATACCGGTGGCCGTGGAGATCATAAGGGCCGGGATCTGGGATACCAGGCCGTCACCCACCGTAGCCAGAGAATAGGCAGAGAGCACTTCGGTGAACGTCATGCCGCCCATCACCATACCGATCACGCAGCCGCCAATAAAATTGACCGCCGTGATGATCAGGGACATGGTGGCATCACCCTTTACGATCTTGGTGGCACCATCCATGGATCCGTAGAAATCAGCTTCTTTCTGAATTTTCTGACGTCTTTCCTTGGCTTCCTGTTCATTGATCAGGCCGCTTCCCAGATCGGCGTCGATGGCCATCTGTTTACCGGGCATGGCATCCAGTGTAAACCTTGCCGCCACCTCGGCCACACGCTCGGCGCCCTTGGTGATGACCAAAAACTGCACCAATACGATGATCAAGAAGATGACACATCCTACAACCACATTTCCCTGGAGAACGAAATCACCCATTGCTCGAATGACCGCTCCGGCGGAACCGCCGTTGCCTAGGATACTTCTCGTAGTAGATACGTTGATGCCGATACGGAACAACGTCGTAATCAAAAGCAGGGACGGGAATATGGAAAATTCCAGCGGCTCTTTGATATTCATGCTGATCAGAAGAATCAGCATAGATACACCAATATTCAGAATAATCATCACGTCCACAAGGAACGTGTTCAGCGGTATGATCAGCAGCAGCACAATCATTACTACAATCAGCGATACCGCATTCTCCAATATTCTTTTCATTTTTTACACCAACTTTTTATTCATACGGAATACTTCCACAAGAATCTCTGCCACCGCCCCGTAAAATTCGGCGGGAATTTCGCCGTTCAACGGTGTCGAAGCGTAAATCCCCCGTGCCAGCGGTTTATTTTCAACAACAGTGACATGATTTTCCTCGCCTATCTCCACGATCCTGAGAGCAACCAGATCCTGACCCTTAGCCAACAGAACCGGCGCATTATCATGGTCTATGTCATATTTCAGCGCCACCGCGTAATGGGTCGGGTTACGGATGATGACATCCGCGTCGGGCACGGCCTGCATCATACGGCTTCTGGCCCTGCTCTGCTGCAGGCTACGGATCTTTCCCTTGATCTGTGGATTACCCTCGACCTGCTTGAACTCTTCTTTAACTTCTTCCTTGGTCATCTTAATCTGTTTCTCAAAAGACCACCGTTGATAGAAATAGTCAAAGCCCGCGATGGCTGCAAACACTATACAGATTTTAAAAACCATTCCCATGATTTCTTTCAGTACATAGGCCATGGCTACTGTGGCATTGATGTCCAACATTCTGGCCAGCGCAACAATCTCTTCCTTAAGAAGCTGGTACAGAATAAAGGACAGAATGATGATCTTGAGAACCGATTTCAATATCTCGATCAGGTTTTTTACGGAAAACAGATTCTTAAGTCCCTTTAAGGGATTCAGTTTGTTAAGCTTAAACCCCAAAGGTTTCATCGTGAACAGGAATCTCGTCTGTACGCCTGTGGCCACCACCGATATAGCAATGCTGATCACCCCCAAAGGGAAAATGCATTTGGATAGTGTCACCACGGCATCCATACCCATCTGCTGCAGAAAACCCAGAGATAAGTCATTCACCTGCGCAACCGCGCGAACCTGAAACTCCATAGCTTCCTGCATGGATTCGTAAATCATGGGAAAGAGAAGCTGTAATACCCAAAAACCCCCAAGAAGCGAAGCGACCATGATCACGTCCTTACTGGAAGCGACGTTACCTTCCTTACGCTGATCCCTTCGCTTCTTGGCGGTTGGTTTTTCGGTTTTTTCTTCTGCGGCCAAAAAATCTCACATCACTTTCCGTGGCAATTGCCATCTATAGGAATGTCAGTATACCCTGGATCGTCTTCATCATCTCGGAAACCACCCTTCCCAGATAACTGCCGATCGGCGAAAACAGGATAACCAGAAGGCCCATACCGACAATTAATTTCAATTGAATATTAATAACCAGAATACTGACCTGGGGAGCCACCTTGTTGATAATCCCGACCCCCACTTCCACCAAGAATTCCGCCGCTATAATCGGGATCGAGAGCTTCACGCCCATTTCCAGGCATGTGAGAAAAATCTCGATCATCCTTGCCGCCAGGCCCTGGGTGAGCACAATTCCCCCATAAGGAACGATCTGTGCGGAAGTAACCATGATCCGTAGTAGCGCCAGATGTCCGTCTGTAGCGAAAAAAAGCATAACAAACCATGCCTGCAGCAAGCTGCCTGTCACAGCCATCTGCGCATTGCTCTGGGGGTCATAGACTGTGGACATGGACAGGCCAAGCTGAAAATCTATAAGGTATCCGCCGTAGGAAATAACAAAAAAGAACAGTTCCATGACAAAGCCAATGGCATAGCCGGCAGCAAATTCTTTCAAAAGCAGAAAGCCGAATTCCAGAGTGCCGTCCACCGTGACAACCTCTTCCATAGAAACAGAATACACCATCAGAGCTAATATGAAAATAAATCCCGCCTTTATTGCAGACGGTATATTGTTTCTTCCCAATATGGGATTTAGCAGCACAAATCCGGACATCCGCATCAGGATCAGTGCAAACAGGGTGATCTGTGCAGTCGTGTTGATTGTCATTTTACCGCTCCTCACATCGCCCCTATATCATGTCAAATACCCGAATTGTAAAATCCTGCAGAGCCCTCAGCATCTGCCCCCCTCCGAATACGAGGATGATGCCGATGACCAGCAGCTTCGGCACAAAAGTAATCGTCTGTTCATGAATCTGCGTTGCCGCCTGCAAAATGGCGATCAGCACGCCCACAAACATACTGATAACCAGCAGCGGTCCTGCAAGCTGTATGATCAGCACAAACACATCATACATCAGATTTCCGACTTCAAGCTCTGTCATACATAGGCCTCCCTAATTCGTGCGTCAAAGGAAACTGTTTATGATAGAAGAAAACAGCAAATTCCACCCATCCACGGTTACAAACAGCAAAAGCTTAAACGGCAGGGAAATCATAGCCGGCGGCAGCATCATCATACCCATGGACATAAGTGTACTGGCCACCACAATATCAATCAGCAAAAACGGAATGTACAGCAAAAAGCCTGCCACAAATCCCCGCTTCAGCTCGCTGGCCATAAAGGACGGAATCACCACGGTCATCGGTAAATCAAGTTCTTCCTCTACTGCCTCTATGCCCGCCACATCCGCAAACATTTCCATAGAGGTCTTCTCTGTGTTTTCCAGCATGAACCGCTTTAAGGGGATCTGCGCCCGCTCAAGGGCTACCTCCTGGGTAATTTCCCTGTTTTTATAGGGTGTATAGGCGTCCGTATTGATCTCACTGATCACCGGATCCATGATAAAGAGCGTCAGGAAAATAGAGATTCCCACCAAAACCATGTTCGGAGGGGTATTCTGGACGCCCAGGGCATTTCTCAAAAAGGATACGATAATCAGAGTCCTCGTAAAAGAGGTAGTCATGATCAAAAGGGAAGGCAGAAGGGATATGATTGTCAGCATCAGCAGTATATCAAGGGTAGGGACTTCTTCACCGTTGACATTTATCAGCGAATCATACACTGCATCACTCACGAATCCTTACCTCCTCTTTTGCCAAGATCACTCAACTTCTCCAGCATACTCTTAAAATCCGGGGACTTCATCTCCCCCTCATCTTCAGCCGACAAAGAAATCAGCTCTTCATCCCGAAGCTCCGACAAGAAACTGACCTGTCCCGCGGTGACACCGACCAGCATATATTTAGCGCCGACCTGTACGATCGCTATATGCCGATCCTGGCCCAGTGTGACCTGATCCAGCAGGCGCATATAGCGGGAACTGCTGCTTCTCTTCAGGCTGCCGCCGATATATTTACTGGCTACATAGCTCAGGTAAATAATAAGTGCCACCGCAATAAAGGTGGCAATTACTCTCCACATACAATTCCTTCCCTACTCTAAAGCGATCAGGTTAACCTTCATGATTTCGGTTATCCTGACACCGAAATTGTCTTCCACAACCACCACGTCGCCTTTGGCTATACATTGTCCGTTGACATACAAATCCACCTGCTCGCCCGCAAGCTTATCCAGAACCACCAAAGAACCCTTGGTAAAGTCAAGAATATCTTTTACCAGTTTCCTTGTTCTGCCGATCTCCACGGAAACCTCAAGAGGAACGCTCATAATCAGCTCCATGTTCTCCTCCTGCTCTCCTTCCAGAACGATCTCATTGCTCTGGCGAAGACTCGGCTGGTTCGGCGACTGGACGTGAATCATCTTCGGTTCCGGCGGTGGCGCCTGCTTTTGCTCCATCATCTGCTGCTGCATCGTCTGCATCTGCTGCATCATTTGCTGCATCATCTGCATCTGCATCACAGAAACATCCATGGCCGGCTGGGACGGCTGCATCATAACCGGCTGCTGCGGGGCAGACATAACCGGAGTGGGCTGTGCCTGTGCCGGAATCTCCTGAGCCGCCGGGGCCACTGTCTGCGGAACCTCCGGGACAGAAGGCACATCCGTACCCGCCAAAAGTTTCTCAATCTCCTCCTGGGACAGAGTTCCTCCTCCGGAACTGGGCGCCGGCGTCGGCGCCGGGGTATCATCCCCCGCCAGAAGTTTCTCAATCTCCTCCTGGGACAGAGTTCCTCCTCCGGAACTGGAAGCGCTCTCTTCCGGAGCCTGAACCGCTTCGCAATTCTGGATATCCTCTTCCGAAAGAAATCCCTGAACCAGTCCCTTAGCCAGTTTTACAGGCATTACATTGAAAAATTCGCTTTCCAGTTTATCAGCTATTCTCAACGTGAAACCAACCATTACCTGCGGCTGGTCGTCCGCAAAATATTTGTCAATAAATTCCTGTTCGTCCTTCACCTCAAAGGAAACCGGCGTGGATATGTTCACCATCTTCCCCAGGAACTCGGACAGTGCTGTGGCTGAAGCGCCCATCATCTGGTTCATAACCTCACAGACAGCACTGATATTAATTTCATTTAGTTCAAACTCCTCATCGGACATCTCCATGCCCATGATCATTTCGACAATAACTTTCACATCATGCCTTTTCAAAAGCATGACATTATCGCCTTCCAGCCCGGCAACATAGGTAATTTCAACGCCGACCGCCGGCTCCACCCGATCCATCTGAAACTCTTCCTTGGACACGACCGTTACCACTGGCGTTGTAATATCCACCCGGGCATTCAGCATTGTGGAAACTGCTGTAGCCGATGCTCCAAGACTGATATTCAGTATCTCGCCTATAGCGTCTATTTCCATTTTACTAAAATACTCAGAACTCATACTAGCGTTTGTCTCCTTCCGGGGATATCACCCTTTATTCTATTTGCCAATTTCCAACGCCTTCTGTGCTAATGTTTTCATAGCATTAAACGCTGTAATGTTGGCCTCGTAAGAACGGGTCGCAGACATGGCGTCCGTGGTCTCTTTCACCAAATCAACATTGGGCCTCATCACATATCCGTTCTCATCAGCGTCCGGATGGGTGGGATCATATACGGGATTCAGATCCCGCTGGTCTTCCACGATCTGTGTCACCTTCACACCGCCTTTACTGGCAGTCCTCTGCAGGAGACTGTTGAATTCTGTACGAAAGGATGTCAGCGGCACTTCCTGCAGTACAACCATCTTTCTCCGGTATGTACCGCCGCTCTCTGTCCGGGTTGTGTTCCAGTTTGCTATGTTTTCGGAAGCAACGTCCAGCCTCTGCCGCTGTGCGGTCATGCCTGACGCGCTGATATCAAAAGAATTCAAAAAAGACATTCCGCTTTCCCCCTGACCTACCCAAGTATCTTTTTGACAGTTGACAAAATACGCTCCGGTTTAAAGGGTTTCACGATGAAGTCCTTGGCCCCGGATTTGATCGAATCCATAACCATCGTCTCCTGGCCCATGGCAGAACACATTACGATGGTGGCCTTCGGATCCATAGCCTTAATTTCCTTCAAAGTCTCCAATCCATCCTTGTTTGGCATGGTAATATCCATAAACACAAGATCCGGTTTCTCTGCAGGATAGAGCTCCACAGCCTTTGCGCCGTCCTCCGCCTCCACAAGATCCGTATATCCGGCCTGAGTCAGCGTATTCTTTAACATCATCCGCATGAATGCCGCATCGTCTACCAACATTATTTTCGCCATTTTTTATACCTCTCTTTTTATTTTCATTGTAATTTATCTACTCAGATAAGTCCATAGAATTATCTGGCAAATTATACAGCCACCTCATCATTTTGCTCTTCCTTGGGTTCCAACGTACGGTTCTCTATCTTGACGGCCATATTCTTATTATGCACGCCAAGCTGTCCGTTAAACCACTGCTGGCCCTCGATATACAGGGATACCGGCGAGTTCTGAGGCTTGTTCAAGTCGATCACGTCACCCACATGGAGATTGTATACATCATCCAGGTTCAGTTTCGCAACACCCAGCTGAGCCGTGATATTCATCTTCGCCTCGCGTATACTCTCCAGAATATCCGCACGGTCGCTGCGCATCCGCGCCTGCTCATCCTGATTTGCAAGAAATTTCGTCTTATCCATCAGGTCAAATATGTTGCTCAGGATGGTACCTGAGATACAGATATTCATCATCCCTTCGATATCGCCCAACTGTATCCGCATCATGATAATGACTACGGTCTCGTCCACGCTGATCCCCTGGAACATGCTGGGGTTCTCCTCCACACGTTCAAAGCTAACACTAAACTTGATATTCTGGGCCCAAACATCAGAAGTGATCGCAATCAAATACCGGATAATCTTTTCATATAAAGCTATTTCTATGTCCGTATAGGTATAAGACATGTCTACATTCACGTCCGTACCCGTACCTCCCAGCATTCGGTCAATCATGGCCGCCATCAGGGTAGGCGCAATATGGAATACCATAGGCGGGTTTTTGGAATGATCCGGCAACTCCACATGGGCAAGAGCCAATACGTCCGTCTCGTTCAAGGCATTACCAAACTCATAATACCTCTCCTCCTCAACGTCCACGACCTCCACCTCACTGGCCACACGAAACAAACCGTTGATCTGCGTGGCAGCTACCCTGGCATAATTATCATAGATGCTGCGAAGCATTTTCAACTTATCTTTGGTATACTTTTTAGGACTGTAGAAATCATATTTTCTATATTCTGGTTCAGGCTTTGACGGCTCGTCGGCCATGCTTTCCTCACTATCTGAATTCTGCATAGCATTGAGCAGCGCGTCTATCTGACTTTGTGATAATACATCTGCCATCCTAAACTCCCACTTTCATTTCAGTATTACTGCTCTGAGGTTCTGTTCATTTGCGTATAATACTCCTCAAGGCTCTGTTCTACACTGTCGGATCTGGTAATCAGTATTTCCACCCTCCTGTTTTTAGCCCGGTTCTCCGGCGTATCAAAGGGGGCTATCGGCTTCCATTGTCCATATCCGGTACTGAGGATTTTTTCCGGCCCGAGGGTGGAATGCTCCTGAATATAGGCCACCACCCGGGCTGCACGTTCCGAAGCCAGTACCCTGTCTGTTTCCGGATTGTTAGGTTTATCCGGATCAGCCTGGGATGTATGGCCCAGTACCTCAATCTCCTTGATGGAATCCGTCACATCCGATATAATCTGCGAAAAAGCATCCAGTATATGCGTTCCGTCGCTCTTAATCACAGAGCTGTCGCCGTCAAAAAACACACTGTCCCGAAAAGTAATAAATGTATATCCCTCTCCCTTAAACAGTTCCACTTCTGATTCAATACCGGCCTCCTTCACAGCGGCCTGCAGCTTTTCGAACAAGCCGTCGAAATCCTCAGGATCTATACCGTCTTCCACACCGCCGGGTACCTCGTCATTAGCCTCCTCTTCCGGATCTACTGCTATCTGAGTAACCTCAGTGGCATTCGGATTAAAACTCTTGACAATCTGCACCCATTTAGCCTGATCAATACTGGAGATGGAATACAAAAGCACAAAGAAACACAACAACAGCGTCACCAGGTCGCCGTAGGTGTCCATCCAGCTTCCGCCCTCTTCCGGAGCCTTCTTGTTCTTCTTCATAACTTATGCCGCCTCCTATTTGTCTGCAGGGGCGTCCGCCTGGCCTCCGCCGCTGTCGCTGGCGCCCAATACCTTCGCGCGGTTCTTCTGAGCAAGATAAGTCACCAGCTTCTCTTTCAGGAATTTCGGATTATCACCGGCCTGAATGGCCAGGATTCCCTCAATGATTACCTGTTTATATAACATCTCCTCCTCATTACGAACATTCAGTTTGTTCGCAATAGGATTGAAGAGTACGTTAGCTAAAACACAACCGTAAAAGGTGGTAACAAGGGCCACGGACATGGCCGGACCAATATTAGAAGACCCGCCTTCATCCAAGTTCATGCCCTTTAGCATGTTGATCAGACCTACTAGCGTTCCGATCATACCAAAAGCCGGGGCAAAAGCCGAAGCCTTCGCGTACATGTTGGCGCCATCAGCATGGCGATCAGCCATGGCGTCCAGCTCATTCTCCAGCATGGAACGCACTTCCTCAGGCTCCGTGGCGTCTACGATCAGCATAATACCCTGTTTGAAAAAGGGATCGTCGATCTCGTTAGCCTTTTCCTCCAGGGCCAGAAGACCGTTTTTCCTGGCCAATTGGGCCATCTCTTCCAATGTATTCAAAAGCGCACCCATATTGTACTTGTTTCCCTGCACCAACAGCTTGAAATGGCCCGGTATCTTCGACAATTTATTCAACGGATAGCTTCCGACAACCGCCGCTATGGTACCGCCAACTACGATAGCCACACTCTGAGGATCCCAGAAATTCCCCAGCTTAGCCGGACCGATACCCACGATAACGATCAGCACAATTGACAATAGCAAACCTATAATACTTGTTACATCCACCTTAACTTCACCGCCTTACTCTTTATCTATCGTATGGTAACAATGGATTCGCCCATTGTACTCTATCATTTTCTCAATTATCTCTTCCGCACTTTCCTTGACAATAAAAAACTTGCCGTTCATCATTATCACTTTGGATTCCGGTATCAGCTCCACCGACTCGATCTGAGTACAATTCAACACAATTTTTACATTATTCAATTTAGTCAGCATTATCATAACATAGTTCCTCATACTTTTCAAACGTATACCGGAATATATATTGTATATCCCGGCATACGTTTTTTCCACAGCCTCCGACGGCAAACCGGAAAAACTGCATCCCATGGCTGCAAACCGCCTCATGCCTTAACAAATACCTTAGCGTTTCATACTTACCAACTCCTGAAGCATCTCGTCAGTCACGGTAATGATCTTGGAGTTCGCCTGGAAACCTCTCTGACAAGTGATCATATTGGAAAACTCATTGGCAAGATCCACATTGGCCATCTCCAGATAACCACCCATTATGACGCCCGCCGGGCCGCCGTTGGCCTCGGTGGCCGACACATCGCCGGCATTGGCGCCTATAGTATAGTAGTAACCGTCTGTCTTCTCCAGGCCGTTGGGATTTTCCACAATGACAAGGGCTAGTTTACCGATCGTAATAGTGCGGTTTTCCTTATCCACACCCACGATGGTACCGTCCTCGTTAATCTTGTAACTCTGGATTTCATACTGCATACCGGTCTTGGGATCGATCGGGATACGCAGGGCAGAAAGCTCACTCTCATAACGGGCGCGGACGCCGGCTTCGCGCTCCTGCCCTTCCGTTGTCTTCATTTGTGCATTCGCACCCTGTACGCCCACATTAAATATCGAATCCGTGCCGCCCGGCTGATACAAATTCCCTTCGGACGAATCGGCGCCGGACATTTTGGATGTAATGGTTAAATCTATCGTAATGTCTCCGGGCTGAGTGGCCTGCATTTTAAATTCTCCCTGCCAGTCAACAAAACCGATATTATAATTCAGAAACCGGGTCTGGTTGTCTCCCGTCGTACCCCCGCCCGTGTATGTTTTTCCTGCCACCTTGGCAATCCAGTCCTTAACCATTTCCTCCGTTGTTGTCTGCTGGGTGTTAACGGTAATACCGGCGATTGTGACATTCCAGGTGCCGTTTCCCCCATCCGTGATGGTAACCGGAGCATCCGTAATCTCATATGACGCCGGCGTCGCCGGAACCTCCGGGATACCGCTGCCCTCCTGCAGCGCATACCCATACACATAACTCCTCTGATCATCCACCAGATAGCCGTTGCTATCCACACGGAAAATCCCCACCCGGGACAGATACAGACCGGAGTCTTTTACATTTGTGAAACTTCCGTTAACCATGTTGCCCACCAGGAAAAAACCGGTACCGTCGATCATACAGTCCAGGGGATTGGAAGAGGGCGACGGCGCGCCGGTACCAAACTCATTGGTAATCGAGGACATTGTCGAACCATAACCTACCTGGGAGGCATTGCGTCCGCCCGCCTCGCCGGCCCTGGCGCTTCCCTGCGTACTGTTCGTAGAATTCGCGTACATAGAATCCGCAAAATTGTAACTAAAGGATTTATATCCCCAGGTGTTTACATTTGCAATATTATTGCCAATCACGTCCATCTTGGACTGATGGGATTTCAGGCCCGCAACTGCGGCAACCATTGATCTGACCATTTTTCTATACTTCCTTTCTTATTCCGTCTTTCGCTGTCTTATGCGTCTGTGAATCACGCAGACGCGAAACCTCCATAATGGTCCGGCTTACATCAGAACAGCGCTGTCTATGTTTGTAAAAATATTATCCTTCATCTCCGTACCAGACATGGTCGTCACCACCACATTATTCGGAATGTTGACAATGAACGCACCGCTCTGCCCGATGACCACCACGTCCCTGGCCCCCTTGTCCCTGGCCTTCTGGACGGCCTGGTTCAGATCACCGAGAAGACTGTCTGTCATCTGGATTCCCCGCTCCTGCACACGCTGTGCCGCATGCTTGGAAAAATGTACGGATGTCCTGTCAGCTTCCCTCTGCAGAAGCTCCGAAAACTGTACACCGTTACGCTGTGTCTGCGCTTGTAGCTGGGCTGACGCATGCTGCAGAGAAAGCGCGCCTACGTTGGTTATTTGATTAATCTTACCCATCCACTAACACCCCCTGATATTAGGTTGTGGCCGCCGTCTGATCCGATGAGTCTGTCGTCACATCGTCCGGTACCTCGCCCATTGACATGATCTGGGATATGCTGTATTTCGTGCCATCCACATATACCGAAGTGCCTCCCGTCAGATCCACGCCTGTCACCGTGCCTTTTGTTTTGCCCACGACCTTCCCTTCCTCATTCGTAAGGGCCACCGTCACCTCTCTTCCCAGCAAACCTGTGGAATAGGAAGTCAACGTCACCGTGGAAAGGTTGTTGATCACTGTGGAAAAATTAGAGATCGCATCTGACATGGCAGACATCACGTTCATGGAGGACATCTGCGTCATCTGGTTCATCATATCCGCATTGTCCATGGGATTTGTCATATCCTGATATTGAAGCTCAGCGGCGAAAAGCTGCCAGAAATCATCCACAGTCATGGCATTGTTCGACTGAGCCGTAGTCTGCGTTGCCAAAGCATCATTAAATAACGACTGCGCTACATTACTGTTAAATTCTACTGCCATTTTACTTATTCTCCTTTAGTCCCATTACCCTACCAGCCCCAGACGCAGCTTCTGTAAAAACTGCTCCGCATCGTCCTCACTCTGCTGCTGTTTTCCTTCCTTTGGCTGCTCCTGTTCCTGATTTTGCCGGCCCTGGCCGTTCTCATCCCGGGCCTGGTTCAGATAATCATTCTCCGGCTTATCCAGAATGATCGTGGTGGTTCCTCCGAAATTGCGCTCGATCACGCCGCAGATCTCTTTCACATTCTGTTCCAGCACATCCAATGCCTTTTTCTCCGAGCAGAGAATGGAAATATTGGCCTGGCCGTTCTCATAACTAATCTTTACCGCGATCTTACCCAGATTTACCGGCTCGATCTCAATCTCAAATTCCTTCACGCCGTCCGCCATCTTCGTAAGAAGCTGATCGGTCAGCTTTTCAGGAAGCTCCTCCGGCTGGGGCACATGCATCCGAACCGTCTCCTGGTGCGCTGCTTCCTGTACGGTCTCCGTCCGGGTCTGCTGCGCTGGCGCCTGTACCATCTGCTCCGCGCTCCGGTCATCCGTCTGGGTTTTATCCTCCTGTACCGGGGCGGATGCTTTCGCCACACCCTTGGAAACAACCGGCGTCATCTCCTGTACGGTCTCTTCAGGAGCCGCTGCCTGAACCTTCTCTTCCGACGCTTTTTCCGTCGGCAGAATCTGCGCTGCCGCCTGGCGGTCATTCTGAACCGGCTGCGGATTTACATCCTGCTGCTGCATCCCGGTTATCATCTGCGGCTCCTCCACGAGCTCCACTAGATTTTCTCCGTCTGCAACTACCGTGTCAGCGTCTACCTGAACCACCTCGGGGCGGAAACTCTGATCCACCTGGTATGCCGCAAAAAGCCCGGCCGCCTGGATATTCTGCTCCTGGTTTGCGCTTTCTTCTGTCGGCGTTTCCTGGACGTCATCCTTTTTCTGGGCCGTATCCTTTTTCTGGCTTACATCCTTTTCAGATACTTTGTTTTCCTCCGCGGCATTTCCCGTAGCGTCCTCTTTTCCCTGGAAAAGCTTTTTAAAATCATCCGTCACTTCGCCGGAATCATTTCCTTTCTTTCCGCTCTCCGCAGGGCGGCTGCCGGCATTTAGCGCCGTCGCCACATTCATCATGTTCATTGGCTGTTCCTCCTTTCTTTATAAAATATTTATAGTAATCTGCGCTTGCGCAGGATTACCCGATCAGACGGGCCATGGCATTTTTCGTGGTCACAAATTCCTCGATAAAGTTCTCATCCTCTTTCTGGACTGCTTTATCATACTCGGCCCGCTTTTTTTCCTTGAGCTTGTCGATGGATGAAGTCTCTTTTTTTGCTTCCACCACCTCATTGCGCTTGGCTTCTTCCTCTTCTCGAAGCTTCGCCAACTGGTGCCGCTTCATGTGGATACGGATTCTCAGGGAATCCAGATACCCCTCGTATGCGTGGGCTTCCCCGATCGTCATCCCCTTTATTCTATGCTCCTGAAACTCCAGTGCGCACAGGCGCCGTTCTTCCTCCAGCATTTCTATGGCACGCTCACATCCCCTGACCTTCGCCAGTATCCTTGCGTGCTCCCCTTTCAGGCCGTCCAGCGCCTGCTCCTTATAGCTTAAAACTGTCTCCAGTGCAAAAAAGAATTTTTTCATTCTACGATCTCCCGCATCATCCGCAGGGCTTCCTCCTCCGAAAAGCTTTCATCTATTTTCTGCATCAGAAATTCATTTACCCTGTCAATCTTGGCAATGGCGTCATCCAGCCGCGGATTGGAGCCCGCCTTGTAGGCGCCGATGGATATCAGATCTTCATTTTTCGCGTATATACTCAGGATATCCCGCATTCTGGCCGCTGCCTCCCGGTGCTTTGGGGGGACAATCTCCGTCATCAGACGGGAAATGCTGGCGTTGATATCAATGGCAGGAAAATGATTCTCATTGGCCAGTTTCCTAGTCAGCACGATATGGCCGTCCAGGATACCGCGAACCGTATCAGAAATCGGTTCATTCGTATCGTCGCCTTCTACCAGCACTGTGTACACGCCTGTAATGGAGCCCTTCTCAAATTTTCCGCTTCGTTCCAAAAGCTTCGGAAACTCCGCGTAAATGGAAGGGGTATAGCCCCTGGCCACCGGCGGCTCGCCTGTCGCCAGCCCGATTTCCCGCTGGGCCATGGCGAACCTAGTCAGGGAATCCATCATCAGGAGGACATCCTTTCCCTGATCCTTAAAATACTCCGCAATGGTGGTTGCCACCAGAGGGCACTTCATACGCAGCATGGCTGGCTGATCCGATGTCGCTACCACAAGAACGCTCCGCTTCATGCCTTCCGGCCCCAGATCCTTCTCGATGAACTCGCGTACCTCTCGTCCTCGCTCGCCCACCAAGGCGATCACATTGATATCGGCCTTCACGTTCTTCGCGATCATACCGAGCAGCGTACTCTTGCCCACGCCGCTGCCGGCAAAAATCCCGATACGCTGGCCCTTTCCTATAGTATTCAATCCGTCAATCGCTTTCACCCCAAATTCCAGGGTATCTGTAATCGGCGGCCTTTTCAGCGGATTAATATAGGTATTCTCCACATAGTAATAACGCGGAGAGGGAAACGGCCCCAAGTCATCCATGGGCTTTCCCGTGGCGTCTATGATACGCCCCCGCAAAAATTCTCCCACCGGGATCTTCAGGCGGCGTTTGGTATTGCGCACAAAGCTCCCCGCCGACACGCCGCTAATGTTCTCATAAGCCATTAACTGTATTTTATCCCCACGGAAGCCTACCACCTCCACAGGTATCTGCCGGCGCTTTTCTTCATTATAAATCATGGCAATGTCACCAATACTGGCCCGGTTCCCTGATGATTCCAGCGCCATACCGACAACATTCTCAATTTTCCCTATGTAGCTTACTGTTTCCGTCTTCTGGATTAATTCCGGCAGTTTTGAAAACACCTTTTTTCACCTCAGCTTATACCCTGACATTATTCAGTATGTCTTTGATATTCTCCAGCTGCGTGCTGGCGCTGGCATCTATAATCTCGTCGGGAAGCTCTATGATACAGGTTCCTGGCTCCCCGTTATCCATAGTAATGATCTTTATATTATCGGATAGGCTGGATAATGCATCCAGAAACTCTGCGTCCACTTCCATGGATACGCCTGTCTCACATTTTGTAAGATAGATCTTTGCCCATTGCTTTCTGGTAATCTTATCCGTAGCCGAAAGGATCATCCGTTTCACAATATCGCCGCTGGACTGCAGACTCGTCTGGACGATCTTCTCCGCGACTGCCAGGGATATGCGTTTCAGGTCATCCACATACTTTTCCAGCATCTTTGCCTTTTCGACGGTGATGCTGTCGATAACCTCCCTGATATTCTGCTGCAGCTCATGAACCTCCCCGTCCAGGATCTCTCTCTGCTCACAATGGGCTGCCTCGAAGCCATCTTTTAAGCCGGCTTCCCGCCCCTCCGCAAAGGCCCGTTCCCGCAAAAGCTCTGCCTGTTCCCGGGCATCAGCGAGTATCTTATCCGCCTGCTTCCTGGCCTCATCCAGAATCTCCTTCTCCGTTTCCGACAGATAGGAAGCTTCTTCCTCTTCTTCGGCCTCCGTCTGCTCTTCTTCCGGTTCATCGGGCGTTTCCGGCTCGTCAATTCTGAACCCCGCAAAGAAATCAAAGGATCTGACATTCTGATCCTCGCCGGGCTTCTTTACAATCTTAGGCAATGATCTCATCCTTTCCGCTCTTAACGATAATCAGCTCCCCGGCCTCCTCAAGCCTTCGGATCACGCCGACAATCCTCTGCTGGGCTTCCTCAACATCACGCAGACGCACATTGACAGTGATCTCCAGATCGGACCGGATGCTCTCGGCCATACGCGTAGATACGTTTGCAAAGACAAGCTCTTTGATCTTGTCGTCGGAACCTTTGAGGGCGTACACGATATCCTTGACATCGCACTCGCGGATAAAACGCTGGATCGAACGATTGTCCATGGATACGATATCCTCGAACACAAACATCTTTTTCCGGATCGTATCGGCCAGCTCCTCGTTCTCCTTGCCCAGCTCGTCGAATATGTATTTCTCGTTCGCCCTGTCCATATGGTTCATGACATCCGCTATGTAATCGATACCGCCGATCGTCGTGAAATCTGCCGTCGTAAGAACGCTCTCAAACTTCTTCTTTAGGGAAGCCTCCACGATCTTAATGGCGTCGGGAGACGCGCTCTCCATCTTGGCAATGGACTCCACCACTTTAATCTGCTTTTCCTTGGGCAGCTCGCTGATAACCATGGACGCCTGATCCGGATCAGCGTATGACAGGATCAGCGCGATGGTCTGAGGCCGCTCATGCTGCAAAAATGAGATCAGGTTTCGCACATTGCTCTTTCTGACAAACTCAAAGGGACGGGTCTTTAGGGATTTGGCCAGACGCTCCAACAGCGTCTGTGCCGTACTCTCGCCAAAGGCCTTTTCCAGAACAGCCCTGGCATATTCCATGCCGCCGTCCGTTACCACCTTCTGAGTCAGACAGGTCTTATAGAACTCATCCAGAATCTCTTCCATCTGTTCCGGCGAAATATGGCCCAGCCTCGCCACCTCGATTGTCAGCTTCTCAATATCGCTCTCATTCAGCTGTTTATAAATTTTGGACGCCTTGTCAGCCCCGAGGGAGACAACGACCGCCGCCGCTTTCTGCGGGAGAGTCAGTTTCTCATTCTCCATCTCCATCGCCTCCATTTAACCAGCTTCTCAGTAACTGAGCGGATATCTCTGCATTCTGCTCAGCAAATTCACGGATACTCCGTTTCAGCTCCATACCTCTGTCGTTCTGGATCTCCTGAAGCTCCTGATTCAGGTCGAGCACAGGCGGCGCTTCGCCCTCTTCTTCCGCCAATGCCGCTTCTTCTTCCTCTTCCTGCTCTTTCCTGCGCTTACGCCCGCGGATAACCAGTATGACAATCACCACGATCAGCAGCAGGATCAGCACAGCCCCCACGATCAATACCCACAGGGGAACCCTGTCCAGAACTGCCAGGAAACCAGTGGTTGTATCTTCTTCCGGCTCCTCTTCCTGAGCCGTATTAAAGGGAACACTCACCACCGTGATCTTGGTCGCCTGATCCTCCGCCGCAATACCTGCCGCGTTGCCGATCAGGGACCGGAGCTGCTCTTCACGCAGACCGCCGTAGCCTTCTCCGTTGATGGCCACGGAAACCGTGAGGTCATTTAATGCCCCCGCGGGCACCTGCCCCTGCTCCTTGATCTGATTCACAAGATAATCCCTGACGATCTTCTCGCTGTAAGCCCTCGTATCATCCGTCGTCCCGTCCGTATTGTACTCGGGCGTATCGGCATTCTGCTCCGTACCGGCCACACCGCCGGCGCCCTCATCTATGCCGGCCTGTTCCCTGTAAATCTCTTCCTCATCGACGATCCCGGTCTTATCCTGCTCGTCAATTTTCTCTGGCGTATTGTAAGTGATCGACTCGCGGACCAGCGTCTCCATATTGAGCTGGGCCCTGGCGGTGATCGAAACATTTTCCGGTCTGTAGATCGGTCCCAGCACCTTCATGATGCTGCTGATGACCTGATTTTCTATCACCCGGGCCAGCTCTTCATTATCCGAACTGGTCGTAGTGGCGCCGCTCTCCGCCTCCAGGGACACGTCATTGCCGTTCCCGTCCAGAACGACCACATCCTCCAGTTCCATATCCGGAATACTTTTTGCCACGAGGCGCTGGATGCCCATCACCTGCTCGGCCGAAGGAGCGCCGCCGTTCTCCATAATCACCACCGCCGACGCGGTAGTCTTGGTTGTTTCACTCAGAACGTAAGGATTATCCTCACCGAGAGCTATCGTTACTTTTGCATCCTTCACTCCGTCAAAAAGACGGATCGTGGCCCCGATACGATCCTGCAGCTCATAGATCTTATAAGTGGCCTTATCCGAGTCCGTCGTCATCATGCCGGCATTATTTATAAATGTCTGATATGTAAACCCGTTTTTGGGATAACCCTCCTGGACAAGGGATGCCTTCGTGCGATCCACAATGTCACTCCGAACCAGGATCGTCGTGTTCCCCTCATAGCGGAAGTTTATACCGTCCTCCACCAGTTTATCGGTGATCTGCCGAAACTCTTCTTCGCCCAGGCCGGAAAACAACACCTCATACGGCCGGTTATTCAGCGCAAAAGCAATCGCAACCGCTCCGATAATCAGAGCGGCCGCCCCGGCAATGATCAGTATGATGGTCCTGCGGCTCAATTTCCCTGCCCATTCTTTTAATTGACCAACTTTTTCTTTCATTGTCCAAAACTCTCTTATTCTTTAAATTATATACACTGTACTGCTAAATCTCATGGCAGACAAAAATATCAGTCCGTATTTACCACCTTGTATTACGCACTGATACGCATAATTTCTGTATAAGAATCCAATGCTTTGGAACGCAAGGCCACCAGCAGATCCACGGAGAGCTGTGCTTTTGCCGCCGCAATCGGGTAAGAATGAGGATCCTCCGCCTGACCCGTTGCAAGAAGATACTGCTCCTTATTCTTCACGTCGTCAGACACCCTCACATTATCAATCGCCTCCCGGAATATCCCCTGAAACAGAGATATGCCGTCCTGTCCTTTTACCTTCTGCTCCAGCCCGGACAGTCCAGACAGGCTCACGGGCTCAATGGGGGTTATAAACATCTCATCCATAGCTATGTATCCATCCTTTCATCATCATGTTTTAGTCTTTAGCAACTGAACGCTTCAGATTATTGTCCTTTAATCGCCGTCTGAAGCAGCCTGAAATCCATATTAACACTCTGCATCAGGTA
This sequence comes from uncultured Lachnospiraceae bacterium, assembly GCA_910588295.1. GTDB lineage: Bacteria > Bacillota > Clostridia > Lachnospirales > Lachnospiraceae > UBA11957. The sequence goes on along the minus strand of CAJUQO010000007.1, from coordinate 25,933 downwards.
TTGATACTGCAGACCGCTTCTGGCAAACTCCGTCTGTTCGACATCCATGTTCACATTATTCTCATCCACTCTGGCGGAATCATCCCGGCTGTACACAGTATAATGGCTCTCATCAATGGCATCCGGCATCGCCCGGCTGCTTTTCAGCCCGCTGGCCTCCATCAGCTTACTGCGAAACTCTTCTTCAAAGCTGACATCCGACCGCTTAAAGCCAGGCGTATCCACATTCGCCATATTGTTCATCAGAACCTCTTCCCTCTTATATAAATAAGATAGGGCCTTTTCCGTCATTGAAATCGTATTTCCAAACATGATTATGGTCACTTCCTTGAATTAAATTTAACAACATAGATTCCCAGTTAAGACTACTATAATACAACCTTTTCGAAAAGTCTAGTGGTTTATATTTGAAATTTGCTTTTGCATCCTTCCAGGAGGCGCCTACAGCGTGAATAAAGCCTCCTTTTCCTCATCATCGGAAAGAAGCTGGCCCAGCGCGCCTATTGCCTGATTCTGCATCTGTAGCTTCATCATCTGCGTGTAATACTGCGCGTCCTCCTGTCCGTAATCCGAATAACCGTTCTTAACCCGTTCCAGTATATTCGAAACCGTTTCCAGCTGGGCGACCGTGGATGCCGACGAAGTCTGTATCCCCGAAGTCTGTGCCGGCTGGCTGTAAGCCCTGGCTGCCGAAGTCGTCTGGCTGCATGTCTGCGTATTCACCGTCTTACCTGTAGTCAGGTTCTGTCCCATATAGCTTTTTACTTTTTCTATGTACTTGCGTGTAAACGACGGTACGCCTCCATATTTTGCCACAGTGCCGCTACCCGCATTATATGCGGCAAGCGTGAGATCTATGTCGCCGTTATATTTCTTGAGTTTCTGGGCAAGATATTTCGCTCCGCCCATAATATTGCTCCTAGCGTCAAAAGGATCCGTCACACCCAGCTCTTTCGCCGTACCCGGCATAAGCTGCATCACGCCCTGGGCCCCCGCCGACGATACGGCCTTGGGGTTAAAGTCGGACTCCACCTTACCAACCGCCTTCAGAAGCGCCACCGGAACCTGATAGGTCTGAGCCGCCTCCTCAAAAATGGCATCCATGCTTTCGGGAACTTTCACCTTCCCCGCCGCGCTCTCCAAAGCATCGGCAAAGCTCTGGGTATCCGCCGTCTGCCCCACCGCATACTGGTCTCCGTATGCACGCAACGCCTGTATCTGGAACAGGAGCTTGTTGAAATTTTCATACTGTGTCTGAAAAACCGAATAATCAACCGCCATCGTGTTTGTCTCCCTCTATAATCGCCTAAGCTATCATCATCTTCCTTAACATCTTCTTGTCTGCATCTATTAACCGAAATTCTAACGTGTACTATTATGCCACGTTTTTCTCCCGTTGAAAAGACATTCTTTCAAATTTCTATAATTTTGGAAACATTAAATATGTATGAACTTTAATAAAGCAATTAATGCAGACACGTAGGATCCCCCAAAAATACCGTAACAGCCCGGACAAACTCTGCAATCCCGATTCATTTCCTTATGGTATGCCCGGTAAATGCGCATGTCTGCCTGCACTGTTATAAAATACCTGCCGCGGACGGACTATGTTCTTCAAATTAATATTTACAATTGTGTCAATTCATTATAAAATAGCTTTATACGTAAATATATCTCTACATAGAGGAGGAATCAGAGGTGTTTAAAGATTTAAAAATAAGAGTTAAGCTTTTCCTTACCTACAGCATTATGATGGTCTTCTACCTGGTCACTGTAATCGCCGCATTTGTGGGCCTGAGCAGCGTGGCCGACGGGCTGGAGCGTTTTTATGAAACCCCCTACCCGATGGTACGCCATGCTCTGCAGGTGAAATCTGCCACTCAGGAAATCCAGCTCGGCCTGTTCCGCGCCTACTCGGCGGACGAGACGCAGCTCACGGCGATCCTATCTGCCATTGATGAAGCAGCAGCGCAGCGCAGCGCGGATCTGGAAGACCTGAAAGCCTGCTACGAAGGGGATTCTTCCACGATGCAGGCCATCGAAACTGCCGGGCAGCGAACCGCCTCCGCCAGGCAGGAGTCCGTATCCCTTCTCAAAAGCGGCGACAAGGACGGCGCCATAGCCATCATCGGCGGCGAATATATGTCCGCCTGCGATGAACTTTATACGCTTTTGGAGAACACCATCTCCGAGGCCGAGGCCAGCACAACAGAGTATTACACTTCTGGTATGTCTGTAAAAAAGGTATGCCAGACAGCTTTTTTTGCACTCGCCGTTGTATGTGTTATCCTTGCCATTTTCCTGATCGTCCGGCTTATCCGGGCTATCACCAACCCGCTCGTTGAAATTGAGGCCGCCGTAAAAGCCATGGCTGAAGGCAATATGCATTCCGCGGTCACTTACGAATCGAAAGACGAATTGGGCATGCTGGCCGAGAATCTGCGTTTCGTGTTGAAAACCTTATCCGGCTATATCGAGCACATTTGTTCCAGACTGGATTCTCTGGCCACCGGCGACCTGACCGTAGAATTTGATATGGATTATCTTGGAGAGTTTGAGTCCATCAAAACCTCCGGTAATAAGATCACGACTTCCCTGAGCGATACTTTAAGCCGCTTGAACGAGGCCGCCGCCCAGGTAGCCAGCGGTTCCGACCAGGTATCCAGCGGCGCACAGGCTCTGAGCCAGGGCGCTACGGAACAGGCAAGTTCCGTAGAGGAACTTGCCGCCACACTGAACGACCTGTCTACCCAGGTTACGCAGACGGCCCAGAACGCGCGTGATATCAATGGGCTGATTTCCGAAACCGGCAGCGAGCTGAACAACAGCAATGCCATGATGGCTTCCATGATGGAGGCCATGACAAAGATCAACGACTGTTCCAGCCAGATCGAAAAAATCATTAAAACCATTGAAGATATCGCTTTCCAGACCAATATCCTGGCGCTGAACGCGGCTGTGGAGGCCGCCCGCGCCGGTGAAGCCGGCAAAGGATTCGCCGTTGTGGCCGACGAAGTGCGCAGCCTGGCATCCAAGAGCGCAGAAGCTGCCAAAGATACCACAGTACTGATCAGCAACTCGCTCAGCGCCGTTGCCGAGGGCAATCAGATCGCCGAAGATACACAGAAATCCCTGGTAAATGTTGTTGCCAGCGCAGGACGCATTTCCGAAAACATGGCCAAGATCACACAGGCCTCCGATATGCAGGCCGAAGGGATCTCACAGATCACCCAGGGTATCGACCAGATATCCTCCGTGGTTCAGACGAATTCCGCCACAGCCGAGCAGAGCGCCGCGGCCAGCGAGGAACTGTTCGGCCAGTCCAGCCAGTTAGAGAGCCTGGTAAACCGTTTCCGTTTGAAGAACACCAATCCTGCGGCTATGGCCAGCCAGATGCCCACGGCTTCGCCGGAGCCGATGGGAGAGCCAATGCCGGATTATTCGGACAGTTACAGCTATTCCGCTCCTGCCCATACTCCCGCTACCGTTCAGGCCGTTTCCTCAACGCCGAGCTTTGGCGGTGAGTTTGTGAATGACATGGATAAATATTAATCCGGGAACCATCTCTCAAAAAGAGCAAAGCTTATATGAAAAGCCCCATCACAAAAGTGATGGGGCTTTTCCATGCTATACATAACCGAATTGAGCAAGACAATCCTCACTCCGCCGTCTCTTCCCGCAGAATCTGCTGCTTCAACCGCAGCACCTCCCGGTCATCCGGCAGGATGGCCGCAAAACGAACCGCCACGCCGTATGCGTCTTCCCACTGGCCTTGGGCAATCATCTCCCGCAGGGCCTGTTTCACCTGGCCGCCCAGCTGTACAAATTCTTCCGATACGACTCGGGGCGGATTCTTAATTCGGTCCAACAGATACTGAACCAAGTTATTAACCGCCGCGGACATCCGGGGATAGATATGCAACGCCTTCTTCACCGCAGGAATGCTGCTCCCGTAGTCTCCTTTTTCCATATAATCCAGAGCTTCTCCGACCTTCAGGGCAAACCGGACCCTGCAGGGCAGGGCATAGTTGTCCGCTCCCTGCAAAGCCTCTTCCCGATACAATGGCCGAATCGAATCTATCACACAGCCACAGTAACGGCGCAACAGACCGGTAAGCTGATCCGGATCCAAAAGCCCCTGGGAAAGCCTCTTCTCCAGAAAAGCATATTCCAGCATATACCCATATACGGGATACATCTTAAACAAAGGACGGCTGTTCTCACAAAACGCTTCCATCTCCGGAAGCTCCGTTACAGCCGCCAGCGTTTCCGTACATGCCTGCCAGTCCTCCCGCGTCATATCCTGCAGAAGTATGTCCAGAGAAAATTGATGGCGGACAGCCATCTGCATCAGCTCCCAGGCCAAACCGGAGGGGCAATTCTTCGCCGCCGTCCGCCAAAACCCTTCTGCCGCCGAAACATTCTCCTGCCGCAGTTCCCTATGCGCTTTCTGCAGATTCGCATAGGCATTATGGGTTTTTAGCCCAGAAAACCCTTCCAGAAACGCCTTTACCTGTTTGGGGTACTTCTGTTTCCAGGCTTCCAGCCGGGCATAAAAAGGAGCTATCCGTTCTACATGATCCCAGGGCATCCAGGACAAAATCCGTTTGATCAAAAAAGCATTCCCCGCGGCCCCGGCACAGGCCAGCCCCTGGAAACAGGTGATCACCGAATTCTGCTCCAGGGCGGCGTACGTTATATTTCCGCAGCCCTGCCAGAGGATTTGTTCCCTGTGATTCCTGAGGAACAGCAACTTCTGATGGAACTCCTGTACGTATTTCATACCCTTCTCATACTCTTTCAGATCAAAGGAAAACTCCACCAGATTGGCGCACTGATAGGCATAGGCCAATTCCAGCGTCCGGGGCGAGGACAGAAATTCCTCTGCGGCCTCCAAAGCCCCTCTGGTATCCCCGCTCCGCATGATCATGCGGGGCAGACTGCACTGCATCCAGATCTCCGTGCTAAACACCTTTTCACCATTTTCTTTTTGGGAAATTTCCAACCCCTGACGGCAGCACTCAATCGCCTTCGTGTAATCCTTCTGGGAATCATACTCCATGACAAGCTGGGCCAGACAGGAGGCCGGATCCAGCCCTTCCTCCAGGCGTTTCAGTAGCAGAGGGATATTCCGGTCCGTCTTGGGTTTCTCTTTCTCAGTCTTTTTTCCGGTCACATAACCGAAATGATGGACGAAGCAATTCAGTTTTTTGTGGGGCGCGGGGAAGGGATTCAGATTCTCGTGGATGGGAAAAATGAATTTTGTCTCCGGCGTCATACGGCACATGCGCCCCACGTCAAAATCAATATATGCCGTCCCCTCCCAGTTGATATAATTCCGCGTCACATATAAAGCCGACCCATACTGCCTGTACTCTCCGCTTTTGAAAAACTGCAGAATCTCCGTCACATCGTCAAACCATTCGTCATCGTCCAGGAAAAGGAACCACTCCCCCCTGGCCTGTTCAATCCCCACATTCCTGGCTTTGGCAAAATCGTTGCACCAGGTAAAGGGAATAACCTGGCAGGTATAGGACTCCGCCAGTTCCCGTACCCGCTCATCCTTTCCCGTAAACACCAGGATCAGTTCACTATCCAGCTCCCGAAGCAGGGGTTCAAGGGAATGCAGACATCGGCCCAGGGTCTCGATCCGGTCCGACACCAGCAGGGAAATCGTCAGCTGTATATTCATGATCGCTTGCTCCTTTTCACATTTCTTTCTCTATTATATCCAGAAAAAAGAGAGGCTTCCTCGAAAAGAAGCCTCCCTCCTTGAAAATTCAATTTCACATATAACCTGCACCAAGCTTACTGCAGCAGCTGCAGTACACTCTGCGGTACCTGATTGGCCTGAGCCAGCATAGCCTGAGAAGCCTGCACCAGAATGTTGTTCTTGGTGTATGTCATCATCTCTTTGGCCATATCTACGTCACGGATCCGAGACTCGGCTGAGGAGATATTCTCGGTCTGAACACCCAGGTTGTTGATGGTGTGCTCCAGACGGTTCTGCAGAGCACCGAAATCGGAACGCATTGAGGAAACCAGGTCGATAGCGGCGTTTGCAATATCAATGGCACTTCTCGCGCCCTTCACATTTGTGATATCAATTGTGCTTACAGCCTTAGATGCCACCTGAGTACCATCCGATTTGGTAATCGTTCCAATAAGCTGTGCGCTGCTCATCTGCTTCAGCGTAACGCCAATCTGGTTGTCAACGCTGGAAGACTCGCCAACATGAAGAGTAACTTTAGCTACTCCGCCGTTAAACAGCTTAGTACCGTTAAAGTTTGCGGTCTTACCGATACGGTCAATCTCTGTCTGCAGGGCTTTGATCTCTTTCTGCATCTCAGTACGGTTAGCAGTAGAGTATGTGCCGTTGGCAGACTGGGTAGCCAGCTCAACCATACGGTTCAGCATGGAGTGAACCTCTGTCAGAGCGCCCTCAGCGGTCTGTACAAGAGAGATACCGTCATTGGCGTTCTTCTGAGCGGTCTCAAGACCTGTGATCTGAGCACGCATTTTCTCGGAAATAGCCAGACCGGCAGCGTCATCACCAGCACGGTTGATCTTGTAACCGGAAGACAGTTTCTCCAGGTTCTTGCCCAGAGCGGAGTTGTTGTTACTCAGGTTCCTGTGTGCGTTTAACGCGGTAATGTTATGTTGAATCCTCATGATATTTCCTCCTTGAAATTATTCGGGGACTATCCTTTTCCCCACATGATATTTGGTAGAAGTCTTCGGTAAGTCCTGCAGTGTATCCCGGTAATGCCGGCATGTTCGCCGGAAATACATCGCCAAACTCTTCCGAAAACCTCTTGTCAAATATATTATCGAATGTTCGCCGGATTACTTAAGTCTTTTTTTCATTTTTTTTATTTTCTTTTTTATTTCGGGAATAAGCTTCTCAGCCTCTCCTTTGCCGGCCTATATCCCCAGGCCGCCGCCTGGCGGTAGTAGGTGCTGGCCGCCTGCGCTTTCCCGTTCACCTCGAACCAAACTCCCAGATTGTAGGCCGCCTTGAAGGAGCCGTTGCCCCGCACGCACTCGTGGCCGGACACCTCGCCGATCCCGAGACACTTTCGATAAGATTTTTCGATCTCCGGAAGATAGGCGATGTACCGCCCCACATCCGAGAGCACGGCCTTCGTGTAAAACGTCCCACAGGCAAACTGGAAATCCGCGTACCCTTCCAGCCGTCTTTTTTCTTTCCCGATCACTTCCAGGCCCCTGTCATATTTCCCCAGTTCAATCAGATTATAAATATAAGAGACAACACCGTTCATGCGGTAACCTGTCCCTGAAACCGGAGTCAACCGGTAGAACTGCTCAAAGTACCTGTCCGCCCGGGCATACGCCTTCATCAGCCACAAAGTCCGGGCCGTCTGATATAAAAGATAACTATCCTCCGGCGCGTTTTCCAGTTCATTCAGCAGAATCCGCAGATTCCTTTCCCCTTTACCCTCCTGAAGATAGCCGTCATGCTCGAACACCAGGGGAACCGCCGCCACCGGGAGACTGCTTACCACCTGTTCATGCACCCGCCCCTCCAGAAATGTCCCCCGGGGGATCACGCGGGTGGTGTAGGTACAGCTTTGGCTGATCTCGCCGTTCTCCTCCCTGTAGCTGTCATGCCGTTCAATGGTTCCAAGGCGGCCGCCCCTCTCCACAAAGGCCTGCAGCTCTCTGCGCGTACCCGATATCAGATATTCGTCGGCATCCAGGATCAGGTTCCAGTCACAGGGGGACTGCTCCAGGGCATAATTTTTGGCCGCCGCGAAATCATCCCTCCACTCGAAATGTGAAATATGCGCCCCATATTTTTGCGCCGTCTCTATGGTATTGTCCGCCGAGCCTGTATCGGTGATATAGATACCGTCCACAAGCCCCCCCGCCAGGGAAAGGCATTTTCCCAGGCTCCGTGCCTCGTTTTTTACGATCATAACAAGTCCAATTGTTTTCATATGCGTCCTCCCGTCTTCTTTCTTAAATCATACCCGCCCTGCCGCCCTTTGGCAAGCATCCGGAAATAATATTTGCATTTCACCTTCCGGCATGATACACTGACTTTAGATATTGTAGCCGTTAAAGATTTAACGGCTACAGATAATTTTGATTTTGAGGGAGGGTGGACCATGCTTTTGAAAAGCTGTGACGCATGCATGATCTACGGCCCGGAAGACGATATCCAGATTCCGGCCAGAGTGGTGTCTGTTGAGGACAAAATTACACTGTTTTTTGATGACGGCGGCGCCGAGTTGTCATCATCCCGCATTCGGATTGACTTTTACGACCGCGTCCTCGGGTACATGAAGACTTTCTGCGAGCTCGCGGTCCGGCGAAATACAGACCCATGGACCATAGACATATGGGCCGCCGACTGCCAGGTTCTCGAAGTCCTGGAAACCCAGCAGCGGCAGAAAGATCTCCGGGTAAAGCTGGAGGAAGAATTGGTCTTTTACGCCCCCGCCCAGCGAACAGAATTCCACGGTTATATCGAAAACATCAGCGTGGGTGGAATTTTCCTGGTCACAAATGAGATACGCCTCAAGAAAGACGAGGCAGTCACTTTCAAATATTGCTTCTCCAAACGGGAACAGGCATTAACGGCAGTCACCCTGCGAGAGCAGCAGCTCAGAAAGGAACGGTTTGGCTACGGCTGTCAATTTATCAATATGACAAACAGCGCCGAGCGGGATATCCGCCAGTTTGTATATAAGAAGCAGCTTCGCCAGGCTCGATGAGGGAAATATGATGCTGTTAGAAAATGCCGTACACGCAACCTTATACAATATGGATTGTTCCTTTTTGTCGTCCGTCCGTTTTATCCGGTTCAGCCTGGAATCAGCACGTTTCTATTTTTCCGATATACCGGAAGGCGGGCTCCCGGCGCAATTCTTCGTGATGCCTGATGACAAACAGTATGATTACCGTGCCTTCATCTACAAACTCCAGGGAAAGCCGCAGCCCTGCGCGGAAGACAACACCTGTTGGCAGGCAGACGGAATCACGGACGATATTCCCGAATTGCAGAGCAATTTCCGCGTATATGTATCCTTCCGCACTTCTATCTGGCTGGATAAAGAGACCAGAGAGCATTCCCTTACCATTAAGGATATCGGTACCGGTGGTTTTCTTTTTGTTTCAAAAAAGGAATTTACGCCCGGCGATACTCTGTCCGCGCTTTTGCCCGATGCCAGAGATCCTGTATTTGTCAAAGCCAGGATACAAAAGCGCCGCCCCGTGCGCAGAGAAGGAATCTTCGGTTATGGCTGCCAGTTCCTGGATCTTACCGCCAGGGCCGAGGCCAAGATTCGGAAATTCGTCTATCAGACGGAAGTGCTCCAGGCCAAAGTAAAAGAGCAGAAAATATAAATACCCAGGAGAGCATTCCCTTTACTCGGGAATATTCTCCTGGGTTTCTTCCTGCCCATTTGGGCCGGACTCCTCATTCGTCTGCGCGTCTTCTTCCTCCGTCCTGTCCGCTTCGGCCCCTTCACGCTTATGGGGCGTATATTTCAGGAAGTATGCGTAGATATCCACTATAGTCTGGTATAATTCCTCCGGAATCGGCGTACCCAGCTCCAGCTGGGTAAGCACCGTCGCCAGGGAATTGTCCTCGTACACCGGAACCCCGTTCTGATTGGCCGTCTCCACGATTTTCTCCGCCATATACCCCAGTCCCGAAGCCACGATAACCGGAGCCATATCTTTATTCTCGTCATAGCGCAGGGCAACCGCCTTTTTATTCAACACGTCATCAAATTGTGACATTGATCGAATTTCTCCTTTCAAATATCTTCGGGAACGCGGCGGAAACCGGTATCGACTGCTCACTCTGTTCCACGGCAAGATATTCCAGCTCCAAATTGTTTTTCCGCATGATATCCCGGATACCTTCGCGGATCTCGCCCTCATGTCCCGCCAGTTCCTTGGGATAATGGAGCATCATATCCATTTTCCCCTTCTCATAATACAATATCATATCAAAAAAACCAACATCTTTTAGATCAAATTTGATCAAAAGCTTCACCCCGCGCTCCGTGGAGCCGGAGGTTCCGGATTCCTCGTCAGGATCCACCCATATCTCCGAAAACATCGGCGTCCCGTCCAGGATTACCGGCAGCATGGCATGCATGACCGGCATATATACGCTCTCATTGACCAGCATAGCCTTCATCATATTCATGAAAGTCTCTTTATTTTCCAGCCCGGCCTCGCCCCTCATGCCTGCCTGCATGATATTCAGCATCCGGTCCGCCCACGGAGCCTTACCCATAGCCTTATCAAAATCCACGTTCTGGAGCATCCCCCGGAACTCATCAGCCGTCATCCCGGCAAATTTCTCCCTGAACGACGGGAAATTCATCAGGCGCTGGAAAGCCTGTACCACGCTGTCCAAATTGCCGTTCTCATACCGCGAGGTGTTGAGCGCCAGAAGACTGATCAGATCCCGGACGGCCCCCATATCCCTGGTGGCGGAAATATATCGGCCCAGATAGGGAATAATCTCCCCTTTCAAAAGCTGCGCGTTGGCCTCGTTGGCCTCCTGGCTGTAGGGGCGCAGCTTCGACGCCAGCTCTTCCAGGCCCTCCCTGTCCCTTCGGAACATGAGACTTTCTATATCTTCCAGGTTCCCCTTGATATTCTGGAGAAGATGTTTCCCCGACGACATATCGTTATATTTTTTCACGAAATCCAGGATACCGGTTTTCAGTTCCAGCATCCTGGTCTCATTCATGGCCTCCCGCAACATATCGAACAGGGGCCCCTGCAGACGGTTGGCCCCCGCCATCTGGCTCTTCAAAAACTCGGCCAGCTTTTCGGGGGACATCTCCAGCATCTGGAACAGCGCCTCTATGTCTGCCGCCGTGCCCTTGCTAATCCCCGACTCCACCAGATTGGCCATACCGCCGAAGATCATCTTGCTCATCGCTTCATTCAGATGGGACAGATCCCGCAGAGACTGTACGAAATTGCCGAAATTGGACTCATAGGAAATCCCCCTCTGCCCCTGATTATTGGCTCCGTCACGTCCGTCAGGACGGACGACACGGCTGGGATCCACCGGATTCTTGATACTCAAATCCTGAGCCTGCTGGGAGGGGGTCTGTCGGTTGATGGAATTGTTATCATACCCCGTCGGCGGGGTGGTCACTTTTAAAATATTTGACATTTTTCACCTGCTTTGCAGTTTACCCTTATTCTTTTTGCCTTAAGTGACGATATATAAAATAAATACCATCAATAATTAGATAAGGCGGTACTGAAATTATGGATAACATGCTTGAAATGTATCTTTACGAAACCAATACTTTATTAGAACAATTGGACGAGCTTCTGATAGAAGCGGAAAAGAACAAAGATTTCACCACCAACGATGTCAATGAAATTTTCCGCAGTATGCATACGATCAAAGGCTCATCTGCCATGATGGAATTTTCCACCGTGATGGAAATTGCCCACCACATAGAAGACCTCTTCTTCTATATCCGTGAAAACGGCCTGGACTCCATGGACGAATCACACAAAAACGATCTGTTCAATCTGATGTTCCAGTCAGCGGATGCTCTTCGTGAGGAAATTGAAAAAATCGAGAACGATGAGCCCCTTAGCACTAATATCGACCCAATCATATCAAATATTAATAGTTTTTTGGAAAAAATCAGTTCCTCTGGCGGTAATAATGCCGAGGAAAGTCCTTCCGCAGAATCACCTGCCGCATCGGCGGCCGATAAGGAGGCCATCGCCGCCATCAACCAGGAACTGGCCGGCTGTCCTGAGAGTACTCTTCCTTTCTTTATTCGGATCTTTTTTGAGACGGGATCCGGCATGGAGAATCTGCGCGCTTTTATGATTGTAACGGTGCTGAAGGATGGCGAACTCGTTTTCGAGCATTATCCCAGCGATGTGGAAACCAATGCGGGTACCGCGGAGGACATCGTTAAGAACGGCTTTTTTGTCGCCCTCTCTTCCCATGAAGACGTGGACAAAGCGCTGGCAATGATCAAAGACCAGAATAGTGTGGAAACCTATGAAGTCATTGAAAACGTATTGTCCAAACCTGCCGAGCCCGCAAAGCCCGCAAAGCAGGAAACGGCCGCCGCGCCCGCGGCTGCCGCGCAGCCTGAAACACCGGCCCCGGCCCCGGCAGCCAAAAAGCCGGCCCAGACCAGCAGCCATAGCGGCGCGCCTGTAAAGCAGAGCCTGATCAGCGTCAACCTGTCCAAGCTGGACAGCCTGGTCGCCCTGGTGGGAGAGATCGTTATCACGGAATCTATGGTAACATCTTCCCCCGACCTGCAGAACCTTAAGCTGGACAATTTCACAAAATCCGCCCGGCAGCTTCGTAAGCTGACCGATGATCTGCAGGACATCGCCATGTCCCTGCGGATGGTTCCCATATCCGGCACCTTCCAGAAGATGAACCGTATCGTCCGGGACATGAAGAAGAATCTAAACAGGGACACGAGGCTGACACTGATCGGCGAAAACACCGAGATCGACAAAACTGTGGTGGACAGCATCAGCGATCCGATCATGCATATCGTCCGGAATTCCATGGATCACGGCGTGGAGGAACATGTGGAGGAGCGTATCGCCGCGGGCAAGAACCCTCAGGCGGAGATTATCCTGTCCGCCACCCACACCGGCAGCGAGGTGGTCATCACCATCAGTGATGACGGCCGCGGTATGGACACCGACAAAATCCTGGCCAAAGCGGAGCGCAACGGCATCCTCACCAAGCCGGCCAGTGAATATTCCAAAAAGGAAATACTGGCCCTGACCATGGTGCCCGGCTTCTCTATGAATGAGGAAGTCACCGAGTATTCCGGCCGCGGCGTGGGCATGGACGTAGTGAAGAAGAACGTAGAATCCGTAGGCGGTACGATCTCCATCACCAGCGAGCTGGGCAAGGGCAGCTGTACTACTTTAAAGATCCCCCTTACCATGGCCATCGCCGACGGTATGGAGGTTTCTGTGGGCCGCTCCCTGTTTACGATCCCGATCACCAACATCCGCCAGTCCTTAAAAGCGAGCCAGGAAGAAATTATTTTCGATGCCAGCGGCAATGAGATCATCAAATGCCTGGATGAATTCTATCCCATCATCCGGGTACATGAGCTGTATAATATTGAAACAGAAATCACCAACATTGAAGACGGTATCCTGATCTGGGTGGAGGCTGCAGACAAATCCTACTGCCTGTTTGTGGATGAACTGCTGGGTGAACAGCAAGTGGTTGTAAAGCCTCTTCCGGCTTTCCTCAGCAATTTCAATATCAAGAACTCCGGCATCAACGGCTGCACAATCCTCGGTGACGGCAATATCAGCCTGATCCTGGATATCGGCAACCTGTATGCGGTGTCCAATATTCAATATTAAATCGTATAAAAACTGGAGGAATCATTATGTCAGCAGCTACAGCAGAAAATACAACGTCCCATCAGACTCTGAATGGGAGTGCCCATATTCCCACCGAACGGTTTTTGACATTTACCTCGGATGGGCTCAGCATCGGCGTCAGTACCAATTATGTTATTGAGATCATCACCGACCATTCCGTCACTATGCTTCCCCTGGTGCCGGACTATGTGAAAGGCGTCATCAATTTAAGGGGCCAGATCATACCCATTATCGATATCCGGCTGCGTATGGGCAAGCCGTCCATCGAGTATACGGACACCACCTGTATCATCGTACTGAATATCAATTCCACACAGATCGGTATCATCGTAGACGCGGTGCAGCAGGTCATGGACATCAATAAGAGGCAGATCTCTCCCGTCCCGGTGGAAAACCAGCAGGAACTGATCAACGGCATGGTCTCTTCCGGCGACCGCTCCGTAATCCTCTTTTTGGATTGCGAACAATTACTTCAAACGTACTAAACCATCATGCGCCGCCACAGTGCGCCGCCGCGTATAAAAGCCGGAACTGGCGCACTGAGCATCCCTGAATGGATGCCGCCTACGTCGGCGGGTATGCAAAGCAAGCAAAGGAGTGAACAGGTGTGTTAACTATAAATGACAATGATTTTCATCGGCTGGTGCAGTTTGTACATCAGAATTACGGCATTGATCTGTCCAAAAAGCGCCAGCTGATCACCGGACGACTTTCTAATACCATTGTATCCATGGGTTTCAATTCCTTCAAGGACTACATTGAACATCTGATCAAGAATCAGAAACCCGATGATCTTGAATTAATGCTCAATAAGCTGACCACCAATTATACCTTTTTCATGCGGGAGGAAAACCATTTCAAGCTTTTTAAGGAGACGATCCTCCCCTATCTGGAGAAGGAGAAAAAGGATCATGTCCTAAGCATATGGAGCGCCGGGTGCTCGTCCGGCGAAGAGCCCTACACCATATCCATTATTCTGAAAGAATATTTCGGGGCAAAGGCCGGTATGTGGGATACGCGGGTGTTGGCTACGGACATTTCCCAGAACGCTCTGCGGGCGGCCAAAAACGCCGTCTACGATGAGGACTCTTTAAAGGAGCTGTCGCCGGAGCTGAAAAGGAAGTATTTTACCCCGACCAGTGAAGCCGGGGTATACACCGTCTCCGATTCACTCAAAAAAAATGTTATTTTCCGAACCTTTAACCTCATGGATCCGATCCGCTTCCGGCTGAAATTCGACGTTATTTTTTGTCGGAATGTTATGATCTACTTTGACCAGCCTACCAAGGAGGCTCTGGTGAAACGCTTCTACAATGCAACTAATCCTGGCGGTTATCTTCTAATCGGACATTCAGAGGGTCTGAACAAAGCAACATGCCCCTACAAATATCTGATGCCTGCGACTTATCGTAAAATATAGCGCCAAAGCCGCTTTTGATTTTTCAAGAGCGGCTTTATTTAAAGTAATAGATGATAGAAAGGACGTTCCCCATGATCAAAAAACTCAGAGTGCTAGTGGTTGACGACTCTTCCCTGTTCCGGCAGATGATCATCAATTGCCTGTCAGAACAAAAAGACATGGAAGTAGTCGGTTATGCCATCAACGCCTACGATGCCCAGAGAAAAATACCTCAGCTTCATCCCGATGTCCTCACCATGGATGTGGAGATGCCGGGTTTAAGCGGTATTGATTTTTTAAAACAGCTCCTCCCCACCCATCCCATCCCCGTCATTCTGGTGTCTTCTCTTAATCTGAGCGTGTTTGACGCCCTGTCGGCGGGCGCTGTGGATTTTGTGCGCAAGCCGGATATGAGTTCACGGAACACAAAAGAAATGTTCTTTTCCACCCTTGTCACAAAGGTACGGGGGACTTCAAAAGCCAAGGTGCGTATCACCCGGCAGCCCGGCGCCGCGCCGACCGCCAAATCGCAGGCTGTCTCAAGGCCCATGCCTTTTCCGCCGCTGCCGCGCACGGTGCTGGATTCTACGATCATAGCCCTGGGAGCTTCTACCGGCGGCACCGAAGCCACGCTGGCTGTACTGGAGAAGCTGCCGGCAAACATGCCCGGCATCGTGATTACCCAGCACATGCCGGAGGGATTCACCAATATGTATGCGGAGCGGCTGAACCGGATCTGCAGCCTGGAAGTGCGGGAGGCCAAAAACGGGGACGTCATCAAACCCGGTCTGGCGCTCATCGCTCCGGGAGCCAAGCAGATGGAAGTGGTACGTTCCGGCTACAACTACATCGTACAGTGCCGTCCCGGCGCTAAAGTCAGCGGCCACTGTCCCTCCGTGGACGTATTGTTTTCTTCTGTGGCAAAAAATGTCGCCATTAATAAAGTCGGCATCATTATGACCGGTATGGGCAGCGACGGAGCCAAGGGCCTTCTGCAGATGAGACAGAACGGCGCCTTCACCATCGGCCAGGACAAAGAATCCTGCGTCGTGTACGGAATGCCCATGGTGGCCTATAATATGGGGGCCGTATGCGTACAGGCATCCTGTGACAAAATCCCCTCTGTACTGCTGAATCATTTGAAAAAATAAAAGCTGTGAGCGGATTCCTTGCACATTGGGGTTATGAATCTGAAAGTTGTGCCGATACTCTTATTATAGAGAGTAATATTAACAATAAATGAAACTGATCCTATATTTGCAAAGGAGTTCAGCATGAAAATATCTATCGGTACTATTTTAAACAACCATACGGATCTGCGTTCCGTTTCCCGGAGTGCTTCCGGCAATTCCATAACTCCTGATAACGATCACAGCTTTGATGCGGTTATCATTAAATCCAATCCCCGCCAAATTGAGGAGCATACCTTTGCGAAAGCTGTGTCGAAAGAGCTCTCCACGGAGGTCAGGGAGACAGCATCCCAGGAAAAGATTCAGGATCTGCGGCAGCAGGTTACCGATGGCCGTTATTCTATTGATGCCTATGCCGTTGCCGCCAGGATATTATTATCTTAAGGAGGATACTGCAGATGAAGGATTTTTCTGGTTTCATTGCGGTCATTCAGGAACTGATCGCACTTTTTGAGGATTTGATCCCCGTGGAACAGGAAAAGCTTGATGCCGCTGTGAAAAACCGGGTTTCTTTCGTAGATGAATGTATGCATAAGGAACAGGCATTTGTCCTACAGCTTAAAGGGCTGGAGCAGAAACGCGAAATCCAGCAGAAACAGCTGGGCATGGAAGGATATACTTTTCGCCAGATTCTGGAGCATGCCCCAACGGAAACCGTTGCTGTGCTGACACCGCTCTTTGACCGGCTCGGCGCGCAGATTCGTCTCTTTCAATCGATCAATTCCAGCGCCAGAGATATCATAGAAGTAAATCTTCATGTAATCCATTCAGCCCTCGCCAAAGAGGCTATGGGTAGAGAGACCTATTCTGCTTCCGGCGCAAAAAAAGATACTCGGAATGGTAAGCATTTTACCAGCCGTTCCGTTTAATAGTTCAGGAGGGAATTTTTTATGCTACGTTCTACTTTTGCCGGCTTCACCACAGCACAGCTCAGCATGGCAAGCAGCCAGCGCGCGTTGGATGTTGTCGGCCAGAATATTGCCAATATTAATACACCGGGTTATACCCGGCAACGCCTGGATATCGCCAGCCTGAATACTAAGAAAGGCGATTTCTATAATGCCAATTCCAGCATAAAAGTAGGTTTCGGCGTTGAGATGACCGGGGTTTCCCAGCTTCGCGATCCGTTTTTGGATATCCAGTATCGCTCTCAGATCGCCAAGGTGGGAACTTCTGATGCCCATGCTGCCGGTTACGAGCAGTTGGCCACCATCTTTGATGAAGCTACACTGGACGGTGTGCGGGACGCATTCCGGTCTATCACCAGTTCCCTGCAATCCTTCTCTAGTGAATCCGGCTCTGATGAGTTTGATTCCATGGTGCGTTCCAATATGCAGGTTCTCCTGAATTTGCTGCGGGATGACTCCATCCGGCTTCAGGATATCCGTAACGATATGCAGACCGGTTTTGCCAGCGCGGATATCGCCGACGTTAATGAAATCATACAAAACATCGCAAATTTGAATAAAAACATCAAAAACAGCCAGATTCTCGGCAATCCTGCTCTTGAGCTGCAGGATGAGAGAAACAGTCTCCTGGATGAGCTGTCAAGCTATCTTCCTATTACTACAAATTACAGAGAACAGACTGTTGGGCCGGGTTATACGGTGGAGGTGCTGGATGTTGTCTTTACTGATGCTAACGGCAAAAAATATAAGCTGATTTCCGACGGCTTATACGGCAGCCTTGACGCAGAAGTCCGTGAGCTGCCGGTTACAGTGAATATATCGGACGTTATGGGAAATACCTCGGATGTCACCAATCTTCTCGGCAACGGCACCCTAAAGGGTACGCTGGATATATTGAATAAATCAGGCGATTTTGACAACACCGATGTAAAGGGCCTGGGGTATTATGAAAAAGCCCTGGATAATCTGGTGGATACTTTTGCCAAAGCATTTAATGAGGCAAATAAAGCGCTTAAAACGGATGCCAACGGAAAGGTAGTGGAACCCCACGAATGGGAGGATCGCCCGTTGTTTGAGACAAAGGACGGCAGTACGGATTTTACCGCCCAGAATATCAAAATAGCCGATAAATGGCTGAGCGGCGAATACAGAATCACCAAATCCATCATCCCTATAGACGGCCAGATCGGTTCCACGGCCAGCGATAATATCAACAATATGATTGACCTGATGGGAAAGGATCACTCGTTTGTTGTATCCACTACAGTCAATGGCACTGCAAAAACTACAACTTTCTTTACAGGTTCTTTCTATGATTGTTTCGCTGAATTGGAAAATGTATTGGGTATCGACGCAAAATCGGCCGAAACCATGTTAAGCAATCAGATTATCGTCTTAAACCAGACTTCCAATTCCCGGGACGCCATCTCCGGCGTATCACTGGATGAAGAAGGCATGAACCTGCTGCATTACAATCAGTCTTACAATGCGGCGGCAAGGCTCATGACTACACTGGATGAAGCACTGGATAAATTAATCAACGGCACCGGCGTAGTCGGAAGGTAATCAGGAGGGTTAAAATAATATGAGAATTACAACAAACGCACTGTTAAGGAATTATAAATCAAACCTTTCGGCATCCATCGCCAATCTGGATTCGACGAGAACCAAGGTTATGACTCAGCGCAAATTCAATTCCACGAAAGAAGATCCTTCCAGCGCCCTGCGTGCCGCTGTATTGGAGCGCAAGTATGTCAGAAATCAGGATTACCTTTCCATGGTGAAGGACGTCCATTCTTTCCAGAATTCCCAGGAAGATGCCGCCATGCAGATCAACACGATCTCTCAGAACCTAAGTAAGAAGTATGGTCTTGAGGCATTAAACGGCACGAATGGTTCTCTGGAAACGAGACAGACTTACGCAGCCGCCTGGCGCGGCGCCCAGGAAAGTCTGGTGCTCTGTCTGAATGCTTCCTATGAAGGACGCTATGTGTTCGCGGGCAATGACGGGAAATCGGCCCCCTTTAAATTGACTACTAATGCCGATGGCTCCCAGACCCTTACCTACCGCGGGATTGATGTCAATACAGATGATCCGGATGAGCTGGATATTTTAAATCAAATGTCTAAGGATTCCAAAGACTATATTAATTCCACTTTTATTGACCTGGGTTTTGGACTGAATATTGATAACAATAATATTATCGATGCTTCCAGCGCTTTTGATACCAGTCTGCCAGGTATTGATGTGGTGGGTTACGGAAAAGACGATAATGGCGTCAGCAAAAATATGGTTCTTCTGGCCGGCCAGATTGCCGACGTACTGGACGCCGAGGTTTTTGACAGAGATAAGTATGTGAAGCTTTTGAATGCGTTCGACGGTGTCGGGGAAAACGGCTTGTCCCTGAACCAGGGCCGCAATAAAGTACTGGAAAAAATCACCACCCTGGGTACTCAATCCGAGTTCCTGACTACTACCGAGGAGCGTCTGGATGCAAACAGAATCAGCCTTTCAGAACAGATTGATAGTGTAGTCAATGTGGATATGGCAGAGGCCATCATGGATTTCTCCTGGGCGCAGTATGCGTACAATGCCGCATTGAAAGTAGGAAACAATATTTTAACGCCGTCATTTATTGATTTCATGAGTTAAAAACGGATTATCGTTCTTTCATATGGCAACAACTCCAAATGGACTTCATCGTTCTTTTGGGTATGTAGAAAAATAATTATAGAAGGGAGGAAGATTGTTTATGGATCAGCTTATCAAAATCACAACCGTCCCCATCCGGTATGAGTTAAAAGTCAATAATGCCCGTCTGGAGTACAGCAGTTCCAAGGCGGAGTTGGAGATTCACAAAAATGATGGTGGTTTGTCGATCAAAAGCCGGCCCGTAAAGCTGCACTTGAATTCTTTTGAGGCAAGGAATTCGGTTACGCCAACCACAATGAGAAGCGTCTCTCAGTCAGCTCAGAAAGGGATGACCGCCGCTTACAGTGCAACTGCCCAGATGGCTCAGGAAGGGAATCTCATGCTGAAAGCAGATATTGGAGAGGAAGTCGTTACTCAGATTGCCAAGCAGCGTACTGCTCAGCCCACAGGGGAATTTGAGATGGGCTTTACCCCGAAAGCACCGGTAGACATCAGCTATGAAGCTCCTGATCTGACGATTAATTACGAGATGGATAAATTGAATTTTGATCTGAAGATTCAGAATGGAAATTTTGAATTTATTCCCGGGAACATTGAGATGTCGATCACACAGCACCCTGACGTAGTAATCGAGTATGTTGGCGGGCCTCTCTATGTGCCACCGAGCGCAGATCCGAATTATGAACCGCTGGATGTAAGGGCTTGATAAAGCCCTTACTTTTTATTTCCGCCAGGAGGTATATGATATTGAATATTAACGCAAAATACTTTGGGACAATTTCGTATACGGACAGAGATCCTATCCACGTGATTAATGGATTATTCGGTTTTGAATCCTATACAGACTATCTCCCCATCCCTTTTACAGAATATGATGACTCGGTGATTTCCCTCCAGAGTCTTGATGATGAATCGCTATCTTTCATATTGTTGAATCCCTTTGGAATATTCCCCGATTATACCCCCACGATCTCTTCTGAAGATTTGAAAGAACTGGGAGCTGAATCCGAGGCGGATATTTCTTATTATGTTACCAGTGTCATCTTGGGCTCTGTGCCCGAATCCACGGTGGATCTGAAAGCCCCCCTTGCCGTAAACGGCTTTACCCGGATGGCAAAACAGATTATTTTGGATAATCCGGATTACACATTCCGTCATACCCTATCCAGTCTGGCAAATAAGGGGGAATCATAGATGCTAATTTTACAACGCAAAAAGGGAGAATCCCTTACCATAAATGATAATATCACTTTAACGATTATCGACACCGGAACCGACTGGGTGAAGCTCGCCATTGATGCGCCCAAAGAAATACCTGTTCTCCGTTCAGAATTGCTGGAGGCTGCCAGGGAAAATCGTAAAGCGGCCGAAACCGTGTCACGAGAAATGCTGGATAAAATGCTGAAAAAGAGGTGATGAGAATACTCATTACCTCTTTTTTTCATAAAAATATCATCACCCCATGCAATCAAGAGAAGCCACCGGAGCACACATAACCGTAACTTCCGTGCTCACAGTTCCACCGCCGCTTTCCGGCGATACCGCGGCCCCATCCCCACTCAAAGCGGCCGGAAACATCGATTGGACATATTGTTCGGCAATCTGGCGGAAGCGCTCGTCATTCATACCCGATTTTGGAAACATATCCTCCATATCCGCGGTCGCACACTGTTCCTGGCCTTTTCTGGCCGCTTTCCTTCGGCGCAGTTCTTCCCGAAGCCGCTGTTCCAGACGCTCTTTCATCTTCTTTTCTGCCGCTTTCCTCAAGCGCTCCAAATCCTCTTCCTTATGCAGACGGGATATTTTCAGATTTCCACTGCGAATGAACGCCTTGATCTTACGGATGACCGCAGCGGCTTCCGCCGGATCATCGACCTGCCACCTTACCTTCTGCATCTCGCCATATTTACCGGCAATCAGTCCTTTTACCGCCGAAATATCCCTGGCGCTGGCCAGCCGCATCATATTGTTGCTGTGGGAATAATTGTAATGAGTGCTGCTCTTCGCCTTTTTATTTTTTGCATAGTAAGACGTAGACTCCCGATCCCGCCAGTAAGTTGGATATGTGGAATCTTTATTCCGCTTTTGGACGGCTGTCCACATGTACGTCTGGGCGTCATCATCAATCACCAGACCCATTCCCACCAGCTTTCGATCACGGATCATGGCATTCGCCTGGGCCGTATTACGGTAATTACCCATCTGATCCAGGATATTTTCCACATACTGCAGCAGTCTTTCATCGGTTCCCATCTTTTCCAGTAATTTCTCTGAGACCGCCACATGGTTCGTTCCCGTCTGCCCCTTGCCATAAGCGCCGATATTTCCGTTGTCCGCTGACGAGAGAACCTGAAAATCAATATTCCTGTATTTATCTCGTAAATACGCCAAAATTGCCGCCCCGTCCGGTTGACTGCCCCTCTCCACAGCGGCATTCCCCGACGAGTCAGGCTCCATAGCCTTCGCAACGGAGGTCCCTGCTAATGCCGCAGAACCGGTATTTGTATAAGCGTTTACATTCAGTTTCATCAGACCCCCTCCTCTCCCGGTAGTATCTGTGATTATTTTACCTCAATGTCCAGTGTGCCGCCGGTTCTAACCTCCGGGTCTCCCGCCCCATAGGCGGCTTCCGCCCTGGCTCGCCTGACTTTGCGGGCCTCCGGGGTCAGTTCTGCCCTTATACGGTTCATTTCCTGGCGATCTGCCAGCCCGCTTCCGGACACCTCCCGCATAAGCTCCTTTTCATAGAACGCTTCCATCATTTCCCCGGACAGTTCTTCCGACGCAGCCTTCCCGTCTACTCCCACCTGCGCGTTCTCCTGCTCCTCACTCTCTTCCGCGGCTTCTTTTCCGGCTTCCGTGACCGTATCCTCGATCCCAAGCTCAGCCTTTCTGGCCTCTTCAAGATCTTTTTCCGCTTTTTGGCGCTCAGCCTCTGTGGGCAGCCTCCCGTATTTTCCATCCTCCACAAACTCCCTGGTCACTTCCTGAAGAGCCTGATGTTTCTGGAGCTCCTGCATGATCAGCCCCAGCTTCTTGCCCTCTGGAATGGCCGGATTGTTCTTGATGTTGTTCACCGCGCTCAGAGTCTGCGCCGTGTGGGACATCCGCACCCGCTGCACTTCCTCTTTGGTTTTACACCTTTTTAATTCCCGCTTATAACCCTCCTGCTCGGCTTCCATAGACTTCACATGCTGGTAAGTCTGAGGATCATGCTTCTGCAGATACTCCATCTCTTCGGTGGTCAGCTTTTTGCCGCTGTTCAGCTTCAGACGGATCTGATTCATCAGCTTGGTGGAGCCGTCCGCCGCAGCCTTTCGTATATCTTCCGCCTGCTGATCTAGGGCAGAAAGCTTCGTGCTGCCATCCGCTGTAAAATCATTATTTTTCTTTTTCTGCTGCCATTTCAGCTGCATTTCCATATTTTTTGTATAGGAATTTAAAGACTGAATGCTGGAAAAAAACATAGGAATGCCTCCCTTGCGTATCTATACCTGTATCTTATCCTTATTTACCTATCGTCTGCAAAGGAGGAAAACTTAAGCAAAATGCACAAACAGAGATAGCTGTCTGTGCATATAACGAATATATCAGCCATGAATATACAGGCCTATGACATGACAGAGGATCATCAACACCAGCCAAAGCCAGACTGAGCGCCGCCTCCATGCCTGCCCGGGGTTCGGCCCCTCCCTATTCACTATTGTCACCAGCGCGGCCACCAAAAATATACCGCCCAGGGCCATGGCCAGCCTGCGCCACCTGCTATGCATCTGCGCTATAGAGTCCTCGTCCGTATAGATCTCATACTCGCTATCGGGAAGCTCCGGGTCATAGGGATACTTTTTCATAATTTCTCCATTATCGTTCATCCACTTGATTGCATTCGCTCTCCATGTCGTTTATAATGTAACCACTATTTATCTACCACTTAAAGGAGATCTCCTATGTACACCACATCTTCTATAGCTTTCGGCTCACCCAGCCGTTATATCCAGGGACCGGGCGAACTGTACCGGCTTCCCTGCCACTCCCTCCCCCTGGGCGACAGAGTTTTTGCTGTGATCGACGAATTCTTTTTTGAAAAACTAAACCGGGAACTCAAAGAAATATACGAAAAAAAGGGCGCCGCTTTTATCAGCGTACCCTACCGCGGAGAAATCACAAAATCCACGATAGATGAGAAAGCCTCTGTAGCGCAGGCATCGGCGACAGAGATAATGATCGGCATCGGCGGCGGAAAAACCCTTGACACAGCCAAGGCGGTCGCTTCCCGGCTGCAGCTTCCTCTGATCATCATCCCCACCAGCGCTTCTACGGACGCGCCTACCAGCGCTATGTCCATCATTTATAATGACAAACACGAGCACGACGATGTCTACTATTACAGAAAAAACCCGGACCTGGTTCTGGTGGACAGCCAGATCATTGCCGACGCCCCCGTCCGTTTTCTGGTGTCCGGCATGGGCGATGCGATAGCCACTGTTTTTGAGGCCCGTGCCTCCCTCCACACCAACAGCCCGAACTACATTAACCAGGACTCCGGGCCGTACCGCGGAACGAGAACCGCATCGGCTATTGCTGAATTATGTTACCGCACAATCCTGGAAAACGGTCATATGGCCAAAATTTCCAACGAAAAGCATGTGGTCACAGAATCCCTGGAAGCCGTCATAGAGGCAAATATTCTTATGAGCGGCCTTGGTTTCGAGAATGTGGGCTGCTCTGCCGCCCATGCGGTACACAACGGCCTCTCCGCCTGCCCTAACGGAAACAAAGCGCTGCATGGGGAAAAAGTTGCTTTTGGCGTCCTCTGCCAGTTGGCCGCGGAAAACGCACCGCAAAAAATGATCCGCCGACTGATGAAATTTTATCTGAATGTTGGCCTCCCCCTCACTCTGGAAGACTTGGGAATCACACCGACCCCCGATACATATGAGATCATCGCTGCAGATGCGCTGCAGACCGAATGGATCCGAGAACCTTTGCATGTAAATGAGGAAATCGTCAAAGCTGCTGTGATTACGGCCCAGGAAATGGGCCTGCAATTCAAACTCCGTCACAGCAAATCCATATAGACTAACGTCCCATATGGCCGTCCCCCCCCCCTCTATCATAAAATGTAATACTACCGGCTGGAGGAAAAAAAATGACCATCATTGTTACCGGCGGCGCCGGGTTTATCGGCTCCAATTTCATTTTCTATATGGTAAACCGTTATCCAAAGTATCGTCTTGTATGTCTGGATACATTGACCTACGCGGGAAACCTGTCTACTCTTAAACCGGTAATGGGCAGTCCAAATTTTCGTTTTGTAAAAGCGGACATTTGCGACCGCGCGGCGGTCGGCCGTCTTTTTGAGGAAGAACACCCGGATATTGTAGTAAATTTTGCGGCAGAAAGCCATGTTGACCGATCCATTGAAAACCCCGGCGTTTTCCTGGAAACTAACATTATGGGTACTGCGGTTCTGATGGATGCCTGCCGTAAGTATGGTATCTGCCGCTATCATCAGATATCTACCGACGAGGTTTACGGCGACCTGCCTTTGGACCGCCCCGGCCTGTTTTTCACGGAAGCAACGCCCCTTCATGCCAGCAGCCCCTATTCTTCTTCTAAAGCATCCGCGGATCTTCTGGTTATGGCCTACAATCGTACCTACGGCCTGCCGGTGACGATCTCCCGCAGCTCCAATAATTATGGCCCGTACCAATTCCCTGAGAAGCTGATTCCGCTGATGATCGTCAACTGCTTGGGCAATAGGCCTCTCCCGGTTTACGGCGATGGCCTTAATGTACGTGATTGGCTGTATGTGGAAGATCACTGCAGAGCTATCGATCTCATTATCCACAAAGGCAGGACAGGTGAAATCTACAATGTCGGAGGCCATAATGAGATGCGCAATATTGATATTGTAAAACTCATTTGCAAAATGCTTGGCAGGCCTGAACGCCTGATCACCCATGTCGCGGACCGCAAAGGGCACGACAGGCGTTACGCCATCGACCCGGCAAAGATCGATCATGAACTGGGCTGGCGGCCCGAAACCAAGTTTGCGGACGGAATCCAAAAGACCATGGAATGGTATCTGAAAAACCGTGGGTGGTGGGAAGCGGTTATCTCCGGAGAATACCGGGCGTAAGCGGAAAATTCCACTCAAACGGGACGTTTGCTCTGAATGGTATGAAGTGCCGCTTCTGTTAAAGCGCATTCAATTTCTCTCATGTTTATGTCATTCATTTTCGAGCAACGGATATCATCCTTACCAATGATCCTAGTGGATTTTAATATGGCAATTGATCACGATATTTAGGATACAGATTTTGAAGTGCTATACTAAAGTTGTAACAGAAGTGGCTAATGAGATATAATCAAAATA
>CAJUQO010000006.1:10757-85053 GCA_910588295.1 uncultured Lachnospiraceae bacterium | reverse complement strand
ACTTACCATCAACAACTAAAAATCTATATTCCATACCTTTTGCATATTCTTCTACCTGGGGCTTCAGTTCCCCGGCCTCCACATCGATCTTCCCCAGCGCCGCTGCCAGTGGGTCACAGAGGGACGGGATGTCCCCCGCAAGGTACATATCCACATAGTCCTCCGGTATCCCGTTCTCCCCTGCCAGGCCCTTTATACTGTCATAATCCCCCTCGTTAAACAGGTTTTCGGCCAGCACGTTGATCTCTCCACAGCTGTCCATCTCCCCAAATTTCTCATACATCATACTGCTCCTTTCTGTTTCCTTTACGCTGTTTTCCGGGCCCGCGGCTTTCCCCGTCCGGATGCCCCGCTTTCCCGTTTCCTTCTCCCGATCTCACCCAGAATCCATCCCCCATAGGCATGGGGCCCGGGCTCTGCAAACAGGAGGTGCTTCCGGGATCCCTCCCATATCTGCTCCCACTCCGCTTTGTTTGCCACAGGCTTCCCCCTGCCGGAGAGGAACCCGTTCCCTGCCCAGGCGGCCAGGTTCCTCCCCAGCATATTCAGCACGAAACTGTCTTCTGTGCACACGCATATCTCACAGGGACAGAGGAAACGCTGCAGCGCATCGGCCAGGGCGGCCAGCGTGGCCTTATGGTAGGTGCCCGTAACCGTCCCGAAACCCTCTTTTGTCCTGGGGCAGCCTTCCTGTATACATTCCAGCACGTAACCATACCATTTCACGGATTCTCTGGATAAACGGCTGTCCGTGGTTATGTAGATCCTCGCCTCCATCTTTACTCCCTCCTGTTTAACCGGATCATGGTATACCTCCTGTATCTGTACCCTGTCACCGGGTTGATGCCCTCATACATCCCGGCCATGTAGTAGCCTTTCTTCGGCTTCGGCTCTTTCTTCCAGCGCACCAGCCTGTCTACTTTGGGTTCCGGCAGGGGCATGTTCCGGCTGGTGCTGTAGCTGGCCTCCCGGATCCGGGGCTTTGCCGGGCTCCCGTCGGACTTCACCCCCACGGTGTATTGGTCCTTGGTCATGTAGCTGGCCAGCCGGCTGAAATCTTCATCATAGAACTTGCTCCTCCGGATCTCTACGCACCAGATCCCGCCCTTTGTCCAAGCCCTCTGCAGGATGCTGGCCGTCTCCCCGGTCTCCGTGATCACCAGGTGGATGTGCCATGCCCCTTTGGTACCCCGCTCTATATTCCGGAACCAATATGCTTCGCGGCCCCTTTTTTTAAACTCCCTGCGGACACGCCCCATCATGCCCCCGAAATCCCTCACCGCCGCTTTCATACTGGCAGGGCGGTCTTCCGGCCGGTAGGTCAGGGTGGCAAAGCAGTCCCCGTAACCAATATACATGAGGAGGCGCTGCCGGCACCGGTTTGTCTTTCCCCTCCGGTTTACCTCCTTCACCTGCTCCTTCGTCGGCTTTTCCTTTTTGGCCCGTCCCTTCCCCGGGGCCCCGTAACGGCCGTCGTGGTGCTCCTCCACATCTATGATGTCCCCTTTACGGAACGTGTATTTTTTTCTCTTTACCATGTCCCCTGTCCCTATCTTTAATATCTTTATCAAGGGGGAAACGGGGCTAAAAACCCCGTTTTTCCTTGACTTCCCAGGCCCATGGCGGTAATATATATGCAGGTGGCGTACCATAGTTTTTATGGGCCTGTCGGCATTTGCAGATGCCGGCTTTTTTATGTGCTTTTTTCTCTTTTAGCAGCGTTGCATTTAAAAAATGCCTGCGGGCTCCCCGCCGTTTAAAAAAGGCTGCCGCAGGCAGCCCCCTGTCCCCTTTTACAGTCCGGGTAATTGCAGGGTTTTACTTCCTGCAGGCACTGCGGCCTTTTCCCTGCCAGGGTACCGGCAGGCAGGCCCTGGCGGAACTCCTCAAAGGTTACGTTGCCCCAGCTTATGTTCTTTTCCACAGAGCATTTATAATATGCCATCTGCTGCTCATACTCCGTGATCAGGCCGCCTTCCCGCGGGCCCT
The DNA here is from genome assembly GCA_910588295.1 of uncultured Lachnospiraceae bacterium. Lineage (GTDB taxonomy): Bacteria > Bacillota > Clostridia > Lachnospirales > Lachnospiraceae > UBA11957. Next base: position 83,064 of record CAJUQO010000006.1, on the reverse strand, counting down.
GCCCCCGGGAGCCGAAAATACGCTCCCGCCACTTCCCATCCAGCTCCACAAAATTCGCCGCCATGACCAGCTCATCATAGGCGTTCTTGGCCTCCCTGTACCGGCCTGTCCGGAAGCAGGCCTTGAACTCGGTGGTTTTCCTCTGGATCTTCTCCAGGATCCCTTCTTTATCCAGCATGTGCGTCCTGCCCCCCTTACATCTCCCCGATTTTCTCGGTTACCGCATCCACATCGCGGTTAACCTTCGCAAGTTTCTCCTGGTATTCCCGGAAATAGGCCGCCATCCTCGCACCCTGTGCCTCCCGGCGTTCCGCTTCCTGTGTGGCTTTAATGAGCGCCTTCTCCCGCGCCTCCTCATTCCCTTTCAGGTAAACATAGAGGCTCTCCAGCTCGCTGTCATCCAGGCTTCCCAAAATACCATGGCAGCCCGCATGGGCCGCCCCCGTTTTGATCTCCATCATAATATCCCCTTTCCGCCGGGCTGCCCCGGCTGCCCTTTCTTTTGTTTCCCCCGGGCGTCCCCGGGAGTATCCTGGTACCGGAATGGGCCCTGCCGGGTTTGAACCGGCGCCTTGGCGTCTATGGGACGCCTGCCCTCCCAACTGGGCTAAGGGCCCTTTTTTGCCAGCCCCCGGCATATGGGGCTGGCTGGCTTTTGCCATACGCCGGGTATCCCCCGGCGGGGACCACGGGTTCTTTTGTCCGTACCGTCTAATGGCGCGGGAACTACCCGTGGGAAACCGCAGCGCCCCCTAATGGGTAAAGGGACGCAATGGCAGGTGCGGGGATCGAACCCGCGGCGGGCCAAACAGGAGGAAAACGCCCGCATTGCCAATCCTGCCAGTATCTGCCTGCCCTGCCCTTCCGGGAGGGCAGGCCCCCTCATACCCACAGGATCCCCTGCAGGCCCTCCGCATCCATGGCCCACATCTCCCAGGTATGCGCCATCCCCTCCAGGTCCGACCGGAATTCCGGGGACGCCGCCATGGCCGCTGCTTTCCTCAGGTTTTCCGCCCGGTTATGGTACTCTGCTGCTATATAGGTAAGCGCGTTGTCCAGTATGCCCGCTTCCCTGTCCGTGATTTCAATCTGTCTCTTCATCTTTTCCCCTTTCCCATCCGGGGCACACACCTGGGGACGGGCGCGGCTGAAAAATAGTAACAATGCTAAGGGAGATATGTATCTGTATAGAACCAGGATAATGTCCAGGAGGTTATTACCCTGCCCGCCCCCATGTGCGCGCCCCGGATGACTGTTTAGATCCTGGAATATCTCAGGATTTCCTCATCTGAAAAATCAAGTTTTTTAAAAACTTCCAAAAGCTCCAGATAAGAGAACTGGCATTTCCTCAGTTTTCTACCAAATGCCTGCTGAGTCACCCCCAACAACTCCCCCATATCTTTCTGCTTAATCCCCTGCGTGTACATCTTCCCGGAAATACACGCAGTCAAATCCTTTGCCACATACTCCTTTTTCTTAAGGTGTACCCTTGGCATCTTTTTCCTCCTCTCCCATCTGCACCCATTTTTCTACGTCTCCCAGATCCATCTGCATCCGACAGAACGGCGTGAGATACGAAATTAGCGCAACAGCCATTGCCTTTATTGTTGTTTTCATTGTAACTTCCCTTTTTCCTGTGACTATGGTATAATCCCCTAAAATAAACAAAGGAGGATCAACCATGATCAACAGAAACAGTAAAAGACTCTTAAAATTTTTGAGGAAGTCCCAGCCCGATTACGAAGATGAAGTATTTACCTACGACTTTATTGAGGAAAATTATCCTCTCCCAATAGAAAAAGTTTTTCCTACCATTCGTTTTCTTGAAAAAAACGGTTACCTAATAATCGCTACATTAAATGGAGTGCATTTCGGTGTCGTACTGACAGAACTGGCGCTCCACTCACACGAATTTGTCGCCGAAGAAATCAAGTCCTTTCTTTTCCGTAGTATTCTCACACCTATAGTTGTTTCTTTCTCTACAACAGTCCTGACATTGTGTATCCAATGGTTGTTAACAACGCCGTAACCATGCTCACGAAAACAATCACCAGCCAATTGAAAACTTCCCTGTTCTGCTTTTCGATCCAGTTATATTCGAGCTCCGCTCCGCATACCTGGCAATAACATTTTTCTTTATCCGTCATACTTCCGCATCTGTAACACTTTATTTTTTCTCCCGTTTCTCCTCACCTCCTCCCTACTACTCCATTCATTTGCGCCGGCGCAAATCCTTTTTCCCACTGATGTATCCCTCGTTGTTGTTTTATCCATCTTCCCACTATTCTTTCCTTACAGGCCACTGGCATGGCCGAATATGAAAGAAAGGAGGCTCTCATATGAGCAAAGAATTTGACAATATCCACCTCAGCAAAGAATCTCTTGCATTGCTCAAGCATTTTGCCGATGTGGAAGAAATACCCTCTAATCAGAGTTCTGAAAACCCGTGTTTCGATCAATTATGCGAATACGGGCTGATTGAAACCCATATCATCGACTATACAGATGATGAATTTCCACAACCTATTTACTCGCCTTACCGCATTGCTGAGTTGGGTAAAGGTTATTTGCATACTCTTAAAAGCGAAGACGAATTCAAAAAATCTATCCGGGCAATGGCCAATTCCGCCGAAAATATTGCTAAGTCAGCAAAACAACAGTCCGATGCCGCCACGAAACAAGCGGATATCGCTTTTAAAGTCGCCAAGAAAGCAGATATAAAGGGTTGGATTGCGTCTATCGCTGCTGCGATCCTGACTATAATCGAAGCTATCGATCACTTGGACGTAATCCTTTCCCTTTTTCAGAGCTTTATCCACTAGTACCCAAGTGCGGGCAATATAATATGGCAAAATACCACAACTATTAATGCTATAATGGTGGTCACAAGCTGGGCATCTGTCCCACTGATGTGTGGCCTCCATTTCTTTTTGCGTTTATTGTTATCCTCCATCCCTCTCACCTCCTCTCTACTGGTTCTTCAATCCCAAACAAAACATTGGGATTAACCTCTATTTGAGCCCGCGCAAATCTCCTTGAAATATTTTACATTTCTTGATGCATACCTCATTGTTCAGCTCCCTTTTCCGTCATTATCCTTTCCTTATAGGCCACTGCCATGGCCGAGTACATAAGAAAGGAGAACTACTATGGTTATCAAAGATGCCTTTGATTGGACAAGCACGGTTGTCCGCGCTGCTGATCTTATTAAAATTGCCGATCAGATTCGTAATGATCAAAAGAAGTATGTGAATATTGCTATCCGCGGTGGTTTTGATGAAAATACAGAAGGCAATGTATACCTCTCGGCTGCTAGCGAACTGGATTTCTCTGATAAGAAAAAATATTCCGAGATTCCTGCTTTCACTATGGCCTATGATCCCGACGTAATGTAATCGTGTAACTCGCCTTTTTATCAGACTGTTTATTGTAGCTTTCAATAAGCAGTCTGATCCTGTTTGCCAGACTTTCATTCACATCACCGCTTATCTTCACTTTGATGTGGTTTTCATGTCTGCATTGACTTTCCATTATTTTGATTTCTTTTACTATTTCTTTTTGCCTATACGCTCCCATTCCGTTTCTCCTAACTTCACATTCCGTTGCTACAAAATTCTGCTGACATAAGGTATTCATCAGCCCACGAGGCTTTATGCCTGGATTTACCCATTGCCTCCCTGGCCTGATTGATCGTCATTTTTCCGGAAGAAATCTGCTTGCTAATGCATTCTGATTTCTTCCGAAATTCTTCTTTACTTACAAGTTCTTTAGCCATCCTCTCACCTCCTCTCTACTGCTTCAGAAAATACTCGACTTGATCCGAATGCCTCATTGACTTCCTGTCCTGCTCCCCTTATCCTGTATTTACAGGCTCCCGCCAGAGCCAAGTACGAAAGAAAGAAGACAGTATATGGGAAATTTGGGGTCTCCAGAAGAATGGGAAGAATTAAACCGCATTGGCATTAAATCTTTAAAAAAGCGTTCCTGTTATAAGCATCGGTTTGATATTTATGCCAATGTAATTTCCACACTTGCCCTCATTGTGTCTATTGCTTCACTCATTCTTTCCATCATCGCATTGTTAAAATAGCAAGGGCAGCCATTAATGATACGATTGAAACAATCAGAGAAAATACTGACAGCTTAAAACAATACGGTATTTTCTCTTTTTTATTCTCCTTTTTCGTTCCCTCCTCACCTCCCTATTTCTTCATCTGCAAAGTCCATCGGATACCTCATTGACTTTCATCCCATTCCATTCTATCTTAATCTATACAGGCCGCTGGCACGGCCAAGTATGGAAGGAGGAGACTATTATGGATAAGATTATTCGGAACGAATCCATATTCAATGAAGAATCACCTTTTATCTCATATGATGTTGAAAAATACGTTTCTTCAAAAACCGGAAGATCCTTTTTCTTTAACTATTGGATTCGCAATAGCCACGATCCCACAGGAAGTGTGATAGTGCTGACTGCAAATGACGGAACTGATGATGCCGCACAAGTTAAAGTATTAAAAAATGAAGCCGGATATTATTTAGAATTCTCCAGGATATCAAAGCTTTCCTTGTAGATGTTTTTTACCTCCGGCATGTCCATTGGCAGATTTACAACGCACTGGGCATGATCCATTATGCCGAAAATGCCCAGTGACCTTTTACTATCAACATCCACAATTTCAATTTTTTCTTCCTGGCTCCCATCCTTATTAAAAATATGCAAAAATGTTATTCTACCTATTTTCATATCCTCACCTCCTCTCTACTGCTCCAGATACCGTTAAATAGCTGTAATTCTTTTGTGTCTTAAACTGCTCCATTCATTTGCGCCCGCGCAAATCCTTTTCCTACTGATGTATCCCTCGTTGTTGTTTTATCCATCTTCCCATTATTCTTTCCTTACAGGCCACTGCCATGGCCGAGTATAAAAAGAAAGGGGGATACCTGATGGAAGATTTAACAAAAGAACAGCAAAAAATTCTTGTGTCCATGTATAAACAATTTCTTTCAAAGCAACCTGCCCTTAGTCCAGAAGACGCCAACTATTTCGGCAATTCCGATGATATGCGTGACCAATATTTGCCTACGACATCTTCTGACTATGTTTCTGACCTGTTCTGGTCGCTTTATAGAAAAGGTTACGTTTATTGCACTAAGGGAGAAGATCTTGCTAATGAAATTTCCCTTACCGACAAAACTATCGTCTACATGGAAAACCGGTTCAAAAACGGTTTCAAAGAAATCGCTGAATTCCTGGCAAACTTTTTACCCTTTTAATGGGTTCCAGCACTGTTTCTTACTGCATCCGGATTACCGGGTGCAGTTTCTTTTTCATAAAAGTTTGCGCACGGATGTTTCCGTTTCTGTTCAAAATTAATGGCGTGATTAATGTCTTTTGTATGTTTGCATGGATGATCTTTTTCATCGCTGTGCTTATAACAGGTTCTCTTTTTGCAGTCTTCCTTCTCTCCGTCACAGAGATAAAATACTTCCCGTTTGTTTTCGTCCATCTCTTTCACCTCCTCTCTACTACTCCATTCATTTGCGCCGGCGCAAATCCTTTTTCCCACTGATGTATCCCTCGTTGTTGTTTTATCCATCTTCCCACTATTCTTTCCTTACAGGCCACTGCCATGGCCGAGTATGAAAGAAAGGAGAATGTATACAATGGATATACAAAAAATCATTGATCGCTCTTTAAATGAAACCAATGAAGAGTTTGGAGATAATCCAAATTTCCAATTCATGGGTTCTTCATCTAAAAAAGACTGTATCGTTCCGCACAAGATGATAAAATTTTACTCAGAACGATTACTTGAGAATTACCATGCTGAACTTAAAAATCTTTTAGCCGGATATGGAATCCACATCTAATCCACAGCACCGCCGACATCCTCATCGGCGGTGCTGTCATCTTTCCTAACATCTTTAACAACTCCGACTTTTGACATCATCCATAATTTTTCTGCTTCCCGGCTCAGTCTGATCCCCAAATCCCGGACTTTTTCCGCCTGTTCCAAAATTTCATCCGCATCAATTTTTACCAGTATCACCCCATCTCACCTCCTCTCTACCTTTGGCAACTTGGGTCTGAGAAAAAAATTTGTATCTACCCCAAGCACTCCACAAATTAATGAATACTCTTCAAGCGACAATCTGCGTGCACCATTTAGTGCCAAATTAAGCTTCGTTGTTTGTATTCCCGTCTTGCGACTTAGAAATGCTTGGGTTATTCCCTTATCTTCAAGATATGCTTTAATTTCCAAGTTCGCTTCCACTTTCTCACCTCCATTACAATTTAATTGGAATATGCATGTAGTATAATCCAAGAATTTTGTAATGTCAATAGATTATCTAAATATAATTCAAGTTTTTTGGATTTTATCATTTACAAAATCTAAATAATATTGTATTATCAGTGAAAAGGAGGGGCAAAAATAATGGAACAAACCTTCGGAGATAAGCTAAAACAAGCCAGAACGTGCAAAGGACTTAAACAATCTGAATTGGCAAAACAATTAGGAGTAACCAATACAACCATTAGTAATTGGGAAAAAAATGTGAGTAAACCAGATTTAGATATGCTTTCATATGTGTGTGGCGTATTAAACGTAAAACCAAACTATTTTTTATCTCCTGCACTTCCTGATGACGAAATTAGCATACCAGAATTCAAACTTATAGAAAAATACCGTACCCTCGATCCCACCGGTAAATCCCATGTGGACACTGTGCTTGACTGGGAGGCCGCCCGCTCCGCCGACATACGCCAAAAGGACGCGCAGATCACAGCGTTGGAGAACTCCCCCGCCACAAGGCTCTGGGCCTACTACGGGAAGATCGCCTGTGCCGGGGCCGGGTTTATCTTTGATGATATACCCACGGCCCTGATCGAGGCCCCGCCTGCGGACGCAGATTTCATCATTGGGGTAAGCGGCGATTCCATGGAACCGGACTACCATGACGGGGAAAAACTGTACGTCAAAAAAGCCGAACGCATCCGGCACGGGGAGATCGGCATATTCACCATCCGGAATGAATGTTTCCTGAAGGAATACGGCGAAGCCGGCCTAATCTCCAAAAACCCCAGGTATACAGATATCCCGGGAGATGAAGACGTCCGCCTGGTCGGGAAGGTTGTGGGGAAAGTAGAGGAATGATTTTGCCGCATTCCCTATAATGAAACAGGGCGACGATGATCTTATAAATGATAAAAATGTTTGATGCCAAGAAAGGAATTATGAATATGTCCAAACAGCAAATGCTTGAAAACCTGATCTCCAGCGTCCCGGAAAACAAGCTGGATATCATACTTGCTTTCGTGAAATTTGTTTTATATGAGGAATCGGATATCAACAATTCTTTTTTAAGCGAGCCCAGCCTGGCTAAAGACTGGCTGCGTAATGAGGAGGATATCGCATGGGAAGATTTATAAAAGGCGATATAGTCGTACTCCCTTTCCCTTTCACCGACTTAAGTTCCGCAAAGAAACGCCCTGCCCTCATCCTTGCGGATCTGACAGGAGATGATTATATCATGCTGCAGATCACCTCCAAGGGTATCCGGGACAATTACGCAATCCCTTTATCACAGACCAGTTTCACATCAGGGTCTCTGAAACAGGACAGTAATATTCGGCCAAACAAAATATTTACTCTGGATGAAAAACTTATTTTATATAAAATCGGACACATAAATCAAACTAAATTATCCGAATGTATTGATAAAATATATTCCATTATTCAAACATAACAAAAGACATAAGGATGTAAAACAATGACAGCTGTAAAATAAAAGATCATCGGAGCAGTTACTATTATGACCAATGCTGACGCCGAAAACTTCTGGGAACTGATACAGAAAAAATGTTCCCCTTCTTGGGATGATATCGAAGAGGTAGAACCTGATGAAACAGATCTCGAGATGCTTAAGGCCATCAACACTAATCCCGGCTGCCATGTTTTCACCAATGAGAAAGATATCGTGTGGGACTGAACCGCTAAAAAACTTGCGTCCGCCTGATCGGGAAGGTTATGGGGAAAGTAGAGGAATGATTTTGCCGCATTCCCTATAATGAAACAGGGCGACGATGATCTTATAAATGATAAAAATGTTTGATGCCAAGAAAGGAGCAGCAGATATGAGCAATAAAGAAAAAATTATAAACCTGCTGGACAGCATACCAGATTATAAGATGGGATATGTCTTGGCCTATGTACAGGGAATCACCGCGGATGAGGAGGCAGACGACCTCTTTTGCCAGAGAATGTGGGAAAATTATGAAAATGATCCTGATCCCGAAAAAGATGATACCCTGACCCTCGAAGAGTGTCTGAAAGAATGGGGGATCAGCTGATGTATCAGATCATCCTCAAGAAAAAGGCGAAGAAGTTTATTGATAAGCTCCCAAAGAATGAAAAGATTCGGATCGCATCAGCCATCAGCCTCCTGCCCAATGGGGAAGATATTAAGAAATTAAAAGGCCACAATGGTCTTCTCCGGCTCCGGGTTGGGACTTATCGCATTATATATACCGTGGACAACGGAAAATGTATTGTATTTGTTATCGACGCAGGAAACCGCGGTGAGATATACAATAAATATTAAACGTGAGGAATTTCATAATAAGGAGACGGCGGTATCTCCACTTGATCGGAAAAGTCGTGGGGAAAGTAGTGGAATGATTTTTCAGAATATGCCTATGATATCACGAGGGAGGTATACACAATGAATGTATTAAAACAGGAAAAGCTTTACACTATCGACGATATCTATGCCCTGCCCGACGGCGAACGGGCGGAGCTGATCGACGGCCAGATCTATTACATGGCACCGCCAAATTACAAACATCAGCGACTGGTAATGGAGCTATCCGGTACATTAAGAGATTATATAAGATCCCGGAGTGGGAACTGTGAAGTCCTTCCTGCTCCCTTTGCCGTATTCCTGAACGCAGATGAGAAAACGTATGTCGAGCCGGATATCAGCGTGATCTGCGATAAAAATAAGCTGGACGACCGGGGCTGCACCGGCGCGCCGGATTTCATCATCGAGATCGTCTCCCCTTCCAGCCGCCGGATGGACTACTCCACTAAAAACGCACTGTACTCTGATGCCGGTGTCCGGGAATACTGGATCGTTGACCCAGAAAAAGAACACACCACGGTATACCGCTATGAGGAAGACGCCGCCCCGGCAATTTTCTCTTTTGATTATAGTATAGCCGTCGGCATCTATAAAGATCTGGAAATCCGTATTTCTGAATTGCTCAAATAAAAGGAAAAAAACCGCCCCGGCGGCCACCGGGACGGCTTTAAAGATAGATGTAACCCATAAACCCCTAAAGGAATATGCGATACTCAAAACCCGAAACCAGTATAGCACATTCCCTTACTTCAAGTCACGCATTTTTTAAAGGATGTGCTATTTTTGTACCCAAAAAAGGAGGACGGATCATGAAAATCGAAAAATTGAAGTCCGGCAGCTACCGTATCCGGAAGATGTACAGGGGTGTCACTTACACCGTCGTAACAGACTATAAGCCTACCCAGAAAGAAGCGATCCAGCTCCTGGCAGCGGAAATGGATAAAGCAATGGTCAAGAAAGAGCGCATGACCTTCGAGACGGCAGCCAGGGAATATATGGCCGTGAAAGAAAATGTCATATCCCCCTCCACGATCCGCGGGTATTCTTCTATCCTGCGCAACTTGCCCCGAAGCTTCACGGAAAAGATTATCAGCGATATCACATCCATAGATGTGCAAAAAGAGATCAACCTCTACAGCAAAAATCATACTGCAAAAACTGTAAAAAATGTTAATGGCTTTATATCTGCCGTTTTAGGCATGTTCTGCCCAAATACGATACTAAATACTACTTTACCACAGAAAATCAAATCTGATCCATACATACCCTCTGACGAAGACGTTAAAAAAGTGGTCGAAGCATCCAAGGGAACCGTTTATGAGATTCCGATTCTGCTGGCTGCCTATGGCCTCCGTCGATCAGAGATATGCGCTCTTACTATGGATGACGTAGGATCAGATACGATCACAATCAGCAAAGCGAAAGTTATGGGTAAAGACAGTAAATGGGTGATCAAATCCACCAAAACAACCGAGAGCAGCCGCACCATATATGTACCGGAAGAACTCACAAATAAGATCCGGCAGGCCGGAAAGATCTACTGTGGCAGTCCCGGCAGTATTTCCCGCTATCTGGCCGAGACGCAAGACAGGCTTGGCATCCCCAGGTTTTCTTTGCACAAGCTCCGCCACTACTACGCCTCCATGTCCCACAGCCTCGGTATCCCCGACCAATACATCATGCAGTCCGGCGGATGGAAAACGGATAATGTCCTGAAAAATGTATACCAGCACGCTATGGATGATAAAAAAATCGAGATGCAGAAGTTTGCGTCCGACTACATAAAAGCTGTAATCTCATGACAAAATCCGTGACAAAATATGACAAAATTAAGGGTTTCATGACAAAATAAAACGTTTTAAAACAATAGCTAAAAACGCCAAAAACCCCAGTGTTTAAGCCACTTTTCAGCCTATACACTGGGGTTTTCCTTAACGGAGAGTGTGGGATTCGAACCCACGTGCCCAGTAAAGGACAACCGCATTTCGAGTGCGGCTCGTTATGACCACTTCGATAACTCTCCCTTTCAACACACTCCGTTATTATACCTGCTTGCGGCTGATTCGTCAAGAAAAATGTCTTTATGTTCCCGCCTCTTCATCTGCGCCCGAGAGTAAATACATACGGTCTTCTGCACACTCCTCGGGGGAATCCTTGCAGACTTTTTTATATATCGGCAATACCACACGCAACTACTTCATCGCCGCCAGCACCGCCAGGGTCAGCTCCCAGGTACGTTTTACGGAGGAAATGCTCAGTACCTCCCCGGTGGTGTGAATGTCCCGCATCTGAGGGCCGTAGGACACGCAGTCCAGGCCCGGCAGCTTATCTGCCAGGATCCCGCACTCCAGTCCGGCATGGATACTGCAGATTTCGGCTTTCTTCCCGGTCTGCTCTTCATAAATACGGACGATCAGCTCCCGGATCCTGGAATCCGGCCGATACTCCCAGGCCGGGTACTCGCCGGTAATCTCACATTCGCCGCCAAGCAGCATCGCCAGTGACTGCAATTTCTCTAAAAGCCAGTCCTTTTCCGAAGCCAGGGAACTGCGCACGGAGGAGACGGCAGTAAAACATTCCTCTCCCAGAGAAATCTGCCCCAGATTCAGAGATGTACGTACCGCCCCCTCCAGGGCCTCCTCCATTTTCTGCACGCCATTAGGCATATGCACAAGGGCCAGAACTACCCGGGACGCCGATACCGGCTGGAGCACCCGCGTGGAACCTTCGCCAAGTTTCTCCCCATGAATGCACATCTCCGCCTCTTTCACGGCATACTCCCGCCTGATTACTTCGGCTGTTTTCTCCAGGCACCGTTCAAAAGCCGCCGCCTGCTCTCTGCCCACAACCACTTCGGCGTGGCTGAAACGGGCAATGGCATTATCCTTCTCGCCGCCGGACAAAGACGCGATCCATACATCCACCTCGTCCATCAGCGTATAGAGCAGCCGCCCCATCAGCACATTGGCATTGGCGCGCCCCTTATCAATCTCCGCTCCGGAATGCCCTCCCGTCAGATTTTCTATGGAAACGCGGTACTGTACGCCTTCTTCCTCCGTCCATTTCACCGGGATCCTGCCGGAAGCCGTAGCTCCCCCCGCGCACCCCGTCAGGAAGATCCCCTCATCCTCCGAATCCAGATTCAGCAGTATGCGGCCTTTGAGGTCGGAAGCGTCCAGGGCCGTGGCCCCCAGCATCCCCACCTCCTCATTGACCGTCAGCACCACTTCCAGGGCCGGATGGGGAATGGTGTCGTCCTCCAGAATCGCCAGGGCATAGGCCACCGCGATCCCGTCATCTCCGCCCAGGGAAGTTCCCTCGGCGTACACATTATCTCCTTCCACCACGAGCCGCAGGCCATCCTTTTCCAGATCCAGAAGGCATCCGTCCTCCTTCACGCACACCATATCCAAATGCCCCTGAAGGATCACCGTATCGCCGTTATCGTACCCCGGCGCGGCATCCTTCCAGATCACCACATTGCCGGAAGCATCCTGCCTCGCCCGAAGTCCATGGCTTCTTGCAAAGCTCATGCAGTAATCGCTGATCGCATCCGTATGAAAAGACCCGTGGGGGATCTTGCAGATCTCCTCAAAATAGTAAAAAACCCGCTCCGGTTGCAAATTACTCAATACACCCATCTCATTCTCCTTCTCATCCACAACGGCCCGGGGCAAACCGAACAGTTGCCGTCATCGCCGCCAGCCGGCCGCCAAAGCCGCCCTGCCGCCTGTTGACACGCTCTCACTTTTTCTCTACTATATATAATATATTTCCCACTTTTAATCCACCGGTTCATGTCAGTTATGTCCATCCGTGCCCCCACGGCTCCCAACTGATATTCGTCCGGCCACTCTCCCAGGAGGTTCTATATGAAAATCCACATGTATTTACCCGACGCCGGTCAGCCTGACCGTTTTGCCGTCACCGACGAAAACCGCCGTCTGCTTCTGCTCACTGCCGGCGATCCGCCCCTATGGCGCCGCAGGATCACCGATCCGGCCGGAGACGCTGTGCTGCTGCATGTGCGTTGCACATCTCTGCCCGGCGAAAGCTTTGTATTCAGCGATATCACCGGCACCCGCGGCGCCTATCATCTGCGCCGGTACTCCGCCGTCATCCGCTACAGTATGTTGAACGGCCGCTGGGAGATGCAATATCACAAAACGGAGAGCACTGTAAAGATCACCCGCCGGGGCAAAACGATTGCCACGGCCCGGCTTCTTCCGGAATACGCCGCTTATTTTATCGCCGATATCACAGAGCCCTCGGAACTCCTCTTCGTGGTCGGCTCCCTTCTGGCCGTCAGCAAAGAGCTGTCCACCTCCAGCACATAGGACTCAAATCCGTTAATGATCGTAGTCGGCCCGTATTTTGTCAGGCGGCTGTGCCTGTGGGTATAGGAAAAGTGCATGTGGCCATGAATCATATACCGCGGTGAATATTTATCCATCAGGTAATTAAATTCCTCAAATCCCCTGTGGGGCCAGTCATCCCCGTCGCCGATACCCGCCGCCGGGGCATGGGTCAGCAGGATATCAAATCCCCTGTGCCATTTTAACGGCAGCCACAGCCGGCGAACCCGCCGCCGCATCTCCACCGGCGAATACTGGCAGGATGCCTGGGGGATGTAGCGCATCGAGCCCCCCAGCCCCAGGATGCGGAGTCCCTGGTACTCGTAAATCTGATCCTCCACGCAGACACAGCCCTCCGGCGGCTTCCTGCTGTATTTTGTATCGTGATTCCCCCGCACATACAGAAGCGGGCAGTGGGCAAAGGTGACGAGAAAGGACAGATACTCCGCGGGCAGGTCGCCGCAGGACAGAATCAGATCGATATCATCCAGCATACTCTTCTCAAAATAATCATAATACGCCTTTGACACCTCATCCGCCACCACCAGTATTTTCATGTTTTGTCTCCCACCACACCCTGGATGCGGGTCAGCTGCTTCGCCTCCTCTGTCAACTCATCCATAGTAGGTATCCTCCCGTCAATATTCTCCAGAAGCCAATCCATTTTCATAATATCCTGGGCCGAGATCTGTGCGTACTCCTCGTTGGTGATAACCCGTCCGCCCTGGGCATGGAGCACCCCGGAAAACGGCCGTAAATCGCCGCGGACGATATTTTCCCGCAGCATCCCCACCAGCTTGCGCACGCCGTTTGGCATACTGCCGGAGCAGAGCACATCCACCACCCCGGCGGGCAGGCCCCACCAGTAATTCAGCGCTTTCTTATCCTTCTCGCTGTTCCACAGACCATGGCGGATGGTATCCAGGATTCGCACATAGTACACACCCCAGCGCCAGATCGGCGCGATCAGATTATCGGGGTCTCCCCCTTCCTTGCCGTACAGGCCGAACTCCCGCGAAGGCGAACAGGGCGTGGTCAGTTCCTGGCCGCAGACATAGGACATCCGTTCCATTTCCTCCGCCTGGCTGCCCTGATCCACCAGCTTCGACCAGAACAGTTTTACCCGGGCCTTGGGGTTGGTCATCTGCACACCCAGGGCAAAGGCATTGATATTGGCAATCATGCCGTATAAGGGATAGTCTGCCACATAACCCACCTCTTTATCCTGGCACATGGCTCCCGCCACGATGCCGGAGAGGAATTTCGCCTCATACATCCGGCCATAGTAAGTGCGGACGGATTTGTAGGAGGTGTTCAGGGAACAGTTCAAGATCCGCACGTCGGAATTTTTTACGGCCGCTTTTACGCTGCCGTCCAGAAGCCGGGGCGAAGTGGTAAAGATCAGGTCGCAGCCGTCGTCGACGGCCCTCTGGATCACGGCCTCGGGCTCTCCGTCCTTCAAAGCCTCATTGTAGGTATTGACCAGCAGATCCGGGTACGTGTTCTGCAGATGAGCCCGCCCCAGGTCGTGGCCGTAGGTCCAGGCCGAGGTCTTGGGATCTTTATCATTCACAAATCCGATCCGGTACCTTTTCTTTCCGGGCGCCAGGATATTGAGGATCGGATTTGCCGTCTTCTCCGTGGGATCCAGTTTCAGCTCCACGGCATCCTCCTCTGTCAGCACCTCCAGTTCCTCCCTGGCCTTGGCAATCTTCGTCTTCAGAGCCGCCACCGAATCCTCGCACAGCTCCTCATAGCCATAGATCTGGATCAGTTTCAGCATGGCGTCGCTGACGGTGATCGGCAGCTTGCCAAGCCCTTTCTCCTTATAAGCCAGCTGGAAATGATTATACAGGGAACGCAACATCAGAATAGCCTCTTCATCCCACCGCTCCGTCCCTGAATTCCCCGTGGCCTTCACCAGGCTTTTGTAAGAACCCTCCCGGCTGAACCAGATCACGTTCAGTCCGGTCAGATCATAGAAATTCATAAACTCATAATACAGGCGTATATTCCGGTCCTCCGCGGAATATACCGGAGGAAGCCGATAAACGCTGGCCGATATACTGACTGCGTCATAAAATTTCAGTACGCTGACCCGCTTATTTCCCTCCTGCACATAGAAACGATTCATGAACTCGTATACCTTGACGGGATCTTTGATCCCCTCGTCCAGATGGGCACGGCAAAGAGATTCCCACTTCATGGAAAACTCGGACTCCTTCTCCAGGAGGGGCATAAAATTGGCCGCAAAAGCATGGGAACGCCCTTCCGTGCTGGTACCCACCACCTGATCCAACGGTATATCCATCGTCCCCAGATACACTTCCCGGCGCACCGGCGTGTACTGCAGGATATGATCCAGCACCGGCAGATAGGGGTACCCTCCTTTCGCCAGCTGATGCCTGTAGCACCTCTGCCCTTTTCTCAACGCTTTTTCATATTCTTCGTAATTCATACTCCTCCTTTGGGCCGATAGGCCCTTTCTTGAAAAGCCTGCGCTCTACCGCAGCGCCATCTCCACGCTGATCTTCTGTCCCCCGTACGTCACCGTAGCCAGGCTCCCGCTGATCAGCGGCATCATCGGCGGCAGATGCCCCAGATCCACATCCATCAGAATCGGCACCTGAAAACTCCCCAGAAGCTCCGTCACCGCCCCGTACTGGTCAAGCCCCATAATCTCCTGCCCGTGGCAGAGAGGACGCCCGATCAGAAATCCTTTTACATGCTCAAACCATCCCGCGTGTTTCATCTGCCAGACAGCCCGCCGGATCGCCAGCACATTAAGATCGCAGGATTCCATAAACCAGATGATGCCGTCCTCTTTGTACCTGTCGGCAAAATCTTTCACTCCGTCATAGCAGGTTCCCAGCAGATTGACCATACAATCCATACAGCCGCCCACCAGACGGCCCGAAAACCGCACCGGCTCCTCCCCGCCAAACACGCGGATCACACGGGGTTCCGTCACGCAGTAGGGCTCCAGCGGATGCTCCTCATCCTTTTTCGACTCCTTCTCCCACAACGGATAGCCCTCCATGGAAAGCTTCTGCCCCCGAAGCAGCCTGTAGGCGTCCGAAACAGCCGAATGCCAGGGTTCCATGCCGAAGGCCGGGGCGCAGGGGCCGTAGATGGCCGCCGTATCACAAAGAGTCGTCAGCAGAAATGTCATATTTGTATTGTCGGAATAACCCATATACCACTTGGGCTTTCCCCGGCGGATCTTCTCAAAATCCACGTGATCCAGGATCTCACACATCAGCTCACCACCGCCGCAGGAGATCAGCACGTCGCTGTCCGGCGACAGATAACCCTCCGTCAGCTCTCTGCCGCAGGCCCGGGGCGTATTGCTGATGCCGATCCCTCTGCCCTCATAGCAGTTAGGCCCCAGCGCCACCGGATGCCCCAGGGTTCGGAAACGTTCCTGGGCATGGTCAAAGCCCGTTCTGTACGGTTCAATATTACAGCCAAAGGAGGGTGCCACAAAACCGATGATGCCGCCCTCCCGCAAAAATTCCGGATATCTCATCTTTTCTCCTCCTTCCATAAAAAAGCCAGACGGCGTACCAGGATACCGCTGATCACCCCGATCACCGCCCCCGTCACCACGCCGGATACCAGAAGCGCCGGCAGATACCAGGCCAGCCGATAGGTCTCCACCACCAGCACCGCCACCAGAAGCTGCCCCATATTGTGGCACACGCCGCCCAGGATGCTGACGCCGTAAATACTGAATCCCTCCAGCCGCCGCAAAACCGCCATGGCTGCCAGGCTGAGAAGCCCTCCGGCCAGAGAGAAAAGGATGCTGTACAGATTTCCAAACAGAAAACCGGTCAGCAGGATGCGCATGACCGACACCGCCAGGGCCTCACCCGCCGTGCCCAGCCACAGAAGCCACACTGTCACCAGATTGGGCAGCCCCAGCTTGATCCCCGGTACCCCCGGGAAAAAGGGAATCAGCGATTCCACATAGCTTAAGATCATAGCCGCCGCCGTCAGAAGACCCAGCCGGGCTGTTTTTTGTGTTGTCAGCGCATTTTTTTTCATGTATCCGGCTTTCTCCATATCTCCCGATCTTTTCGCAAACACTTTTATACTCGTGGGCATTTTGGTTTGCCGGGGTTATTGCCCGTATATGCCCGCGGGCCTATCCCGCCACCGCATCCGGCGTATCACCGTCCCCCCTGGGATCTACGATCTCCAATACCACCCGATTGGGCATGCACACAATCGTGCCGCCCCTAGCGTCAATGCTTTTGGTATGCACACAGATCAGATCCGTGCAGTCTGCCTCGGTCATGGAAACAATGCCGTTCGCAATGACACAGGTATTCGTACCGCCAATCCCGATCGTGCGATTCTCCTCCAGAGAATATTCCCCATACACCTGGCCGTCCACCGTGATCCGCAGCATCGAACCGGTCTGGCCCGGCGCGAACTGCAAGACTGCCCATACAATCCCCGCCAGCGCCAGAACAACTGCTGCCAATATGATGTCTCTCTTTTTCATCGCCCGGAAAATCCTTTCACAAAACTGCTGATCACCAGCCGCTGGAGTGAGTGATCTGCAGATCCTCGTCGATAAAACTCGCCTCCACTCCCTCCAGGGATTCCACATAGGCCATCCCCTTCTCCGGCCCTAGCAAGAAACATACAGTACTCAGCAAATCCCCGGCCAGTGATTTCTCCGAGCGGATACTCACCTGCCACAAGCCGTTCTCCACCGGATAGCCGGTACGCGCATCCAAGATGTGGTGGTACAGCTGCCCGTCTTTCCGGAAATACCGCTCATACACACCGGAGGAAACCACCGACTGGCCCGAGACCTCCACAGTCTCGATGATCTCCCCGGAATCACCAAAGGGTTTCTGCAGGCCGATCTTCCAGTTCGTTCCGTCCGGTTTGTTTCCTATGGTCAACACGTTGCCCCCCAGGTTGATCGTTCCGGCCGTGACTCCCTGCTCCTCCAGATATTCTTTCAGACGATCCGCCGCATAACCCTTCACGACGGCTCCCAGCTCCAGCATCGTATCCGGCGAGGCGAAGGTCAGCGTCCGGCCTTCCAGCCTCACTTTCGATGCATCCACTCTATCCAGCGCCTCCTGCAGGATTTCTTCGGAGGGAACCTTCCCCTCCTTGCTCTTAAAATCCCATATTTCCGACAGGGGCGCCACCGTGATGTCAAAAGCGCCATCCGTTATATTATAATAAGAAAGTCCCGCTTCGATCAGCTCCGACAGCTCCTCCGACACCTCCACCGTGTCCGAAGACCGATGATTCACCGCATACAGCTCGCTGTCTTCCCGGGTGCGGCTGAACGTCCGCTCCAGCTCCTCGCAGATTGCAAAACAGCCCTCGAACACCTTCTCGTCTTTCACTCCGTAGAGCCTGAGCGAGACCACCGTATCAAAATAGTAACCTGTGCGGCTCTCCTCCTGTTTTCCGTTCCCACAGCCTCCAAAAAACAGAAAAAACAATGCCAGAGCAGCGGTTGCCCCAAACCGGGCCGTCCTCCTCCATTGTCCGGCCTTCCCACGGAGGCTCATTTCATTTCTATCCATCTGCCTGCCCGATCTTCTCTCCTATCTTTTTATTCAGGATCCGTAATAAACGCATTATAACGCAAAAGCCGCGTCCCGCCAAGCCATGAATTTTCGGATTACTTTTCAAGCACTTTCCAGTATCCACGGATTTTGTATGTAGCATAAAAAGGGCACATCCTTCTGGTCTGCCCTGTCATAACCCGCGCGGTAAATTTTCACCATTGCCAGATTCGTTTCTGCCTTTAACACAAAACTGAGATTCATTCTCCCGGCAGCCTCCTATGGTCTTCCCGGTTCAGAGGACTCCTGCTCTTATTCCTCTATTTCCTCCGCAGGCTGCCAGGCCTTTCCGAATCCGACATCCTTAAAGAGAGCCGCCAGACCTGTGATCTGCTTGAGCCGCAGGATCTCATCCCGATCCATGCCCAGATGCTTGGAGATCCAGGCATCCGACCGGCCCAGCTCATGCAGCTCCTTCACAATATTGCTCATCATATCCACATTATGGCTCCCCCGGGCACGGTTGTGCCGGATCGTGCTGGCCATCCTCTGGTCAATGGACTTATTGATGACCGCTACCGGCAGCATCCCCTTCTCCCTCTCACGGATATCCGGATGCTCTAGCATCACCCGGTAACGATGAAAACCATCCACGATAATATACTCATCATTCTCTTTATTATAGTAACACACGATCGGCATGGTATAACCGTCTACCCGGATACTGTCGTACAGCAGCTTCATTTCCGGGGGCGCCACCGCATTGGGGTTATATGTATTCGGCTTAATCTTATCGATCGGCACTGCGATTACATTATAGACAGGACTCCTATACTCCATAGGACATCTCCTCCACGCTTTTGTATTTATTCCGGATCATATTGATCCTTCTCTGCTGTTCCCTCGTCATGCCAAATCCCATAAACCGGCAGATATGGTCATTTTTCAGAATGCAGAAACACATGCGTTTCCAGCTGGGGATATCCCTGGAAGATTTAATATCATCCGTATGATCCGGAATCTTACCCGTAAAAATTATTCTTGATTTTTTATTCAGTGTATAATTAGAAACGCCGTTTCTGCGGATATCATAGCCATGGGCTTCCAGCTCCTGGATCGTTTCCTCATCCAGGCCGCCGCCTGTCTTATGCCAAAATTCCATGGAAGTATTAAATTTTTTGACGTAGTTGTTGCGCAGACGGACCGGAAGGGTGTCCAGCAGAAAGAAAGTATAAGATTTCCAGGTGTGCCCGGCGGGGAGTGTCGCGTTGCGATAACCCATGGCTTTTGTCTTGCCGTATATACTGGCAAAATTAGCGCCCTGTACCCTTCCCACTAGTTTTACCCATATCTGCGGGTCAATGACCCGATACAGATTCAGCGAGTCCTTGGAATAGTCATTAAACGGCGAAGCCACACGCATCTGCCCCACCGTCAGGCCTGCCATATAATATAGGTCATACAGATGGTTATACTCATAGCCAAACTGTGCATAGGCATGCCACACATCCTGCACGCTCCAGTCATACATCGGAGAGGCACACCACACATCTTTAAACTGTTTGGTAATCCAGCACTCCCCTTTATAGCCGTATTTTTTATTCAAAAAACCACTGTAACGCTGCAGGGACTCATCAGCCCGCATCCCCAGCAGACACACCGTCTTCCTATCGCCGTGGGACATACGAAACCAGCGGCCAAATTGCTTTGCCAGATCCTCCTGATGCATCCGGTAACGGTAAGTCATCATCGGATTATTATCCAGATTGATGACATAATCCTTGTCGGGCATGGGCCTTACCCAGCTTTCTTCCTTCTTATCATCCCAGGGATACCAGTACATCTGATAGCTGCTGAGCGCTGTACGCGTCGCCATCGGCAGACAAACCCAGTAAGGCTCTACATCCTCACGGATCCGCTCAAAAGTTTTTTCTACATATTCGGTCGTCACCGTATACTGCGCCTCAAAATCCTGATGAAACACAGCGACTCTCCGATCTGGATAATATGCCTTCTGATAATCCAACACCATATTGAGCAGCAGTCCGCTGTCTTTTCCTCCCGAAAATGATATATAAATGTTGTCAAATTCTTCGAAAATTAGTTTTATACGCTGTTGAAACGCCTCATACACATTCTGCTCAAAATACTCTCTCACCATAGGCGATCCTCCAATTCCGTGTATACCTCATAAAACCGCTGTAAGTTAATTTATCACAGGAATTGGAAAATTTCAACTTTTCTGGAAAATTATGGAAATTTCTGGCAACAGGCCGGTTCGTCTGAACTGCTACAATTTCCGGTATCTCCTGAAAATCATCCGGGCACAGAAAAAAACACGCCAAAAAAACAGGTATTCTCTTCCTTCCGAAAAGAAAATACCTGTCTTATATGCCAGGGCAAACCGAGCCTTTCCCTGTCTCAGCTTACCCGATATACATCCGCATAATGTACGCCAAAGTTCCTGGCTGCCTGATGGCTGTTCTTAAATATGTCCACGTGTCCGTAAACCGTCCCCCGATCCTCCACCGTATAGACCGTACCGTTGATACTGATCTTTGTGCCCAGAGGGATACCTCCCATGGCCACTGTGCGGCCCTGGGTCGCCTTTGTGCCGCTCGCTGTAATGCCGTCGGATTTACCGCAGCATTTCTCACAAGCGCAGTACGCCGTTAATTTAAACCGACCCAGATATTTGCCCGAAGAACTGCTGCCCTGGGACTTGGAAGGCTCGGAATTACCGGAAGATGAGGGTGGCTTTTCCGACGTTTTCTCCGGCGTCTTTTGTGCGGCCCCGTTCTGAGCGGCGGCAGCCTGTCGGGCCGCTTTCTCCTCTTCTGCCTTTTTCCTTGCCAGGGCTGCGGCAGCCTGCTCGTCCTTCTGCTTCTTGATCAGCGCATTCAGTTCATTTTCCTGGCTGCTGATCTGGCTGAGCAGCCTGGAAACCTCCGACTTGCTGTCCTCGATCTCGCTCTCATACTCTCGGATCTGGATATATGTATCTTCGACGAGAAGGGCCACTTCCTCCTCCTTCTCCTCATATTCACTCTGGAGCTGGGCGATGGCCGCTTCCTCCTCCTGAACCTGAAGTTCCTTTTCCTCAATGATCTGAATTGTCTTCTCGTACTCCTCCAGCATCTCACGGTCGTATTCAGCGATCGCGGAGATCTGGTCTGCTTTATTCAGAAAATCCGCCAGGCTCTGGGCGCTGAACAAAAGCTCTATGTAACTGGATTCGCCGTTCTCGTACATATATTGGATACGGAGCTTCATATCCTCATACTGCTGCTCCTTCAGCACTTCCGCATCGGACAGTTCTGTCTGTACCAGCTTTAACTCACTTTGTTTCTCTTCGTACTGCCTCTCCAGCTTGGCCAGAGTTTCTTTCAGCTCCTCCATCTGACTGTTCAGCTCCGTCAGATAGGCTTCCTTATCATTCTTTTTACTGCGCAGGCTTTCCAGCGCTTTTTGGGCCGTCTGATAATTGGCTTTCGTCTCTCTTTGTTCCGCTTTCTTACTGTCGATCTTCTCCTGGGTGGTCTGGGCATAACAATCCAGCCCTATTGCCAGCGTCAACAATAGAGAAAGAAGAACAGCCGCTGTTTTCCTTCCCATCATGTGCACCTCACATTTTAGTACGCCCATTATACCATGGATTGTCCCATATGAAAAGTATTTTTTATTTTTTCGTAATCTTTTCGCAATAATTGTGTATATTTTCTGATTTATTTACAGCATTCCTGACTATTTTGCCCCCTTCGACACAGTTCTTTTTGTCACGGTACGCCCCATAACCGTATATCCCTGCCTGCACTGTCTCAATTTAATCTCCACCCGGACAGGTACTTATTACGCAGCACCCCGTTTACCAGTTTTCCCCAGCCCAGGGGATAACCGTCCACACAGACCAGCTGCCAGCCTTTCTCCCGGACGCACTCGCCGGACGCCGTCTGCAGGGACTCCCCCCTCAGATACCGCGCTGTGCGCGGATCATCCGCCGCCAGGTTCAGGCAGGAATCATACTGGGAAGCCGCAAGGGCCATAGCCAGAGGCTGGGACGGTTCGAAACGCCCTTTCTTTAACTCCCCGGCCAAAAGCCCGTTGCGCACAAAGGAGAGGCCCCGGGGAATAGCCGCCTCCGGCAGCACATAGACCATAGCCCCCCGCACCTCCAGCCGATCACGGCCAAACGGAAGATCCATATGGGCAAAGAAATCATCAAGAAGCCGCCTCTGTTCCCCGTCTATCCGCGCACCGCCGGATTCTTTCCGGGAGCCGCGTTTTTTCCGACGGTTTTTCCCCTGTTCTTCGCCGGCAACCTGTATCGGCCCGTCCCCTCCCCGTTTCCGCAGCAGGGCCATATAATGCCCCTCCCCGCCGATCCGGTGGGGCCACAGCCGCACGCTCTTTTCCAGTCCCGGCAGACCGTCGCCCCACTCCGGCACTCCTGGGGCAAATCCCTCACAAGGCAGCATATCCTCCGGCTCCAGCTCGGGACAGCGCCCCAGGATACGGCTTATGCTCCCCTCATTTTCCATCGGGGCGAACGTGCAGGTGGAGTACAGAAGCAGCCCGCCAGGGCGCAGCATTTTCACCGCCCCATCCAAGATCCCTGCCTGCATCCCGGCACAGGCCTCCGACTTCTGCGGCGTCCAGGCCTCCAACATAGCCGGTTCCTTGCGGAACATCCCCTCCCCGGAACAGGGCGCATCCACCAGGATCTTGTCAAAATACTCCGGAAAGCACCGGGCCAGCCGCTCCGGCTCCTCATTGGTCAGAAAGGCATTGGTGATCCCAAACATCTCTATGTTTTTTAACAGCCCTTTCATCCGGGGCCCGCTGATATCATTGGAGACCAGAAGCCCCCGTCCTTTCAGCCGCGCCCCCAGCTCCGTAGACTTCCCCCCCGGCGCTGCGCACAGATCCAGCACCCGCTCCCCTGGCTCTACCTCCAGCCGCGGGGCCGGCGCCATAGCGCTTGGCTCCTGCAGATAATACAGCCCCGCAAAATAATAGGGATGCCGCGAGGGCCGGTCTTCTTCCTCATAATAAAACCCGTTCTCCGCCCAGGGAATTTTCTTCAGATGAAAAGGGGCCATACGCAGGAATTCCTCCGGCGTAATCTTCAGCGTATTCACCCTGAGCCCCCAGGTACGCGGCTCATCATAGGAGGCCGCAAATGGCGGGTATTCGGCTCCCAGCATCGTCTTCATCCGTTCCTCAAATTTTTCCGGTAAATCCATATAGGTTTTTTCTCTCCCCTCCGCACATATTCCGTCCCATGGCCCGCCGGCGTCCGCGCCGCCAATATAAAGCCGGTGAACGTATCGCTCACCGGCTTTATATCACTTTCATTCTTCGCCCGTCCCATTTCGTATGGCCATCTCATAACTGTCCAGGATGATCTGCTGAATCCTGACCCTCGTATCCGAATTAATCGGATGGGCTATGTCCCTGTACTCACCCTCTGCCGTCTTGCGGCTCGGCATGGCAATGAACAAACCCTTATCGCCCTCGATGACCTTGATGTCATGTACCACAAACACTTCGTCAATGGTAATGGACACGATAGCCTTCATCTTGCCTTCTTTGGAAACTTTTCGGACTCTCACATCTGTAATATTCATCATTGACCTCCATTCGTGCACGTGTTAACCTGCATACACAAAATGGCGATGTAAAAACTTACAGTACGCTTAGTAAGAAAAACAGGGCACTTCCCTTCCATACACTATATTTTTCTGTACCCTCACAGAAAGTGCTCCGCATTTCCGTATCACACCCAATAGTCAGAAAGAAAACCTGTTGTACACTATGCCCTGCCCTGATGGCTAAATGGCAGCCGCGGATCAGTGTGGATATCTTTCGTTCTCTTCAACAACGATCTTAATCTTGTCTTCACCGCAATAGTAGGAGTTGGCTCGAATCGTATCCCTGGACTCTACGATACAATTCTCTATATGTGTATTATCACCCAAATACACATTGTTGAGAATGATAGAGTTCTTAATCACACAATTGTTGCCCACATAAACATCCTTGAACAATACAGAATTTTCTACTGTACCATTAATGATACAACCACTGGATACCAGACTGTTGCGCACGTCGCTTCCCGGGTTATATTTTGCGGGGGGCAGATCATCCACCTTGGACATTACAACCGACCCCTGCATGAAGAAATAGTCGCGGACTTCCGGTTTCAGGAAATCCATGTTGGTCCGGTAGTAGGACTCCACTGTGGAGATATTGCTCCAGTAGGAACCCATCCTGTAACCATAGACTCTCTTCAGATTCTTATAGCGGATCAGAATGTCCTTTACAAAATCAAACCGTTCTTCCTGTGCACTGCGCTCGATCAACTCAATGAGCTGACGTCTGCGGATTACATAGATACCGGTAGAGATCGTGTTGGTTGATGCCACCATCGGTTTCTCCTCAAACTCCTCGATCCTGCCGTCCTCATTCATCTTTACACAGCCAAAGCGGGTCACGTCGTCGGATGTCTCCGTGCAGACTACTGTGATATCGGCGCGTTTCGCGATATGATATTCCAGCACCTTGTTGTAATCCAGTTTATATACACCGTCACCGGATGCGATAACTACATAGGGTTCGTGACTTCTCTTGAGCCAGTCCAGATTCTGGTAGATGGCGTCTGCCGTGCCTCTGTACCACCAGCTGTTACTGGCCGTCACGGTGGGAGTGAACAAATACAGCCCTCCCTGTTTTCTTCCGAAGTCCCACCATTTGGAGGAACTCAAATGCTCATTTAAAGAACGCGCGTTATACTGGGTCAGTACGGCCACCTTCTGGATACGGGAGTTGGTCATATTGCTCAGCGCAAAATCGATGCTTCTGTAGCTTCCGGCCACGGGCATAGCCGCAATCGCTCTTTTGTTCGACAGCTCGCGCATTTTGTTGTTATTGCCGCCCGCTAATACAATGCCTAACGCTCTCATGCTCATTCACCGTCCTTCCCAACAAGCGCCCCACCGGCCGGCAGTTCTCCGTTCGGATAATCTTCCGGTTTCGTCACAGCCTTAATGGCGGTATTCTTACCGATCCGCACATTCGGCGGTATCACAGAATTTTCTCCGATCGTTACCAAGCCAAATGCGTAAACCTTGGGTTTCAGGACGTTCTTGGCTTCCGGGCCCTCGCCCATGACCACATTCTCGCCAATCTTGACATTCTCCGCAATGATCGCTTTCTCGATCCGGCAGTTCTTCCCGATCACCGTATCACCCATGATAATCGAATCACGGACGACTGCCCCCGACTCCACGGATACATTCACACCGATGACGGAGTTATGTACCTCCCCCTCGATGTTGCAACCCTCGCTGATCAGGCTGCGGTCGATCACAGCGTTCGGCCCCACATACTGAGGACGAATCACATCACATTTCGTATAGATTTTCCAGAACTCTTCATATAAATTGAATTCGGGAATAATATCAATGAGCTCCATGTTGGCTTCCCAGTACGAGCCAAGGGTTCCCACATCTTTCCAGTAGCCGTTGAACTCATAGGCATACAGCCGCTTACCGCCGTCACGCAGATAGGGCAGGATATGGAAACCGAAATCCAGATTTGCCGTCCCTTTCATCTCCTCGAAGGCCTCCTTAAGCACCGGCCAGCTGAAGATATAAATACCCATATTCGCCAGATTGCTCCTGGGATGGGCCGGTTTTTCCTCGAAGTCCGTCACCCGGCCGTTGCCGTCGGTGATCATAACGCCGAAACGGCTGGCCTCCTCCATGGGAACCGGCATGCAGGCGATGGTGAGATCTGCCTTATTGGCTTTGTGGTAATCCAGCATCACCTCATAGTCCATCTTGTAAATATGGTCGCCGGAGAGAATCAATACGTAATCCGGATTGTACTGCTCCATATAGGCCATATTCTGATAGATTGCGTCCGCCGTGCCGGCGTACCACTCCGCGCCGCCGCTCTTCTCATAGGGTGAGAGAACGGTCACACCGCCCACGTTGCGATCCAGATCCCACGGGATACCGATGCCTATATGGGTATTCAAACGCAACGGCTGGTACTGGGTCAGTACACCTACGGTATCTACTCCGGAATTGATACAATTACTGAGCGGGAAATCGATAATACGATATTTACCGCCGAATGCCACAGCAGGCTTGGCAACTTTCTCCGTCAGGACGCCCAAACGGCTGCCCTGTCCACCTGCCAGAAGCATTGCGATCATTTCTTTCTTCATCAATGCAATCACCTCTTGTCCTGTAGTAAAGCTATTATAACACAGTCCTCTGAAATAGTGAACAACTTTACATATTTTTTTCATTTTTTTTGCACCATTTTAGGATATTTGTCATATGTTTCTCTTGATATCTTACAGTGTCCGTGTCACTTTGCCTTATTTTTTTGTATTCCCGTAATATTTCCTCACGGACTGCCCAGTATGACGAAAGAACGACATTAAATTTGCTTTTTTTTCTTCCTGTAGTATAATTAGGAAGAATCACCGTAACTGTAACGATACTGCGCAGTTATGAACCATTGCAAAATAAACCTTAAAAAAGGAGTTTCCATAATGTATCATATTCAGTTTACATCCCCTGTCCATGTACATTTCATCGGCATCGGCGGCATCAGCATGAGCAGCCTGGCCGAAATCCTTATGACCAACGGCTTTTCGGTATCCGGCTCGGATGCCCGCGAGAGTGCGCTGACCCGCCATCTGGAGGAAAAGGGCGCGCGGGTGGCCATCGGCCAGCGGGCCGGCAATATCACCGACGGCATAGGCCTGGTGGTCTACACCGCCGCCATCAGCGAGGATAACCCCGAGCTTGCGGCCGCCAGGGAAAAAGGGATCCCGCTTCTCACCCGGGCGGAGCTTCTGGGACAGATCATGCGCAATTACCCGGTATCCATCGCCGTGGCCGGCACCCACGGGAAGACCACGACCACCTCCATGGCCGCCCTGACCCTTCTGGATGCCGGCATGGATCCTACGGTCAGCGTGGGCGGTATCCTGCCGGAGATCGGCGGCAACCTGCGGATCGGCCATTCCGATACCTTTATCACGGAGGCGTGTGAGTATACCAACAGTTTCTTAAGCTTTTTTCCGAAAATCGCCGTCATCTTAAATGTGGACGCCGATCATCTGGACTTTTTCAAGGACATCCATGATATAAGATACTCTTTCCACCGGTTCGCCGGACTGCTGCCTGAGGACGGTACGCTGATCATCAATGCTGACACACCTGAAGTGGAGACCATGACAGAGGGGCTTGCCTGCCGAATCGTCACTTTCAGCCTGTCCGGAAACGGAGATTACACAGCCGGGGAGATCACCTGGGATCCGGAGGGCTGCGCTTCTTTCGAGGCATCCTACAGAGGCGGATCCGTGGGACGCTTCACCCTCCATGTGCCGGGGCTGCACAATGTGGCCAATGCCCTGTCCGTCATTGCCATGGGTATCTGCCTGGGCATGGACGCCGCCACGATCCAGCGGGGCTTTGACCGGTTCGGCGGCACGAAACGGCGTTTTGAGCGCAGGGGCGTCGTGGGGGGCGTAACGGTAATCGATGATTATGCCCATCATCCCACAGAGATCCGGGCTACTCTCACCACCGCTAAAAAGTATCCGCACAAGACCACCTGGTGCGTGTTCCAGCCCCACACTTATACCCGAACCAAGGCCCTTTTAGACGACTTTGCCGAAGCCCTGGCCCTGGCAGATCAGGTCGTCCTGGCGGATATTTACGCAGCCAGGGAAAAAAACACCGTGGGCATTTCCTCCCTGGATCTGCAGGAAAAGCTCCTGGCCCGGGGCACGTCCTGCCACTATTTCCCCACCTTCGACGAGATCGAAAATTTCCTTCTGGAAAATTGCGAGCCCGATGACCTGCTGATCACCATGGGAGCCGGGGACGTGGTCAAAATAGGAGAAAAGCTGCTGGGAATCTGACAAACCTTCCCGGCATCCGCCGGCAGCGTACCGCAAAACGCGAAAAATTTTTTTTATTAACATCGGAACGCCCCGTATTTCCCGGATTTTTGGGAGTTATCCACATTATCCACAGATTTATGCACATTTTTGCTGCATAAACCTGTGGATTTTTCTATGGTTTTCCCGTTTACATAAGTTTCGACGGCATTTTCTCCGCAGACCGCATATATCCACGGTTTAACGACATATTCCGGTTTCCCGTAATATTTTTACACAGAATTATCCACATTATCCACATTATCCACAGTTTTTGTCAAAACACCGCAAAAAAACACCTTGCTTGCAAAGCCCGTTTCCTGTGTTATAATGGCATAAAAGGTTGCCATTCAGCTGCCGGCTGAACGGTAACCCAAAAAGAATCACCGTCCCATCCAGAATAAGGAGGTCGTCCTATGCCAGTCTTAAAACTTCGTTCCAAAATGGACAGCCATTTCACCGCTGTCCCCCATAGTTTTATTGACGTATATATGCCCTCGGCCAACGGAGAATTCGTAAAAGTGTACCTGTATCTTCTGCGCAGTCTGCGCGGGCCGGATCAGGAACTGTCGCTGTCCCTTCTGGCCGACAGGCTTTTCTGCACGGAAAAGGACGTCATGCGGGCTCTGGGGTACTGGGAAAAGCAGGGTCTTCTGTCCCTGTCCCGAGACGGCAGCGGACAGCCCGCGGGGATCGTTCTGCTGGAAACGGCCTCCGGGGCGGCCTCCGGCGGGGAATCCGCGGAAGCTTTGCCCGCCGCACCGGATAAGCCAGACGCGCCTTCCACCGGACAGACAGCCCCTGAGCCTCCGTCCGTGCCCCGGTTCACCCGGGACAGGCTGGAGGCGCTGAAACAGGATGAGGATTTCTCCCAGCTCCTCTTTCTCACGGAGACCTATCTGGGCAAGACCTTAAACGCCACGGAGATCAATTCCCTCTGCTACTACTACGACACACTGAAATTCCCGGCGGAGCTCATTGAATATCTGGTGGAATCCTGCGTTTCGAAGGGGCACAAAAGCTTTCACTATATCGAGGTTGTGGCACAGCGCTGGCACAGCGCCGGGATCCGCACCGTGCAGGAAGCCAAACAACAATCCAGCCAGTATACAAAACAGTATTATTCCGTTCTGCGGGCTTTCGGCATCACGGATCGATCTCCCATCGAGCAGGAAATCCACATGATCGACCACTGGATGAACGATTTCGGCTTTTCCACGGAACTGATCTGCGAGGCCTGCAGCCGAACCGTCCAGGCCATTGGCAAGGCCAGCTTCTCCTACGCCGACAGTATTCTGTCCAACTGGCAAAAGCAGAAGGTACACAGCCGGAAGGATCTGGAAGCCGTCGACGCCCGCCGCGCGGGCGCCAGGCCGCCCAAGGCCGGCAATAACGGAAAAAAAGCGCAAACCAGTAACCGTTTCAACAATTTCAGCCAGCGGGAATACGACTACCGCGAGCTGGAACAGCAGCTTTTAAAGAAGCAGTAAGGAACAGCCCATGCCTCTCACCAACACACAATATGACGAGATCATGAGAAAATATAACCGCATCCAGTCCCGGCGGCAGCGGCTGCAGCAAGAACATCAGGAGGAGATCCAGGCCCTTCTGCCGCGGGTAACGGAGATCAACCACGAGATTTCCGACGCCAGCATAAAAAAGGCCCGGGAACTGCTCATGGGCAGCCCCTCCGGCTGGAGCCTGGAGGACACGATACAGACGCTGGCTGAAGAACGGCAGGCGCTGCTACTGGCCCACGGATATCCTGCGGATTACCTGGAGCTGTCCTACGACTGCCCCCTGTGCCGGGACACCGGCTATATCGGCGGCAAAAAATGTGAATGTTTCAAACGGGCCGCCATAGAACTGCTCTACGCCCAGTCCCAGCTCTCCGACGTGCTGAAGAAGGAAAATTTCTCTACCTTTAAAGAGACTTTTTATCCGGAAAAGCTGATGGATGAATCCACCGGCCTGTCTGCCCTGGACATGGCCCGCTCTGCCGTCCATACCGCAAAAAGTTTTGTAAAGCATTTTGACAGTCAGTTCGAAAATCTGTATTTTTACGGCAATACCGGCGTGGGTAAGACATTTCTCACCCACTGTATAGCCAGGGAACTGATTGAATCCGGCCACAGCGTCATTTACTTTTCCGCCTACGACCTCTTCGACGAGCTGGCGAAAAAAGCCTTTTACAGCCGGGACGAGGGGCCGGGGCTGCCGGATTACGTGGAAGACTGCGATCTCCTGATTATAGACGACCTGGGCACCGAGCTCACCAACAGCTTTGTCTCGGCTCGGCTCTTTCTGCTGATCAACGAACGGCTGACCCACAAAAAATCCACGATCATATCCACCAATCTGGAAATCGGCGCATTCTCCGAAATGTACTCGGAGCGAACGTTTTCACGCATATTCAGCAACTATACCATGTGCAAACTGATCGGGCGGGATATCCGCATTCAGAAAAAACTGTCCTGACCGTCCGGCTTACGCAAACGTTTAGGACTGTAGGAGGAAAGAGAAATGTTTGAAGAAAATTTCGGTAAAACTCTGCCGGTGGGCCGTCTGGGCATCATTGTGCCAGAAAGCTGCCGGGAGCTGGGAAAAAAAATTGACAAACAGCTGATCAAATGGCGCACGGCCCGAAGCGCGGCGCTGCAGGATCATCCGGTTACCCCGGACTATGTCCGGGATACCTATCTGATCAAAAACCGCCTCTCAAGGCTGGGCACCGGGGAGGGACGCGGGGAACTGCTGGAATCCGTCCGGGGCGACGATATCTACATTCTGGCGGACGTGTGCAACAGCAGCCTATCCTATTCCATCTCGGGCAAGCCTTCCACCATGTCCCCCGACGGACATTTCCAGGATCTAAAGCGGCTGGTGGCCTCCGTGGGAGGCAAGGCCCGCCAGATCACCGTGATCATGCCCTTCCTCTACGAGGGGCGGCTGAGCAACCGCTCCGGCCGGGAATCTCTGGACTGCGCCATCATGCTCCAGGAACTGTATTCCATGCGGGTCAGCAACATTATCACCTTTGACGCCCACGATGCCCGGGTACAAAACGCCATACCCTTGGGGGGCTTTGAGACCATCCAGCCGGTGTATCAGTTTGTCAAGGGACTTCTGACCCATGTGCCGGATCTGTTTATTGACAACGACCACATGATGGTGGTGTGCCCCGACGAAGGGGCCGCGCCCCGGGCCATCTATATGGCTAACAATCTGGGCGTTGATATGGGCATGTTCTACCGCCGCCGGGATTATTCCCGGGTCGTAGACGGGCGCAACCCCATCGTGGCCCACGAGTTTCTGGGCAGCAGCGTAGCCGGTAAGGATCTGCTGATCATCGACGACATGATCTCTTCGGGCGACAGTATGCTGGAGGTGGCCCGGGAGCTGAAAAAAAGCGGGGCCCGCAAGATCTTCATGTTCGCCACCTTCGGCCTGTTTACCGGTGGCCTGAAGAAATTTGACATGGCCTACGAGAGAGGCCTGTTTGATAAGATCCTGACCACTAACCTGACCTGGCAGTCACCGGAACTGCTGTCCAGGGAGTACTACATTAACTGTGATATGAGTAAATATCTCGCGTTTATCATCGAGCATCTGAACCACGACGCTTCCATCAGCGCCCTTTTGAATCCCGTGGACAGGATACAGAGTATCCTGGCGAAATATCGGAACCAAGAACTGTAGGAAAAGACAGGACGGACACGCAGGTCAGTAATACTATTTTCTTTTTCCGATCTTCGTCAACTCCCTCGGTTCATGTCATATACACTGTCACAGAGGAGCTCTATATCCTTGCGGTTGTAGCTGACCACCAGAAGAGTCTTACTCTCCTCCCGCAGTTCGGCAAACAGTCCGCGCATCTTATCCACATTGTGGTTATCCAGGCCGTTCATGGGTTCATCCAGGATCAGGAAGGAGGGATCTTCCATGATGGCCTGGGCGATGCCCAGCCGCTGGCGCATCCCCGGGGAATATTTCCCCGCGGGCTTGTCGAACTCCACGGACAAATATACCGGGCCTTTTCCTTATTGTCTTTTTCCACCAAAAGCCTGTAATAATCCTTTCTACTCCCGCTCCTTCATATACTCCTCCATCAGCACCACCTTTCCCGCCGCCAGAGTCTCCGGCACATCAATGATCCGCTGGTTCTCGGAGCCGCGGAAACGGATGCGCAGGTTCTTTTTATCCTCCTCGAAACGGCCGTCCACCAGGACGTCGACCAGCCCCAGGATCTCTTCTGTCTCAGGGGCATGTCCCCGGCTGTCGCCAAGGAGTTCCGTATCCAGCAAAAATCCCGTGTAAATCCAGATCGTCTTTTCCGGCAGCGTCTGCCGCACCCGGCGCAGGAAAGGCAGAAGATCCCGCTGGTTTTCCGGCTCAAAGGGCTCGCCGCCGAGGACGGTCAGCCCCGCGATATGGGAAGGCGACAGGGCCTCAAGGATCTCCCGCTCCGTCGCCTCCGTAAAAGGCTCCCCGTAAGAAAAACTCCATGTCTGGGGGCTGAAGCAATTCCCGCAGTGGTTGCGGCACCCGGACACAAAGAGGGATACCCGGACGCCGGCGCCGTTCTCAATACTGAATTTTTTTATATTTCCATAGTGCATATCCTGTTTCCTCTCTCCCCAAAATAAAATACGCCGGCATTTCTACAATTGAGAAACGCCAACGTCAGGTCATCTTACCAATTCAAATCTATATTTCTGTTCTATTCTCGGATATTTTGCATGGTCAACCTTTGAAACAAACATCACATATGGACGGATATACGTCTCCCCCTGTCCATACATGGCCTGATATACAACGTATTTTTCCCCTGTCTCGGAATGTGTGGCGGCCGCCATCCCCCCCATAGACATACCTGCATATCCGCTTAGCCTGTTGCCCACGGAAAAACAAACCGGCCGTCGGGAAGCCCTTCCACGTTCCCGACAGCCTTATGCCACAAATATCCCTCTCTATCACAGATGCAGTACCCGCTCCTGGATCTCCTGGGTTCTGCCCTGGTTCCAGAACTGGGTGCCGATGTAGCCGCAGGTACGGCGGGCCACGTTCATCTTCGACTGATCCTTATTGCCGCAGTTGGGGCATACCCATACCAGCTTGCCGTCCTTGTCCTGCTCAATCGCGATCTCCCCGTCATAGCCGCAGGCCTGACAGTAATCGCTCTTGGTATTCAGCTCCGCGTACATGATATTGTCATAGATATACTGGATCACACTGAGCACCGCCTCCAGATTGTCCTTCATATCCGGCACTTCCACGTAGCTGATGGCGCCGCCCGGGGACAGTTTCTGGAACTGGGCCTCAAATTTCAGTTTATCGAAAGCGTCGATCTCCTCGGTCACATGGACGTGGTAGCTATTGGTGATATAATTCTTATCTGTCACGCCGGGTATCACGCCAAAACGCTTCTGCAGACATTTAGCGAATTTATAGGTGGTGGATTCCAGCGGCGTGCCATACAGGCTGAAATCCATATTCTCCTCGGCCTTCCACTTCGCGCAGGCCTCGTTCATATGCTGCATAACCTTAAGGGCAAAGGGTGTCGCCTCAGGGTCGGTGTGGGATTTGCCTGTCATACGGCGCACACACTCGCAAAGGCCCGCATACCCCAGGGAAATCGTGGAATAACCGCCGTAGAGCAACTTGTCGATGGTTTCTCCCTTCTTCAGCCGGGCCAGGGCGCCGTACTGCCACAGGATCGGGGCCACGTCCGAGGGAGTTCCTTTCAGGCGGTTGTGGCGGCACATCAGCCCTTCCTTGCACAGGGCCAGACGCTCATCGAAAATTTTCCAGAATTTATCCATATCGCCCTCGGCGGAACAGGCCACATCCACCAGGTTGATGGTAACTACACCCTGATTAAAACGCCCATAGTATTTAGGCTTTCCGTCCCCATCCACATAAGGCGTCAGGAAACTCCGGCAGCCCATACAGGTGTAACAGTGGCCGTCGCCGTTTTTATCCACCTTAAACTGCAGCATCATTTTTTCGGAAATGTAATCCGGCACCATGCGCCTGGCCGTGCACTCCGCGGCCAGTTTGGTCAGATACCAGTATTTGCTGCCCTCAGTAATATTGTCCTCTTCCAACACATAGATCAGTTTGGGAAAAGCCGGGGTGATGTACACGCCCTTCTCGTTTTTAATGCCCTTGATCCGCTGGCGAAGCGCTTCCTCGGTAATCAGGGCCAGGTCATCGCGGATCTGTCCCTCGGGCACCTCGTCCAGATACATAAATATGGTGATAAAGGGAGCCTGGCCGTTGGTGGTCATCAGGGTGATCACCTGGTACTGGATCATCTGAACACCCTGCTCCACTTCCTTGCGCAGCCGCATCTCCGCCACCTGGTCCATGGTCTCGTCGGTGGCCTCTATGCCCGCCTCCGCAAATTCTCTGCGCACCGCTTTCCGGTATTTCTCACGGCTGACCTGGACGAAGGGCGCCAGATGAGCCAGGGAAATACTCTGGCCGCCGTACTGGGAGCTGGCAATCTGGGCGATGCTCTGGGTGGCAATGTTGCAGGCCGTAGCAAAGCTGTGGGGCTTCTCAATCATCGTTTCGCTGATGACCGTGCCGTTCTGCAGCATATCCTCCAGGTTCACCAGACAGCAGTTATGCATATGCTGGGCAAAATAATCCGCGTCGTGGAAATGGATCAGCCCCTGCTCATGGGCGTCTACGATCTCCTGGGGCAGCAGGATACGGCGGGTGATATCCTTACTGACCTCCCCGGCCATATAATCCCGCTGCACGCTGTTGACGATGGGATTTTTATTGGAATTCTCCTGTTTGACTTCCTCATTGTTGCACTCGATCAGGCTCATGATCTGGTCATCGGTGGAATTGGACTTACGCACCAGCGCCCTTTTGTAACGGTAGGTGATGTACTTCCGGGCCACCGAGAATGCCTTCTGCCCCATGATCTGGTTCTCCACCATATCCTGGATCTCCTCCACCCCGGGAGAACGGTTCAGGCTCTCGCAGATGCCTTCCACATTCTTCACGATATCACCGATCTGGTCGTCGCCGAGACGTTCGCTCTCCGCCACCTCTTTATTGGCCTTTATGACAGCCACCTGGATCTTGCTGGCGTCAAAGATCATCTCTTCCCCGCTTCTCTTAATAATTTTCATCCTACACTCCTCTAAAGACAGTCTTTACTGTGGCCATACAGCGCCTCCCCTGGCTGCCATACGACGGCTCTCCTCTTACGACGATCCAGACAGACCGAACCGCCCGCTTCTCTCTTTGCCCACAATATTTTGTAGAGCGTAATAGAGACTATACTACATCTTGTGTTTATATGCAAGTCCTCGCCACAAGATATATTATTTTTGTCAAACCCTCACAAAGATTGCAAAGAAATTCGTGTGTTTTTTTACGGTAATTTCCTTCGACAAAATACGCCCCCGGCCTCTCGGTCCGGGGGCAAAACATCCGCAAAAAGAGTCAGCATCTTCCAATATTTCTCGCTGTCATATACCCCTCCGTCACCGCCGCGGCGATGTTCCTGGGGCTGATGCAGTCTCCGATGGGATAGAACTCCGGCGCACAGTCATTGAGGGCGCGCATATCCTCCTCCAGAGCACGCATACCCACGACGTACATCCTGTTCCTTCCCGGCCCGCAGCTTGTTGGGGAAGTCCGGGCCGGCCATAAACTAGTGCAGCCCCCAGCCGGATCGGTTCAAATTAATGGGGGTATCTGCATTTATTCACATGTTTCCTCCTCCAATATCTCTCTCAAGATCTGGTTAATGGCAGCCGGATTGGCTTTGCCCCCGGTGGCCTTCATGGCCTGGCCCACCAAAAAGCCCATGGCCTTCTTCTTGCCTGCCCGGTAATCCGCCACGGACTGGGGATTGGCTTCCACCACCCCCGCGATGGTCTTCCGCAGGGCGTCCGTGTCGTTTTCCATTTTCAGGCCGTGTTCCTCCACATACCGCTCCGGATCCACATCTTCGTCAAAAATCTTCTCGAACACTTCCTTGGCCACGGAACTGTTCACCGTTCCCGCTTCCACCAGATCGATCAGCTGCGCCAAATGCTCCGGCGAAAAGGTGATCCGGTCCGCATCCATCTCCCGATCTTTCAGAAGCCGCATAGTCTCCACCATCAGCCAGTTGGACACCTTCTTGGGTTTATGGCACACTGCCGCGGCCTCTTCAAAAATGTCTGCCAGTTTTTTCGTTCCGGTGAGGATGTCCGCATCATATTCCGGCAGGCCGAATTCCTTTACATACCGGGCTTTTTTCTCCGTCCGGAATTCCGGCTGCTGCCCACGGATCCTGCGGATCATCTCGTCGGAAATCACCACCGGCGCAAGATCCGGATCCGGGAAATAGCGGTAATCCTGAGCGTCCTCTTTAGATCGCATGGCATAGGAGTACTCCTTCACATCGTCCCAGCGGCGGGTCTCCTGGATCACCGGCCGTCCCGACTCCAGCAAATCGATCTGGCGGGTCCGTTCCCCCTCAATGGCCCTGGCGATGGCCTTAAAGGAATTCAGGTTCTTCATCTCCGTGCGGGTGCCGAACTCCTTCGCCCCCGCCTCCCGGACGGACAGGTTGACATCGGCCCGCATGGAGCCCTCCTGAAGCTTGCAGTCCGAAGCTCCCAGGTACTGGATGATCAGCCGCAGCTTATCCAGATAGGCGATCACCTCGTCGGCGCCGCGCATATCCGGCTCCGACACGATCTCGATCAGGGGCACGCCGCTACGGTTGAAATCCACCAGGGAACAATCCTCCCACTCGTCGTGGATCAGCTTGCCCGCGTCCTCCTCCATATGAATCTCATGGATACCCACGGTCTTCTTCCCGCCGTCGGCCGTCTCGATCTCCACGCCGCCGTCGTGGCAAATGGGCAGATAGAGCTGGGAGATCTGGTAATTCTGGGGATTGTCCGGGTAAAAATAATTCTTCCGGTCAAATTTGCAGTACTGGTTGATCCGGCAGTTTGTGGCCAGGCCCACGGCCAGGGCCAGCTCCACCACCCGCTTATTTAAGACGGGCAGGGAACCGGGCATACCGGTGCACACCGGGCAGGTGTGGGTGTTCGGCGCGCCGCCGAAAGCAGTAGAACAGCCGCAGAAGATCTTTGTCCTGGTTGCCAGCTCCACATGGACTTCCAGGCCGATCACGGTTTCATACTGTCTGCTCATCTCACCTCGCCTCCTTTCCTTTCCGCTGCCAGACGGTCTGCATCCGCCAGAGGCGCCCGTCCCCTGGCCCTTTCAAAGGCATAACCCGCCCGGAGGATATTTTTCTCCTTAAAGCAGTCCCCGATGAGCTGCAGGCCGATGGGCAGCCCCTTCGCGTCCATGCCGCAGGGAACCGTCATGCCCGGCAGGCCGGCCAGATTTACGGAGATCGTATAGATATCCCCCAGATACATCTGGATCGGATCCCTCAAAGATTCGCCCAACCGCGGCGCGGTGTAAGGCGCCGCCGGGCCCAGGATCACGTCATATTTGGCAAACGCCTCGTCAAAGGCTTTTTTGATCAGCGCCTTGGTACGCAGGGCTTTCAGATAATAGGCATCGTAATAGCCGGAGCTTAAGACAAAGGAGCCCAGCATGATCCGGCGCTTCACCTCAGGGCCGAAGCCCTCGGAGCGGGTCTTTTTGTACATATTGTGAAGCCCCTCGTAATCCCCGCAGCGGTAGCCGTACTTTACGCCGTCAAACCGGGACAGGTTGGAGCTGGCCTCCGCCGAGGCGATGACATAATAGGCCGGTATCGCGTATTCCACCAGGCTTAAATCAAACTGCTCCACCACGGCCCCCCGATCCTCCAGTACCCGGGCGGCTTCAAGCACCGCCTGGCGCACTTCGGGATCCAGGCCCTCCCCCAGATAATCCCGGGAAATACCGATGCGCATTCCTTTCACATCGTCTGCAAGGGCCGCTGTGAAATCCGTATCCTCCCGCGCCACCGAGGTGCTGTCCCTGCGGTCATGGGCCGCCAGCACTTCCAGCATGGCTGCGCAGTCCGCCACATCCCGGCCCACCGGGCCGATCTGGTCCAGGGAGGATCCGTAGGCGATCAGCCCATACCGGGACACCGTCCCGTAGGTGGGTTTGATACCCGTCACGCCGCAGAAAGAACTGGGCTGGCGGATCGATCCACCCGTATCCGACCCCAGGGCCAGGAAACACTCCCCGGCCGCCACCGCCGCACAGGAGCCCCCGGAGGAGCCCCCCGGCACATGCGCCGGGTTCCAGGGATTCCTGGTCACGCCGAAAGCCGAGGTCTCCGTGGTGGAACCCATGGCAAACTCGTCCATGTTCGTCTTCCCCAGGATCACGGCCCCCGCATCCGCCAGACGCTCCACCGCGTCCGCATCGTAGGTGGGCACAAAATTCTCCAGGATCCGGGAGCTACAGGTGGTGCGCATTCCCTTCGTGCACATATTATCTTTCACCGCCACCGGCACCCCCGCCAGGGGACCGGCAAGCTCCCCGGCCTCGATCTTCTCCTGCACCTGTCTGGCCCGCAGTAGGGCCCCTTCCTCATCCACGGTCACATAGGCATGTACCGTATCTTCCACCTTCCGTATCTGCGCCAGAGAAGCCTCCGCGGCCTCCACAGCCGTAATTTCCTTATCCCTGATCTTCCTGCCCAGCTCCAGGGCAGTCACCTGCAATAGATCCATGTTCTCCTCCTACTCCACTGTCCGCGGCACCTGATACTGCCCGTCTTTCGCCTCCGGCGCGTTCGCCAGCATCTGCTCCCTGTCGTCCCCGTTCGTCACCACGTCCTCCCGGAATACATTATGCACCGGGAACACATGGGACATGGGCTCTACGCCCGATGTATCCAGCTCATTTAACTTGTCTATATAATCCAGCATACGGCCCATATCCTTTTTGGCCGCCTCCTTCTCCTTGGGAGACAGCTCCAGCTTGGCCAGAATGCCCACATATTCGATCGTCTCGTCACTGATCACATTTGCCATATTTTTCTCCTTTCATCCCGCGGCGGCCATGGCCGGCAGCCGGCCTGACTGCTTTTACCCTGCTGCACATACCCCTCACGGAAACGCCAGCTCCGGCAGCAGGTAAACCATATCGTTTTCCATGACCCCCTCCAGCACCACGGTCTCTCCCTCGGCCAGAGTCAGATTGTGGAACACGTCCCGGTATCCCTCATCTGGGCCGCAATCGGAGAGAAAAATCATCCGCGGATCCCCGTCTTTTGTTTCCACCCGAAGATCCGCGATTCCGGTGTCCCCATCCGGGACATACTGTACGTCATACCTGCCGGGAGCAATATCGGTCCCTACCAGGTACGCCTCGCCTGCAAACACCTCCACATCCTCCAGAGATGGATCCGCCGCATAGGGCTTAAGCGCCTCCGGCCGGGCGTTCTCCGCCTCAAATTCCAGCTCGCAGCCGTCCTCCACCGTTACCCGGGCGCCGGGATACAGGCGCAGATCTTCCACCTCGTTCCCGGGCTCCAGCCAACTGTAATACCAGATGGCATTGTCCTCGTCCTCCACATGGAGGCTGCCCTTGCCCTCCACATGGAGGCTGCCCTTGCCCTCCGATACCCTTACCTGATAGGTTCCCTGGGGGATCGTTTCACCGACCGTGTAATACCCCGCCGTCAGGAATACCGACCATGCTGTCCCGTCCGCCGGCATCTCGCTCTTCACAAACTCATAGAGACCCTCCGTGGTCGCCGCCTCATTTTCTGAGGCTTCAAAATCCATATCTTCCTCCGGATCATCGCCGATGTCTACCTCTATGCCGGTGTTTTCATCCAGCCAGTCCGCCGCCTGCTCCGCTTTTTTTCCAAATCCGGAAAACAAGTCCGGAAACTCTGTCACGATACCGGACAAAATTCCCAAGACGACCCACACGGCCACAACCCATTTGATCACGGAAACCGGCCGGCGGCCTGTTTCACCGTTTTTCATCTGCGCCCGCCCATAACCGGCCGGCGGCTTCTTCGTGCCGTTTCCGTTACTGCCTGACGGTCTCCCGGCCTGTCTGTTTCCTGATGCATCTGCCCGCTGTCCTGTCTTCCCGCCGTTCCGGCCCGCAGCCTTCTCTTCCTTCCCCAAAAGAGTCCGCTCATAATCCTTCTTCTGTTCCCGGACCTCCGAACTGTATGACCCGCAGTCCTCGTTCAGCCGATACTTATGCTCCGCCATGCGGCTGTAATCCATCCCACAATCCTGGCATCGCCCGGTGACAATCCTTCCCTCGCAAATTACACATCTTCTGGCCAAACTCTCTCCTCCTCCCCGCTCCGATCATTACCGAAACACGCCGTCACAGATCAATCTCTCCTTCAAAGGCCACCGCCGCAGGCCCGGTCATATACACCAGGTTTTCCTCCCGATCCCAGCGGATCCGCAGATCCCCGCCCAGCAGGTGCACCGTCACCTCGTCTTCTGTATAGCCATTCAACATCGAAGCCACCGCCGCGGCACAGGCCCCGGTTCCGCAGGCCAGCGTCTCTCCCGAGCCCCGCTCCCATACCCGCATCTCCAGATTTCCGCGGTCTATTACCCGGATAAACTCTGTATTGATCCTGTCCGGAAAACGCTCATGGTGCTCGAACAGCGGCCCGGTCTTCTCAATGTCCAGCCCCTTCACATCCTCCAGGTAAACCACCGCATGGGGATTCCCCATGGAAACCCCGGTCATGGCGTAAATCACGCCGCCCACCTCAATGGGCTCGGCAATGACCTGCTCCCGCTCCGACACAATGGGGATCCTGGACGCCGTAAGCTCCGGGCTGCCCATATTCACCCGAACCAGGGATACCCGGCCGTCCTCCCCGATCGTCAGATCCAGAATTTTAACCCCACTCTTTGTGTCCACGCTGATCCTGGTCTGATCCGTCAGGCCGTAGTCATACACGTACTTTGCCACACAGCGGATCCCATTGCCGCACATGGCCCCCTCCGAGCCGTCGGCATTATACATAGCCATCTCGAAATCCGCCTTCTCCGACGGTTTGATCAAAATCAGGCCGTCCGACCCGATCCCGAAATGCCTGTCGCTGACCCGTATCGCCGTCTCCCCGGGATTCTCCACCCGTTCTTTAAAACAATTTACATATACATAATCATTGCCAATCCCATGCATCTTCGTAAATTTCATAATCCCTGTCCTCCTCCCAAACCACTCCGGCCACCCTGCCTGCCGTTTACAGCCGCCATGCCAATCCGGCCAGGATATACCGATGGGACACGGCGGCATCCGCCGTTACCCCTCCATTATGCACAGCACCATCCCCGCCGTCTCTGCCAGTGAATTCCCGCTGTCCATGCTGCGTTTCTGCAGATACCGATGTGCTTCCCGTTCCGTGAAATGCTTCCGCTCCATCAGCAGCCGCTTCGCCCTGTCGATCATGGCCTGTTCCTCCGGATTTCTCTCCCTGGGCGGCTGTCCCCGCATTTTCTTTGCGCGGCCCATCCGGCTTTCCATAGCCTCCACCGCCTGCAGGAGTTCATGAACCTTCAGAGGCATCTGCACCGAAGGAATCTCTCTGGCCACGCCTCCGCCGATCACCTTCCCGGAAGCCACTAAAAGCATCTCAAACCCCGGCGGCATAGCCCCGTGGAGATGATGATATACCATGTCCGGCAGCTTATATCCCGATATCACAATGCCCCCGTGGAGACTGTCCATGCACTCTAGGGCCTGGCTGCCGGTGGTACAGATATACTGAACGGAAAATCCATGGCGGACAAGCAGGTTTTTCATACTTTTCGCATCTTCCAGCCGGGGAAATACCACAATTATATTGCCCACCTTCACGCCTCCCCTTCTCTATGCATACCACAGAAAGCCCATTCAGCTGCTCCCGGTTGTCCGCAGACCAGCACGCAACTATCACACATTATACAGATATTCTTCAATCTCCCACGGCGTGACCTGCTGCTGATACGTCCTCCACTCCTGCTTTTTTACTTTCAGATAGCTTCCGCTGTACTCTTTTCCCAGCACCGAAAGCACAAACGCATCCTTCTCCATCTCCGCGATGGCTTCCCCCAGGCTCATGGGCAGTTTCTCCAGGCCCAGCTCCTCCTCATCCTGCCGGCCCATCTGATACAGATTGCCTGCCACCTCCGGGGGAGGCAGGATCTGTTCCTGTATGCCGGAAAGCCCCGCGGCCAGACAGAGAGCCAGCGCAATATAAGGATTGGCAGACGGATCGGGATTCCTAAGTTCGATCCTGGTACCCACACCCCCGGGCCCCACGGCAGGTATCCGGATGAGG
Organism: uncultured Lachnospiraceae bacterium; assembly: GCA_910588295.1. Classification (GTDB taxonomy): domain Bacteria; phylum Bacillota; class Clostridia; order Lachnospirales; family Lachnospiraceae; genus UBA11957. The sequence goes on along the minus strand of CAJUQO010000006.1, from coordinate 40,296 downwards.
GGGCTCCTGTTCTGGGACGACCAGGCCAGATACACCGGCGCCTCATACCCCGGCACCAGGCGTTTATAAGAATTCACCAACGGATTTAACACCGCTGACATTCCTTTGATATGTTTCAAAAGACCGCCGATAAACCAATAAGCTTCTTTACTCAGCCCTTTTTCATCCGCCCCGTCCCGGAACAGGTTGGCGCCCTCCCCGTCATGGAGGGACATATTCAGATGCATGCCGGAACCATTGATGCCGGTGATGGGTTTCGGCATGAAAGACGCATACATGCCATGCCCTTTAGCTATGGTGCGGATAGCCATCTTGTACGTCATCAGGCTGTCCGCCGTCCGCAGGGCGGAATCATATCTGAAATCAATCTCATGCTGGCCGGGGGCTGCCTCATGGTGGGTTGCCTCCACCTGATAGCCCATATCCTCTAGGGCCAGCACCATATCCCTGCGAAAATTCTCTCCCGTATCCGCGGGGCCGACGTCAAAATATCCCGCTTTCTCGTAAGTGCGTATCTCCGGCTTACCGTGCTCGTCGCTCTCAAAAAGAAAAAACTCCAGTTCCGGCCCTACTTTAAAATGATATCCCATCTCACGGGCCTCCCGCACCACTTTCTTCAATATATAGCGGGAATCCCCCTCAAAGGGAGCGCCGTCACGGCGGTACACATTGCAGATCAGCCTGGCTACTTTGCCCTGCTGTGGACGCCAGGGAAAAATGCTGAACGTGTCCAGATCCGGACGCAGAACCATATCTGACTCCTCCACCCGCGCAAACCCCTGCACCGCCGAGCCGTCGAACATACACTGGTTGTCCAGGACTCTTTCCAGCTGGCCCACAGTGACCGCCATATTTTTCAGACTCCCAAACATATCTGTGAACTGTAGGCGGATAAACTCCACGTCCTCCTCCTCTACCATCCTGAAAATATCTTCCTTATTATATACAGCCATTAACTCCTACCTCCTGTCCGGGCTCCCTGTTTCGTTCTTATACTACCATTCTTTTTTGCAAAATACAATTCTTTATCCAAATGAGAAAACCCCCAACAGTGTTGAGAGTTTTTGGTGATATATGCTTTTATAAAAAATTGATATTTTTTTGAGAAAAGACCCTTGTGATATTGACGTATTTTCATATGCGGGCCGCGGCATTTGGCCAGGCCGACCCCGGAACAAAAGAAATTACGCCCTGCGCCTGAAAGGAAAGCTTGGTGAAAAGCCAAGGTATACCGGTAAGATTTTGGCTGTGGGGATCAGCTACAGCAGGAAGACGAAAGCACATGCCTGCATGGCAGAAGAATTGTAAAAGACTATGGAAAAGCTCTACGGCTTTTGGACCGCCGGCTTTTGCTCCCCCTCCGAAACCGCCGACAGCATGGGCGCCTCCCCGGATCCTTTAAATACCCGCCGCTCATAATTCTCTGTAATGGCCGCCACCGTACCGGAGAGGGCCAGCAGGCCGATGAGGTTGGGCAGGGCCATGAGGCCGTTTAAGGTGTCGGCGATCTCCCACGAGAGATTTTCACTCATCAGCGCCCCGGCGCACACGGCGGCAATAAAAGCCACCCGGTATACCCCCACCGCATCCCGGCCAAAAAGGTACTCGCAGGCGGTTGCGCCGTAATGGCTCCAGCCCAGTATGGTCGAAAAGGCAAACAACATCACCGCCGTTGCCACAAAACGGGCTCCGAAGCTGCCGAAGGACAGGCCAAAGGCCGTGCTGACCAGAGAGGCGGGCTGCAGGCCTCCGGCGATGGCTCCGGTCTCCAGATCGACGAGGCCCGAGGACAGGATGGCAAAGGCAGTCAGCGTGCACACGGCCATGGTGTCCGCAAACACCTCAAAGATCCCCCACATCCCCTGCTGCACCGGTTCCTTCACATTCGCACTGGCATGAACCATAACGGAGGAACCCAGCCCCGCCTCGTTGGAGAATACGCCCCGTTTCATGCCCATAACTATAGCCTTCCGCATTCCCGCCCCCAGGAACCCGCCCCCGGCGGCCCTGAGGCCGAAAGCCCCGTGGAAAATGGACGAAAAAATCTCTCCTGCCATATGAATATTCAGCAGAAAAATCATGGCGGTACCCACCATGTAGACCACCACCATAAAGGGCACCAGCTTTTCTGTCACCGCCGCAATGCGTTTCAGGCCGCCCAGAATCACCAGGCCCGCCAAAGCCATCAATACCACGCCGGTCAGCCCGTGAGGAATACCGAACCCCGATGCCAGATTTGCCGCGATAGCGTTGGCCTGGGTCATATTCCCGATACCAAAGGATGCCATAAAACAAAATAAGGCAAACAGGCCGGCCAGTATGCTGCCGATCTGTCTGCATCCTCTCTTTGCGCCAAGCCCGTCCCGCAGGTAGTACATGGCGCCCCCTGTCCATTCCCCTTTCTCATTTTTACGCCGGTAGTAAATCCCCAGCACATTCTCAGCATACTCCGTCATCATACTGAAAAAGGCGATAACCCACATCCAGAATACGGCCCCCGGCCCTCCCGCGGTGACGGCTCCCGCCACGCCCACAATATTCCCGGTACCCACTGTGGAGGCCAGCGCCGTACACAGGGACTGGAACTGGCTTATAGAACTGTCTCCCGTATGCTCCGTCACCCGGGCGTCCGAAAAAATACTGCCCACAGTGCGGCTCCACCAATGTCCAAGGCGGGCAATCTGAAAAAATCCCGTCCGTGCGGTCATCCACACCCCCGTCGCCACCAAAAGAACCAGCATGGGCGCTCCCCAGACCATCCCGTTTATCGTCTCGTTGCATCGCTCAATCATTTCCATGGACTGCCGCCTTTTTTTCGTTTATTTGCGAACCGTATGATACCACTTGTGCCCGCTCTACAGTGTATTTTTGGGTTCGTCCGGAAATGACAGGCAAATGTAACTTTTGCGGCGCTTTTACGCTGTATGTACTTTTCGATCGGTTCTGTGTTTTTCTAAAACAGCGTGCCCCCTCTCCGCACCTTTCTGAGGCTATTGTGCCCTATTGAGGACACAAAATTCGCACTCGCATCCTTCTTTTACACGAATTTATTCAATTCCGGGTCGTACATATAGTCAATAGACGCAAGAATCCGGCAAAGAGACACCTCATCCACATCCAGGTTGTTACATAATTCTGTCAGATCCGCGTAATTATCGCGAAGCTGGGTGTTGATATAGCTCAAAAGCATCATGGGATCTCCAGGCAGCATGTCACTCCTCCTCTCCTGAAACCTATCTGTCCAACATTTTCCTGTCTAATATAAAGGTACTGAAATGGGCCGATCAGATGTGTGAAAAAGTGCGTCCCGACTGCCTGTTTCACCATGACGACTGGGGGACGCCCCTGTCCGCCCCTAAGCAACACCGGCGCAACATCCGGCACGGAGAAAGTGAAGGGATCATCCCTTTCAGCCGCTTACAGTTCTCGTCCGCCGTGGGAACCTGATGGGATACAGCCCCTTCCCCGTTGGATTTGAGATCATGCAGGGAACAGCGGACATCGGCTTTGGCGTCATCACCAACCGGGTAGATCCGGGCGTGTTCGCGTTCTCCCTGAAAGTCACCGATCTGGAAGAATCTATCGAAGAAATGAAAGAGCTTGGCCATGCATGTGCCTGGGAGGGCGCTTTCGGCGGCATTTCGTAACGACAGATCAAAGCATTGAAGTATTGCCATGACACAGACCGTATGGCGCCGATACCCCGGCGCCATACGGCTTTTCCATGCCACCTCTCCTATTCCACGACCACATTCTGCACATCCGCCGCAAGCTTCCCGTCCCGCAGATCGATCACGATCCGGTCGCCCTGGTTCACCGTCCCCGACAGAATCAGCCGGGCCGCCAGGGTTTCCACGTTTTTCTGCAGGTATCTCTTCAAAGGCCGCGCACCGTAGACCGGATCATAACCGCCCTCAATGATGAAAGCCCGGGCCGCGTCGGTGAGGGCCACTTCCAGCTCCTGACCTCCCAGAAGGGTATTCAGGTTCTGTACCATCAGGCCTACGATATGGCCGATATCCTCCTTCGTCAGCGGCTTGAACAGGATGCACTCGTCCAGCCGATTCAGAAACTCGGGGCGGAAATGAGCCCTGAGCTCCTGGTTGACCATCTCCTCCGCCTCCGGGAGGATATCCCCCTCTTCGGAGATTCCCTCTAAAAGATGGGCGGAACCGATATTGGAGGTCATGATCAGAATCGTATTTTTAAAGTCCACGGTGCGCCCCTGGGAGTCGGTGATCCGTCCGTCGTCCAGCACCTGCAAAAGCACGTTGAACACGTCGGGATGGGCTTTCTCGATCTCGTCAAAGAGCACCACAGCGTAGGGCTTGCGGCGCACCGCCTCGGTGAGCTGGCCGCCCTCCTCGTAGCCCACATATCCCGGAGGCGCCCCGATCAACCGGGACACGGAGTACTTCTCCATATACTCACTCATATCAATGCGCACCATATTATTCTCGTCGTCAAAAAGATTCGCTGCCAGCGTTTTAGCCAGTTCCGTCTTTCCCACACCGGTGGGTCCCAAAAACAGGAAGGAGCCGATGGGCCTGCCCGGATCCTTGACGCCGGCCTTGGAACGGATGATGGCGTCCGTTACCTTGGACACTGCCTCATCCTGACCGATCACCCGTTTATGCAGGATTTCTTCCAGCCCCAGGATCTTGGCTCGCTCGCCCTCGGTCAGCTTCGCCACCGGGATGCCGGTCCACCGGGAAATGATCCGGGCGATCTCCTCGTCGGTGACGCTCTCATGAACCAGGGACAGATCCTGATCCTTCACCCGCGCCTCCTCGGCTGCCAGCTGCTGCTGCAGTTTGGGCAGCTCGCCGTACTGCAGCTCGGCGGCTTTTTCCAGATTATACTCCCGCTGGGCCTTTTCGATCTGTTTATTCATATCCTCGATCTGCTCCCGCAGCCGGGAGAGATTATCCACGGAATTTTTCTCATTCTGCCACTGGGCTTTGCGGGTATTGAACTCCTCTTTTAGATCCGCCAGCTCCCGCTGCAGGGCCGCCAGCCGCTCCTTGCTTAAGTTGTCCGTCTCCCTCTTTAACGCCGCCTCCTCGATCTCCATCTGCATAACCTTGCGCTGCAATTCATCCAGTTCCGTGGGCAGGGAATCCAGTTCCGTCTTGATCAGGGCGCAGGCCTCGTCCACCAGATCGATGGCCTTATCCGGCAGGAACCGGTCCGTGATATACCGCTGGGACAGGGTAGCCGCAGCCACCAGGGCCCCGTCGGTGATCTTCACGCCATGATATACCTCGTACCGCTCCTTCAAGCCCCTTAAGATCGAGATCGTGTCCTCCACACTGGGTTCATCCACCAGCACCGGCTGAAAACGCCGCTCCAGGGCCGCGTCCTTCTCGATATACTGGCGGTACTCGTCCAGGGTAGTGGCGCCGATACAGTGGAGCTCCCCCCGGGCCAGCATGGGTTTTAACATATTCCCCGCATCCATGGCCCCGTCCGTCTTGCCCGCCCCAACGATCAGGTGCAGCTCGTCGATAAACAGGATGATATGTCCCTCGCTCTTTTTCACCTCCTCGAGAACCGCTTTCAGCCGCTCCTCAAACTCGCCCCGGTACTTGGCCCCGGCCACCAGGGCCCCCATATCCAGGGCAAAGATCTTCTTGTCCTTCAAAGCCTCCGGCACGTCCCCCCGGACGATCCGCTGGGCCAGCCCCTCCACCGCCGCGGTCTTGCCCACGCCGGGCTCGCCGATCAGCACGGGATTGTTTTTCGTCTTGCGGGATAGGATGCGGATCACATTGCGGATCTCACTGTCCCGTCCGATCACCGGATCCATCTTCTGGCTCCGGGCCTTCTCCACCAGATCCTCCCCGTATTTATTCAGGGTGTCGTAGGTGGCCTCGGGATTGTCCGTCGTCACACGCTGGTTGCCCCGCACGGTGCTCAATGCCTGCAAAAACCGCTCCCGGGTGATCCCGTACTCACCGAAAAGCTTCTTCATGGACGGGCTGGGATCTTTTAGCATGGATAAGAAGAGATGCTCCACCGAGACATACTCGTCCCCCATGGCTCTGGCCTCGTCCTCCCCGTTCACCAGCGTCTTGTTCAGATACTGGCCGATATAGGGCGAACCGCCGGAAACCTTGACCCTGGCCTCCAGAGCCTGGTCTACCCGATCCAGGAAATGTTCCGTATTGATCTCCATCTTCTCGATCATCTTGAGGATCAGGCTGTCCTCCTGATGCAGAAGATTGTACAGAAGATGCTCCTGCTCGATTTCCTGGTTCCCGAAATCATAGGCCGTCTTTTCCAGATTCTGCACGGCCTGCAGGGATTTCTGCGTAAATTTGCTTATATTCATGACATCCCCTCCTGTCGTATGGATTCACTTGGCGGCTGCCCGGTGCGGATGTCGCATCGGATAACCGGTTTGTTTGTTCTATAACTACTATAACATAGGTTTTAAAAAATGCAAGCCCCAATTTTTAAAATTTGATACAATATCATGGATTCTTCTTTTTAATATCTGATACTCATCCGCGGCCAAATTCCCTCCTACTATACAGTTCAAAAAAGACTATACGTTGGCCATCAAGCGGGGACTGGATATCCGATTGCTGGAGGAAACGCTCTCCGCACTTGCCATGGGAATTCCCCTTCCGGAGAAGAACGAGGATCATGCTCTGACCGGAAACTGGTACGGACACCGGGAGTGTCATATCTTGCCGGACTGGCTTCTGGTCTACCGTATCGAAAATGATGTCCTGGTCTTGACCCTGTCCCGCACCGGGACACACAGTGACCTGTTTAGTAAATGATCTTCATCTGCCGCTATGTGGAATATTTTCTGTATGGCGGTTTTTCTGACAACACAGGCAAAATTGCGGAAAGTATACTTGACATTACCCGACTCGCGGTGCATGCTTATAATGTAAAGTTTGCTTTCCATATCAGGAGGAATCATTTTGAAAAACCGACTGGAAGAAATACGAAAGAGCCGGGGGGGGGTTACCCAGGAGGAGCTGGCAGCTTCCCTGGAGGTATCTAGGCAGACCATCGGCTCCCTGGAAAACGGGCGCTACAATCCCTCTATTCTGCTGGCCTTTAAGCTCGCCCGTTACTTTCAGATGTCCATTGAAGATATTTTTATCTATGAGGAGAGTTGCAGTTCAGCCGGCAGTCAAACTGTTATCAAGGAGGATACATGATGAACCGAAAAAAGAAAAAAGCGCTGTTGATCGCCGGAGTGGCTGCGGGCCTGGTTTTACAGTTTATCGGAATCACCTCGGGGGTGACGCGCTTCCGGACGGTGAGCGGCCTCTGTATCGGCATCGGGGCCATGCTGTTTTCTTTGTCCGTCAACAGATTATACCGGCTTTCCTACGAAAAAGAGTTTCCCCAGGCGATCCGCCAGGAGCAGATCGAGCTGGCGGACGAACGCAATATCCAGATCCGCAGCCGCGCCAAGTCACGATCCGGCGATATTAGCCGCTGAGCCGTAGCCGGTCTTGCCTGGGTGAATTTCCTTCTGTACGGGCCCCTGTGGATTACCCTTGCGCTGGCCGGCATTTTTGTGCTGGCATATGCTGCGGAATGGTATTATACTGATAAGTATCAAAAAGAGATGTGAGACATGTACGGCGCACAAAGAAAGGGGATACCCAAAACGAAGGCGATCCTCGCCAATGCACCCACCACCACGAAAACCGAAGAAGTATTATTTGTCATCAATATGAAGCGTCCCTGGCAGTTTCTTCTGGACAATCTGGCCTACGGCAACTGCCTGATGCTGCTCAGGAAATACGATAAGATCGTCGGTGAGCTGCTGTTTCATTATGCGGGAGAGATCAGAACAATTCCCGTACAGATCGGGGATCCCGAATTAAAAGCGCTGAAATATTTTTGCTATATTACGCGTACGCAGATGTTTATTGACGGCAATAAACGGGTAGCTCAGCTGATGGCCAACAAAATACTGATCCAAAATAATATAGGCAATTTTCAGATACCCATTGAGAAGCTGGAAACGTTTAAAGAGATGCTGATCCAATTTTATGAAAGCGGAAATGACCGGAAGCTCATCAGCTTCATGAAAGAATATTGCATCCGGCAGATTTAAGGAGGATGACTCATGCGGAAATGTATCCGATGCGAAACAGAAATGAACGACGGTTACGCCCTGTTCGAGGGAAGTTCCCGCTGGCGTATCTTTGCGGCGGAGGATAAAGGGCTTTTCCCCAGAGAAACCGGCAGGCTTTCCTGCGCCGTCTGTCCGGTCTGCGGCTATGTGGAGCTGTATGTAAAGAAAAAAGGCTCATGATCCGGCAGGCTCTCTCAGGAAGAAGGATTTTATATAACATTAATACTAGAAAAAGCTGTCAAGATGATCCAGCGTATGCCCGAGGGAAACATGCAGAAAACCCGCCCATGGCGGGTTTTCTGCATACTATAGGCCGGCCGTCACCCTTCATACCGCAGAGCCTCGATCGGCGCCTTTTTCGCGGCCTTATTGGCCGGGTACAGCCCGAAAATCACACCGATACCCAGCGAAAAGGCGATCGATACCAACGCCACCGTACCGTTGACCCCGAAGGCCACGCCGCCGACCGCGCTGATCACGGCTAGGATCCCCCAGGATAAAAGAATACCGATCAGACAGCCGATCAGGCTGATGGTCAGGGCCTCGATCAGAAACTGGAGCATGATGACGCCCCGTCCCGCGCCGATGGCCTTGCGGATGCCGATCTCCCGGGTCCGCTCCGTGACGGACACCAGCATGATATTCATGATCCCGATACCGCCCACCAGCAGGGAGATTGCCGCGATTCCGCCCAAAAGAAGGCTCAAAGTAGCCGTAACAGAACCCAGCGCATCCATAATTTCCGACTGGTTGATGACCGTAAAGGCGTCCTCATCCTCGTCAAACCGTTCCATCAGAAGCTCTTTCACCCTGGCCTCGGCCGCGTCCATACTGTTCCCGTCCGCGGAGGCCGCATAAAAGGTGGTGATCTCCGAGGAGAGCCCGTCAGACACCCGCAGGGCCGCCGTGTAGGGGATATAGGCCGTCATCTGCTCTCCCATCACAGCCGCCATGGCCGACTCCTCCTCCTTTAAAACTCCCACAATCGTAAAACGCATACCGTTGAGAGAAATAATCTCGCCCACGCAGTCCGTATACCCCACCAGATCTTCCGCCAGCGTGCTGTTGACCACGGCCACATAGTTGACATTCTCCACATCCGTAGTCTTCAGCCACCGCCCCCGGGCCAGCTCCAGCTTCTGGATCGCGGCATAGGACGCCGTGGTGCCGCAGACCTGCACGGAATCGTCCTCCATACCATATTTGCCCGTCGCATTCACCTGGTTCAAAGGCGCCGTAAGGGCTATGGCCTCTTCCTCCATCCACGCCGTGACATCTTCCAGCTTCATAGGCCTTCCCTTATTGTCGGAGACTGACACGGTCAGCAGGTTGCTGCCCAGGTCATTGATCTCGTCGGTCACGGAGGTAGTAGCCCCGTTTACCAGGGAAACCAGCACCACCAGGGCCACCACGCCGATGATGATGCCCAGCATGGTGAGGAAAGATCTCATTTTATTTGCCAAAATGGCTTTCAATGCCATTTTCATGGACTGTCCCACCATCCGCTACACCTCCTTTACCTGCCCGTCATGAATACTGATCTGCCGGGCCGCCTGAGCCGCGACGTCCCTGTCGTGGGTGATCAGCACGATCGTATTCCCCTGTTTATGAAGCTCGTGGAAAATCCTCATGATCTCCTCCCCCGTTCGGGAGTCCAGATTACCCGTGGGCTCATCCGCCAGAAAAAGGGAAGGGTTCGTCACCAGCGCCCGGGCAATGGCCACCCGCTGTTGCTGGCCGCCGGATAGCTGGGCCGGCCGGTGCCAGGCCCGGTTCAAAAGCCCCACCCGGTCCAGCGCCTGGGCCGCCCGCCGCTGGCGCTCTTCCCGGCGGACTTTCTGATAGATCAGGGGCAGTTCCACGTTCTCCCAGGCCGTGAGCTTCGGGATCAAGTTGAAATTCTGAAAGATAAAGCCGATCTTTCTGTTGCGGACTGCCGTCAGCTCCCGCTCCCTGTACTGGTCGATGGGCTGGCCGTCCAGCCGGTATTCCCCGCTGTCCGCCACGTCAAGGCAGCCCACAATATTCATCAGTGTCGATTTCCCGCTCCCGGAAGGGCCGACGATACTGACAAACTCCCCCTTCCGGATATGCATGGAAGCCCGGTCCAGGGCGCGCACCTCCTCGCCGCCTATATGATAAACCTTGGAGACTTCTTTGAAAACGATCATGCCCCTGCCTCCCCCGGGCCGCCCGCCCCCATATCCGGCCTGCCGCCGGAACCGTGGCCACCCCGCTTTTCTTCCCATCCGCCATCATTCGGCATATCCGCCGGAGCCGCCATCATAAAAGGCATATCCGTCCCGGATACATTCTCTGTACTGAACTGGTAATAGATTGTATCCCCCTCGGCCAATCCCTCTGTGATCTCCACGCTGGTGCCGTTGGACACCCCTGTGGACACCTCCCTTTCACCGGAAAGCTCTCCGGTGCTCTCATCGTAGGCTGTGTACACCGTCACCCGTCTGCCCTCTTCATTCAGGGCCTCCTCGGGGATCAGCAGACAGCCGGCGGATTCGGACACCGTCACCGTCACTGAGGCGTTCATGCCGGCCAGCATCCGCTCCGTCTTCGTAATCTCCACAATAGCCGAATATTTCGTTACCCCGTTGCCCGACGTGTCCGACAGCGTGTGGATCTCTGTAACAGTGCCCTCAAAAACCTCGTTCTCTATGGCATCCAGTGTAACCTCAGCCGTCTGCCCCTCCTGCAGGGACAGGATATCCAGCTCATCCACACTGACCGTAACAGCCATCTTTTCATCAGCAGACTGGGTAAAAATCACCGTGCGGGCCGTATCCCCGCTCTCCGCATCGCCGGCCGCATCCTCCGACACGTCCGTATCCGTATCGGATGCCGCCCTGGCGCTGTAAGCGCTGGCCGACACGCCGCCGGTACCGCCGGACCAGGAAAAACTGTCTGCGGCCTGCCGCCCCGTCTGCCCGTTACCGGCCCCGCCGGATGCATCCCCCTCCGGCGCCGCTGCCCCGTCCCCTGTTTTTGGGTAGACAACGGCAAACGTCAGGCCCGAACCGTCCGCTTCTGCTTTCTTAATCTCCGTCAGGGCCGTTTTACCGCCGCTCCCATTGGACACAACCGTCTTGCCCGCCTGAATCCGGTCCATATCAAAATAATATCCCTCCCGGGCCTTCAACTCCACCTCAGCCGTGTAGGCCGTGTCCGCTTCATAGGTTTTATCCGCCCCGGGCGACCAGGCGAGCGTCCCGCTGTAACCGGCGTCTCCCGCGATCACCAGCTCCTGCTGCACCTTCTCCCCGGCTGCCGGATCCGCTATGGTGATGGCCGACAGGCTGGTGATGGCCAGCCGCTCTGTGCCGTCATCCCCTGTTCCGGCGGAAGAACCGTCATCCGGGATAACGCTGCCGTCCGAAGAAGAACCGCTGCCCGTACCGCCCGGTTCCGGGGACGGCCCCCCTTCATTTCCCGTATCGGAGGCATTCCCCGCGCCGGAAGATTCGTCCGGGCTCTGGGGCTCCGACCCTGTTCCGGTGCTCTGATCCGCACGGTTCGACCCCTGCCCATCCGCGCCGCTGCCTTCATTTCCCGTATCAGGAACCGCCTGCCCCGACGGATTCCCTCCGTCGGAACCATTTTCCGTACCGCCGGACGCATTCCCTGTCTTTGCCGTACCCGACCCGGACGCTCCGGAAACCGTCATTACCTTTGCCGTCCTGCCGTCCTGGCTGCCTCCGGCTGCCGTCATATCACCGCCCGCCAGGGCCGGCGTCGCATATACCATGGACTTTACCCCGGCCTGACCGGATGTACCGCCCGTTCCTGTGGGATTCGCAGAAACTGTTCCTTTACTATTTGCCGCGTCATTCCCCGCTGCCGCCCCGTCATCTCCTGCCGTGCCATTTTCCGAAGCATCCTGCGCCGCATCATTCCCTGCGGACGCCCCGTCATCTTCCTCCTCCCGGGCCGTCACCGCACTGTCTTTCACCGTCTTCGCGTCACCGCAATTCACGCTCTGGATCGTGCCGTCCTTACCGGCATAGATATTCCCGTCGGCATAGAGCCCGATCAGTTCCTGCAGCGTATCCGCCAGCTCGGCACGTTCCGCCACCAGCCGCTCATATTCTGCCGTATGGGGCAGATCCGTCAGCTTATACAGATCCGTGCCGTCCTTCACTTTCTGGTTCTCAGACACCTTCACCGTATCGATCGTTCCTGCATAGCCTGTTATTTTAAGCTCACTGTTAATCTGCAGTGTACCGGCGCCCAGCCAGGCGTCCCCGTCATAGACCTGTACCTCGCTGCCATACGCCGTACCGTCATCCGTAACCGTCACCGTCACGGTACGGTCGCCGACCGTCGCCACGGTACCCTTTATTTCCTTGTCACTGTCCGAAAGCGTCACCTGTACGGTATCTCCCACCTCCACGTCTCTGTCCGTCTCCACCGTGGCCGCCATCTTCCCGTCCAGGGACAGGAGCATCAAGGCGCCCTGTTCCTGCATCACCGCCGCCACAGAGTCCCCCTTCTTCCCGTATATCTTCTTCACCCGTCCGGAAACATTGGATTCGATGACCGCATCCACCTTGTCATCCTGGGCCTCCTCCAGATCGCTGTCCACCTGATCCAGCTCCTCCTGCACCTTAGCCAGAGCCTGGCGCACCGACAGCGGATCCACCGAGGCCAGCCGCTGCCCCTTCTTCACCCTGTCTCCGGCCTCCACATACACGGTATCCACACTCACCAGGGACAGAAGATCCACCTCCTCCGTGTCGTTCGCTGCCAACGTCCCGGTGCCGGACACGGTAGTGCTGATGCTGCCCTTCCTCACCACGGCAGACTCCACCGCCGATGCCTGCAGCACCGCCACCGACCGGCCGTTCATGCGGCCGCCGATACCGATCACGGCCGCCAGAACCAGGGCTGCGGCCAGCACCGCTGCCACGATCTTCCCCGCTCCGGGGCCTTTCTTCTCCCGTTTTCCATACCCCCGTCCCGGCAGCTTCGGCAAAGACACCTCCTGCTGCGCCAGATCATTCCGCTCGTCTCTCATATGCGACCTCCCATTTCTCTATGTACTGCCGACACACCGGCCCGCCCATACCGCTCCCGGCCATACCCTGCACTACAAACTTTTCCCCAGTATCCAAAAAAAATGTGACCAAAGGATGAATTCGCCGTGTAATAACTGTGGCTTACCTGCATCACAGCCGTCACGCCGACCCATTCCATGGTCACCATGGTCACATCTTTTATTTTGCATACCCGCCGCCACAGGCGGCATCCATGCTGCCCTTACTCCACAACTACCTTCCGGAAGTTCTTCTTCCCGCGTTTCACCACCAGGCCCTCCGCGAAAGCCTCCGCCGGAAAGGTCCTGCCGATGTCCGTCACCTTCTCGCCGTTCACCAGGACGCCGCCCTGCTGAATGTTCCTCCTGGCCTCGGAGCGGGTGGCCGCCAGCCCGGATCTGTGCACCAGCGTAATGATATCGATCGCTCCGTCCTGGAAATCTTCCCCGGACAGCACTGCCTTTGGCATATCCGCCGCGTCGCCAGAGGAGAACAGGGCCCTGGCCGCCTCCTTCGCTTTCACGGCTTCCTCCTCGCCGTGCACCATCTTCGTCAGCTCATAGGCCAGGATCTCCTTGGCCTGGTTGAGCTGGCTGCCCTCCCACTTGTCCATCTGATCAATCTCCTCCAGAGGCAGGAACGTCAGCATACGGATGCATTTGAGCACGTCGGCGTCGGCCACATTTCTCCAGTACTGGTAGAACTCAAAGGGAGACGTCTTCTCCGGATCCAGCCACACGGCGCCCTTCGCCGTCTTGCCCATCTTCTTGCCCTCGGAATTGAGCAGCAGCGTAATGGTCATGGCGGAGGCATCCTTGCCCAGCTTCCGGCGGATCAGCTCCGTGCCGCCCAGCATGTTGCTCCACTGGTCGTCGCCGCCGAACTGCAGGTTGCAGCCGTACCGCTGGAACAGCGCGTAGAAATCATAGCTCTGCATGATCATGTAGTTAAACTCCAGGAAGCTTAAGCCCTTCTCCATACGCTGCTTGTAACACTCGGCGGTCAGCATACGGTTCACCGAGAAATGGGCTCCCACCTCCCGCAAAAGCTCCACATAATTCAGATTCAACAGCCAGTCCGCGTTATTGACCATCAGGGCCTTCCCGTCGGAAAAATCAATAAAGCGCTCCATCTGTCTGCGGAAACACTCACAGTTATGGTCGATCTGCTCTTTCGTCAACATCTGGCGCATGTCGGTGCGCCCAGACGGATCGCCCACCATACCCGTGCCGCCGCCCAACAGCGCAATGGGCTTATTTCCCGCCATCTGCAACCGCTTCATCAGACACAGCGCCATAAAATGTCCCACATGGAGACTGTCCGCCGTGGGGTCAAACCCGATATAAAATACCGCCTTTCCGTTGTTGACCAGTTCCCGCACCACATCCTCATCCGTGACCTGGGCGATCAGCCCCCTGGCCTTAAGTTCCTCATAAATCTTCACTGTTTTGTTCTCCTTTCGCCAATGTTTTTTATCCCTTCCTCCCATGGAGCCCGGCAACAGCTCCCCCGGAGAAAAGCCTTTTGGAGCATAAAAAAAGCTCCATCCCTCATGCCTAAAGGACGAGCATAAAATCTCGTGTTACCACCTTTATTCACAGGTCTCTCACGATCCCTGCCTCTGTGAGTACCGACATACTCCGATCCGTATAACGGAGATCCTTCCGTCGCAGCCTACTTGTCTCCCGTTCGGTGCGAAGCTCGGGGATGTATTCCCTGCCCGGCTTCCCCTGCGCCTCTCATCCCCCGGCTGCTCTCTGTAGGTTCCCCCTGCGGTACTTGTTCCCGTCATTGCCTTTACAGGCCGTATTATGCCACAGTTCTCGCGGGAATGCAAGCCGCTTTTAAAAAAATACGCCGCCAAATGTAACAGTTCAGCCTCTGGCAAAACTGTTACTGAATCCAGCCCATTGGAAATTCGCCTGCGGCGAAGGGCCGGATTCACTCTTGGCAAAATACCCGCGTTCCTACGGACTTTGCATCAAGGCGCAAAGTCCTGGGCTGAACTGTTACCGCCAAATAACAGACGCCCGGAATCCGTCTATCCCGGGCGTCCTTTAAAAATCATCCCTTCTTCTGTAAAAATTTCTCCAACAGTTCCAACAGCCGATCCACATCAATTGGCTTGGACACATGGGCGTTCATGCCGCAGTCCAAACAGTGCTGAATGTCTTCCGAAAATGCATCCGCCGTCATGGCAATGATCGGCAGATCCTTATCTGCCCGCGCCATGGCCCGGATCGTGCTGGCCGCCTCATAACCATCCATAACCGGCATACGGATGTCCATCAGGATCAGATCATAATACCCCTGATCCGAAGTTTCAAACATCTCCACACAGATTTTACCGTTCTCCGCCCGCTCCAACTCAAATCCCACATCCGACAGAATATCCTCCGCGATCTCCCAGTTCAGGTCATTATCCTCCGCCAACAGGATTTTCATACCGTCAAAACGCAGCGTCTCCTCCTCCTGTCCTGCATCCTGTACATTTTCATATTGCATATAACGACTCAGGCCCAGATAGAGATTTGATTTGAACAACGGCTTGGAAATAAAACCGCGAATACCTGCCGCGCGGGCTTTCTCCTCAATATCGCTCCAGTCATAGGCAGATATGATCAGGATCGGTATATCGTCTCCCACCCGTTTCCGGATCTGGCGGGTTGTTTCCAGCCCGTCCATACCCGGCATTTTCCAGTCCAGAAGAATAATGTCATATCCATCCTGGTTCTCATGGCGCTTCTCCACCATCTCTACTGCTTTTTTTCCGTTCAGGGCCCACTCCGCGTTAATACCTATCTCTTTTAAGGAAGAAACCGTGCCTTTGCAGAGATCCAGATTATTATCCACCACCAGCATTTTCCAGGGTGGAAGAACCATATCCGCCTCTTTTGTCCTAGCGATCTCGAAATCCAGGGTAATGCGGAAATCGCTTCCATGGCCGGGCTCGCTCTCCACCTCGATCGTCCCCTTCATCTCATCCACAATACATTTGGTGATGGCCATACCCAGGCCGGTTCCCTCCACTTTATCCACATTGGAGCTTTTCTCTCTTGTGAATGTGTCAAAAATCTTATCCTGGAATTCCTTCGACATGCCGATCCCGTTATCCTTCACCCGGAAAAGGCAACGCACATAATTCTCCCCCAACGGCGACGGCTCCTGAGACAGATACAGGTTGACCCTCCCCCCCTCCGGCGTAAATTTGAGCGCGTTTGACAACAGATTGATCAGTATCTGGTTCAGGCGCACACTGTCGCAATTTACATCCTCTTCCAATATATTGTGCACAAAAATATCAAAATGCTGATCCCTGGATCTTATCTGAGGCTGCACGATATTTACAATATTTTCCATCATCTCCCGCAGAGATACCTGATAAATGTTCAGCGTCAGCTTTCCGCTCTCAATCTTAGACATGTCCAGCACGTCATTGATCAGCCCCAGCAGATGTTTGCTGGACAGGGCAATTTTCTTTAAACAGCCCTCTACCCGGACACTATCTTGCAGATTGGCAAGGGCGATGGCCGTCATACCCACGATGCCGTTCATCGGCGTGCGGATATCATGGCTCATATTGGACAGGAACTCACTCTTTGCCCGGTTGGCCCGCTCGGCCTCCCCTCTGGCCTCATCCAATTGATGCATCTGGGTCTGGGTCATCAGGTAATACAGCACAAATATAATGATGATCGCAAGCAGAATCAGTCCGCCGGCCACAACATATATGAAAATCCTCTGATTCTCCAGATTGTTTATGGCCTCATTTAACTGGCCATACGGCATAACCGTCACCAGGTACCAGTCTGATCCGGGAATCGGCGAACAATATATATGGCGGTGCTCTCCATTCGACATGGCCAGCGCCGAGTAATTTTCGTGGTTTACGACAGCTTCCTCTATTCCCTTAATATAATCTTCCGGCTTCTTTCCCTCATATTCCGTATACGTATTCATGATACGCTCATAAAAATTTTCTTTGTAAATCCCTTTATTGCGGATTACAAACCGGCCTTCTGCATCAATCACATAAGAATAGGACATGGAGGTATCCTCCGTGTACTGCAGGGCAAGAGCCTCTTCCATAGTCTCCATCGGAAGGCTGGCCACCATTGCCATGCTTGTCCTCCCCCCCTCCATATGATAATTCGCGTGGATCCCGATCACGAGACAGTCCACCCCGTCGGCGTCCACCCCCTTCGTGATCTTACTGTCGCTGTCCGCCAGGGCATCCAGAAAGCCCTGGCTGTCCTCAATCTGAATAGATCTGCCATACAGCGCCTCCTCCGCCCCATCCGGCGTGAACAAGCCAAGATAAGTAAAGCCGCGCACCCGGGCATTCAAAGACATTTCATCCAGAAACTCCTGATTGTATTCCGTCTCCGGGCTTGTGCGTTCCACAATCCCCTGCACCTGGGCTATGCGCAGATCGGCTACCGCCGTAAACTTCTGCTGGAGCTGGTGATTTACCTCGGACATATAAATCTCTCCCACCTCGCTGATGGTCGAGCCGCTTTTCTGTTCCATGGCGGACAGCAGCCATACCAATACCCCAATGCACAGGACGATCAGACAGGAAAAACTTATAATCAAAAAACGTTTTGTCTTTCTCTCAAACATGAATGCTCCCCTCCGGAAAACAGATGCCATATATTCTTTATCACTGACTACATACTACTATTTTCCACTGAAAAAGTAAACCCTTATCCTCCGAAAGTATTCCATGTTCCCCGTATATAACATATGAGATACAGGGCAAACAGCAGCAGATTGTGGGCGATCATGCGGGCCCAGGCAGCAACCAGCCACATGCCAAACCACTGTATATTCAAAAAGGTGCCCACAATGCGTACGAGCCACATGCCCAGAATATTATATACGAAGGTCCGCCGTCTGCATCAACTGCTCCAGCATGGCCGGCCAAGGTGGGAATAACCGCCAATATGCCGCGCTTTGTCGACTCTCCGTTCATCATCCGCTTCCTCTACTTCCGTCCCGCTTCCTGTTCCCCCGCCCGGATCTGCCGCGCAATCTCGCAGGCCTCCCGGTTGGGACATTTTCTGTAAGCGCAGTCTGCTTCATTGATCCTCCACGCCGCCCCTTCCTTCACGTAAACGCAGGCTACCATACGGCCCTGGTTCTGCGCGCGGCAGAAACCATTATAAAACACTTCTTTTTCTTCCATAATATATGCACTCCTTCCTTTTCCGGCCTGTGCCGTACCGTTTTTTTGTCAATGCAGACCGATAAAACAGCCTTGCACTTCAATTAATACAAAACAAAGGACTATTTGTTCTGTTTTTTTATTGCAAATACAGATTTTCCCCAAATTTCCCTGTGTTTTCTCTTACCCTTCTCCTACAAAGTATAGGAATACAAACCATGTTTTTCCTTATTTACACCTAATGTTAATTTATTGACATTGATTTTTGCCCATGCTATCATGGAATCCAAGCGAGGGGTTGTGATTACTGACGGAGATTTGTGGAGTACCACAGGGGAATCACAATCAAGACATTGCCGACCGTCTGGGCAGCATATATAACCCTGTTATATGTGTTGCCTTTTTTACTGAACCGCACTGCAGCGGACAGTACAAACGGCCGCCTTGCCGGACAGCCATAGGCGTTCCTGCCCGCTCCGCAGCCGGCAGCTCTTAAGCTGTCCTCCCGGGACACGGATTATACCAGATATAGTATAACGCAGTTCTCCGGTACATAAAATAGGTTTATTCATTTTTCATCATGAAAGGAGAAAAACACCATGGGTTACAAATCAGACATTGAGATCGCTCAGGAATGTACCATGAGCCCGATCACCGAGATTGCCGAGAAAGCAGGTATTGACGAAAAATATCTTGAACAGTACGGCAAGTACAAAGCAAAGATTGATTACAGCCTTCTGAAAGAATCTGACAAGCCCAATGGAAAGCTGATCCTGGTAACGGCCATCAACCCCACTCCCGCCGGCGAGGGCAAGACCACCACGACGGTCGGTCTGGCCGACGGTATGCAGAAGCTTGGCAAGAATGTAATGGTTGCCTTGCGCGAGCCCTCCCTGGGGCCGGTATTCGGCGTAAAGGGCGGCGCCGCGGGCGGCGGTTACGCACAGGTTGTCCCGATGGAGGATATCAACCTGCATTTCACCGGCGACTTCCATGCCATCGGCGCAGCCAACAATCTGCTGGCCGCCATGGTGGATAATCATATTTTCCAGGGCAACGAACTGAATATCGACCCGAGAAAAATCACCTGGAAACGCTGCGTGGACATGAACGACCGCCAGCTGCGCTATGTGACCGACGGTCTGGGCGGACGTACCAACGGTATGCCCCGCGAGGACGGCTATGATATCACCGTGGCCTCCGAGATCATGGCCGTGCTGTGTCTGGCCAGCGATATTTCTGATCTGAAAAAGAGACTGTCCCGCATCATCGTGGGCTACACCTACGGCAAACCCGCGGAGCAGCAGCCTGTGACCGCCGGCGACCTTCACGCCGAGGGCGCCATGACCGCTCTTCTGAAAGATGCCTTAAAGCCGAACCTGGTACAGACTCTGGAGCACGTGCCGGCCATCGTACACGGCGGCCCCTTCGCCAATATCGCCCACGGCTGTAACTCCGTAACCGCCACAAGGATGGCTATGAAGCTGGGTGATTACGCGATCACAGAGGCCGGCTTCGGCGCTGATCTGGGCGCGGAGAAATTCCTGGACATCAAGTGCCGTATGGCCGGGCTGACCCCCAACGCCGTGGTTGTGGTCGCCACCGTGCGGGCCCTGAAATACAACGGCGGCGTAAAGAAAGCCGATCTGAACAACGAAAACCTGGAAGCCCTGGAAAAGGGTATGCCGAACCTGCTGAAACATGTCAGCAACATTAAGAACGTATATGGTCTGCCCTGCGTGGTAGCTATCAACGCTTTCCCCACCGACACCAAAGCCGAGCTGGATCTGGTGGAAGCAAAATGTAAAGAGCTGGGCGTCAATGTGGCTCTGTCCGAAGTGTGGGCAAAGGGCGGCGAGGGCGGCGTGGCCCTGGCCAAAGAAGTGATCCGTCTCTGCGAAGAGCCGGGCGACTTCCATTACAGCTACGAACTGGAGGGCTCTATTGAGGATAAGCTGAACCAGATCGTACAGAAAGTATACGGCGGCAAGAGAGTCGTCCTGACTGCAGGCGCTCAGAAACAGGCAAAACAGCTCGAGGATCTGGGCTTCGGCAACTGCCCGATCTGTGTGGCCAAGACCCAGTACAGCCTGACCGACGACGCCACCAAGCTCGGAGCGCCCAATGATTTCGAAGTTACGGTGCGTAATCTGAAGATCAGCGCGGGCGCGGGCTTCATCGTGGCCCTGACCGGCGAGATCATGACCATGCCCGGTCTGCCGAAAGTACCGGCTGCCGAAAAGATCGACGTGGACGAGAACGGAAAGATCACCGGCCTGTTCTAAAAAGCTGTTATAACTGACTGTAAAAGCCGGACGATCCGTGTATCGGCCCGGGTGCGGCTTGGGCCGCGCCCGTACCGATACGCTCCCGGCTTCTCTTTTGCTCAAATTTAAATACTATACAAGGAGGATTCCTATGTTTCGTGCCGAATATAACGCTGTCTGCAACGCGGCGGCGGGAAAATTGAAACTGCTGAAAACCAATCCTCTGGGATACTTTATCTCCTCCATGGTAGCCGGTATGTTTATCGCTTTCGGCAGCTTTGTCTCCATGACTATGGGAGGATTTCTGACTGCTGCCGGGTCGGATCTGATCAAATTCTTCGTACCTCTCACCTTTGCCGCGGCTTTAAGCCTGGTGGTTATGGCCGGATGCGAGCTTTTTACCGGCAACAATCTGGTGATGGGGGCCGCCTCCATCGAGGGAAAGATCCCCTGGGCGGAGACCATCAAACTCTGGATTGTCTGTTATCTGGGCAATCTCGCAGGCTCCTGGCTCCTGGTGCTTTTATTCCAGCTGAGCGGCGTCTGCAACAATGCAGATGTAGCCGGATTTTTTGCCAGCACCTCCGCCTCCAAGATCGCGCTGACGCCCATGGCCCAGTTTTTCCGCGGCATTCTCTGTAATATCTGCGTCTGCCTGGCGGTCTGGTGCGCGACCAAGCTGAAAAGTGAATCCGGCAAGCTAATCATGATCACCTGGTGCATTCTGGTCTTTATGATCTGCGGCTTCGAGCACAGTGTCGCCAACATGAGTATCCTGGGCGTAGGCCTTTTAAATCCCGGCGAGGAGCTCATCACCGTGGGCGGCTATGTACAGAACCTGGTCTTCGTGACCATCGGCAATCTGGTCGGCGGCGTCTGTTTCGTAGCCCTGCCCTATCACTTCATCGCCAAAGAAAAATAATCTTACGGCAACAACACAGACCATCTGATGATCTGTTTCCTACTTTTCGGATACATATTCCCGGGGATTGCAGGTTTCCTTCACCTGCAATCCCCACTTTACTTTCCCCCGCAGGCTGTGGTAATATAGCTATCGAAAGTTTCCGCGCCCTTTTCGGTAAAAGGCGCACCATACGCCATTCATCTGATTATCAGAAACAGGTTCTTTCTGGTAATGTGATTTTTGGGAAGTTTAACTGATCTACATGGAGAATATTATTATGGAAATGGATATGAAATTTGTAAGAAAACTGCCGATTCCCAAGAAGGTGAAAGAACAATTCCCGGTGGACTCGACCATTGCCGCCATCAAGGAAACCCGCGACCGGGAAATGAAAGCCATCTTCGAGGGAGCTCTGGATAAATTCCTCCTGATCATCGGCCCCTGTTCCGCCGACAACGAGGATTCGGTACTGGACTACACCTATCGTCTGGCCAAAATTCAGGAAAAAGTAAAGGACAAGGTCTTTATCATTCCCCGGATCTACACCAACAAACCCCGAACTACCGGAGCCGGCTACAAAGGGCTGGTTCATCAGCCTGACCCTGACAAAGCGCCGGATATGTTTGAAGGGCTGGTAAAGGTGAGGGAACTGCACACCCGGGCTATCCGGGAGACTGGCCTGACCTGCGCCGATGAGATGCTCTATCCTGAAAATCACCGTTATGTGTCCGATATCTTGTCCTATGCAGCCATCGGCGCCCGCTCCGTGGAAAATCAGCAGCACCGCCTCACGGCCAGCGGTATCGGCATTCCGGTGGGTATGAAGAACCCTACCAGTGGTGACCTCTCTGTCATGATGAACGGCATCGTTGCAGCCCAGAGCGGTCACACCTTTCTGTACAGAGGCTGGGAAGTACACACCAACGGCAACCCCTATGCCCACGCCATCCTGCGTGGGTTTATAGATCGTTTCGGCACCAGCACCCCGAACTATCACTACGAAGACCTGAATCATTTGCATGAAATCTATCAGGAGGCCGGCCTGAAAAATATGAGTGTGATCGTCGATACCAATCACTCCAACTCCGGTAAAAAATACCTCGAACAAATTCGCATCAGCAAGGAGGTACTCCACAGTATCCGTCTGAATCCGTCTCTGCGGGGCTTTGTAAAAGGCCTGATGATAGAGAGTTATATAGAAGACGGCGCCCAGAAAATCGGGGAGGGCTGTTACGGTAAATCCATCACCGATCCCTGCCTTGGCTGGCAGAAATCCGAGAAACTGATTTATGATATTGCCGACATTTGGTAAGCTGCCATGGACTGATTTCTACTTATTGACGCATTTAAAGCCGCTGCACACGCAACGGCTTTTTGTTTTTTCTTTTTATACTTCCCAAAATAGATCGAGGGCCGCCTGTATCTTTTCATTATTGGCTTTCTCGTTACTGCCGTAAACCCCTACGCTGCCAAGCAGATATCCTCCTCTATAAATAGCCGCGCCGCTCTTTTCCGGCGTGGACGCGGATTCTCCGTCCCGCTTTGCCCGCCGCAGCGCTTCCAGGGCAGCAGCCATGGACTCGTGAACCGCCACGGAATGGCCAGCCAGAGAATTGGTGGCCAGCCGATCTCCCTCCGGGCCGCACAGACAAAAAGTATAGATCGTGCTGTAGGTGGTGTTGAACTTCTTCCCCAGAACCTCCAGGATTTTCTGCCCTTTTTCCGCCGGGAGCTCCGGTATAGCATCTGATTCAGCCAGATCCTGTCCCGCAGCCCCGCCGCGATCCGCTGCTCCCAAATCCGCAGCCCCCTCTCCGGTCATCCGGACATTTGCCGCTGCGCCGCTCTCTCCCTGTGCCCCCTCTCCCGCTACGGCCTTCACCATCTGCTGGGCTAAGGTCACGCCCTGGTTCTTCGCGTCCACGTAGCGGGCCGTCATATACAGATAATCCGATAGCCGGTTCAGATAGCGGGCCGCCGTCTCATCCACAGAGTGGGTCTCGGACACCGCAGTGAACCACCGCTCGCAGCGCCGCACCACCGTACGGGCCACATCGATCTGGGCCGAATAGTAGGTGCTTCCCGGCAGCACAAAATCTTTTATCCGTGCAAAAGCTTCCTCTATCCGGTCGATCCTCTCCTCCAGACGGGCCACGGCCTCCTCCGGAAAAGCAAATAACCGCTCCCCTGGCTCCTCTGCCGATTCCGCCACCCCTGACATGATCCGCATGAGATTCCGCTGTATCTGCGAAAATTCCTCAAACTGCTCCCTGTCCTGGGTCAGGCTCTTGACCAGGCCGATATAACTGTTCAGTTCATCCATATTCCCCAGCAGATGGAGCCGCACATCGTTCTTCGACACGCGGGTGCCATCCAGCAGGCCGGTGGTCATCCGGTCGCCTGTTTTTGTGTAAATCTTCATACTATCCCCTAACGGGCGGCATATCCCGCCCTTCGTTAATCACGCTCTATCATAATTCTGCCATGCGAAATCGTTTCTTCTTTACTGCCCGGGCCGCATTGGTGCCGATCATCCTGTACTGCTCCGCCGTGGGAGCTGTGAAAATAAACAGGGGACAGTCCTCGGCTACTTTCCGCATCTGCAATGCCACTTCACCGGCAGCCAGGCCGATCCCGGCCTCCAGCACGGAATCTGTGGCCGCCCGGTGGGCCAGCCCACGGGCTGTCCCGTCCATCCGCAGGATCTTCCAGGGCACGCCCTCCTCCTCCATCCCGGCGCAGATCTCCCGGATGGCGGGTAGTGTATCATCCGCCACATATATATGGACGGCCGGTTTATTTGTCTGCATACTGATCTCTCCATACAGCCGGCGCACGGCGCTGTCCCGGCCGGCCTATCTGTTATCGATCCTTTTCCCGGCTGCTCCACCAGGACATCACCAGGCCCGTGGCCACTGCGTTCCTGGGGCCTTCCGTCCGCCGGATATTGCCGCGCCCACAGAGTACCCGGTAATTGGCCAGTTCCTCCAGCAGCATCTCGGGGATCTCAAAATCCTCCGCCGAGCCGCCCACCAACACCACGTTGGGCACCCGCCGTAGATTGTGTTCCGGCGCCACGGTTTCCAGGGCCCGCAGGGCATTTGTAATAAATACTTTCTTTTTCGCTTCCCGGCGCACATCCACGATCTGCTCCAGGGTGAGATCCTCCTCAATCCGAACCATCTCCTCCGGCTCCAGAAGCACCACGCTGCCAAAAAGACGCGGGCTCAACGGCTCCTCGAAAAAGCGGATCTCGCCGCTCTCCAGCCGGATATGGAACAGGCTCTCCACCTTCGCCAGGGGATAACGTTTGATGCGCTCCGCCGTGATACGGCTGTGCAGGCCAAGCTCCGTCTGGATCAGCATCGTCACCAGCTCCCCGGCTCCGGCCTGATGGGTCACGGCCACGCGGCCTTCCTCCGTCACCAGCGCCGCGTCGGTGGATCCGCCGCCCATATCCAGAATCGCCAGGGGCAGCTTCGTCCCCGGCGTGGTCATGGCCCCCATGGACGCCATCACAGCCTCCACACCGGCCACCCGCACCTCTATGCCCAGCTCCGCCTGCAGGCAGTCCGCGATCTCCCGCATGGGAAGCTGGCTGGTCTTTACCATAGCCGCCACACCCACCGCTTTCTCCATGCAGGTTTCTCCCGCCAGCGCCCCGGAAATTTGCACCGGAGCCAGCGTATCCACGGCCAGGATGTCCGTAATGCGGATGCTGCTTTCCGCCTGGCCGGACACAGTCTTCATGCCGCCCTTGATCCGGCGCAGCATATGGCCCACATTGCTGTTTTCCTGCCCCGCAATGTCCCGCACCGCGCCCGCCTTATGGACGGCCACCATGATGGCCTCCGCCCCGGCATCAATGGAAACCGTCTGCTCGCTGTCCCCGGAGATATAAATCTCCCCGGCAGGCAGAACGTTTTCCCGCACATTGCCCCCCGGCGTCTTGATCACCACCGCGCTGCGCTTGCCGATCAGGCTCTTGGCAATGGGCATCACCTGACGGGTCTCCTCCGCGTCCAGGTTCAGCAGGGTGGCAATCCCGTAGGGATTGGACAGCATATGTATGGTCTGTCCCGGCAGGGCCACCTCCACGGCCGCCTGTTTATGCTCGGGGATCTGCGAGAGCTTCGCCACTTCATCAAGGATCGGTATTTTGCGGCGCAGCCGGTTATACACCAGCACGGCCTCGTCCCGCTGCAGGATGGCCCCCGTCACAGAGATCATTCCCTGCACAGAATTTAAGAGCTCCGCCGCCGACTCATAGGAAACCCGCTCCGGCACCGTCACAATATAATCCCGCCCCTGTACGGCCTGGGAAAGATGTTCGATACCTATGATCTCCCCCACCGCCTGTCCGGCTCCCGCCGGGGTAGACGGATTGTGCCCGATCATGGAGGACTCCATGATGATCGTCTCCGTGATGGTCTCCATGGCCGTATCGCCGATCACCGGGGCTGCCTCATTCAGCAGCAGGATATCCGGATACACCCTGGGGCTGCCGGTCTTCTGCACCGCTATCTCCAGGGCTGTGCGGATACCCCGCACGTTGTCCGGCGTCCCCTTGGTTCCCGTGGTGCGGGTGGAGGCACTGGAGAGAAAACTCAGCTTTCCCTGATCGTCAAAGGCGCCTATACATACTTCAGTTGTCGAATTACCGATGTCAATTCCCGCAACTGTTTTCATGATTCCAGAAGGATTCCTCTCTTTTCGTAGATCTGCACCGCTTCCATCACCAGTTTTGCGCAGTTCGGCGCCTGGTACTGTTCCAGAAGGGCCTGGGCCATCTGCACCAGCTCCAGCTTTGTGGAACGGTTAGGACGCAGCTTGTTGTACATAGTAAGGATCACCTCATCCGGGATGTTCACCATCTCCGAGGCCCGGACAAAGTTCTGCTCCATGGCCGGGTTATCATTCTCACGGCAGACCGCGCCCTGCTTTTCCAGCATCTCCCGGGAAATTTTGATATCATCCGCCGTGATATTGCCCCGCCGGATCTCATCCAACGTGATCTGGGAGAGCTTCTTGCCTGTCTTGGAAGTAATCGAATCCGCTTCATATTCGCCCAATGGATATCTCATCGTCTCACACCGTCCATTCAATCATATTTAATTCCGGGGACAGCTGGTCTGTCTCCTGGATGTGCATCAGCGCCGCTTTCACCTGATATTTCGCCCGGACCATCGGATCGTTGGTGCAGGCAATGGGCAGTACCTTCTCGCCCTTCACATATTTTGCCGCATTCTTTCCCACGTTGAAATATGTCTCCAGTGTCATCAGGGGCGCCTGGGGGAAAAGCTCCAGATTGGACAGCGGATAGAGATCCTTGTGATGGATGACCGTCGTCCCCTTGGACTGCAGGCCGATGCCGATGCCGGAACCGGAAAGCTTCGCCGCTTCCAGTCCGATAAAGCCCACGTCAGAGGTTTTCAGGTTCTTGACCACCCGGGCCGTCATGCCCTCCTCCTCAATACCGGCTATAATATTCCGGATCACATCATCCAGAGGGATGCCGGTGATCGTGTTTTTGATTACGGTCTGGAAAGCCGCGCCCACACCGATCACCACTTCCTTGGGATCCGTCCCCTGCTCCGCCCGGGGATAACCGCTGTAATCTACCTTCTCGATCCTGTCCTCACCGCCGGGAGCGGCGGATCTGTCCTGATGCAGCTCCCGGATCACTGCATCCGTAATCTGCCGTACCAGCAATTCATTGATTTCCATATCCGTCCCTCCTAAAATTTATGCCTGTCAATACGATGGGGGATCTGCTTGATCTCCTCCCAGCGCTTGCCATCCACCCGGTAGCCCGTACCGGGGCCCATGTAATTGTTCGGCGTATTCACCCCGGACATCACATGGAAATTCTCATCCAGGATTGCCGCCGTATGCATGTAGTCGCCGATCACCCGCTGTTTGAGCATATTCAGGATGCTGTCCGCCACATCCTCAAAACCAGTCTCCGCCAAGGCCTTCACCACATCGATGCCGGTGACGCCCTTTTTCATCATTTCCTCAATACCCATTAGATCCGCCACCACGTCGCGGTTCAGGGTATCCTTGCTGCCATGGGCGTAAGTCACGGCCTCCACCTGCTCGTCCGTCACTTCCGCCAGATTCAGGTAACGGAACACCGCCTGCACGGCCTGTCCGGCCTTGCGGCGCACCCGGATCACATCCTCCTCGGTCACAGGTTTCAGACCGCCGTCCACCTGCATATCCCGCTGGATCACGTTATAATCGTCAAAGTCCTCCGCGTCAAAATTCGACCCGGCAAACATATTGTCGTAGTTGGGCTCCGCCGCGTAACCGGAGAAAATAAAGTCCGTGCCCGGCATAAACTGCAGCATGGTCCTGGCCGTCCTTCTCATATCCGAATTGGAAAAACTCTGGTCGTTGGAGGACGCGCACTCCAGCCCCAGAAGAGCCGCCACCAGGTTCTCGCCGATCACCTCGCGGATACCGGCGGGCACGCTGGCCGTGATGCCGATACAGCTCACGGAACCGTTCTGGATGCCCTGGGAACCGGCGCCCTTGGTCATGTACAGGCAGCGGCACTCCAAATAGAGCATGGATTTTTTCTCCGTGCTGCCCATCAATACCTCGGAGCCGGAGCCGGAGGTGAACCGCACCTTCAGCCCGCGGGAAGCATAGGCCGCGTTCAGAAACGCTTTGGAATAGGGGGTGTCGTCCCCGTCGATAAATACTTTCTCCGTGCCGTACACCGACAGCGTCTCCGCATAGGTCGTAAAGCCCCGGATTCCCAGCTCCAGCTCCGTGGCTTCCTCGGCGGAACACTGGGTCAGCACGCCGCGCCGTCCCACCTGGGAACCGATCAGCAGCGCGATGGCGCTGAACGGCGCATAGCGAGCGATACCCATGGTGGTTTCCTCCTCGCTGAATCCGCGGAGGGCCCCCTCGGCCGCGTCGGCGGCAATCTGCACCGGATCGTCTTTCAGGTTCGTGATATGGGCCTGGTTGCCCGGCACCCGGCGGGCGCGCATCTTCTGCATACCCATCATCAGCTCCACCACGTTTAGATGATTGATGACTTCCTTCATCTTGGCCGGGGTAATGCCCGACACCAGCTTCAGGATCTCGTCCCGGGACACATGGATATCCACGATCCTGCGGGCGATCTCCAGGGAAGGCACCGCCATAGACTCCTCGGCCCTGTCCACCCGGATCGCATAATCCGCGATAAACTGGTCGATAAAGTCGAACTCCTCCCGCTTCTTTCCGTCCAGCTCCGTGATAACCCCGTTTTCCACCCGCACCGACGGCTCCGGGTCGTAGGGACTGCTCATGGCAATGAATCCTTTTTCCGGCCACTCGTCGATGAACCCGTCCCGATTCACCCTACGCTGATCCAGAGCCTCCACTCTCTTCGATCTCTTCATATTCAACTCCCTTTCGCGGGCCCGCCGTTTCTCGCTGCCGCCCGCTTTTCATTCTCTTGTGATGGCTGTCCAAAACCCGCCCGCTTTCAATGGGGCGCTTCTCTGCAGCGGCCCGCGGGGAAATCCGTTTTACGAACATTTTTCACCACCGGTATTTTACGGCGCATATATGAATTTATTATAGCATAGCCCCTAAAAAATGAACAGGACAATATAGCCAAAATTTTGATGATTTATTTGGATTGTTTTGTATTTATGTTGGATTTTTGTTGTTTTTCCTGTTTTAATGTGGCTTTTATGTCAAAAATAAAAAGATGCAAAAGCCCCTGACTCCTGAACAGGCCCTGCATCTTTTATCCTATGGAGATGATCTTCTACGAAATCTTCTGCAATTTCTCACTGTGCTCCTGGATCGCACATTTCATGACCGCAATATCTTCCTGCATCGTCTCAATCTCCGCAGCCTTTTCCATATATGTTTTCGCCGCCGGTTCAAAAACCTCGATCAGATGCGCGATATTTTTATCCGTGACATTTTCAATGTGCACCTCCATCCTCGTCATGCGCTGATCCAGCTTTTGTACGTCTTCTTTCAGGACACTCACATCTTCCTTCAGGACACTCACATCTTCCTTCA
>CAJUQO010000006.1:0-10657 GCA_910588295.1 uncultured Lachnospiraceae bacterium | reverse complement strand
CATCTTCCTTCAGGACACTCACATCTTCCTTCAGGACACTCACATCTTCCTTCAGACTATGCACATCCTCTTTGATCGGCTCCAGCTCATGTTTCAATTTTCTGTCCAGCAAGCCTGACATTGCCGACAGCAGCTCGCGATCTGACATGTAATCCCCTCCTCCCACAAACGCACTATATATTGGCAAGACGTATTATATCATGAACAAATCTATTTGTCCACAAAAATATCCATCTTTCCCTTATCTTCGTCTGGCAGGACAGCCTGTCTGGTTTAAATGGCTTGTTTTGTGTCTATATTTGTTGTTTGTGATTCATTGTTTGTGTTGTTTCCGTGGGCAAATCGCTTTCCCACGGAGATTCTTCCTTTTTTGAATTCTTATACCGCAAAGGAGTGGTGCCCATGTAATGCTTAAATGTTTTCGAAAAATGGCTCTGATCCGAAAATCCAAGAGCATGGGCAATAGCCTCTAGGCTCTGGTCAGAATTGAACAACAGATACTTTGACATATTAATTTTCCGATACATCGTATACTGCATGGGGGACATGGAAAAATACTTCTTAAAAACCTTGCAGAAGTAGCTTTTACTCATATTCACCGAAGAGCATAGCTGATCCAGGGTAATCTTCTCATAAATATGATTATCGATATATTGATTTACCGGTTTGATAAACCAGGAATTTTCCCATACCGTCTGGTTCTGGATCCGCAAAAGATGCGGCCCCATAACTTCCAGAATCACTGGATAAATAAGCGCGGAAATCTGATATTCAAAATCATCCTGTTTTTGGGAAGCGATCTGTATACCCTGGTAGATTGTCTTTTTTACTTCCTCAGAACAGGTAATAACCGGAAGAAGCCGATGGGAGTACAGGGTGTCCAGAAGGGGCACCAGCATATCGCTGCGAAAATGCATCCATATAATAGAGGCTACGTCCACTTTATCCGAGTAGTATGTATGAGAATCCGTCAACCTCATCAAAATGGACATGCCGGACGTCAGCACATGTCTTTCCCCATATTGTTCTACATAAAACGTCCCTCTCACAACCGACAGAATCAGATTATTATCAAAAGTCTCCCGGCTGTAATAAAAATCCTTTGAAGTACACATACCAATACAGTCTGAAATAATCAGGTGCTTCTCCGCATATGGGCACGGTGTGTAAGTATAAGCAAAAAGTGACTGGCTTGCCGGCGTTTCCATAATAACTCCTTCCATTCTGTCAAGGATGTATACCACCGAGGGACAATGAACGCATATTGTGGATTAGGATAATATTATACAAAAAATGTCACAATACCCTTCAATACAAATGATGTTATTCATTATATCATAGTAATTGTAACAAGAAAACAGAAAAAATCCGGTCATTAATGGTAAAAAAGACAATATTTTTACAAAGTGCGAGAACATTATTGTATGATTTTGTCTTTAAATCCGGATGTTCGTACTTAACAAAGCGGAGGTGCAAGTATGAAAAGAAGATTTCCATGCATGTTTTTGAGTGTGGTATTGGCAGGAGGGCTTTTGGCAGGATGCGGAGGACAAAAGACAGGCACTGTCCCCGAAAAAGAACAGGCCGGCACGCAGAAAGCCGCGGCTGAAGCCGCCTCACAGGCGGCGCCGGAAGGAGCTTCCGATGAAATCACGGTATGGACCAGCCTGACCCAGGAAGAAATCGATAATTACGTGGAAGATTTTAATGCCGTAAACCCGGATATCAAGGTCAACGCCGTGGTATTCCCCACAGATACCTATATGACAAAACTGGAAGCGGCCCTGCGCTCGGGAACCGGCGCCCCCGATGTGTTTCTGGCAGAAATCCGCGATCTGGGCAAACTGAAAGGATCCGACCTGATTGAGGATCTCTCCGGGGAACCCTACGGCGCGGCAGAGCTGATGGATGACTTCATCCCCTATGTCGCGGAACTGTGCAAGGATGACGACGGGCACATCATCGGGCTTTCCTACCAGTCCTGCCCCGGCGGCTTCTGGTATTATAAGCCTCTGGCGAAAGAATACCTGGGAACCGACGATCCGGAGGAAGTGCAGAAGCTGCTGCCTGACTGGGACAGCATAGCGGCCATCGGGGAAGAAGTCTATGAAAAGAGCGGCGGCGAAGTATATCTGATGGATTCCCCGGCCAGTGTGGTCGCGCCGATCCTGGGGACCCGGCCCGGCGCCTATGTGCAGGACGGCAAAATGCTGGAGCTGTCCTATTTCCGGAATGTGATGGAAACCGCCCTGAAAATCCGGGAACACCACGGCGACGCCATGCTGGACGCCTGGGACGCCACCTGGGCCTCCTGTTTCTATGGAAACAACAAATTCATCCTGTTCGGACAGCCCTCCTGGGGGCTCCACTACTGCGTCAAGGCAAACACTCCGGCAGACGCCGCGGACACGGACAACACCTGGGGCTTTATCCAGGCGCCCGCGGCCTATCAGGACGGCGGCACCTGGCTCAGCATGTACTCCGGCTCCCAGCACAAAGAAGCCGCGTGGACTTTCATCAAAACCATCACGGCCGACGAGGATTATCTGCTGCGCTATGTGGAGCGGACCGGGGACATGGTCGGCTACAAACCGGCCATTGAGAAGGTGATCGCAGACGGCTTCCGGGATCCCTTCACCGGCGACCAGAACATTTATCAGGCCATGTATGACGCGGCCATGGAAATCAAACCCCTTTCCATGACAAAATATGACATCGCAATAGAAAACTCTTTCAAGAATGATAAACTGAAACTGGCTCTGACAGGGGAAATGAGCATAGACGAAGCCATGCAGGCCTTTGCCGACGACATGCAGACACAGTTCCCGGAGCTCACCATTGAATAGCAGACGAAAGGAAAGGGATATTCCGTGAATACCAGACGACGAATCAAAAAAGATCATTGGGGATATTTCTTTATTTTTCCTTTCTTCGCGGTATTTGCCGTATTTAACCTGTATCCCATCCTCTACACGCTGCGTCTGAGTTTTACGGACTGGGACGGGATCCGGGATGCCGGCTGGGTGGGCGCGGCCAACTATATCCGGCTTCTTGGCGACCGTATTTTCTGGAAATCCGTATTAAATACCATTTTCATTACGGTCGCGGCCGGAGGGCTGCAGCTCGTGTTCGGGCTGGTGCTGGCCTATGTGCTGAACCAGAAATTCATCAAAGGCCCCCATGTATTCAAAAATATTTTCTATTTCCCCAACCTGGTAACGGCCGTCTCCTTGGGCGTGCTGTTTAACCTCCTGTTCGCATGGCAGGGGGGCAGCGTCAACCCGCTGCTGGAATCCATCGGCCTCATTGGAGAACCTGTCAACTGGATGATTAACGGAAGCTTTGTCCGGGCCGTCCTAATCTTCATTATATGGTTTCAGTACTTCGGGTACTATATCATCATTTTCACGGCAGGCATTAAAGGGATTTCAGGAGACATCCTGGAGGCCGCCGCCATTGATGGCGCCGGCAGCTTCAAAACCTTCATCCTTATTGTACTCCCGCTGCTGAAACCAGTGATCACCTACGCCTGCGTCACCATATTGATCGGAGGTATGCAGCTATTTGACATTCCCTACATTATAGGGAAAGGAACCGGAGCGCCCAACGGCGCCAGCCTGACAGCCCTTTCCTATATGTATAATACTTCCTTTAAAAATTACAACTACGGTTATGGCGCTGCCATTTCCTACGGGCTGTTTCTCCTCACTATTATTTTTTCCGTCTTGTATATGAGGGGAAATATGAAGTCCGAGGAAGAGAGGTGACAGATACAATGAAAAAAAGAATAAAGCTTTCCCATATAATCTGCTACCTGCTGCTGTTTGGGCTGGCGCTGGTTTGCATCATACCCTTTTACAACATTTTCATGAATGCCACCCATGAAAATGCGGAGATTGCCTCGGGCTACCAGCTCCTGCCAGGCAAGTATCTGGCCCGCAACTACGAGACACTGGTTCACTATGTGGATATCTGGCGGGCTTTTGGCAACAGTCTGTTCATCGCCCTCTCCAGCACAGCCTTAAGCGCCTATTTTGGGGGACTGACAGCCTACGGCTTTGCCAAATTCCATTTCCGTTTCCGGAACGGGCTGTTCTGGATTCTGCTGGCGACCATGATGCTGCCCGCCCAGTTAGGCCTGATCGGGTATTTCCAGCTCATGGACCGGTTCCATCTGCTGGACAGCTATGCCGCCCTGATCATCCCCTCGGCGGCCAATGCCTCTGCGGTATTTTTCATCCGCCAGTTTATCGTATCCGCGGTGCCGGATTCCCTGATCGAGAGCGCCAGGATCGACGGCTGTTCCGAAATCAGGATCTTCCACAAGATCGTATTCCCGATCATTAAGCCGGCCGTGTTCACCCAGGCTATCTTTGTATTTGTAAATTCCTGGAATAATTTTATTAATCCGCTGATTCTGATCTTCACCCCCGAAAAACTCCCGCTGCCGGTGGTGATCCAGCAGCTCAACGGCACCTATATGAGAGATTACGGCGTTGTGTATCTGGGCGTATCCATCTCCGTAATCCCCATTGTTATCTTCGCTTCCCTGTTCCTGAAAAGGATCATCGGGGGCGTCACGGTGGGAGCGGTAAAAGGCTGACAAGAAAGGTTGAACATCCCTTATGGAAAAAGACATTCAAATTTTAAGAGAACTGGCAAGCCGTTACGCGCAGATTGCCAACGACCCGGTGAATCAGGAGAGAACCATCCTTCACCGCGCCGTAAACGACAACAAACTGCTCCGTCCCGTAGTCCTGCTGGACGAGCTGCCCTGGCATGAGCTGAACATACACGATGAGCTGACGGAAAAATGCCAGGACCCGGATTACCGCAGCGTGGAAACCTACATGCGCAGAGAACTTTACAAATGGAACCACATGCCGGCGGATATGGTGGTGCAGCCCTTCTATGGCGTGAAAAAAATTATTGAGACCACCGGCATCGGCCTTGAGATCAAGGAAGAGACAAAAGAAACCAGGCCCGGCGCCATACAGTCTCATAAGTACATCAACCAGATCACCTGCGAGGAGGACGTGGACAAGCTACATAACCAGGTACTGACCTACAAAGAAAAAGAGACAATGGCTCTCTATGAAAAGATCGCGTCCGCCATCGGAGATATTCTGCCGGTAAAGGTCGTCGGCGTGGAAACAGGATACGCCAACGCATGCAAAAACTGGGATGATATCGCAGAATATATGGGGCCGGAAGCCGTACTCTACGGCCTGATCGAAGAACCCGACATGATGCACAAGCTGGCGGGCCGGCTGACCGATATTTTTCTGGATACAGTCAGGCAGTACGAACAATGGAATCTGTACGAGCCCAATCAAATCACCATGCACGGAACCACGGCCCTGAACTCCTCCCTGGGCAAAGATCTGGATTATACCCATGTGACCGCCAAACACATGTGGGGACGGGGAATCGCCCAGTTTTTCACGACGGTCTCCAAGGACATGCGGAGCGAATATGACATTGCGTATATGAAGCGGGCCATGGAGCCCTTCGGCCTGGTCTACTACGGATGCTGTGAACCGCTCCACAATATGATCGACATCGTGGAGCAGATCCCCCATATCCGAAAAATCAGCATCACGCCCTGGGCGGATGTGGACATCGGCGCCGCCCATATGGGCAGCAAATACGTTATGGCCTTTAAGCCCCATCCTGTCTACGCCACGGATTTTTCCCTGTACAGGGAACACATCCGCCGGGAGACCAAACGGATGCTGGCCGCGGTCAAGCGGAACAAAACCGCCTGCGACATAGTATTGAAGGACGTATCCACGGTAAATGGCGACCCGGAAAACCTCTTTCAATGGGAACGCCTGGTCATGGAAATGGTCAGGGAATTTGAATACTGACGGGGACGGCACCTGCCGTCCCCCTTTTACTTTATCTGCCCGTCCTCTATGCAGATCACCCTGCCGCACGCATTGGCCACGGCGTCATCGTGGGTAACCACCACGATAGTCTTCCCCTCGTCATTCAGCCTTTTCATAATGCTTATAATATGAGCGGCATTCTGGGTATCCAGCGCCCCCGTCGGTTCATCGGCCAGAATATAATCCGGCTCGTTCACTAAAGCCCGCGCGATGGCCACCCGTTGTTTTTCTCCCCCCGACAGTACGGCAACCTTTTTTCCCGCCAGAGAACCCACGCCCACCTGTTCCAATTTCTCTGCCGCAATCTTTTTTATGGTTTTATACGGGGTGTTGCCAAGCATCAGAGGCAGGCAGACATTATACAAAACAGTGTCATCCTCAATCAGTCCAAAGTCCTGCAGGACAAAACCGATTTTCATATTCCGCAGCCGTGCCGCGTCCTCATTGCCAAGCTTTGCCGCATCCGTACCGTCTAAAATGTAAGAGCCCTCATCCATGGTGTCCAAAAGCCCGATGATATGCAGGAGCGTGGATTTGCCTGCCCCTGATTTCCCTTTGACCGCCAGCATTTCCCCTTCTTCCACATCCAGCGAAATATCCTGCAGCACTTCCCGGAAGCTCGACGTACCGGCCGTGCCAAACCGTTTATATACATGTGATAATTTCAAACCCATCTTTAAAATCCCCTGCTATTCTTTTTCCTTTTTGTACAGCTCTATCACATTGCATCGGGCCGCCGCCCTTATGGACGAAAAAGACGTAAGCAAATAAACCAATGTAAAATACAAGACAACGCCCCCATACATCCATCCGTGTATTTTTCCCGACCTGACCGAGGTAATCAGAGGGGCGATTTTATCATCTGCCAGCAAAAACATGAGATAAGAAACCCCAATGACCGCAAAAGTATTAACCGCTTCAAGAACCATACATTTGCGCCTGCTAAACCCCAATATATACAAAATCACGTATATTTTTGCATTCTTCAGGCTCTGTATCCCGTTCAGGCCGCCAATCCCTACAACCGTGAGAACCAAAAACACCAGCGCAATAATCCCGTTTGTAACCATAAACTCCCTGTTGTCCGCAGCGTAATTTTTCTTCATCTCATCGACAGACGAGACATCCCCATATTGCAGCAATTCCGCTTCCAAAGCCTTAGCCACATTTTTATCCCTGGGCATAAAAACCTCAGAGGCCTGCCGTTCCTCCATAGCCCCCCCACGGAGCGTCCCATACCGGCTGCCGCCATAGGGAATAATGATCTCATATCCCACATTGGAGGATACGAGATTTTCCAACGACGCCATCCCGGAGCTGGCCGATTGCTCAAATTCCGCCACATAGGTATCGCTGCTTATGACGCCTATCACGAAACAGCTCTGCCCGTTTTTCAGCCCGATATATTCCCCCGTCCCATAGCCGCCGCCAATGGCAACGGCGGGAACCGCTTCTCCCTCATATTCCGTAAACCATACGCCCTCATCCATAGCGATCTTCACATGGCCGATCAGCAAATCATCATAAGCCATGGCATTTAAAACGGTCCCCTCCTTCGTTTCAAACCGCATGGTATGGATCGCGCTTTTCTCAAATTGATCTTTCAACGGGGGGCTAAGATAATTTTCCACCTCGAAATCGGGGGAATAATAGCTTCGGGGCGTGAAATAATAAGCGTCCTCCCCCTGAAATGTTTCCGTAATCCGTATGGCGTCCCTCATGAACAACAGCCGCCCCGCCATACCCAGCAAAACGATAGACGACAGGACAATCTCCACAGCCAGTAAAAATACCGTCCATTTTCTCCGGCCAATCAGACGCCAGGCAATTCGTATCCTATTCATTCTCTCACTCCAGTGTATGATAAATCATATCTGTCCCCGTTATTTTTTTCGCCAAAAGGTCGGAAAACAGCAGCATAACGGCCAGCACAACCAGCGAAACAATACCGTATGGAAAATAACTGCCCTGGTAAACCAGGCCAAAGGGCCTCACGGCCAGCTTACAAATGACAAAGAATACATTTCCCAGCATCGTTCCGCCCATCATCAGCATGGAAGTCTGCAGCACCGCGATTTTTACAATATCCTTTTTCCTGGCTCCGCAGACGGCATAAATTTTAAATTTCTTTTTAAATCCGGTGATCCAATAATACGCCAGGCAAAACGCGTTGATCACCATCACCGAAAAGATCAATAAGACCTGCACAAATTCACTGACAAACTCCGATGATAAAAACGGGTTCCGGCTATTGGCCAGCGCCAGAGTCTCTATGCCGCCCTCTCTCTGCAAGGCCTCCCTCAGATTCCGCCCCTCCGCCGGAGAAAGATTATTTTTATACCAGGCAGTCACCCTGTCTGTATCGTAATGGCCGGCATAATATCTCACCGGCAGGACATAGCATTCCACATCCGTATAAGGCACGATACCGGAAACCGTAAATTCCGCCCCGTCTTTTTCCGTGCGCATACCCACCGGCGTTTCCCCGTCCTCAACAAAATCCACCAGGTACTCCGCCATGATGACAGAAGGCGCGTCCTCCGTTAAGGTATGGTTCCTGCCGCACAGCATGTGGTCATCCCATTCACGGTTATAACCTCCCATTACCGTTATCCCATCGGAGCCGTCCTCAGTCAAATACAGCTTTTCTAAAGGCAGGCCGTCTTTTTCCAGTATCTCAACCAGCCCGGCCACTCTGGCCCGGTCCGCGGGATCTGTCAGCTTTATTTCTATCCTGCCCCCCGCCCCGGCCTCATAAAAAGAGTACAAAAAATAGCCGGAATAAAACAGCATACCAAAAACAGAAAGGGCAATGCTGAAAAACACGATAAAGAGCAATTTGTTTTTTGAAACCAGCATCATTTTTAAATTCCGGAAAGCCAGCAAATACTTTTTCATAACCCCTAATCCCACCATTCTTTAAATGGTAATGTTAAAGCAATAAGGGAGCCGCCTGCTGCCCCGCAGCGCCGCCCCCCTGACGCTATAATCTCCACTCAAAGCCAACGTTTCCTGCCGCTTCTCTCACTTTTTCCATATTGTATTTTTTGTAGAAACCCACTTATAACCTGTATCATAACTTTTTGCTTTATGTGTTCCTATTGCCTTGCTGGCTCCTCTTATTTTAGCATAAGCTCCTGCATTAATTGGCAGATCCCAAGTTGTGCCACCGCTTTGAGAATAGGAATCTGATTTATAATCCCCTGCCTTATTATATATCTTTACCGTTGTTTTAGAAGAACAATCTTTTATTCTTTTTGATGGCTTACTTAATGTCGTATAAGCACACGCCTCATCTTTCAACACGGGAACCAAATGGTATGTTACGGTTAAATGCCCTTTTATTCTTGCCGCCGCACCTACCGTATGGGCTCCCAACATAACAAGGCAAACTGCCATTACAATAAATAATTTCTTACTTATCAACTTTGCTTCCATAATTTCCTCCCAGATAATAAAATTTTTAACCAGTTTTTTCTCAGGAATTCCCGTATAACTGTGATCACTATGCAGATCATAATAAATATCATAGTTTTTGTCAATGATTATTTTGTTTTTCGGTATATTGATTTTTAGAATATTCTATGCTATAATTTATATTAAGGAGATGTAGCATGGCATACAAAAACAACTTTCTTACTGGTATTACCGAACTATTAGTGCTCACAATTTTAAACGAAAAAGGGGATAGTTATGTATATGAAATAACGAAATATATCGCTGTACATTCTCGCAATTCACTATCATTATCTCTCAATACAGTTTATACTGTCATGTACAAGTTAGAAAATGATCAAATGATCAGTGAGTACACAACATTAGTTGGGAAAAAAAGGACTCGCATTTACTACCATATCGAAACAGCCGGGAAAGAGCGTCTTTATGAATTAACCCAAAATTATAACCAAATTACTAAAGGTGTAGATTATGTACTCACCTCATTCACAAAAAAGGATACTAATGATGAATAAACTATGCGAACAATATATCCGCAACATCAAATCTTTATTCCCTATAATGGGAAAATCAGAAAAAAAATATATCCAGCAGTTAATTCCTGAAATTTTAGATTGTATTGAGACAGGAAACATAACTTCAATCGAAGCGTTATACGATGCATTCGGAGCTCCCCATGATATTATAAACAATTATTTTTCACTCGCCGATATGGATACCTTAGTTGACAGGATTCGTCTTAACAAATGGATCAAACGGGGAATTATTATCTGCATTTCTATTTGTTTTGTTGTTTTTTTTATCTGGGGATGCACCACATTGCATGCGTATAATGTTTTTCTAAGGGAACAGGCACTTTTTCTAAGTACTAACATTAAGTAATCTGCAAAGGAGAATATTATGAAAAACAAAAAAGTTATATTTTTTTCGTTTCTTCTATTAATACTTACTATCTTGTTTCCCGCCGGTGTGTATGCCGCCCCTATAAATAAAGCCACATATTGCCAGATAAATGATGACTATTATATAGAAACTACTATACAAGATGCCGACCCAACAAATCATGTATCACTCAATACCCCGTCGCTTCATAGCGCAGGCAAAACAATTACCAAAACAAAAACCACAAAAATCTGCGCCAAGGACGGCTCTGTCCTTTGGAGTGTTTCAATCAAAGCAACTTTCAGCTATAATGGTTCTTTTTCAAAATGCACCAGCTATTCACATAGCGCTAGTGCACCTGCAAAAACCTGGAAACTGAACCACTGCCGGCTAAAGCCGGCAGGTTCAATTTGCTGCTGAAGCAGCCT
>CAJUQO010000005.1 GCA_910588295.1 uncultured Lachnospiraceae bacterium | reverse complement strand
ATGGGCGGGCAGATTTACGGAAAAGAGTACTCTTTTCCTATGCTAACTCCGAAACTTATTTTTTCTTTGATAGCTTAATCCGTTCATTTCCATATCCAGCGGTGGCGCTGCATTCCCGACAAAAGGAGAGGGATTAGGAATGTGGAAGGAAATCCTTATCTCCTTCAAAAACACGTCCGCCAAGCCGCTTGTAGCAAGGCTCTTTTGGCTTCTATCGCGTAACATGAGGGTATAAAAAAGCGGCGTTCCTGCTCTTCCTGTTATGGGATAGAGAAACGCCGTGTCTGTGTCATATTCAGTTTTCATTTATTTTTTCAATGCTGTGCTGATCTTGGGGCTTGCAGGATTCCGGGTGACATATCAAGGCTCTTCCCTTGAAAGTAGTAAATTCGGCTTGAAATCCTACTTGTATGCCCGTAAATCAAGGCTTTTTTGAGATAATCAACCATTTTGGCCAGAACATTTTTCCTTTTTTTCTTTGTAACATGATATACACTTCCTCCATGTACGGTTATAAAAGCTGTGCACCTCGCCGCAAAGGCCTTGCGGCAAGGTGCACCCGGGCGCATCCAAAAAATGGTTCTTAAAAGGATTATTTTACCACCACGTCCGGCAGCTTGTTTTTCACCTCCGTGATGCCGTCGGCCAGGGCTTGCTTGGCCGTGTAGCTGTTATCTCCCATGATATTTTGCAGCAGCAGCGTCATAACCTCCGTACATACCGCGTCATATTCCGTGGACGGGGGGATCTGCATATTCGGCACTACCTCGCATCAATACAGACAATTTTGCCCTCCGGATTCTTCATCATTCCAAGGGTATAGTCAAAAAACATATCCTCAGTCACATGATAGGGCGCCTGGGTCAGATCTTCCCACACATCCATGGCTACCTGCTGGCCTCTGTAAGAATTTTCCGAGACCAGAATATCCGGCAGTTCCGAGCCGGAGGCAAGGGTCTGCTGGAGCTTTGTCACATAATCCGTGCTGGCCACATCCGTCACCTCAAAAGTCACATGGGGATGGGCCGCCGTATAGGCATCCATCAGCGGTTTGTAAAACTGAGAATCCCATCCCCAGTAGGTCAGCACCACCGCTTCACCGCCATCGGACGGTTCCTCTTCCGTCCGGCTTCCGTCGACAGCAGATACGGGATCTTCCGCGGCGGAAGATCTCTGCGCCGTACTGCCGCTCCCCGTTGCCTGATCCTGCCCGGAGCCGCCGCAGCCTGACAGCATACCCGCCGTTACCGCTGCCGAAAGCAGCAGCGCCCATACTTTTTTACTTTTCATCTCATTTTCCTCCTCGTCTGATATCGCGTTTCCTTTTTTGATATTGCCATTATACTTTCCATCCAAAGAAAACAACATGCGAAAAATGACTATTTTGTTCAAATAACGATCCTGAATCATGTTCTCACGAAACTTGTCCTAAAACCTGCAT
The DNA here is from genome assembly GCA_910588295.1 of uncultured Lachnospiraceae bacterium. Classification (GTDB taxonomy): domain Bacteria; phylum Bacillota; class Clostridia; order Lachnospirales; family Lachnospiraceae; genus UBA11957. The sequence goes on along the minus strand of CAJUQO010000005.1, from coordinate 92,684 downwards.
GCATGCCGCCTGCAGCGGCGGACTTTTACAGTAAGAACCGGCTTTGCGCCACAGTAAATGCGCATTTCCAACCCATAAAAAGCAACCATATTTATCCTGTTTTCAGGATAAATATGGTTGCAATGAACAGGTATATTATGCTATAATCACTGCATTAGTAAAAGATGCGATATGACAGGTGACATGCCATACCGCATTTTTTTACGGTGAACGAACCGCCCTGCGCAGCGGGCATTCCCGTATCTTAAATACATATGACGATCACAAAGGGAGGGGTAGTATGAGACAGTTTTTCGGCATGAGCCAGAGGGGCAATCTGCAGGAGGCTGCCAGCGGACTGGGCAGGCCCCAGTTTATTATGCTGTTGTCCAACGAGAAACAGTTCGAGGAACATGTAAAAGCTTTGGAGACATTATATCCCGGCGTGCCCAGTATCGGCTGCATCGGTATGGGTTATGATACACGCATGGTGGAACAAGGAGTTATCCTCATAGCCTTCCTGGATGGCGTAAGCGCCACAGCCAATGTACTGGAGCAGGTATCCACCATGCCGGTAAAATATATCGAGCGGCTCAAACAGGACATGGCAAAGGTGGGCGGTACCGGCCACGATACCGTGTGCATTGATTTTTGCACCGGCAATGACGCCTGTGCGTTGACTACGATTTATACCGCATTAAAAAGAAGCGGCATCTCCCTGGTGGGGGGAACCGGCGACGCGGGCCTGGTGTCCGCCAACGGCGTCATCTATCCCGATGCCGTGGTCTACGGGCTTGTCCGGAACCAGAACGGCCGGGTAAAAACTTACAAAGAGAACATCTACCACCAACTGGGCAATTACCGTTTCATCGCTTCCCAGACAGACCGTTCCCAGTATATCCTGGGGGCCCTGAACGGGAAACCGGCCAAACAGGTCTACCAGGAAATCCTGCATGTAACAGACCAGGAGATCCTCACCCGTACCTTCCAGAACCCCTTCGGCAAGATCAACGGGGACGACACCTGTATCATCTCCATCAAAGACGTACAGGGTAATTCTCTGGCCTGTTTCCGGCAGGTCAACGACTCCGACGTGCTGATTTTGCTGGAGCTGGGCGATTACCGGGCCATCGTCCAGGACACTATCCGCCGGATATGCGAGGATTTTCCCACGCGCTCGGCCGTTTTCTCGGTAAACTGCCTGTTCCGCTACAAGCTGTTCTGCAGCCATGGCTATATGTCCGACTATCTGCAGGAAATGGCGGCATTGGGAAGCCACGCCGGCCTGGTGGGATACGGCGAACACTACAATAATCAGTTTGTCAATCAGTCCATGACCTGTGTGGTCTTTGAGTAAGGGGGGATGCGCTATGTTTTTTTCAAAAAAACGAAAAGCCAGACAAGTACATAAACCAAACAATACCCGGCCCATCCAACATGTGACCGGCAGCCTGAAAGAATACCAAAAGGATCTGGCCCGGAAAGAGGTGGAATCTCTCTACGAGCTCAATATGATCGGCAGCTCTTTCTCCGGCATATTGAAAGAGGCGGATCATTTTCACGCACAGCTCACGGAATTTGGCCAGTCCTTTTCCAATATTAACGAGACGGCGGAACAGTTTACCGGTGTAAAGAACGAGATTGCCCTGACCGTAGCCGAGGCCCAGGATAAGCTGAAAGAACTGAAGCAGACCTCCATGCAGGTGCAGACATCCTACAGCGAAATGGAGCAGACCTTTGCCCGGCTGCAGGCCGCCATCCAGAATATCCAGAAGTGTATGGGCGGCATCGTATCCATTGCCGACCAGACAAACCTCCTGGCCATCAATGCTTCCATAGAAGCCGCCCGGGCCGGGGAAGAGGGGCGGGGATTTTCGGTGGTTGCCGCCCAGATCAAAGATCTGGCCAGCGAGATCAAAGTGCTGGCTGTTGAGGTGGACAATGGTATCCGAAACGTAGAAACCAGCTCCGAGCAGCTCAGCGGAAGCATCCACTCTTCAGAACAAACCCTGGGCCAGAGCATTGAGATTGTAAGTGACACCGACAATAACTTCCACAAGATCACTACAGCCGCCGAGGGCTCCACAGGCGTGCAGACGGAAATCGCCAATGTGATCGACTCGTCTCAGAGTTCCCTGTTGTCTATCTGCCAGTTTTTCGACCACATCCGGATCCAGTATCAGGAAGTAGTCAAACACCTTAGCATCGCAAATAATCTGGGCACCACCAAGAGCTCCATGTTTGAGGATATAGATAATATGCTGTCCCAGATCCCGCCAATGGTTGAGGAAATGAACAGCGATCAATAACCAACATACGGGGTATGGCGCCCGAGTGCCATACCCCGTGATCTGTTTATCGAAAAGCCTGAAAAATCCCATACACCGCCCGCACCTCGGCGTCCGATATCTCAGACCGTGAAAAGCTGGCTTTCCGGGCAATATTGACGAACTCCTCCCATTCCTCTTTTGCAGTATCCGGAAACGTCCGGATCAGCATCTGCCTGTACTCCTCATCGGACATGCTGGCAAACCACTGGCGGTTTTTCACCTTCATGCGCCTGTACACGCTGCGGTTCATACGGAGAACCGCCTGCCGGTTTCTTCTCTGGCGTATATCACGGAGCAGCTGATGCAGCCTTCTCTGCTTTCTGACAGCGGAAAGATGCAGCAGAAGAATCAGGGCAGCCGCCATACCGGCCAAAAATATGGCCGCCAGAAGCACCCGTCGGATGGGTCCGGATGCTTTCATATTCCCGGCGGAAATGCCTTCACCGGCGGCGCCCGATGGCGCTGTCCCCCTGGAAGAACCCACCCCTGACGGCTCCTCGGCATTTGTTTCCGTCTGATTGCGTGACGGTTCCGCCTCCTTGGGAGAAGTCGTGTCGCCGGACGCCTCTTCCCCCTCCGGTTCTTCTGATTCCTCCGGCAGCTCCGACCTCTCTCCCTCACCCGGCATCATATCTCCCTCCGTTTTCTCTTCCACCGCCGGCGTTCTCCGAAGGGTCAGATCCGGGCGGATCTCCAGCATCTCTTTTTCCTGTCTGTCCATCCACTCATCCCCGAACCCCGGCGTCATCTCTATCGGAACCCAGCCGATATCCTCCAGATAAATCTCAACCCACGCATGGGCCGCGCTGTCCCTCAAAGACAGCACATACTGACCGGCCTCACTTCTGAAATCCGAAGCCGCCGCCACATAACCGGAGGCATAACGGGCCGGAATGCCCATGGCCTGGAGGATCAGAACCCCGGCGCTGGCATAATGGACGCAGTATCCGGTCTTGCTTTTACTGAGGAAATATTCCACCACGTCAGTGCCGTCCGGTACCTGATCCAGCTCCTGTCTGTACACGCCGCTGCCCAGATAGGCGCTGGCCGCATGGGCAAAATACAGTCTGGCCTGATTGCTGATTTCCGGCTCTTCACTGGCAAGGGCATCTCTCAACAGGCTGAGCTGAAAAGCGGAAATATCTGAACCCGAGGGCCATTCCCCCAGAACTACGCTGTAAGAACCTGAATACGCATCCAGCAGTTCCTCCGCAATCCGTCTGGCAGAGGGCACGTCCGCACTGCCAGAATGGTAATTTTCCCGGACATAAGCCCCATACCATTCTGCCAGCCCGGACTCCCGGTCGTCCCTTTTCTCCGTCTCCCTGCCAAAATGCACGATATCCAGAGATTTTTTCTTTCTAATCTGATATTCCCCGCTATACTGCAGCGCCCCGCCGGAATCCTCCGGCACCAGGAAATAGGGCAAATACATGGCGCCGCTGCGCCAAAGAAACTGCAACGTGCAATCCTCTGGAAAATCCGACCATTCTCCCGCGCCCTCCTGTACAGCTCCCGCTCTGCTGCTCAGCCATCTGGCCACATCTTCCTCCGTCCATCCCCGTCCCGCCAGCGAGTCTTGCAGCACATCAATAGTACTGTTCCAGCCGCCGTTCGCATATTTCCCGCCATAGAATCCTCGGAAATAGAGGGTGCGCTCCGGTTTCTCCGTCAGTGTTATGCGCAGAATCTCCTGTTCCCTGTATTTCGGCGTCCGGTTATTAATATTCTCTTTGACGGCATCTTCCGACGTAAAGGAAAGGCGCTGGATATTCAGTTCCAGCGCTTCTTCCATTTTCCTCTGGATACCGACCACCCCCTCACCGGACTCCGCCAACTCTTTCGCAGCCCCGGAAAAACGAGCAGAAATCCCAAGGGGAAGAAAAATAGACAGCAAGGCAAGCACAGCCAAAGGCAGCCCGTGGCCGGCCCACAGCCGTATGCGCCGGCCCCCTTTTCCCACGCTTCCCCGGGCAGCCTGCGCACTCTCCCATCCTCCGGCCTGACAAAACAGCAGACCGATGAAACACTCTGTACCCCCCAAAAGTCCCGGCGTATAACCTGCCAGAAGCCCCAGGTTCAGAACCAGCAGCGGAAAGCCCATGACGATCCACCGCCTGCGGCATACAAAGGCAGCATACAAAAGTGCCGCCAGAAGGAAACCGACAATGCATAATACAGCCAGAGGGCAGTAGCGGGCCTGCCCCTCCGGAAGAGAAAAATTGAACTTATAATGGCGGTTCACCGCCGCAACCACAATTCCTGCCGCCTGCCGGCTGCCCGACAGGATTTCTTCTCCGTGTTTGACCCATAGACGCCAAGCTGCCAGCATCCCCGTAAAGGGCGCCAGCCCAAGGAGCACCCGTCTGCACAGCAAAAAACGGCGCCCTGGCAATGCAAACAGTAAAACCATCACGGCCAATACTGCCGTAATATCCGCCACAGGAATCTGTCCCCCGCTGTAAGCCGCCATCTCCGGAAACTCGTCCACCAGCATATGGATACCTGACCAGGCAAAACAAAGGGTTGACGCAAGGGTGCACAGACAGTCCGCCGCAAAGCTGCACAGGCCCGTCTCTGCCGCGCCGTGCAGATCTTTCGGCCTGCACAGCAGTTTCTGATTTTTTTCCTTAAACAACAATTTCCAGCCCCTCCCTCTCCGGCCCGGAAGTCTTTTCCGCCGCGGACAGAAGCCATTCCCCATCCTTATACAGCTCGGCTTTCCCCGTCAGCCGCAGCCCGTGCAGATAAAACTCACCCCGGTATTTTTCCCGGTACAGTTCTTCAAGCGGAATCGCCTGACCCGCCCCCCGCTCCACGAGATAGCTGCTGATAAAGCTATAATAGCTTTCCTCGTCATCCACCCGTGCACGGGTGATACCCTGCGTCCTGCCGTCATACCAGGCCGCGTAATGGGGACAGCCCGCATCCATCAGGGAAAAAGACAGCCCCGCGGCCAGCCGCAGATACCGCTGGCCGCTCTGCCCTGTTCCTCCCCTTTGAGCATCCAGAAAAAGCACCACCGGACAGGCTTTGGGCAGACTGTATTCCTTTACCATCAGGTCGTCCATCTTCGCCGAAAGCTTCCAGTGTATACTCTGCAGCCTGTCTCCCGGCCGGAAAGAGCGAATCTGGAATACTTCGTCCGTATCCTGGCCCGCCCGATCCTCATCATATACCTCGGCATCCCCAAAAAAGCTGCGCACAGGCTCCGTCAGCCGGACGCTCACAGGCTGTATATCCGGCAACACCTGCACGCGGGCCGACCGGTTCACTTTTTTCCGGATCCAGGCCAAACCGGTGAGATCATAAATATGCATCCCCTTCACACAGATATCATAGCATCCTGCCCCAGGCAGCCGCAGAATATACAAAAGCCTGTTCTGCCCCGGCATTATGTCCGAAGCTTTCAGCCAGATGCGGCGTTTTTTCCCATAAAAGGCATTGCAGACCACCAGACACAGCCGTATCCTGCCGCACGTCAGGGGACTCTTATTTTTTATATGGATTTGCAGAGAGACATCCTTTCCCTCGTCCGTGACAGAGATGGGAACCTCCACCCCGCAGTCCACGCAAAACCGACGATAGATCAAAAATACTGCCGCCAGTACAAACAGCGCCGCCAGATAACCGGCCAGCAAAAGCAGCGGACTGCTGAAAAAAAGCAACGCCACATATACCAGAATCCCCGCTAAAACCAAAATCCAGACCATCCTACTCACCGTACCCCCGGTTTTTCATATAAGAAGCCGGCGGCTTCACTTCGGAGAGAATCTCCTTCAATACGGCCTCCTCCGAGATTCGGGTCACACGGGCTTTCGTATTCAGCACGATCCTGTGCCTGGCCACATCTGTATAGATCTCCGCCACATCTTCCGGAAGCACATACTCCCTCCCCTGCAGAAAGGCCCATGCCTTCGCCATCCGCGTACAGGCAATCGTGCCCCGAGGGCTCAGGCCCAGCTCAATATAGGGATTCTCCCTGGTGGCGCGGCATACTTTCGCTATATAGGTATACACCGCATCCTTGATGTAGATCTCTTCCACACATTGACGCAGCGCCACCAGATCCTGGTCGTTGATCACCTGCCGTACCTGCTCCGTACCGTTTCCCACGCTCTTTCCCCGGGCGATTTCCACCTCGCTTTTCAGATCCGGATAACCCATGCTCATACAGATCATAAAGCGGTCCAGCTGTGACTCCGGCAAAAGCTGGGTGCCCGCGCTTCCCTTGGGGTTCTGAGTCGCCATCACGATAAAAGGGGAGGGAACCCTGTGGCTCTCGCCGTCCACGGTCACGATTCCCTCCTCCATGACCTCCAGCAGAGCGGACTGGGTCTTCGGGGAAGTGCGGTTAATCTCATCCGCCAGAAACAGATGGCACATGACCGTCCCCGGGTAATAGACAAAACGTCCCGTCTCCTTTTGGTACATGGTAAATCCCAGAATATCCGCCGGCATCACATCTGGCGTAAACTGTACCCGGTGGTTGTCCAGCGCCATCGCCCGGGAAAAAGCCAGAGCCAGGGTCGTCTTTCCCACCCCCGGCACATCCTCAATCAGCAAATGGCCCCCGGCCAGTATGGCTGCAAATCCTTTCTGGATGCATTCGTCCTTCCCGGTCACGGCCTTTTTTACTTCCTCTATCACCATCAGGGCCCGCAGATATTCTTCCTGCATAGGTGTATCCTCCCTCTTGTCACTCTGTTCATGTCTGCAAAACATCCCGGCTGTTAAACCGGGATGCAATCCATCACTTTTTCGTGATATTTGATTTCCACTTTCTCTGCCAGGCAGACGCCGCTCCTGTACCGTTAATCCATCACCATCTTCGCCGCCCCATAGATGCCTGCGTCATTACCCAGCTCCGCCAGTACAATCGGGATATTCCGGCAGACCGGAAAGGCGTATTCTCGGTATACCGCAAGCACCGCGTCTATAAGAGGCTGTCCCGCCTTCGACACACCGCCGCCGATAACAAAAATATCCGGATCTGCCACACAGGCTATATTGGCCAGGGCGATGCCCAGATAGTGGGACATACGCCGTACGGCCGCCACGGCCACAGGATCCTGCTCCTTGTAGGCGTCAAAAACAGCCTTGGCCGTCAAAGCTTCGGCGTTCAGCGCCGTTTTCCCCTCATAACGGGCCAGCTCCTGCCGGGCCAGGCGCACCACGCCGGTGGCCGAAGCCATCTGCTCCAGACAGCCTCGTTTTCCGCAGTTGCAGTACTCCGTCTCCGCTGGCTCCACACACATATGGCCGATCTCCGCCGCCGCGCCGTGAACGCCCGAAAGAATCCTGCCCCGCAGGACGATACCGCCGCCCACGCCGGTGCCCAACGTCACCATCACCATGCTGGAGGCGCCCCGGCCGCCGCCGAGCCACATCTCCCCCAGAGCCGCCACGTTGGCGTCGTTGCCGACCCGCACCGGGAAACCGGTCATCCCCCGCAGCTCCTTGGAAACCTCCTTGTAATCCCAGTGCAGATTGACGGCGCAGGATACGTCGCCGTTTTCCAGTACAGGCCCCGGCACCGCCAGACCCACTCCCTGGATCTGCTCTTTGGCAATCCCCTTTTCCGTACATTTTTTCAGAATCGCCTCCGCGATATCCGGCAGGATATGGCCGCCGTTTTCCTCTGTGCGGGTGGGAATCTCCCATTTATCCAAGGCCTCTCCCTCCAGGGTAAACAGACCGCATTTTACCGTGGTGCCTCCTACGTCAATACCAAATGTATACATCATACTCCTCAATCCCTCTTCTTTGTCAGATTCGCCTGCACGCGTTTATACAGCTCCTTCGCCGCGTTGTACCCCATTTTTTTCTGACGGTGGTTGACGGCGGCGGATTCCACGATCACCGCCAGATTCCGCCCGGGACGGATCGGCAGGGAGTGACAGATCACTTTGTTGCCAAGGATCTCCGTATATTCTTCCTCAAGGCCCAGGCGGTCATACTCTCTGTCGCGATCCCACTCCTCCAGCTTGATCACCAGATCAATCTGCTGGCTGTCCTTGACACACTCCACACCGAACAGGGTCTTCACATCGATGATACCGATACCCCGCAGCTCAATGAAATGGCGGGTAATATCCGGCGCCGTGCCCACCAGCTCGTTATCGCTGACCCGGCTGATCTCCACCACGTCATCGCTGACCAGACGGTGCCCCCTCTTAATCAGTTCCAGGGCCGCCTCGCTCTTTCCGATACCGCTCTCACCCATGATCAGGACGCCCTCGCCGTACACATCCACCAGCACGCCGTGGATGGAAATGCAGGGGGCCAGCTGGATGGCCAACCACCGGATGATGGCCGCCATACAACTGGATGTGGTGCGGTCCGTGGTAAACGTGGGAACCTTATGTTTTCTCGCCAGCTCCAGCATGTCCTCGTCAGGCACCACCTGGGTGGTAAAAATCACACAGGGAATATTTTTTGACACAAACTGCTCATAGGCCCGGATTTTCTCCTCCCGGCTCAGATGATTCACCAGATAGGAATGCTCCACATATCCTATGATCTGTACGCGTTCCGCAACAAAAAAGTCATAATACCCCGAAAGCTGCAGCGCCGGACGGTTGATCTCCGTGAGAGTGATCTTTGTTTCCGCCGTATCCAGCTCCGGCGTCATATTTTTCAGCTGCATTTCCTCGACAAGCTTGTCCAATGTTACTGTTTTCATGACCCTTCTCCTTTAATTTTTCTGCCGTTACTATCCCTTATAGTAGCACATACCGCTGCCATTCGCAAGGAAACAGGTACGCGCCGGGCAAAAAACACCTGACTGCCCCCATTTACTGTTAACAGAATTACATTCGTTCCACAGTTACCGTTCGATACCGCGACAGAGAACGCTTCACCCCTCCGGATGAAAAAACGCATACACCTCCCGAGCGCTTTTCTCATTCATGCTCTCCACCTGTTTTAATTCCTCCACCGTAGCCTCCCGGATGTTATCCATGGACTGGTACCGCCGCATCAGCGCTTTCCTTCTGGCCGGGCCGATACCCGGGATATCGTCCAGCACCGAATGCACCTGCCCCTTGCTCCGAAGCAGCCGGTGATACTCGATGGCAAAACGGTGAGCCTCATCCTGGATACGGGTAATCAGCTTAAAACCCTCGCTGTGATGGTCGATGGGAATCTCCTCACCGCGGAAAAATAATCCGCGGGTTCTGTGATGGTCGTCCTTCACCATGCCGCAGACCGGGATCGCAAGGGACAGTCCGTCCAGCACCTCCTCGGCAATATTCACCTGCCCTTTACCGCCGTCCATCAGCAGCAAATCCGGAAATTTCTGAAAACCCTGGAGTTCCCGTTCCTCCGCCTGTTCCCGGATCCCCCTCTCGAAACGGCGGGTCAGCACCTCCCGCATACTGGAGTAATCGTCAGGCCCCTGGACGGTCTGGATCTTAAATTTCCGGTAATCGCTGCGCTTGGGCTTCCCCTTCTCAAAGACCACCATGGAACCCACGGACTCAAACCCGCTGATATTGGATATGTCGAAAGCCTCCATGCGGTGGATCTCCTCCATGCCCAGCAGACGGGCGATCTCCCGGACGGCCCCCACGGTACGCCCCTCCTCCCGCTTGATCCTCTCCCTGTCCTGATCCAGCACCATCCGGGCATTGCGGGCCGCCAGTTCCACCAGTTTTTCCTTTGTCCCTTTCTTCGGGACGCGGATACGCACCCGCTGGCCCCGCTTCCGAGTCAGCCACTCCTCCAAAATTTTTACATCCTCAATCTCATACTGGAGCAGCAGCTCCTTCGGAATAAAGGGCGTGCCGGAGTAAAACTGCTTGACAAAACTAAGCAAAATATCCTGCTCCCTGTCCGTCTCGGACACCCACAGATAGAAATGATCCCGTCCGATCAGCTTCCCCTCCCGGACAAAAAATACCTGTACCACCGCGTCCTGGCGATCCTGGGCCATAGCGATGATGTCCTTATTCTCCCCGGTGCTGTCGGTGATCTTCTGTCTTTCACCGACCTTCCTAATATCTCTGACCAGATCCCGGTAGCCCGCCGCCTCCTCAAAACGCATCTCCAGGGAAGCCTGCTGCATCTTCTCCTCCAGCTCCCGGATCGTCTTCTGGTAATCCCCGTTCAGGAAGGCCAGCACACTTTTGATTTTCTCCCTGTACGCCTCCTCGCTGATATATCCCTGACAGGGCGCCTGGCACTGTTTCATATGGTAGTACAGGCAGGGGCGCTCCTTTCCCCGATCCTTCGGCAGACTACGGTTGCAGGAACGGATCTGATACAGCTTGCGGATCAGCTCAATGCTCTCTTTTACTGCCCCCACACTGGTGTAGGGGCCGAAATATTTCGCCTTATCCTTCTTCATCTCCCTTGAAAACAGAATGCGAGGATACGGCTCATTCACACTGACCTTGATGAAAGGATACGTCTTATCATCCTTCAACATGGTATTATATTTGGGTCGGTGCTCTTTGATCAGATTGCACTCCAGCACCAGGGCCTCCAGCTCCGAATCCGTAATGATATATTCAAACCGGGCGATATGGGTCACCATCTTCTCGATCTTCGGCCCCTTGTTGCGGCTGCTCTGGAAATACTGCCGCACTCTGTTTTTCAGGCTGACCGCCTTGCCCACATAAATGATCGCGTCCTCCGCGTCGTGCATGATGTACACCCCCGGCTTACCGGGAAGTTTCTTTAATTCTTCTTCTATGTCAAACATATCCCGCTCCATAAAAATCCGCGGCCCTGTCAGGCATCCCCTGGAAACAACTGCCGCCGTGCCGAAAGAGAAAGACGGACAAAAAGCAATTCCTTTTCGCCCGTCTTTTTTGAAATTTCCTATGATGTGCCCGTCTCGAAACCTGCGTCCTGCTCCCCGGTTTCCTCCGGCCGCGCCGGTCCCATCAGGTTCGCATCCTTCTCAAGCTGCTTCTTGACTCCCGGATCCGGCAGGCCTTTCACCTCCCGGAAAATCTGCATAAACTCCTTCCCGGTGATCGTCTCCTTCTTGATCAGGTAATCCGCGATCTGATCCAGCACGTCCCGGTTTTCGCTCAGCATTTCCTTTGCCTTTTCATAGGATTCCTTCAGAAGCGTCATAACCTCATGATCAATCTCCGTGGCCGTGGAATCGCCGCAGTTCAGCATGGTCCGCCCGTCCAAATACTGGTTTTCCGCGGAAGCCAGGCCCATCAGGCCAAACTTCTCCGACATGCCGTACTGGGTGACCATGGCCCGGGCGATCTTCGTCGCTTTCTCAATATCGTTGGCGGCCCCGGTAGTCACATCGTCAAAGACAAGCTCCTCCGCCGCCCGCCCGGCCAGGGCGCTCACCAGCATGGCGTTCAGCTCGCTTTTGCTGTTTAAGTATTTTTCTTCCTCAGGCACCTGCATCACATAACCCAGAGCGCCCATCGTACGCGGCACGATCGTAATCTTCTGCACCGGCTCCGCGTCTTTCTGCAAAGCGCTGGCCAGGGCATGCCCCACCTCATGGTAGGATACGATTTTTCTCTCCTCCTGGCTCAAAACGCGATCCTTCTTCTCCTTACCCACCAGCACGATCTCCACGGCCTCAAATAGATCCTGCTGGCACACGGCTTTACGCCCGTTTTTCACCGCCAGGATGGCCGCCTCATTGATCATATTGGCCAGATCGGAGCCCACCGCGCCGGAGGTGGCCAGGGCAATGGCGTCCAGATCCACGCTCTCATCCATCATCACGTCCTTGGCATGAACCTTCAGGACGTTGACCCGGCCCTTGAGATCCGGCCGGTCCACGATTACCCGCCGGTCGAAGCGGCCCGGACGCAGAAGCGCCGGATCCAGCACCTCCGGACGGTTGGTGGCCGCCAGGATCAGAAGCCCCTTGGAGGTATCAAAACCGTCCATCTCCGCCAGAAGCTGGTTCAGGGTCTGTTCCCGCTCGTCGTTGCCGCCGCCGTAACGGCTGTCACGGGTCTTTCCGATGGCATCGATCTCGTCGATAAAAATAATACAGGGAGCGTTTTTCTTTGCCTCCTCAAACAGGTCGCGCACCCGGGAAGCTCCCACGCCCACAAACATTTCCACAAAATCCGACCCTGACAGGGAGAAAAAGGGCACATGGGCCTCGCCGGCCACGGCCTTGGCCAGCAGGGTCTTACCCGTTCCCGGAGGGCCCACCAGCAGCGCGCCTTTGGGGAGTTTCGCCCCGATCATGGTATATTTCCCCGGATTGTGCAGGAAGTCCACGACCTCCTGCAGAGACTCCTTGGCCTCGTCCTGTCCCGCCACATCAGCAAACAGTACTCCGGTATCGCGTTGGACGTAAGCTTTCGCCTTGCTCTTTCCCACGCCGCCCATCATGCCGCCGCCCTTGCTCATGCGGGAAAACAGCAGGTTCATACCTACGATCAGTATGACGAAGGGAATCAAAAAACTCAAAATCGAGGAGACCACCGCGCCCGTGGGATCGGGCTGCTTCTCCTTGAAAGTGATATTCTCTATCTTGGAAAGACGCTCCACCAGCACGGTGGATGCCTCCATCAGCCTGGTTTTATAGGTCACTTTGATATTTTCATATTTCTGCTCCCGGGGCGTGATGGTCAGCATATTGGATTCCAGCTCCACCGAGGCCACCTCGTCTTTTTCCAGCATTTGCAGAAATTCAGAATAATCAATCTCCTCAGGAGAAGCCGCATTCTGTCCTATATTTGTAAAAAAACTCCATATCAGCAGCGTACCCAGCAGACCGATCAGCAGGATCAGAAGCGACTGCCTGTTCTTCGGCCCCGGATCGGGCTTATTCTGATTGTTCTGGTTCTTTTGTTGATCCATATATCCCTCCTTATGCATTTAACTATTATACGAACATAGCGGGGATAAATCAATAACCTTAATTATGAAATTAAAATATATTTTTGATGAATAACATCATAATCCATAGGCAGGATTTCTAGACGATACCGTCCAGACCTGTCTCTGCCGCGGCAGACTGTTCAATCCGTACGAGAACCTCCCCAAGAAAAGCCGATACATATTCCCCCGGTTCCCCATCGTTCCCGTAGTATTCCCGCACAAAAGATTTTGTCCGCTCCGCCTCCCTAAGAATTGAGGCAGACATGCCCGCGGCCACGCGCTTACCGCGTGGCCGCAGATAAACTTCCGTTACTCTTTTTTCAAAATCCGCACGTCTTTGGGGGCCAGCTTGATCTCCCTGCCGCCGTGGATATACTCCCCGGACAGCATATCCGTACAGCCGTCCTCCAGCCATACACGGGAGAAAGCATCGTTGTGGTTCAGCAGGAACAGATAACTGCCCTTTTCGTTCTTGCGCAGGACGACCTCCACGCCCCGGGTCTGCATCAGGAGGGGCCATATCCCGCAGTCGTCCTTGCACACATCCTGCAAAAACTGGTTATAAAATTCAGCGTCGGAGCGGGCAGCCACATAATAGGCTTTGCCTTTTCCGAAAGCATGCACGGTCACGGCCGGCATCCCGGCATAGAAATCTTCCTGGTAGGAAGCCAGGGCCTTGGCTCCCTCCGTATGGAGCAGATCGCACAGGAGCCGGGCCGGATACCGGCTGCCATTGTAGATGAAACTGTTCTCCTTATCCCGGGGCAGGGCGTCGACCTCCTCCACCCAGATCCCCAGGATGTCCCGGAGCTGCCCCGGATAGCCCCCGGTGACCACCAGGTCATGTTCATCCACGATGCCGCTGAAAAAAGTAGTGACAAATATCCCTCCGTCCGCCACAAAACGGCGGATCTTTTCGTCATAACCCTCTTTTACCATATACAGCACCGGCGCGACCAGCAGCCTGTACCCTCCCAGATCATCTTCCGCGCCCACAAAATCCACCGGTATATTCAGATCGTAGAATGCGCGGTAATAGTCAAGGATCTGTTCTTTATAGTCCAGATCCGTGGTGGGGCCCGCGGTATGGATCAGCGCCCACCAGTTATCCCAGTCAAAATAGACGGCCGCCCGGGCCTCCACGGACGCTCCCAGGGTGGCGTCGCCCAGCTTCTCCAGCTCTTTTCCCAGGGCTGCAATCTCCCGGAACACGCGGGTATCGCCGGTGCCCACATGGTCGATGACCGCGCTGTGGTATTTCTCGCAGGCACCGATACTCCGGCGCATCTGGAAAAACATGACAGAATCCGCACCGTGGGCCACGGCCTGCCAGCTCCACAGCCGCATGACCCCGGGCCGTTTCAGGGCGCAGTAATCATGCCAGTTGGACACGCTGGGCGACTGCTCCATCAAAAGGAAAGGCTTCCCTCCGCCGACGCCCCGCATCAAATCATGGGCCATGGCAATCTCGGCAGGCTTTGCGTCCGCGGCCGGATAGTTGTCCTAGGAAACCACGTCCATATATTTCCCCCATTTCTGATAATCCAGCACGGGGTAAAAGCCCATCAGATTCGTGGTGACCGGGATTTCCGGTGTGACCGCCTTCACCGCGTCGTACTCCAGGCGGAAACAGTCCAGAATACTGTCCGAATTGAACCGTTTGTAATCCAGCGTGATCCCCTGGAAGGTGGTCCGGTCATACTGGAAATGCTCGCTGAGCATATTGGGAAGGACGATCTCCTCCCAGTCATAGAAGGTATGGCCCCAGAAGGCGGTATTCCATACGCGGTTCAGTTCCTTGAGTGTTTCGTATTTTTCTTTCAGCCAAAGACGAAACGCCCGCTCACAGTTCTCGCAGTAGCACTCGCCGCCAAACTCATTGGAAATATGCCAGGCCACGATATTCTCATAACCTCTGTAGCGTTCCGCCAGCATTCCTGCCAGCTTCGGCGCGTATGTCCGATACGTAGGGCTGTTGGGGCAGGAATTGTGCCGGTCGCCGAATTTGCGCTTCCTCCCCTCGAAATCCACCCGCAGGATATCCGGGTGGCGGCGGGCCATCCAGGCTGGATGGGCGCCGGTAGATGTTGCCAGGCACACTTTCAGGCCGTTATCCCGCACCATATCCATGATCCGATCCAGCTTTCCAAAATCATACATCTCTTCCGAAGGCTGGATGGCTGCCCAGGAGAACACATTTAACGTCACGATATCGATCCCCGCCTGTTTAAACAGACGCATATCCTCCGCCCAGATCTCCTCCGGCCACTGCTCCGGGTTATAATCCCCGCCATAGACGACCTTGTTTACTTTGTCACTGTATTTTTCCATATATTTCCTACTGCATGCTTTCCCTATGCTTTTTTCGGGAATCTTCCCGCCGAGTCCTTCCTCGCTTCGTTCTGGGCCCGGGCATTTTTCAGATCCACCGCATAGACGTCGTCGCAGCCAAGTCCCCTGACCGTGGTCTGCATCTCCTGCAAAAACCGGTTGAAATCCTCCGCCGGGGCGAATGCCGGTTCCCAGGAGCCGTCCACCACCGCCGTTTTGCATTAGGAACGGATCGTGGTGATGTTGGCATCTTCCCTGGGGGTGGCGTAACCGGATCCCGGGCGGAACGGCTGATGGAAAACCACATCCGTTCCGCCCGGGAATCCACGTTCCGGTATTTTTCTTCGATAAATGTTGCTGTCTACAATAAATGCCGGAACGGGATGACGAGTACGCGCAGCACTCCGTAAAGAATTTTCTTCCCGATTCCCTGTTTCAGAGGGGTATAGTTTTCTCCGTCCTCTGCCCTTCCATCCGGGTATACATGGCGGCTCTGCTTCTTTAATTCTTCCGCCTGTTCCCTGAGCTGCCTGTTCAGTTCCCCGCTCTCGATAACCAGCATCATCTCCGTATCCAGATAAATGCTCCTCATATCCATGTTACAGGAACCCACGATACTGATACTGTCTCCCGCCAGTATCGTTTTCGTATGGAGCGCCTGTGTGCCCAGGCGCTCATAGACATGCGCCCCCGTCCCATATATATTTTTCTTTTGGTTCAGATAATCGGTACAACCGAAGGGATTCGCGCCGCTTTCCACCGCATTCGTGATGATCTGCACGCCGCGGGAGCTTAAGTCTGCCAGATCTCGGTACATCTCCCTGCTACATATGATGTAGGGGGTCTGTATCAGAATGTCCTCCTGCTGATCTAGTTCCCGCAGCATCCGTTTCCACAGCAGCGGCGGCTTATTGACCGGCTCCATGGGATTGGTACACAGCTCGACCTTCTCTGCCGCCGTCGTCTCCTTCTCCCAGTCCGTCCCCGCAAATGCTTCCGGATACCTTTCCCGGACGGTTCTATAGTATTCGTTCAGGAATTCCTGCCCGTATGCCGGCCGTTTATAAACCTTCGCACAGGGCAGCTCCCATATTCTCTCGAAATATTCCCGCAGCCGCAGATAGGAGCTTCCCTCCCCCGGCACAGTCTCATATACCAGAATATCCCTGTCTTCATTATACGAATCCACGTAATCCCCCAGGAACAGATTGTTCGTATTTCTTCCGCCGAGGATATAGGCAAGATCATCCGCAATCAGATACTTGTCATGCATACGGTAATTGAGCTTCCACGGCATCAGCAGGTTAATCGGATTGTACAGTTTTACCTGTACGTTCTCATGGCCGGCCAGCTCCCTAAATATCCTGCTCGCGGTAAGGTACAGCGTCCCATTGATACCATCCACCATGATCCGCACGTCCACCCCTCTCTCCGCCGCGTCAAAAAGGGCCGCCATCATATCACATCCGCTGTCGTCATCCCTAAAATCAAAGGTACACAGTACCACGCTTTCCTGTGCTTCCCCGATCAGACGCAGCCTCCACAACAGAGCCTCCCTGTTATCATCGATACTGCGTACTCTCTCCGGCTGTCCCACGTCCGCCTGTGCGGCTTCCGGATCCGCAGCCATTTTATGAAAGAAGGGCGGTATGGTTCCACAGGCGACCGTATAGACGATCCACAGCAGGAATATCCATTTTATGAACCGTATCTTTCTTCCCCTGCGCTTCTTTTTCAATAGCAATTCCTCCCGCATCGTTTTTTCTGCTTTCCCAGTTCCCGCGATACTGGAAGTATACCCGCTATTATATCATAATGAACGCCCATTCCGGGACTTTTTTGGGTCAGACACGAAACTTTTTCCTCCCTGCCGTATCCTACACTATATCCGCCTTCTTACTGATTCCCATGCTCGTCATAGGTCAGGTTCAGCCGTTTGCCGTATTCCGCCGCCCAGCATCCGGTGCTATGCAGGTTACAAGCGTTGGCGGGATCCAGCAGGATCGTCCACGGGATATTGCAGCCGTATTTCCTGCGGCACTCTTCCTGTTTGGGCCATCCGGCCTGCGCCGCGTTGATAAAGAAATTCACCGCCGTCGTCTTCATCACATGGGGGCAATATCATTCAGGATTTGCCGGATATAGCCGTAATAGGGATGCTCCGGAATCCATTTAATTCTCCTGGCCGGAGCTCCCGGAAACTCCGCAATATCTCTTTATAAGACAGCTCACAGATCCAATCTCATATATATGGAACTCCCCACCGGGCTGTCATTATAACTTTCAATCTCATAAAACCCATACTTCTGATACAAATGCACCGCGCTCCCCAAAAAAGGCAGCGTATCCAGCAGCATATGGGCATAACCGATCCCCCGTGCATCCGCGATGATCCTTCTGACCAGGGCTTCCCCGATCCGCCGCCCGCGAAACCGGGGCCGGACATAGAGACGCTTCATCTCGCAGTTCTGCCCGTCCATTTTTCTCATCCCGATACAGCCCGCCCATTCCTCCCCGCAGCGGGCCAGATACAGCCTTCCCCATGGCAACCCGTATTTCATTTCCAAATGGGCGATCTCCTCGTCATAATGCTGGATGGCCAGATACTCCCGAAACGAGCTGTCACCGGCGATCAGCATCCCGGTGTATTCAGAAAACAATGCGCCCACCTCCCGCGGATAGTCGTAGGCGGGAATGATCTCTATATTCACCATATCTCTACTCCTTTGTCATGGCATTCCCGATTTCTTCACCCACCCAGAACATCAGAACATGCAGGATAAAAACGATCCAGAGGGGTCTGTCGTTCAGGCTCCTCGCCAGAGAACCGATCTCAAAGGTACGCCATTTCACAGCGCCATTCTTCTGACTGCTCCCCCCAGTCTGCTCCTTCTCTATACCGCTTCCCCGATAAAACTTTATCCTTTACCAGTATACAACTTCCGCCCCGTTTTTGGAACCTGCTTTCCGAAAAATCCGACAGCCGCCCGCGCGCAAAAAAATATCCCCCGGGGTGGCTTGCGGGCGGAACCATTTATTGCTAAAATACCAGTAATGACATCAAAAATAAGTCAGGACACTCATTTGGGGCCACACAGCATTCCTCCAAAATCAACTGTGCGGCCTTTCTCCATGCCCGTTCAAAAAAATACTGGCATTTGCTTTTTATTTGTAGTATACTGTCACCCAGATGATGCAACTGCGCAGCACCCCTGGCGTAGCTGCATCTTTTTTTTGGTAAAATGAGATTTTTTGTACTGCAAATACGCAGATTTGCCATAGCGGCAAAAGGAGGTTTCTATGTCAGTCAAATATGTATTCGTCACCGGCGGCGTGGTATCGGGCCTGGGGAAAGGCATAACAGCCGCATCCCTGGGAAGACTTCTGAAGGCCCGGGGCTACAAAGTCACCATGCAGAAATTCGATCCCTATATCAATATTGACCCGGGAACCATGAACCCGATCCAGCACGGCGAGGTGTTTGTCACCGAGGACGGCTGCGAGACAGATCTGGATCTGGGCCATTATGAGCGTTTCATCGACGAGAATCTGGGAAAATACTCCAATGTAACATCCGGAAAGGTCTACTGGTCGGTACTCCAGAAAGAGCGGCGGGGGGATTTCGGCGGAGGCACGGTGCAAGTAATCCCCCACATCACCAATGAGATCAAGAGCCGTTTCTACCGCAATTTTTCCTCCGACGATACCCACATCGCCATCATTGAGGTGGGCGGCACGGTGGGCGACATCGAGAGCCAGCCCTTCCTGGAGGCCATCCGCCAGTTCCAGCACGATGTGGGCCATGAAAACGCCATCCTGATCCACGTCACGCTGCTGCCCTACCTGCGGGCTTCCGGGGAAATGAAGACCAAGCCCACCCAGGCCAGCGTCAAGGAGCTTCAGGGCATCGGCATCCAGCCGGATATCATTGTCTGCCGCTCGGAGCTGCCGGTGGATCAGTCCATCCGGGACAAGATCGCCCTGTTCTGCAACGTGCCCAGCCACCGCGTGCTGCAGAATCTGGACGTAGAGTATCTCTACGAAGCGCCCCTGGCCATGGAGGCGGAACATCTCGCCGAGGCGGCCTGCGAATGCCTCCATTTGGACTGCCCCGATCCCGATCTGGAAGACTGGAAAGCCATGATAGGAGCCCTGCGCCATCCCACCGGCAATGTATCCGTAGCCCTGGTGGGCAAATATATCTCCCTACATGACGCCTACATCAGCGTGGTGGAGGCATTAAAACACGGCGGTATCTCCCGCCACGTCTCCGTCTCCATCAAATGGGTGGACGCCGAGACCGTCACCGACGAGAACGCCGCCGCGCTTCTGGGGGATGTGGACGGCATCCTCGTCCCCGGCGGCTTCGGCGACCGGGGCATCGAGGGGAAGATCTCCGCCATCCGCTACGCCCGGGAGCACCGGATACCGTTCCTGGGACTGTGCCTGGGCATGCAGCTTGCCATCGTGGAATTTGCCCGCCATATCATCGGCTACACCGACGCCCACAGCGCAGAGATCGATCCCCGCACCGTCCATCCCATGATCGACCTGATGCCCGACCAGGACGGTGTGGAGGATATCGGCGGTACCCTGCGCCTGGGCTCCTATCCCTGTATACTGGACAGAGATTCCCTGGCTTATCGGCTCTACGGCGCTGAAGAAATCCACGAGCGCCACAGGCACCGCTACGAGGTAAACAACGCCTACCGCCATATACTGGAAAAAAAAGGCATGACTCTGGCCGGCCTGTCTCCCGACGGGCGTATCGTGGAAATGATCGAGCTGAAAGACCATCCCTTCTTCATCGGCACCCAGGCCCACCCAGAACTGAAATCCCGGCCCAACAGGCCTCATCCGCTGTTTGGCGGCTTCGTGGGGGCGGCACTGGAGCATCAGAAAAAGCGGGGGGTACCCGCCTCTGGTCCTCATTAAACTTCTCACCGAAAATCCAGTCCCTTTGCAAAACGCTTTTTTCATACTGCGATATTAAAAATACTGCCGCATCAATGGCTAAACAACCAATGGTGCGGCAGCACATCTTGATCTTATATCAGATGCTAAGACCTGTTTATAGCCGCCTTATAGAAACCAGACTTGTAATTGCTGGCCGCAACACTCAAATCTTCTTTCGCACGATTTAGCCGATAACCGGAGAGTGTCTTTACATCAAGCTGCATAAAGAACTACGCCTTCCTCTGATACATTCTTGTAGAACGGATATACTTTTCTCCATTTCATATACTCTTGGTAGCTGATGT
Organism: uncultured Lachnospiraceae bacterium; assembly: GCA_910588295.1. GTDB lineage: Bacteria > Bacillota > Clostridia > Lachnospirales > Lachnospiraceae > UBA11957. The sequence goes on along the minus strand of CAJUQO010000005.1, from coordinate 71,956 downwards.
CTACAATTGAAAATACTTTAAAGTATTTCATGGAAATATCGGTAGAAACGTCACCCAGGCCATCTTCAAAAGAACGCAAGACCTGATCATCCCCATCCACAAGAATCAGAATATCCACATCAGACCCACTATCGGCAGTTCCACGCGCAACAGACCCCTACAGGATCACGGCTTTTCATTTATCATGATACACACCCTGTAGTTTTTCTGACAGCTCCGTCAACATTGATTTTAACTCTGCACTCTGCAATTTCTTTATACATCCTGCACCCTGGCAGAAACTATTTCCCATACCCGTCCGGATTCATTGACTGCCATTTCCAGGAATCGGCGCACATCTCCTCGATATCCCGCTTCGCCGTCCAGCCAAGCTCTTTTTCGGCCTTGGAGGGATCGGAGTAGCAGGTGGGGATGTCCCCGGCGCGCCTCGGCTCCACCTTGTAGGATAGGGTCTTGCCGCAGGCTTTCTCGTAAGCATGGAGCACATCCAGCACGCTGTAACCCTTGCCGGTGCCCAGATTATAGACCAGCACACCCTTCGTATTCTGCATCTTTTCCAGGGCCCGCACATGGCCCACGGCCAGATCCACCACATGGATGTAATCCCGGACGCCGGTACCGTCCGGCGTGGGATAGTCGTCGCCAAACACATGGAGGCATTCCCGTTTGCCCACGGCCACCTGGGCGATGTAGGGCACCAGATTGTTGGGGATCCCCTTGGGATCCTCGCCGATCAGGCCGCTCTCGTGAGCGCCGATGGGATTAAAATAGCGCAGTAGCACCACGTTCCACTCGGGATCGCCCACATGGAGATCCGTCAGCACCTGCTCCAGCATACCCTTGGTCTGGCCATAGGGATTGGTGATCTGTCCCTTGGGGCATTCCTCGGTGATCGGCACAAAGGCGGGATCGCCGTATACGGTGGCCGAAGAGCTGAACACGATGTTCTTACATCCGGCTTTGCGCATCACGTCGCAGAGCACCAGCGTCCCCGCAATATTGTTATAGTAATATTCCCAGGGCTTCTGCACCGACTCGCCTACGGCTTTTAAGCCTGCAAAATGGATCACCGCGTCGATCTTATGCTCGGCAAAAATCTTTTCGCAGTATGTACGGTCCAGCATATCCCCCTTGTAAAAATCCAGGCTCTTTCCCGTGATCTTCTCCACCCGTCTCAGCGCTTCCTCGCTGGCGTTGCTCAAGTTGTCCAGCACCACCACCTCATAACCGTTGTTCAAAAGCTCCACACACGTATGGCTGCCGATATAACCGGCGCCTCCTGTAACCAGAATTTTCATGTTATTTTCTCCTCTCATTGGATTCTGCTTTTTTCATAAATCATCGTCCTGTCGATCTCGGACAGCTTATGGACGCCGCACATGGCCATGGTGTCCATAAGCTCTGCGCCCAGCTTCTCCGTGTACGCCTTCACGCCCTCGGCTCCGCCGCCGTAGACCGCCGTCACGTAAGGCCGTCCGACCAGCACCGCGTCCGCTCCCAGGGCCAGGGCTTTGAAGATATCCACACCGGAGCGCAGACCCCCGTCCACAAAGATCTTCATCTTGCCCTTCACCGCCACTGCGATTTCCGGGAGAACCTCCGCCGTGGCCGGCGTCTGGTCCAGCACCCTTCCGCCGTGATTGGATACCACGATACCGGATGCCCCGGCCTCCATAGCCTTTACTGCGCCCCGCACGGTCATAATCCCCTTCACGATAAAGGGCATATCCGCATAATCGATGATCTCCCGCATCTCCTCCACCGACTTGCTGCCCGCCGGCGGTTCCATATTTTTCAGGAAAGGCAGACCCGCCGCGTCGATATCCATGGCCATAGCCCTGGCTCCGGCCGCTTTGACCAGATCAATCTTCTCAAAAACCATCTGCCGGTTCCACGGTTTGATCGTGGGGATCCCGCAGCCGCCGTTGGCCCCGATGGCTTTTGCCGCCGAGCGCACCACCTCGGCATTCAGCCCGTCGCCGGTGAAGGCGGCAATCCCCGCGTCCCGGCAGGCGGGAATCAGAATCCCGTTGTACTCCAGATCGTCGTACTTATCGCCGTAATGCATCTTCATAGCCCCCACCGGAGCGGCGAAAATCGGATAGCGGTACGTCTCCCCGAACAGCTCCAGAGATGTATCCGCCGGTAGATTCTCACAAATGGTATCCATATTCACGCGGATCTCCTGCCATTTTTGATAATTACGTATCGCCACATCGCCCACTCCCTTGGCGCCCGGGCCGGGGATATGATTTTTGCATGCCATGCCGTTGCAGACCGGACAGGCTTTGCAGGGGCCCATGTTATCCTTTGCCCCCTGTAAAATATCCTGATATTCCATTTTGTCCTCCTCCATGCTTTTCCGTATTATAGCATGGATCAGGGGGAGGGGCTATACTTAGATTTGCCTGTTCTTGCACTATATTGCGGAGGAGCGGGAGAGGCTGTCCGCTACCCTTTCACCGCCCCCGCGGCCACGCCGCTGATAATATATTTCTGGCAGAACAGATAAAAAAGTATGATCGGGATGATTGCCAGTACCAGCACGGCCATCATGGCTCCCATGTCGATGGAGCCGTAGCCGCCCTGAAGATACTGGACGGCGATGGGAATGGTTTTGTAATCGGTGCCCAGTACCAGGTAAGGCAGCAGGTAGTCGTTCCAGATCCACATGGCGTTTAAGATTGCCACGGTAATGGCCGTGGGCTGCAGGATCGGCCAGACTACCCGGAAAAAGATCTGTATGGGGCCGCAGCCGTCGATCATCGCCGCCTCCTCCAGAGACAGGGGAATGGCCTTGACAAAACCACAGAACATAAATACCGACATCCCGGCGCCAAAGCCCAGATAGATCAGGATGATCCCCGCCGGATTGTCCAGGTACAGCATGTTGGCCACCTTGACCATGGGAAACATCACCATCTGAAAGGGCACGATCATCGCAAATACAAACAGATAGTAGAGTATACTGGAAAACCATCCTTTCACCCGGGTGATCCACCAGGCCGTCATGGACGTTAACAGCACAATTACCGCCACCGAGGCAACGGTAATCCACAGGGAGTAACCTATGGCCGAGAGAAACCCGGTTTTGGCAATACCTCCGGTATAATTCTCCAGCCCCACGAAGGTATCGGCCCCGGGCAGGGCAAAGGGGGCGTCGCTGATATAAAACTTCCCTTTAAAGGAATTGATCAGCACCAGGATCACCGGGATCAAAAAAAGTACAGCCAAAATCGTCAGGATCACGGTCAGCACGATCCCCGCGCCCCGGGAAACCTCCTGTTCCCGGGGCTGCTCTTTTATTTGTGTATAGGCAGCCATCATTGTTCCTCCCTGCTCCCGCTCCATGCACGTTCTCCGAAGAAACATTTTATTTCTGTACAAACAGCCATACCGCTTCCTCCTCTTTTCCTCCCCCATTCCCGCTCTCTGGAGAAGCTTTTCATTTCCGCACAAACAGCCATCCGGCTTCTTCCTTTATGCTTCCGCTCCTTCTTTGCTCCCGGGGGGATTCTTTAATCTCTATATACGCAGTCATGGATTTTCCGCATTCATGTTTCCGTCCGGCGCCTGTTCCTCCCGGCGTCTTTCCATTTTTCGCAGTAATATCCATCAGTTCTCCACCTCCCTCATCCTGGTCAGATACAGCTGAGTCAGCGAGATCAGCGCCACCACCAGGAAAAACACCACGGCCTTGGCCTGGCCCGCGCCCTCCCAGCCGTTACGGCCGTAGAAGGTACTGTAAATATTGAGGGCCAGCATCTCCGTGGATTTTCCCGGCGCCCCCGCCGTCAGGGCCAGGTTCTGGTCAAACAGCTTGAAAGAATTGGTCAGTGTCAGAAATAGACAGATCGTGACGGAGGGCATCACCATGGGGATCGTGATGCGAAACAGCGTCTGGGCGCGGCTCGCCCCGTCGATCCTGGCCGCCTCCATGACATCTCCGGGAATATTCTGAATACCCGCAATATAAATGATCATCATATAACCGATCATCTGCCAGTTCATCAGAATTACCAGCCCCATAAATCCGTATTTCGGATCGGCGGTGATCGTAACGCCGATCCGGGCCAGTACGCCGTTTAACAAAAGCTGCCAGATATAGCCCAGCACGATGCCGCCGATCAGATTCGGCATGAAAAATACCGTACGGAACAGATTTGTCCCCCGTATGCCCCGGGTCAGAATGTAGGCCAGGGCAAAAGCCAGCACGTTGATTGTCACCACCGCCACCACCGTAAACAGAGCCGTGAAACCAAAGGCATGGAGAAATTCCCCGTCCCCGAAGGCCCGCAGATAATTTTCCAGTCCCACGAACCGGGCGTCCACCACCGTGGTAAACCGGCAGAAGGATAGCACGATCCCCATAAGGAAGGGCGCCAGAAACGCGATCAAGAACGCGACGCATGTGGGCAGGGCAAAAACCGGGAAATACCGTCTATAAGATTTTTGCATAAGATCTCCTACTGCGCCCCGTGGGCCTTCTCCGTCTTCCAGTCCGCAACCATGTCGCTGACCACCTGCTCCCACTCCCTGGAGCCCTGGGCATACTCCAGCAGGGCGGCGCCGAAATGATCCTTCCAGGTCTGGCTGGGCATGGTGGTGAAATTCCAGGGGATATTTTGAATGTCCGCATTACCCATATAGCGCAGTACCTCCTGAGCCAATGGATCTGTGGGACGCTCCTCCTCGGTGAAGGTCTTGAAGGGCGTGATAAAGCCCAGGTCGTTGATCACATGGGCCTTGCCCTCGTCGGAGCTAAACAGCCACTCCATGAAATCAATGGTGGCCTGCCTGTCGGCCTCGCTGGCCTTCGCATTTACACACATGAAGTTTTCCGTTCCGATACACAGGCCCTGGTTCTCTTCTCCCGGCAGCCCCATATAAATGGGAAGGAATTTAATATTTTCCTCGGACACCATGTTGCCCTCCACCTCCTGGATCTGGCCCCATCCCCAGTTGCCGTTCTGTACCATGGCCACGCGGCCCAGGGCAAACTCCGCCATGGAGTCATTGACGGACTTGGAGCTCAGCATCTGGGGCTCCGTACAGGAATTATTCAGATACAGGTCGAACATCTGTTTGAAATTCTCACTGTAGGTAAATTTTATCTCGTCGGGGGCTGTCAGATTGTCCTCCCTGTATTCGGCAGTCAGGGCCACATTGGCCAGATGGGTCTGCCAGCGCCAGTCTTCGCCGGGTTTCAGGGAAGTAGAGGCAAATACGCCGTCGATCCCCAGGACGTCCTTTTTCGCCGTCATATCCTCCACCACGGCTTTCAGTGTGGCAAAGCTCGTGATCTCCTGGGTAGAACCGATATCCACGGCTTTGTCCGGCAGGGCAAAATACTTCTGCATGATTGCGTCATTATATATGATGCCGTAGCCCTCCTGGGCAAAGGGGATGCCATAGACGCCGTCGCCGTCCCGGATCGCCTGTTCATTATCCAGCATCCAGCTGTACAGCTCCGTATCTTTAAGATCCGCGCAGTACTCCTTCCAGGACTGATAGCCTACCGGGCCGTTAATCTGGAAAAGGGTGGGCGCTTCCTTTTTGGCAATCTCAGACTTCAGCGTCTGCTCATAGGTTCCGGCGGCGGCGGTGACTACCTTTACCTCCACCCCGGTCTCCTCGGTATATTCCCCGGCAATTTTTTCCCATACCGCGCCGCTTTCCGGCTTAAAATTCAGATAATAGACGGAGCCCTTATCTTCCTTTTTTGCGCAGCCCGCGCAGGAGATCAGGATACACAGGGCGGTGCACAAAAGAAAGATGCGGTTTGCTTTTTTCTTCATGATGTATGCCTTCCTTTCTGAAAAATTTCAATTGTTTTTTATAGCGTGTCCATTTGTAAAGAAAGAAATGCATGGTTTTAAAAAGAAAGATTCTTTTGCAAAAATATAAATTCTAAAAAGACTTACATATGGTATTCCAAATGATTTTGCAACCAGATAATAAACAGGCCCGGAAACTGCTTTCCGGGCCCGAATTTAATTTCCACCAGATTTTCATTCACCGCCTTATGCCTCAGGACTTTTTCTATATCGTGATTGCCACCGTGAAAAACCAGGCCTATGAAATAATGCCGCACTGCTTTTCCAGCTCTCCCTGTCCCAACACCCCTTCCTCCAAAATATCATAATTAAAATAATCCGTGTCGTCCCTGCTCCAGCATATATTCTCGCGGATCACTTTTGCCGGGGTACCGGCAAGGATCAAATGTTCGCCAAATTGCCCGGCGGTAACTGCGCCCGCTCCCACCACCGATCCACGGCCGATCTGTGCGCCGGGCAAAAGAATGGCCCTGTACCCGACCCACACATGGTCTCCCAAAATAATATCCTTAGGAACATTCACCCGTTTATGGGTATCCGCATCAAATATGTGATGGCCGTCATGGGTTCTCAGCACCACCTCTGTAGAAAACAAGGCCTCTTTCCCTATCTTCACCCTGGCTCCGGAAACGGCAAAATACGCACCGAAAATCTCCGCATTGTCCCCGATATCACAAACGCCGCCGGTTCCAAAAACTATGGACAGCCGGCTTACTGTCATGTCATGCCCGAGGGTCAGCACATTATTTTTTCCGAAAAAGGTGACTCTGACTGGATCTGGAATCGTCCGATCAAAATAAATACGGTTCCCCCAGAAATCCTGATACACACCGCCCGGATACAGCTCTTTCAGCATTGCCCCGGTCAGCTCCCGCGGCTTACCGATGATATCATCCACATGTACCACCGGCAGCCCGTTTGCTTCCAGCTCACTTTTGATCCTGTCCTTCAGCCAGGGGGCGGACACGGCGACAATCACCAGCACATGATCCAAACGAAACAGATCCTCCTTTTTTATAACCGGTATGCCTCCATAACTGTCCGGCCCTCCGTTTTCCCATTTTCCGTCGCAGAGATAATCTGGCCGCACATGCCGCAGCAAATCTGCCTTTATACTTTCGTAATACTGCCCTATACCATATACTACAGTCGCTGCGTACTGTTTCACATCCACCTGCGCCATCCGGTTTCCGCCCCCCATCTTCTCCCTTATATATCCTGTTTTTGTTAGTCATACAGCCTTTCCAGAGACCGGGCGGCCTGACGGATATCATACCCGCTCTCCGCAATCCTCTCATCCAGGCGCTCCCGGCAGAAATGATCCGGATATTTTATCAAAGCTTCTTCCCAAACCTCCTCTTCCAGAGGGAGAAACCGAGCCAAATCCGTAATGGCTGTTTCCCGGGAAACCGTGTCCGCCATCAAACACGGCAGACCTGCCGTCTGGGCCTCCACAGCGGAAATCGCCAGTCCCTCAAACCGGGACGGCAGACAAAACACATCCATGGCCTGAAGGTATTCCTCCACATGCTCCTGCCATCCCAGAAAAAGCACATCGTCCCCAATTCCCAGATACCCCGCCGTCCTCTTTAATTCAGGCAGCAATTCACCCTGGCCGATCAGCAGCAGAAACAGTCTCGGATTCCGCCTGTGTGCCCGGGCAAACACCCGCAATAAAAAATCCTGATTTTTCTGGTAACAGTACCGTCCTATATTGCCAATGACAAGCCTGCCCTCCAGCCCCCACTCCTCCCGTTTCTCCTTCCGGATCTGCGGATGAAAATGGTAGCGTTCCACCTCAATGGCATTACGCAGAATATGTATACTGTCTTTCGGTATCTGTTTTCCGTAAAGCCATTCTCCCGCCATTTCAGAGCATGCGCACAAATCCGTAGCATACTGAGGGCCAAATCTCGCTTTGAAAGCCTCATGTTTTTCCAAAAGACCCATTCTCTCCTCCTGGCCGGGCACGTCAATCCCCGTGCTGTGGGAGTGGACGATTACCTGAGGAAGCCCCAGTTCCATGGCAATCTCTTCAATTAAAAACCCCCTCCAGTAGCTTGTGTGCAGATGAATGGCGTCATACCCTGTACCCAAAATCCTGACAATCTCTTTTCTGAAGCCATCCGGGTCATCCCGCTCCACACTGCACAGGGCATGGACAGGAAAGCCATATTTACGAAATTCATCTGTGTTTTGCAGGCCTGCGGGATTTTTCGTCAGAAACGCAAACCGATATTCCTGTCTGTCCATATATTTCATGTGGTTGAATATATAACGGTATACGCCATTATTAATATCCGGCGGAGTCAGATGAAGTATCTTTTTCATATGGGTCATCCTCTTTTACATTTCTACCTGTTCCAGCATCGAAAAAAAGTCTTTACTGTCCGCCGCCCAGCGTTCCATCATTTTATCCATACACCGCATCAAAACAGCACTTTCCTTGTCTATATCAAAAAAATCCGCTATAGAAAAATCTCTTTTTTTCCTTATGCTTACGCCTATATTCTGCTTTTCCCTGTCGAGGACGGCCTCGTCAAACGTAACCTTTATGTCCGCATAATTTTTCAATTCCTCCGTAACATTCTTCGCATTTTCTTTATTCCAGATAATAAAATCGCCTTTATGGCAATCTATATTCCATTTGTGCAGCCCAGTCCACGCCTCATAAACAGCCTCCGCCCTCCTGTGGTTCAGGTACATATAGCCGCCATTCTTTAAAACATACAAACATTCCACAAGGCTCTTCCACGGGTCTATGCAGTGATCCAGGGCATTGTCGATAATAATATAATCCGCAAACCCACACCCAAATATATTTCCTATGAACTCAAACAGCCCGAAACGGCAGCTATAATTTTCCTTAAACCCGTCCCGGATACGGCCATTCATGATATTATAAAAATGCGCCAGCGCATCCACAGGAATCAATTTTACGGTACGCCCATCTTCCAACTGATCCCCAAAACGCGATACCAGCCCACATCCAATATCCAGGACGGTCTCCCCGCCTCTGATCCTCTGCGCTATAGCGGGATGGGTGAACGTATGATTGCGTCTGCAGTTTCTGTTGTACACATGCCTCCTGCCCCGGACATTGGCGACCTCTTTTACCCAATACTCCACCTCGCTCATGAGGTTGTCCATCCATTCCAGAAAATACTTTTCCACATCCACGTGCCATTGGAACGTCCTGTTGCGGGCGCAGGCCCGGAGCATATCATTTTCGGCCCGATCCTGGATACTGTGTCCCACAACCACCCTGGTATGCTTTGGGAACCTGTCCTTTATATCCTTTTGTATTTCCTCAATAATTCTATAATCAAATATTCCAATAATAATGGCCAGATTTTCATCCACGAGGCAACGCTCTATGGCAGCCTCCACACTGATAATGTCATACCCGCCCACCTTTTTTCCGACCAGCTGCCTGTCCCTGTCACAATACGCAAGGATCTCGTACTCATCTTCTCCGTTCAGCGTTTCCATGAGAGCATGTCCATAGTGTCCTGCCCCCCATACGATACATGTCTGCTTCAAATCCTTTGACCTCCCTTACCTTTTTTGTATCACTTGCCCGGCAACATCTTTTGCACAACCTATGCCAAAAGATCCATCCCCACATTCCGGTTTCCATACAGACCGTCATCCAGCATAAAAGTTTCCAGTCCCGGAATATCCGTCTGCGTAAAATCCCTGCCCGTATATTTCAGTATTTCATCGCAGAATCCCGGCGGCGGCATGACGCCGGGATTTTTCCCAACAATTTTTGAAAAACATGCGCAGTATTCCAGCACGCCTCCGTGAATTTCTTTTAGACACGCCAGCTGTCCGGCAGAACGGGTTTCTTTCTCGTAAAGCGCATTTCCCTCCGCGTCCATGCCTTTAAAGGACGGCCAATAAGAGGAAAAAACACATTCCAGGAAATCACATATGGCAAAAATCCTGCGGTCACTGCCCTGGGCCGAGTCCTCTTTAAAATACGCATGAACTTTCAGGGCATCCTTTTTTGCGTCCCCACTGGCGCTTTTTTGAAAATACAGCCCCGTAACCTTTCTCTCTAAGATGGTTTCGAGCTCTGCCTGACAGGTTCCCCTCGACATAAAATCAAAAAAATATACCTTTTCATAATCATCCAGCTTTAATGACTCCAGATACTTTCTGTACGCCATGCCCGCAGGTCCTTCCGGCTCTGCCGCAGCCCGCAGGACTGCTCTTCTGGAAATCAAAAAATATATATCTTCCGGAAAGCCTGCCCCCCTCCATTGTGTTTTCAAAATATGATAGGCCTGCCGCACCAGCCAGCCGTCCCGGGCTGAAAACAAGATAATGCCCCGCCCGTCCCTCTCCAAAACTCCCGGCATCCAGCTTAAAAAGGACACTAACAGCGGGCCAATAAATAGAAAGCCAAAATCCCGTGCATTCCTGACCGCCGGTTTTCCTTCCGATTCGTACAGGGCGAAAGGATTGTTCAATAACTTTGCGGCAAACATTCCCGCCATGACGCTGCTGCCCACCCCGCTCCGATAAGCCAGAACATCCTTGCAAACCGATATTTCCAGCATCCGTATTGCCGGCATAACCAAAAACGCGTCTATACCGTTTTCCATCGCCGCCCGGTAGTCCGCATCCGCATGATCACCGATATGCAAATAGGACTTCCCCCCCGCCTTCTCCTTCAATATACGGAACAGCCCCCGGGATTTGGTCATATGATGCTCGCAGGATACCAGGATACCCGCATACCCGGTAATGCCAAGCTCCTCCAGGAACCGCCCCAAAATCTCCGAAGGCAAATACATATCCGACACAAAATAGAACTGTTTTCCCTGTGTTTTGCAATAGGCCATGCATTCCTTCATTTTATCCCGGACAATCAGCACTTCCCGTTCCTTTTGCAGTTCACGTTCCATAAGTGCGGTGCACGTTTCACGGGACAAACCATATTTCTCTCCGATCCGCGTATAGATCTGATAAATATCCGGCTCGCACTCCCGCAGAAGCTCCTGTTCCGCTAATTTTCTCATTTCAGAAAAAGGAAGCGGCAGGCTTCCTTCCGTATCCTGATCCACCAGGGAAAATACATCCGCGGGCTCGCAGACCCTGCGCATAAGCACCGTATCAAAAATATCAAAGGAAATGATTTCATGGGCATCTATTTCCTTTAAAAGCTGTTTACAGGATACATGGAAATAAGGAAAATCCTGTACCTCCTGCCTTTCCTTATCCGCAAGATTATTTCCGTAAATGTCACAGACAGTTATGCCATTCTCCTCACTCCATTTTTTGATCCGTTTATATATAATCGTATGCACCGCGGGCCGCGCCACAACCACAACGCAGCCTACGCCCGCCCGCACCGTTTCTTCGCAGGAAAGCACCCGCATCCCCCACAGCACTTCGCCCGTCTTTGCGGCGTCCATAAGGCCTTCAATCCGATAATCCGGACAATGCCTTACCACTGCTTCCGCATTCATTCCCGTACCGTATATAACCAGCTTTTCCTGTTTTCTGCCCTCCAGGCATTTCCTGAAGATCTGTACTGTTTTTTCCTGCTCCTTTAACATACGGCCTTTCCCTTCTGCGCCGGATGCTTCACATCCACTGATTAAACGCACGCATTTTTTCCAGCATTATTTTGTTCTTCTCCGATGTCCAGGATCCGGAAAAATGATGTATGGAAAATGTATTGGCCGTCACATGGGGTATCAGATTATTGTCCGGGCAGAAGCATTCTTTCGGAAGAATCGCCAGATCATCCAGAACCTGCACCTGATTGTTTTTCTCCAAGCCAAACCGTTGCAATGTCTCTGTCTGTATAAAAGTACTGGCCGTCAGATCGCACTCGCCATTATCCAGCCTGAACCGCAAATCCTCGTACCGGTCCCTCATAGCCCGGATCATCCGGTTCCCCTTCTTTGCGCCAAACCCCTGGCCAAAAGCCACCAGGCCTTTCGATTCAAAACCCACAAACCCCTCCAGATTCAGCAGAGGATCAAACCTCTTTATCACCTCCACATCTGTATCCAGATAGATCCCTCCGTACCGGTAAATGACATCCAGCCTGGCATAATCCGGGACAAATCCCCATTTTTTTGCCTCATAAGCCTGCTTCATATAAGGGCATTTTGCCACATCGTAATTATCCTCATTCCACAAAACAATCTCGTAATCCGGGCAAACCCTTTTCCAGCTGTCTATGCATTTTTGCTCTAAAGCAGGAATCGGGTTTCCACCCATCCAAAAATAATGGATTTTCCGGGGGATCTGGGCGCCTTCTTTCTCTATTGCTTTGATTTTCCGGAAAAAATCCCTGTCTGACTTATATGCCGGGGCAATGGCCGGCCACACATAGCAGGACACCTCCTCTAATTCCGGAACCTGTTCCAGCTGCTCGTAAATCTCCACGTAATATTTACTGGTAATCAATATCAGGTCATTATCCGTGATAGCAGAAATCAACTCATTTACGGAAAGAACCTGTATTTCCTTTCCCTGCAGCCTGTATACCGTACCCTGCTTTTGAGGGGAATTATCCACGAAATAGTCAAATTTATCCTCAAAGCCGTACTCACCGTACTCTTCACAGATCTCCTGCGGCATAAATGACGCGCCAAAGCAAAATATTCTTTTCTCGTTCCCTATCTCAGCCAATTCCTGTACCGTACAGTTTTTAAGTTTCATATCATTCTCTTCCTTTCCCGTATTCCGTCATACCTCCCGGCCGCCCTGTACCCGCTTATAAAACTCATCCGCCCCCAGGATCTTCTCTACGGCAATTCCCCGGGATACAAGCAGTTCCTTTACACGGCCGCAGGCATATACGTCTTTAAACGCCACAAGGATAACATCATAATCCAGCGCAAATACCTCCTCCGGAGCCGCCACAGGCATTCCCCTCTTCTTTAGATCCCGGAAATTTATATCTGCCCATCCCACAACTCTTGATGTTGTCTGAAATGTGATATAGCAGTACAATTCTTTCCCCGCCAGGCCGGCCGCGTAAATGATGATCCGCCTGTAAATCCCCAGTTTTTCTTTCCTGCGCCCCAGGTATTTCAGTTTATGGATCAGGTATCCCCATACGTCAAAATAATGCTTTTCATAAAATGCTTTCCTGTTTTCCAGTGCAGAACTGATACGTTTTAACGAAAACTCGGGATCCGATCCCCGGTATACTTCCGGAACCTCTTCTGTCGTCTTCCACATAAACAATTTAAAAATTTCTTTTTTACTCAATGCGGGGGCATAAACTGACTGACTGTCGTCTTTTGTACTGCTATGGGGCATATCCCCGATAAACGCTAAAAGCTCCGGCGGAGGAAAATCCTTTACGTAACAAAGCGTCCATGACACCGCCGCCAGGGCATCCCCGGCCAGTCCCAACCGGTGCATCACACCTGCAAGCTCCCTGGCAAAGAGCTCTACGCCGTGCAAATAGCCCGGCAAACCGCATTTCTCCCATATCTCTCCCGAGGACTTCTCCAGGACAGGCTCAATCCTCCCCTTCCGCTCACAATAGCCCATCGCCGCGCCATGGGGTGCCCGGGCAAAAGGTTCCAAAAGCACATTGCTGTCCCATACGCAAAAGGGCATGAAATGACAGCCCTGGACTTCTCTGCTTAAAAACATCTGAAAGTAAAAGACATGGATCGTGGCTGCACCTGTTCTTTTCAATAGCTTGAAAACGGCCTCCATAGAGCGGCCTGTCCCTTGCAGATCGACAAAGGCGCATCGGTCGTCCGCAAAGCCAATTTCCTGCTGCAAATACCGGCACAACAGTTCCCGCCCCGTTTTCTCCTCTACCCGCCATGCCTTTCTGGAGCCATACAAATATTTCGTTTCTATTTTATAATGGCCCGCGGCAATCATTTCATCAGCAATTTTTTTCAGCACGAACCCGTCTCTTGCAATAAAAAAAAGCCGGTCATATCCTGACTCCGCGCTGGTGCGCACGATCCAGTCCACATAAGGATATAAAAGCCAGCCGCCGAAGGAGGCCCCTATCCTCTGCGTATCCCCCAGCGAATGATTCTCTATCACATTTCTGGATACGCCCAGGAAAAGCTGGAGTACGGTCTCCCCGGAAATTTTATCCGCCCCGGGAAATCCCTGCGTTCCAAAGCCTCCCGCCAATTTTACCGGAACTGCTTTCATACCCAGCATTTCCGGTATCTTCACATCCGATACGGCATGATCTCCATAATGCGTCCAGCCCGCATATCCGATATCCCGTTCCTTCTTTACCTGGACATACAGAGAACCGCTGTGTTTTGTTTTTCCGTATTCGCAGGATAGATACAGGGGAAGCTCCCCCAGCACAGGATCCGCCTTGCTCAAAAGCCTCCGCACTGCCTCTTTCGGCAAATACATATCCGAAATCAGTACAACCTCTTCCTTCCGGGACAGGTACGTTTTCAAAAGAGCAATATTCCTGCATACGGGTACAGAATTCTCTATCTCCGTCCGGATTTCCAGCTGCTTCATCTTTTCAACCGCTTCGGCGGATGCCTGTGTCATCCTGGCAAAAACCCCATAAATTTCATCCAGGGTGACTTCTTCTCTCCCCACATATGCGGCCGCCTTCCTTGCGTAGATCTCAGCGTTTTTCCTTAATAGGGCGTAGTTATTCCGGATATAATCAGAAAAGCAGGCTTCATAACAAACATCGGCCAGTCTTTTTTGTATTAAGAGAAAGAGCCCGGATGGCTCCCATACTGTTCTTGTGATTAATGTGTCAAAAATATCAAAGCTAATCATCTTATCCCCAACTCAACTGCCCTTGCAAAAGTCCGTCTCACACATATCCGGCATTATTTTGTTTCAAACTATCACAAGACAATCCATTTATCCGGCACGATTCCACTCTGGCCGTCCATCCATATTTTAGGTGCCACTACTGTTTTGTCCTCATGGCGGTTCAGCCAGGCCCCCCACCAGCTAAAAGTACTGTTGGAAATAATATTGGATTTACATCTGCTCATGATAAAAAGCTCTTCATAATCTTTCAAGTTCCCATCCTCATTCACATAAATGCATCTGCCTTCTATGGGAATATTTCTTTTTACCCACTCCAAGTCATCTGAAAAAACCAGAAAAACAGGGTCATGATAAATTCCGCTCATATAAGAGATTGCATTTTTATAATATATTGGATGCAATACGTGATGGATCCTGACGTAATCCCCCCTCCTTACATGAAGAGATATGCATTCCTCATTTTCCAGAATCCTCTTAAAATTTCCTGATATACGGATCTTTTTCCTGGGAGTAAACTCTTTAAGAAGGGTTGGGCGGATATCCTGAAAATATTTCTCACTCTGAAACCATCCCTTTATATAACAATTCTTCCGCAATTTTGCCGATTTTTCAGAATACCCCTGTAAAACCTCTTCATAAAAGCGGTACTTCCAAAGAGAATGGCAGGCCAGCCAGAATACAACCTTTCGTATTATCGTATTCTGGTCCAGATATGCATATTTCCCATATGCACAGACATCTATGGTTGGTAAAGAAATCCGAAAATTCTGTATGCTGTTTTGCCGGTAAGCATTATTTTTATATTTTGCGAATGCACGGTCGTATGCCTTGTTCATATCCAACCGGACATCCTGGCCTTTTGCCGCCAATGCCCTGGCATAAGCGTACTGGAACATCTGGTTGCCAAGGCCTTCCCATATCCTAACTACTATCATTCTCCTGCTCCTCCACGCCACATCCGACATATAAACTGATTTAGCGCACTAATAGACCCTTCAGGCCATTATCACCAGGGCCTTACAGCTCATATAAAATATCCTCCAGGGAAATAACCGGGCAGGAAAGCTTTACAGACAGGGCTTTCTCTATTTCATCCATAAAAAATATGGATGTTACAATAACTGCGTCTACTTCTCTCAGGCCATCCTCAGGGGACACTACCTCCATGTCCGAATAAACCCCTCCGGCCTTTTTATCAATGCCATAGCTTACCGTTACCCCGCTGTTTTTTAATTCTTCTACCAGTCGTTCTCCCGCATAGCTCATGCCATAAATAGCAATCGTTTGATACTTTTTCGTGAGTAGATAATCCGCAGGACTCTTACCCTGCTGTTTTACCTCCACCCACCGGTTCATCATCAGAAACAATGCCAAGTGTTTCTCAGCCATCTCTCTTTCTTTCGCAATCTCAGTGTTGGAAGCTTTCTTTGTCAAACCCGCCCCCGCCGCCATCCCGGCCAGAACACCGGCTCCCGCTGATAAAATTGGAATCATTACTTTTTTCACAATACACCTCCCTGTCTATTTTTGGAACCGGAAAAGCCCATAGCGGTATTCCCCGTTTTCCAGGCAGCCATCATATTTATGTATGTCCACATCATATTCAATCTGCCCTTCCGCCGCACAGGAATACTCCAGCAATTCCAGTTTATCAAAACATCCTATGACTGTGCTGGCATAAAACACCCTGTGCGCGTTGAATTCCACCCGTTCCTTCCCAACAGGCACAGATACGTATAATTTCCCTCCTTTTTTCAACTTCTTCTGTATCTGCTCAAAGCATTTAAAACATGCCTCCGGATCAATCCCATCTCCATACCGCCCAAGGCCAAAGTGTTCCAGCGAGCAGAGGGCCGATAGACTCCCCAAACTTCCATCTTCTATATTCTCCAGCATGGTTGCGTCATCAACAAAAGTGTACAGATTATCCACCTGCGCCGGGAAGGGGCGTATGTCTATCATGTTAACTTTGATGCCGGATGCCAGCAGATGCGCTATAAATCCGTCCAACCTGCTGCCAATATCATAATGTTCCCTTACACCATCCGAAATAATAGATCTGGCCGCCCAGAGATCCTGCCAGAAATAATTTTCCATCACGCCCGCCATGGCATATTTATCATACAGAACCGGCCATATATACTTATCATTTATGGCAAAGGATTCCCTCGTATTTAACCGCTCATACTCCTCTCTGTCGGTTTCAAAAAAAGATCCCTCCCATACGCCAAATTCCGCCATATAATCTGTATAATTTTTTTCTCCTAACAGTTGTTTCAGTTCCGGATCTGGGTCAAAAAAAACAGAACTTCCTTTTTTTAAAAACACGATTTTGCTGAAATCAAAGCCCATCCTGCTGCACACTTCATATATTTCGTCAGAAAAATGGTTGACAACAAGGATCCTGTCAAAACCCTCCGGCAGCATAGTTATTTCAAATACCGGGTAACCCATGTAGGCGTCTTTCCTTTTCACGGTCTCCAAAAAACCAAGAATTTCCCCCTTTATGCCATTTTCCAAAACCCGGGCTGCAATTTTCCCCGTCCCCCACAGGAGCAATTTCATACTTGGGCTGTTTTCGCCAATATTCTGTATTTTCATTTCCATCGTAATCCCCACCTCATATCGCTGCTCACCTATGCTGATAAAAAACTCTTCCGTTCCTGTTAATTCCTTTATCAATAATAATCAGATCCTGATACTTTTTTTTCTGCGCCAGCTTATTGATACGTGCGCAAATAGCCACCTGTGAGACACCTGCCACCAGGCCGTCGCACCTTGATAATGTGCACATATCTCTGATGACTTCCCGGCCCAATTGATACTTATGGACAGCCCTGTCATTTTCATGGAAAGCCACCGATTTTCTGTCACTGCCGCGCAACACATCCGTATAAAAACACAGCTTCTCCTTATACCTGCGTACAAATGCCTCCAGAATCAGCCGGTCATCCGTCGCGACGAAAATCCTGTTGTACTGCTTTTTCTCAAATACGCCGTCAATAGCCTGGAATGCCTCCTCCTCCGTCACAAAGACAGGATGGTTATCATATCCTTTTTTAAAATCCGTACCACGCACATGCACGCCTAAGGTCTTTCCATCCCCTATTCCAAGCCTTTCCAGGCCCTCATTTATATATTCCTGGATCGTGTGGTTAAATTTGAAATATTTTCGGACAATCTCCCCCATCAAACGCAGATACTGCAGATTGCAGTCGTACTGGAGCATTTTCCCCGTCAATACCAGCTCAACCATCTGACGATGCACAATATCCGAATGTACCACCCTGCTGCTGTGCATTGCCTCCCGCACGCTAATAGACGACGGCTGGAGGAAATAATATTCAAATGGATTTTTCGTACCTGCTATGGGACGGTTTTCCGCGTAGGCAAAGTCCGGACCCACGTTAATGACAGGTACAAAACCGCATACATCCGCCAAATATACATATTCCAGCCAGCAACGGTACATGGCAAAAAATCCCAGCTCGCGGTTTGTCTCATTGACATAATATATGGTTTTATCGGCATTAAAAAAGCCGTAGCGTCTCGCATTCAATTGAAAAATATCCGTTTGATGCTTTTCTCTGCGGCACAAGATATTTTTTAATGTCTCCCTCATAATCTGTCTCTGCCCTCCTCTTTATTTTCTGACAGCAATTTCATCTTATATAATAAATGTCCTGCAAACACCAGGCCCCTCAATGGCGCCTGCTTCCTGCTTCACAGATGCGGTAGTTCTCATCCCAATCTCAATATACCCTGTATCTTTTTATAGAATACCAGCGTCAGGAAATAGGCCCTTATATGAAATAATAGCTATTTCAAATTATCCGACCGACCATATATGTCAATCTGATAGTCCATACAATATATCCTCCAATGAAATAATTCTGCATTTGGTTCCATTTTCTAATTTTGCCTTGATTTCATCGAAATAAAATATTGCGGTTACTACAATCGCGTCAACCTCCGGCATATTTTCATCTGGTGAAAATATCTGTAACCCTGTGCATACTTTATCTGCCTGCTTATCAACAGCATACCTTATCTCAAGATCTGAATTACATAATTCCGCATACAGCCGCTCTCCCATATGGCTCATACCATATATAGCTATACTATTAATTCCATTTTTATGGAAATACCCTGCAAGCCTTTTCCCATCCTGCTTTGCTTTAAGCCACTGGTTTAATAAAAGCAACAGTTCTAAATGTTTATCTGATAATTCTTTCAGCATTATATGCTCTTTCAGCTCTGCTCTCAGCATTTTTCCCAAGCCGGCTATTATGCCCACTTCCACTATCACCATTACATACAACAAATTTCGGACAATTGTATTCTTCATATTTCCATCCTGCTCTCAATGCAATGTTAACATAAATCAAGTACGCTTTTGTAAATGCCAACTATCTGTTTCGCATACAAAGAAATATCGTAGTTTGACCGTGCATATTCTTTTGCATTAACTATAATTTTTTCCTGCTCCTCCCAATGCGTTATTGCATAATATATTTTTTTGCACAAATCCAGGGCATCCCCGCATTTATATAAATAACCGTTTGCACCGTCTTGTATAATCTCCTTTGTACCTCCGGAATCTGCGCCTATGACAAGGTTTTCGCTCAACATGCTTTCTATCGTAACACGGCCGAGCGCCTCGCCCCTCGAACACATAAGGGCTATATCCGCATTTTGTCTTATTATTCTTAAGTCCTCCTGGAATGGTAATATCTCAACATAATCCTGTAAATCATGCCCTAAAATATAGTTTTCTAATTTTTCAGAATAATCTTTGGGACCATCACCCACTATTTTTAATCGGATATTCTTTATATGGTACTTATTAACTAAATAATTTACAGCCTCCAATGCCTCTAATTGCCCTTTTCCCTCCTGGATAAGGCCGCAGATCAGCAAATGGTATTCTGCCCGGTGTCTGTTATATGCCCCATTTAAAATATACTTATCAACGTTGAATCCGTTTTTTAAAACCACAGCCGATGTACCTTTCAATAATTTTCTGTGGCTTTGCTTAACATAGTTTGAAATACAAATAATTTTATTAGCTCTTTTTACAGCATATTTATACAATAATTTACTATCATAGTCGAAATCATAATCTTTTTTTAGTATTTCTCGTATATGCCAAACATGAGGCTTACACATTTGCCTGCTCAATGAAGCACCCACCAAATGCGTTAAACTATTGGTATGGATAAGGTCAATTTTCCATTTTAATATATAATCTTTCATTTTTATTAAACATTGTGCGTTCATTTCCCCCCGGAGTATTCTCCCCGCCACTCCCTTCTCGCTATCGGGATGAATGCTGGGAAAATATCTCATAAAGGCATATCTAAATCCATACTCTTCCAGCTCTTTTTTAAAAATATACCTGCTTTCCCCAGAGCCCTGATAAGGGATAAAAAAATATACATTCTGGCCCATATTTTGTAACTCAACAGCAAGCTCCATCATAGATCTATTCGCGCCATATAAAAGTTCGCAATTGGCGATAAATAAAATATTCATTTGTTTCCCCCGCTAAGTTCTTGCACGACGATTGATCTATCCTTTTCAATTTACTTTTTGTGCCAAAGATCCCTCTTAATATCAAAAAAAGCTCTCACAAATTCCGTCTGGGGCTGCCCGCAAATTTCCTCCGGTGTTCCCATCTGCTCAATCTGGCCCTGATTTATAACAATCACCGTATCCGCCACTTCCATGGCTTCCTCCTGGTCATGGGTAACGAAAACACTGGTAATGCCCACCCGCCGAATCATTTCCCGTAGCCAGGCCCGAAGCTCCCTTCGCACCTTGGCATCAATAGCCGCAAACGGCTCGTCCAGCAAAAGTATCTGGGGATTTGGCGCTAAAGCGCGGGCAAATGCTACTCTCTGGCGCTGGCCTCCGGACAACTGATGAGGATATCTTTTTTTCAGATCCTCCATAGATATCAACTCCAGAAGCTCTTCCACCCGCTCTTTTATCTCCGCCTTGCCTTTTTTTTGCACCTTAAGGCCAAAAGCTATATTATCCGCCACAGTCATATAACGGAATAACGCATAATTTTGAAACACAAAGCCAATTTCACGTTTGCTTCCTGGTATATCGTTTACCCGGGCGCCGTTAATAAAAATATCACCGGAATCTGGCCGATCCAACCCGGCGATCATTCTCAATATGGTTGTCTTTCCGCTGCCGCTGGGTCCCAAAAGAGATGCCAGCCTGCCTTTTTCCACGCCAAAACTCACATCTCTGGATGCTTGAAAGCCGTCGAATGTCTTGTTAATATGCTTCATTTCTACATACGCGGCCGTCTCTTCCATCATTTTCTTTTCCATTCCACAAAGCTCCTTAATATCAGTAAAGCCACCGCAAGAATGACCAGTATAGATGAAACCGCAAAGGCTTCTGTTGAGTGAAATTCATTATAAAGTATCTCTACATGCAGCGGAAGAGTATTGGTCTTTCCTCTCAAATGACCTGAAACCACAGATACCGCGCCAAACTCTCCCATAGCCCGCGCCGTACACAGAATAATCCCATACAGCAAAGCCCACTTAATATGGGGAAAAGTGATTTTCCGGAATATCATAAATCCGCCGGCTCTCATCAACGCCGCGGCTTCTTCCTCATCCTTTCCCTGGGCATTCATGACCGGGAATAATTCGCGGAACACAAATGGAAATGTCACAAACATTGTCGCCAACACGATTCCCGGCGCCGCAAAAACAATTTTTATATTATGCTGCTGTAAAAATCCTCCCATCCACCCTTTATTCCCAAACGTTAATATAAATAACAGGCCTGCAATAACCGGTGAAACAGAAAAAGGGATATCAATCAGGGCAGCCAATATCTGACGTCCCCAAAAATAAAATTTTGACAGCAAAACAGAAGCGCATACGCCGAATATGGTATTAACTAAAACAGTAAGCACAGTGACCACCAGGGTGAGCTGCAAAGCTTTGAGAGTGTATCTGTCAACGACTGCTTCTTTATAAGCTGTCCACCCGTCTTTTAACGCATTTATAATGACCACTGCCAGAGGAATAACCAACATCACTGTCAGAAAAAGTACACAAACCCCAATCAATATATATTTCCATACGGATTTCTCCTCCTCTCGGTGGGATTCAATCACCTTTTGCAAAGAATGCAGCCCATCCCCCACCATATCCTGTTCATAATTGTTATTTGCTTTTACTGTCATATCTTTCTGTTCTCCAACCGTTTCTGAAAGGCCAATAGAAAAAATATTATCTACTCATCCCTCATCCTTTACTAAACCGCTGCGCATAAATCTGCACAGAATTGATTACAAGCATCAAGATAAAAGAGAACACAAGCAACACCAGAGCAATGGCCGCGGCATCCGCATATTTATACTGTTCCAGCTTTGACATAATCAAAAGAGGGGCGATCTGCGTTTTATAAGGAATATTTCCGGCAATAAAAACCACGCTCCCGTACTCTCCGATCCCCCTTGCGAAAGCCAGGCCAAAACCTGCCAGCAGAGCCGGAAACACCTCTGGCAGAATCACGGAGAAAAATGTGTAACATTTTCCCGCGCCCAGCATCATTGCCGCCTCCTCATACTGCCGGTCTAATTTTTCCAGTACCGGCTGCACCGCCCGAACCACAAAGGGGATCCCCACAAAAACCATTGCAATCACAATCCCACCGCGAGTGTAGGCAATTTTAACCCCCAGCTTATCGAAAAAGGAGCCGATCCATCCCTGATCCGAATAAAGATAAGTAAGAGAGATACCCGCCACGGCTGTAGGGAGAGCAAAAGGAAGCTCGATTAACCCGTCCATCAGCCGTTTACCCGGGAAATCATAACGCACAAGAACCCACGCCAACATCATACCAAACAAGGCATTTATCAGCGCAGCACCCAAAGCGCAAAAAATACTTACCATATATCCCGACACGATCTGCCTGGAAGTAACAATTTCAAAAAACTCCCGTGCATTCAGACGTCCGACGCTGAGAAAAATAGACGCCAGCGGAATAAGAACCAGGCAGCTCAACATCGTCAACGTTACGCCCATGAGCAGCCCGAAACCTGGAATCACTCTGACCCCTTTTTTGTTTTTAACTTTTACAATCTCCTGCTCCATAACGCTACGTCTCCAAAAATACTATCTACTCTGCATAAATCTGATCAAATACCGCACCGTCGTCAAAATAAGTTTTGAATGCCTCATCCCATCCGCCAAAATCATCAATTGAAACCAAATTCATATTCAAATCAAACTGATCGGAAAATTCCTGCAGGATTTTTTCATTTGAGGGGCGGTAATAATTCTCGCCCGCCAGCCTTTGGGCCTCGTCACAGTATAAGTATGCCAGATATTCATGGGCCAGTTCTTCCATCCCATGCATTTTCGCGTTACTGTCCACCACAGCCACAGATGGCTGCGCCAGGATACTAATACTGGGCGCAACGATCTCGTATTCATCCGGATGCTCCCGCATAGACAGATACGCTTCATTCTCCCAGGCAATTAATACATCTCCCTGGGCATTTTCTACAAAAGTATTGGTCGCGCCCCTTGCTCCGGAATCCAGGACCAGCACATTCTGATACAGTTTTTTCATGAACAGCCTGGTAGCTTCCTCGTCATTGCCATTCTGCCGCTGCCCGTAAGCCCAGGCGGCAAGAAAATTCCAACAAGCTCCCCCGGAGGTTTTCGGATTTGGCGTAATAATCTCTACATCATCCCTGACCAGGTCATCCCAGTCCTGAATATTTTTCTCATTTCCCTTCCGCACTAAAAATACAATTGTCGATACATACGGCGAACTGTCATTTTCAAACTCTTCCATCCAGCCTTCATCAATCAGCTCCGCCTCTTCAATCGCTGTAATATCATGGGCCAGCGCCAGGGTCACCACATCGGCCTCGTTGCCCTCAATGACCGACCTGGCCTGGGAACCGGATCCCCCATGGGACTGGGTTACTGTCAGTTCCTGCCCCATTTCCGCTTTCCAATGCGCACAGAACAGTTCATTATACTGTGTATAAAATTCTCTGGTGGGGTCATAAGAAACATTTAAAAGCTCTCTGTCCCCGTCCTGTCCTGCTTCCGATCCTGAACCCTTACCGCAGCCCATCAGCAAACACAGGCTTAGAGATAATATCCACACCATTTTCTTTTTCATCACTTATTACCCTCAAAAAATATATTATAAATATTTTTCCAGCTCTTTTATTATATGGTCTGCTGAAGCCTCTAAGGATAGCCTGCTGGTGTCCACTGTTATATCCGGACTCTCCGGAGCCTCATATGGGCTGGAAATACCCGTAAAATTGGGAAGCTTTCCGTCTCTGGCTTTTTTATAAAGCCCTTTCACATCTCTGCGTTCGCATTCCTGAAGGGGCGTACTGACATATATTTCAACAAAACTCCCCTCCCCGATAATCTCCCTGGCCCTCCGCCTGTCATCAGCAAAGGGCGAGATAAACGCAGTGAGAACAATTAACCCTGCATCATTCATAAGTTTTGCCACTTCCGCGATCCTCCGGATATTTTCAATGCGGTCCTCGGCTTTAAATCCCAGATTCTTATTCAATCCCAGGCGGACATTATCTCCATCCAGCAGCATCGTATACCTGCCTCCGGCGCTCAGCCGCTTTTCAACTTCATTGGCCAAAGCCGATTTACCCGATCCGGACAATCCTGTAAACCATAACGTCACTGGTGACTGCCCCATTTTCCCCGCACGTATTTCGCGGGTGATATCCAGCTTCTGCCATACGATATTTTCTGACCTTCTCAGGGAATGCTCCACCACACCGCATGCCGAAGTCATATTCGTCATCCGGTCAATGAGAATAAAGCAGCCCACCCCGTTATGATTTTGAAAAGTATCAAACACCACCTCTTCCACCGCCGCAATATCACAAACGCCTATTTCATTCTTGTACAATTTCGTCGCGGCGAGATGATCCCCCGTGTGGATATCCATACTGTATTTAATATTCATAACAGAAGCGGGAACCATCTTTGTGCCGATCTTAAGGAGAAAGTTCTTTCCCTGAGTCAGCGGCACGTCATCCATCCACAGCATCGTCGCCATAAACATACGCCCTACTGACAGCTCCACGTCCTTTGTCAGAACACAGCCGCGGGAGATATCAATCTCCCTGTCCAGAGAGACCGTCACGGCCTGCCCTTTCTGCGCCTGCCCCGCTTCCCGTCCCGCCACCAATATGGATTTCACTGCCGCCTTTTCCCGACCGGGCAAGGCCAAAACCTCATCCCCCGGCCGTACCGCACCCGACTCTACCTGGCCCTGGAATCCCCGGAAGGTATGATTGGGCCTGCAGACCCTCTGCACGGGGAGCACAAAACCCGACGCACTGTTTTCACACTCCACATCAACGTTTTCCAGATATTGAAGCAATGTCTTTCCCTGATACCACTGCATATGAGAAGATTTCAGGGTGACATTATCTCCCTCTGTAGCCGAAACCGGCATAACACTCACGCAGCCAAGCTTCAAATCCACCGCCAATTTCAGGATTTCTTTTTCCAATCCCTGAAAGATATCCTGGCTATAATGGACAAGATCCATCTTATTTACGGCAAAAACAAAATATCGTATCCCCATCAGGGCGCAAATCCTGGCATGTCGTCTCGTCTGCGTTAAAATCCCCTTTGAAGCGTCAATAAGAATCACAGCCAAATCTGCAAAAGACGCCCCTACAGCCATATTCCGGGTATATTGCTCATGGCCGGGGGTATCCGCCACAATAAAACTCCTGTTTTCAGTGGTAAAATAACGATATGCCACATCAATCGTAATTCCCTGCTCCCGTTCTGCCATCAGCCCGTCCAGCAAAAGGGAGTAATCTATTTCTCCCTCACGGCTTCCCATCCTGCTGTCAAGCTCCAGAGCACGCTCCTGATCCGCAAAAATCAATTTCGCGTCATAAAGCATATGGCCGATCAATGTCGATTTTCCATCGTCAACACTGCCGCAGGTGATAAATTTCAGCAATCCGCCCATCCTAAAAATAGCCCTCCCGTTTTCGACGCTCCATGCTGCCCGCCGCCTCATGATCAATGACCCGGCTCGTCCGCTCCGAAGTGACTGCGCCAAGGGTTTCCTCCACAATCTTCTCCAGCGTATCCGCGTCAGACTCTACGCCGCCGGTCAAGGGATAGCACCCCAACGTCCGGAACCGGATACGTTTCGTTACAATTTTCTCTCCCGGAAACAACTTCATCCTGTCGTCGTCCACCATAATAATATTGCCGTCCCTGTATACTACCGGACGTTCCCTGGCGAAATAGAGCGGCACAATCTCTATATTTTCCCTGGCAATGTACTGCCAAATATCTTTTTCTGTCCAATTTGACAAAGGAAATACCCGGATACTCTCTCCTTTCTGTATCTGAGTATTATACTGTTTCCACATTTCCGGCCTTTGATTTTTAGGCTCCCATGCCTGTTCCCGGTTCCTAAACGAAAAAATCCGCTCCTTAGCTCTCGACTTTTCTTCATCTCTGCGCCCTCCGCCAAAAGCTGCCGTAAAGCCGTATAGCGTCAGGGCCTGCTTTAATGCCTGAGTTTTCATAATATCCGTATAAGCTGAACCATGGTCAAAAGGATTAATTCCCTGCCGCAGACCTTCCTTATTTGTATAGGCCAACATCTCAATCCCTTTTTCTTTCGCTATACGGTCGCGGAAAGAGATCATCTCCCTGAACTTCCATTTCGTATCAATATGGAGAAATGGAAAGGGTGGTTTCTCCGGGTAGAAAGCCTTTAACGCCAAATGCAGCATTACGGAGCTGTCCTTACCTATAGAATATAGCATCACCGGTTTTTCGCATTCCGCCGCAACCTCGCGCATAATATAAATGGCTTCTGCCTCAAGGACATCCAAATGCGTGTTTATCATCTATCCCTCCCCGTGACTTCACTCTTTTACATGTTTTCTCCATCGGTTTTTAAAGCTTTCAATATCCGCCTCACTGTAAAAATGCTGTACGCATGGAGAATTATAACAATACTCGAAATATTCTTTATCCAATTTTAATTCCCGCAGGGCCTGCCTGTAAACCGGAGCATACCATTTCTGTTTGGCCTCGTTACCATTAACCAGTTCCAGGTTCTCAATCCCAAGAAAAAGCGCCAACTGGTCTTTCACGTCATTTAATCGTTCCAACTGATAGATAAACACTTCTACATTATCCTGTTGTATCAGCACATATCCCTGTTCTTTATCAAATTCATAATCCAAAACATTAATGCCATTGAATCTCTTAAAATTTTTTTCAAAAAAATCCTGTATTACAATGACGTTATCCTGCTCTTTATTCCACCCTTCCATATAGGAAAATGAGGGCAGCTTTCCCTGATCCGCTAATTGGGCATAAAGTGGTATCGCTTCTTTTAATTCATGGGCGATCCACAAATCCCAAACAGCCTGTACATCCCCTCCATCAGTCCAATACTCCGGAATATCACAATAACAGAGATTCGTTGTGATCTGAAAAAAAAGCGAAATATTCTGGGCTATCGGATCGCGAACTGATGTGACGATCTTTATCTTTTTATCCCCGATAAACTCTTTCAG
This sequence comes from uncultured Lachnospiraceae bacterium, assembly GCA_910588295.1. Lineage (GTDB taxonomy): Bacteria > Bacillota > Clostridia > Lachnospirales > Lachnospiraceae > UBA11957. The sequence continues at coordinate 44,752 of CAJUQO010000005.1, read as the reverse complement.
GCCGTCAAACATACGATTAAAACTGTGCCCAAAACGCACAAACTCCGCGCCGCTCTTACCTAAAGAACCCAACAGAGTATAATTCCCCGTCTTAGGCGGCATACAGAGAATATTATAGCTGTCTTTCTCAAAATACTTCACCCTGGCAGCATAATTCAGACAATCGTATCTAGTCTGCCCCACCAGATAGCTGGGCCGGGAAAAAAAATTGTCATAAATCTTAACAGACTCCGGAAGCGTCTTATAAATATACAATCCGGACAACCTCTCAATATACTCCTGAAACGATATAAACGTCCCCATCCCCCATGCCCGTAACTGCATTTCCACATCCTGGCCAGAAGCTACACTGATCTGAATCAAGATTTCTTCACTATATCTTTCCCGCAATTGTACTGGAGACAAAATCTCAATCCCATCCATGTAAGATCCCCATTTTTTTTCGTTGTTATCACAAAAAAAAGAAACCTTTATGCCATGAAACTCCAAATTCTTTTTTATATCCCGTCCCCAAAAACCGGCGCCAAACAACACCACTTCATGTTCTTTATACGTCGTCAGCTTATCATCTATCTTCGAAAACCTGATCATTTTTTCATAATCTCCTCTCAAAAGAACTACCATGTTCTCTTCTTAATTACTGGCCCACTCCCACTTTTACACTACTGTCTGTCATCCATTTTTTCAAACTCAAATACTATGCCCACACTGGCTTTGCCACTCTGCGCAGCTGTACCCTCCAAACGCAAAACACCATAATCCGGAGACTCAACAGAACCAGTAGGGTTCCATTTGGCCGCCTCGTTCAGCAGCCCCTGGGCATCCGTCTTCTTTCTGCCCGCGGCCAGCTCCAGAGAAAAAGGCGCATTATCTTTCTTCCTCAAATCATAAACCTGCTCGCCCTTTTTATATTGCCTCACTCTAGCCGAAAGCTCGCACGGGATCTCCTTATGTCCATCTTTTACCCCATAGCGTATCTTGCTCGCCGTAACACGGACGGGGAACTCACTTTTATTAATCACCATAATATCCTGACTCTGAATATTGCCCTCTACCATGTTGGGGCCCGTAAAAAGTTTCATCGTTATGTCCGTGGGAACTATCACCAGAACATCATCCGAAAGATCCTGCTGGTCATCGACAGAGATTTCCTCCTTTTTTTCCTTCTCCCGCGATACATCCTCATCTTCTTCTCCCAGCTCGATAATTTTCTCTGCCAAATTTCCACACTGATCCTTGACGGTCACAGACAGCTCATGCCCATCCCGCCCCCCGATCGGAATCGTAAGTTCAACCTTATTATATATGGACGCGCCATTTTGCAACACTTTCTCTGTCTTGACTTCCGTACAATTCTCTAACGCTGCTCCATCCAGCAATACTTCATAGCTCTGAATACCGGAAACGATCTCCCCCTCATCTCTGAAGCTCACAACCATCTCCTCACTGTTTGACCTTTCTAACTTCGCACAACTTATGACAGGCGGTATTTCTTCAGCTATAATGTAATCCGCCAATTCCCCCTCTTCGTCTTCTTCATCACCGTCTCCATCGAGGATCTTCATATATCCTTCCCGTCCAGGTTCAATCGGAAACTCCGCTCTCCCCCCTGATACCGACACTTCCTGCCGCTCATCTCCGATTTCCACAATAATGGACTCCCTGTTTTCCCCATGCTTCAGACTGGAAACCTGAAGTTCATAACTGGCATCCTTACCTGCAAAAAAAACATCCTGCTCAAAGCTGCCATTCTTTCTACCCACAACTGTGATATCACTTTTATTATCCGGAGCCGTAGGTGATACGTGTCCGTCCTGTGCAAATATCGGCAAAACTGTCCCTGAAACCACGCCTGCCAACAACGGATATATCAAAAACCTTTTTTTGTGCACGATTTCCACCACCTTAATCTATTTTTGTTACCACACTTATATATCGGATATTTTTCTTATTCCATAAATATATAATATAATATATATACTTTTTTTAGTTTTTCTATTATGAAATCTTTGGGTGCATCCGATAGTACAGTGTACAAAACAATTGAGGAGGTGCAGATATGGAACAGGAACAAAGTACAAATACAGGGCAGGAAAACAATTCCCGAAAAAAAGTTTCTCCTGCCGCTGTGATTTGTATTGTCCTTCTGCTAGTGGTAGTCTGTCTGGGTGCGGCACTCATCTGGTTTCTTACACGCCCGGATAATCTTGATGATGTCACTTCAGGCCGTGGTACAGTGGTAACTCAGGATAATGTAAGTCAGCTTATTGCAGAGGCAGAGCAGAATACTGATGCCGCTTACACAGTTTCCATGAACATCGAATGGGATTTTGAAAACGGAACTTCGCCTTCCACTAACGCTTATGTGGAAAACGATACATCAAATCTCAGGACTGTGTATTTTAACGTACTGTTAGCAGATACATCAGAACTTGTGTATTCATCTCCTTATATTCCTGTCGGCTCAACCCTTACAGGTTTTGCCCTTGATAAGGATCTGGAAGCCGGGGATTATTTGGCGGTTGTGGAATACCATCTTGTAGATGATGACCAACAGGAACTCAGTACGGTTTCCGTTACCACGACGCTCCACATCCTCAATTAAATGCTTTTCATTATATTATTAAGGAGGACTTTTAAAAATGAAAGCAAAAAAGTTTTTAGCCGCAATGATGGCTGCAGTCCTGGCAGTTACACCTGTAACAGTATCTGCCGGCAATGTCACCCCTACTGATGCACCGGGTTCTGGAGACGAAATTAAAATTGACGGTGATAATGTTTATGTTGACACTCTGGTGTATAAAGTAACACTCCCCACCAGCACCGGCCTCAACTTCAATCTTGACCCCCAGGGCGTATACGGTTACTTCTCTAACCCGGATGGTGTTACCAATACCAGCCCGAAAAAAGAAGATCTTTCCTCTTTCGCCGGTAAAATTGTTGGCGTTGGCGCGCATAACATTAAAAATCAGAGTTCTGTTCCCGTTGCCGTCACCTGCGATTACAAGTTGGAAACCGATGCGAGCGGGCTTGAAATCATGACAACAGGTACTGTTGACGATTCCAAAAAGCAGGTTAAGCTGAATATTGTAGGCGGAACAACAGACAACGCCGGTAAATTCACTGCAGCAGCGGGCAGCGATGCCTATGAAGCAACCGTTGGCGAAACATCCAGCAAAGTGCAGCTTGTATTGGGCGAAGCCGATTACGTATTTAAAGAGGACAGCGGTTCCTACACATATGAAGCCGCCACAACAGGCACCACGGAAACTTCAGCTGCCGTATCTATCTCCGGCCAGATAAGTAAAGACGCCGACTGGTCTGACCTGTCCGGCTCCAGTGCTAAAAAGCTTACCCTGAGCTGTGTTTACTCTTTCGATGGGGTTAAAAATGCGGCTCCGACCGGTTTGACAAAGACTGCTGAAGGGTTTGTAACAGCCGGTGCAGATAAGCTTGAGTACTTAGGCAACAGCGCAGCCGGAAATACTTTAACCGCAACGTACAGCAAAGCCCAGGGTAATGGTGCCGGACTTCCGGTTGCTTTAAACGGATTTACTGTCAGATCTGCTACTGTAGTTTCAAGACCTGATGTCAGCGGCGCAGTATCCAATACATTTACTGCTGGTGACCAGTACAAAATTGATGGCGATAACTTTGTTCTGAGAGGTCCCTGGATTTCTACCAGAGCTGTCGGAAACTGGGTAATTGAGCTGAGCGACGGAACCACAACCAAGACGTTGACGGTTACTGTAACAGCATAATTCCATTAACCATTTCAGTTCTCGAAGAATGATATAACATACGAAGATAACTGAAACATAGTATGACGAGCCGATGAAAATTTATACAATTTTCTATCGGCTCGTTGTAACATAAACATTTACCATGTATATTTCTTATCTGTTCTTACACTAACTCTTTGATTTCATTCCATATTAATTTATTACTCCCGGTTCTTTTTCTTTCACCCTCATCATTTCGCTTAGTACTATTTTCAGGAAAAATATATATAAATTCCTTCACTGTATCAATCCTGTTTTCTGGAATATAATCTATCTTTTCCAAACAGCAGTCCTCATCCTGAGGCGCTTCAATAGACAGCATTTCCAAACAATGTATATCTCCATCAAATACGATCAAAATATCCTCGCTTCCAGAAAATGCATATAATGTATTTTCCTGAATATATTGCGAAACCGAACTCATATTTCGCAGCTTATAACCCAGCTCCACAATCTCGTCTGTCTGTTGATTTATTACCAAAAGCATATTCGACAGTCCCGGAAACAAAATCACTGTATCGTGCCAAAAAACAATATCATTTATACCATGATCTGCTTTAACAAAATCATCAGGAAAATTATCATATACAGTATATTTTCCCGTTTTTTCATTCCATCGTATAACCGCGCCCATACTCAAGGGAGCAAGCCAAAAGTCATTCCCATCATAACAAACAGCTGAAAATCCGTCTTCACCAATCCCAATCCTGCGAATCTCATATTCTTTTGTAAACATGTCAAATATCAGCAATATATCTCCCCTCCCGGACGGGATATACAGCTTATTCATTACCATCTCAGCCCGACGAAACAGTACCTTTTCCTTATTTTTAAAACAGGCGCGTATCTCAGGAAGCCATTCACTATAATACTGTATAATTCCTGTTTCAACATCATACTCGAGAATAGCCGGGTATGTAACCCCCACGGCAAAAATCTTCTGACCATATCGAAACGAAGACAGAAATTTTGCCTGGGAAGAATAATGATCATAACTGTTTTTCGGAGGCGTATCAATCTTTATACATTCAACCTTTTTCGTATGCAAATTAATTTTATATGCATTTTCTGCCGAAAAAGGAAACACATATAAATCATCACCACAAATCGTCATTGTGCGAAATAAACGTTTCCCATTGGACGGTTCTTCTTCAATAATACATTCCAGAGTACTTCTTTTACTTTTTAAATCATAAGAGTAAATCCCGTTACTATCCGCCTCCGCAAACCAAATGCGGCCGTTATATTCAAGCATCGTTTCTGTAGATAGTCTGTTTCCTTTAAGTCCTTTTCTCATTTTTTATTATCTCCGTTTCCTGGATCTACACTTTTTACTGATCTATATATCAAATCCACTCTTAATCAATTATTTCCATGCATTTATATAGTATCATATAGCTTTACACTAATTTACAATAAGTAAGCTGCGTTTTCATTTACCGTTTGTCTAATCCTTTTTATCGCTTTTTAATATAACATATTCCTGGGCCAGAACACAAGAATAACAATATAAAATCTCAGGAAACTATAGAAAAACTCTTTTTAAAAAATGCACGTATATTATAATGAGCTTTACACATCAAAGCCATGGCCTAAAAATATTGAAGACATCCTCCATACATAAAAAACAGCAAATTGAGCAACAGCAATTTATACTGTCCAGCCCCCGGCTTATTGTTCCGCTCTTCCCACCCTGTTTTTCTCTTTCCCCACAAATGGATCCGCCAAAACCGCCAGAATTTCCGCCCCTTCAAGTCCTCCGGCTCAATTTTTTTAATGCCTGCACAAAGGGTTCATCCGCACAGCGGCTGTTCTGGTCTAACTTGATTAATTCTTCCTCACATAAACTCCCCGCCGGATAGACGATATTTTCCACTTTCTCTGTCATCCAAAACAATGTCAGCTTACCGCAGTGGTCGCCCAGATCTACGGATTCCTTACCCGTTTTTTCCTTTCTAAATGTATCGCTGAATTTACCTGACAATTCTCTGGGATAACCCTTGCCATCCCGATTCCGGATCTTCAGCGCATGTATCCCCTGGTTTCCCTGGTCTATCCCGTCTTTGATCGCCTCATAGCAGCCAATTACGTTATAACTCCCTCTCTCTTCTGACAATTTCGCAGAATGATATTCCCAGTTTGTGGTAACGGATCCTTTTTCTTCCGGATAAGACATGTTTTTCGCATCCACCTTGATCTCATAAAAATTTTGTTGGATAGTAACCACACCGATCCGGATCGACCCGTCCGCTTTTTCATGGATATGCAGCCATTTGCCCCGAATCCACAGATCTTTGTGGTGCCGGATCCAACGCTGTTCCATATAGGTACATACTCCCCTCAGCACAATCCGATACAGTAAATTAAACACAAGGAAATACAACACAAACTGCAGAATCTTCCGCACCATTATGCTCTCTATCTTTCCCCAAAAAAACTCTTCAACCGTATTGTTAAACAGAATACAGTACAAATCTACCAGCGTCAGGAAAGCCGTGGCCGTCCCCGTCATCATTTCATGATATACCCTGGTATTTTTGCCCACTTTCTGATCCATTCTCTTTTTTCTCATTCGTACAGCCTCTGTATTTAATAAAATTCAGAAATAATTTCTTTCATAATCCTATTATTCTTTCCATTTCCGGCTATGATCGATGAGCGGTTGGCAAATTGCAGACCCGTCCCATAATAGTCCGACAGCTCGCCTCCCGCCTCCTGCAAAATCAGAGCGCCCGCAGCGTAATCCCAAGGCTTAAGTACTTTCTCAAAATAGCCGTCAATCCGGCCGGCCGCAATATAGCATAAAGACAGTGCGGAAGAACAAATACGCCTGATATCAATGCATTGGATAAACATTCTTTTCGCTATTTCAAAATTCGCCTCTGCATTTTCCTTATGGGTGGATCCGGCTCCAAATTCAATGATACTTTCCGCCATCTCTCTCTGGCTCACATGGATCCTGTGCCCATCCAAATAGGCCCCCCTGCCCAATTCCGCAGTGAAACATTCCCCGTTAAATGGATTAAACACCACGCCGAACTGTATTCTCCCTCCCTGATACAGAGCCAGAGAGACCGTGCTCATATTGTAGCCATACACCAGATTCGTCGTTCCGTCAATGGGATCCAGAATCCAGCAGGGATCTGACAGACTCCCCTCTTCCTCCTCCGAAAAAAAACCGACCTCCGGATAATATTCCTTCAGCCGCTCCTTTAAGTACCTGCTGATCTCCGTGTCGACAGCCGTCACAAAATTCGCCGCCCCTTTCATATGGATATCCTTTTTCAGAAGCTCATTATCCACAATCTTTTTCGCCGATTTGACAAGCTCAATTACCCTCTCATAACCCATGCCGCTTTACACCATCCTTTCCCATACCTGTTTTATTTTGCCCATATATTATTAAAGTTTACAACAATTCCGCCCGCAATGTCAGGAGGTTTACCACAGTATAAGGCAGCTTCTGGTAACTATTCGGCCCAGGACTTTGCATTTACTGCAAAGTCCGTAAGAACGTATATATTCCGCCGAGAGTGAATACGGCCCTTCGCCATAGGCGAACTTTTAATGATCGTATTCGGTATTCTATCATGCAACGCATAAACACAATTATGGCCTTTGACTGTTCAAAGTTCAAACAGACAAAAGCCATACATAAAAGGCCTCCAAACCGTGCAATATCATTTTGCATCAGTTTGAAAGCCTCCTTCTGCAGAAACTCTCCATCGAAGCCAGATCGTTGCCGGTACAGCCTCGGAGTGCTCCACACTCAAGTATATTATAACAAACCACCACTACCTTTATGAAGGATTTTCCCACGGAACACCCTGGCAGACATCCTTAAGATACTGTTGCCTCATATCATCCATATTCCTCAAATGAAAGCCGACTTCTGTATCCCTTTCCAAATCAAAATATTTACTGTTCGCCTCAGCATGCTTCCATAGGCGATCTTTTACGTATATACCATGACGCGGAATCTCATATGACATTCCACTATTAGCCAAATATTCCATTCTTTTTCTCCTAACTTCCCGGGTTCCGGTAAATTATATCACACACAATTGACCTGGTCAAATATTTTTATAATTATTTTATGCACGCTTACTCAAAATCATCCACTGGACACACCCATTACTTCCATGCATTCTTTATTCAGAAATCTTTCCATTCCCTGCATCATCCTGTTTGCAGAATTTCCGGCGATGCTGGAATACACTGACACAATATCTTTCTTTTTTTTCTGTGCGGCCTCATCCCCCATAAGTATAGACAGATAATCTTCTGCACACTTTTTCAGGTATGTCAGAAGCGTGTCCCGTATTTTTTGATCAGCAAACAAATTCGTCTTCGCAAAACTAACCTCTTTTGTCTGAGCCTGGTAAACGCCACGGTACTCTCCAATATTCAATCCGTAATCCGGCTCTTGAAAGATAGCATAACATTTTATCGCAAGGTCAGCTTCAACCGATTCATATGGAAATTTTTGAGGTAAAGTCGACAATACATTGCCAAACCACGCATCATAAAAATCTTTCTCATTATCCCGCAGCCATTTTCCGTTCTCTTTTTTACTCACAATAGTACTTATTGTTTTCACAGTGAGGGCGATCCGGAGCGGAAGAATCATATCCATATCAGGATTCTCTTTTCTCAGATAATTCCTATCCAATTCACAGAAAAAGAAAGAAGAAAGATATGTAACCGGACTTAAATTTAACGTCAGTATGGCGGCAACATCCGAATAGGCCTCCGAAGATATATACCGAAACTCTTCCAATAATTCTGGCAGAATGTATATTTTAAACAAATCATAAAACCGTCCTATATTCTCGTCCCCGCCAATAACACAACTTCTTATTTCCTTCATTTTTCTGGCAAAGCTTTTATAATCTTTCTTTTTAAAATTCAAATCAGATATAATACTATTGGCAATCCGCTCGCATTCCTCGCCAACCAGTTTTTCAATATAAATGTTTCCCACATCGCAAAATGCCTGATTAATTGTGTTAATTGAGTTTTCAGAATGATATTGATGAGGCCAAAGCGGCTCATGTTTCGTCAAATCTTTTACAGCACTTTCTAAACACGATAAGAAGTCCTCCTCAAGTCTTCCATTCACCCCATAGTACCACTGAATATATTTTATGAATTTCCGTGGATGGCTTTGCATAACATATTCTCGTACTTCCAGTAATAATATCCTCGCACAGCACTTCATCCAAATCTCCTGCCGGTAAGGCCTGTTCCGTGTTTTCCATCCTACGAAATGGCCGCTTTCATGAACAATAAGTATAGAAAGCCACTTAGGGATATATAAGTGCCTCTCTGGTACGGTGATCAGCATCAGGCGGTGCTCCTCGTCATTCTTTTTTAATAATTGCCGGACAGATGTCCCACTAAACATCCCCGGTGAAAATATAAAAGAATACTCATTACCACTTCCGTGATCTCCAAACAGTTTGTAATAATCCTTAATCTTGAACGTCCACAAAGTGTAAAACGCCCGTAATTTTGCCGGCGCATAATCAATAATGGAATTAAAATCCCGAATTTGAAAAAATTGAATATCTGTTCTCAATGTCCCATGTATAGTCATGCTGATTTTTTGAATGAAATCAAACACACTTTCATTTTCAACAAACAATTCAGCCGCATCACTTTTTCCGCTGGATATTTTTTGCTCCAGGATATTGACAAATCCCTGCAGCGGATAATATAACGACAGAAAATCATATTTTTTTGTCGGAGCTACTTCCAATGCTTTCATAGACTGAATCAATTGCCACATAGCATGGCAACATGTTACAATTTTTTCATTTGCACACACATCTTCTCCAGAGATAATGGCTTTAATACTTCTCATGCCGCTCTCAAGCAAATCACATTTCGGTGTCTGAAATTCCTCATTCATTTTTTGCAATGTTTCATCTATATATTCTTTTTCTAATTCAAACGTTTTTATCTTTGTCTCTGTATTCAACAATAAACCAGATGAAAAAAGGCTAAAACGGAAAAAGTCGTTTTTATATGAAAGCATACCGTCATCTGCATACAATTTCAAGAGTCTGCCCAGATTTACATTTCGTACAATCAGGCGAAAATCATCATCGCCCAAAATATCATAAATCTTATAATCAATCTTTATTTTCCCATCCTTTTCCCAATCAGGATCCTCTGCCTCCATCCCCTGCAATGCGTCCAGTCTATCTGGATCAATAACGTAAATGCTGCTTACAAGGTGCATGCAAAAATTATAATACCGTTTATCCAAGGTCACCTTTCCTAATGGGTCAAAGCTGTTAGCAACCCCTTTTAAACATATAGACGGCAGATGCTGTTGAAATAGCCCCTTATAGTCCGTACAATTCAGGTTCTCCAGTATACGGTTCATAACGGAAAAGACCGTATAGCTATATATCGTATTATGCGCCCTGTGCATTTCCTTTATCGTTTTAACTGCTTTCTCATAATGCGTACACTTCATGCACACGACAAAATCATTTTTATCAATCGTTCCATATACATAAACCCTGCCTTCATCTCCTAATATATCGCTGACTATATTTCTGTATTCCATACATTTTTTCCGTACTCCGTCTTTATCCGCCGAGTATTCATTCAATTGCAGCAGCGAAACAAAGGTTAACGGATATTTTCTGTCCGTATCTTCTTCCCAAAACTCACTGTCACGGCAATTATTCCATGCGTCGTCACTGAAACAAAACAGATTTTGAAAAGAATACAACCCACTATTTTGCGCCGTCCTTTCCAAAACATATCGCCATAATGCCTGTAGCCCGTCCCGCTTGTAATCAACATGCAATAATTGGGTATCCATGCCGTCAAAAAAGCCCAGCGTAATATACTTAAAATGTAAATCTGCGTATTCCCTGTATGGTATATGATGATTTATAAATGTAATTGCCCTGCATATCTCTGCCATTTTTCATGTCCTCCATCCACGACCTGTTTCAAGATTATTTGATTATTCCAGAACTTATATACTTTGAATAAGATACGCCACATTGCTTTTCTTGAACTTCTCTGAATCCTCTTTTTCAAATATTTTCAAAACCGTCTCAATAAACATAGGGTTCTCATGAATATATCCGTATAAAAGTATTGTATCCCTCAGCCCAGATTCGGCATCCACGGAAAAAAAGCTTTTCCCCCTTATATATATCTTGTTCGCCATTACCGCCAATTCCCTTTTTTCCGAATCGTTTTTCACCAGCCATTCTTCAAAGGCCATCAATACCATTGCGGACTCTTTCTGGCAAATATATTCTGATAATTCTACACCTTCGCGCTGTATTCGATACCGGCTTCGATTCTCGAAATCGGAAAAATACTCAAAAAAATTTACAAGCTCGTCTTCTTTTGCATGGGGAATCAGCGCTGCCAGCATTCCCCACAATAATGCCGCATCTTTGGAATCTGCATAATCATATCGCGTTCCATCGTATTTCATATGTCCCATATACTGCTCCACAATCCGAAACGCATCAAATTCGTGCACTGGGTTTTTCCAGCCAAAAACGAATGACATAAAATAATATACGGTTACAAAACAAACGTCATCATCTTCCTGCCGCACTTCATCCAAAAATCTGAAGAACAGCTTCTGAACACGGCTCCAATCCCGTTCTTTTTTCACAAACCCATGAATATCATCCAGAATTTGATAGAACTCTCTCCAAGGCCCCATGTCCTTAACACTGTCCAAATCACGAAATGCCCTCAAAAGTTTTTGGCATAATGCAGCCATCATTGCTTCTTCCATATAGGATTTACGATACCTGGAATACATAATAACAAGAAGAACATAACTAAGCAATAATAAGCAATAACTTACAGCGCAGGCTTTGAGACAGACGCTGAAAACCATATATACCGGAAGAATAATCACCATCCATCGCACTTGCCCATAGAAACGGTCCTTTCGTTCTTCCACTAACAATTCTTTTCTGGGAATTCCAAATATCTTCTCTTCAAAACGGTCATATAATCCAAACGCAAACGTAAAAAAAATACTAACGATTGTAATTACTACACCTACCCCACTTGTAACAAATTCCCACAATTCCTTATGCGACATTCCAAAAAACCTGGGAACATACGTTATTATCTCTAATACTGATATACAATATCTGCACCTGATTATCCCATAATATGTAAGATCCAAAATCCATGGTATGATCGTGAAAATCATCAACCAAAGGACAGCTCTCAACACGATTATTTTTTTATTAAATTCGCCGGAGCCTTCTTTTGTATTTCCCATCACCCATGCCTCCCACCCGTATATTTACAATACTGTTAACAAAAAGGCGCCGTCACCTTTGCCCTGCTCTTCATATGCTGCCGTTATAACATCCCTTTGCCCTTTAAACCCATATTTTATCTATTTTCTAAGTTCTCATATATGTTTGCAGTTTACAACAATTCCGCCCGCAATGTCAGGAGGCTTACCACAGGACAGAAATATATTTAAATGAATCCTTCCTCACAGCCGCGAAAATCCCCGGCCTATTGTCCCGCACCACAAAATATGGCTTCCACTTGTCCGAAAACAGACAAATGAAAGCCATATTTTAGGCGCTCATCGCAAGCCAGCACAGAAGCCCAGGCTCCTATCCCCGCATCACATCCGCCACCCGCTTTTCATTGACAAACATGCCGCCGTATTTCTCCACCCCAAAACGGCGGGTGAACAGGTCGCATTTGCATAAAAAGAGATAGTAAACATTATAGCCACTGCCATAAACAGTCTCAAAATTCCCCTGGCCTTTCGCCAGGATCACGTCGGCCGCCTCCAGCGCCCCGCGGGCTTCGTCGCTGATATGCGCCACATCTGTGCCGCCGATCCGCGTGCCGTTGGAAACCACCCGGGCTACGTTTTCAACCCCCACTTCCGCCGCATCCTCCCATGTCACATCATTGGACACATCGCCGCCCCGCACCATCATGGCGCAGGACAGCCGGGGATAGTGTTTTTTCAGCGTCTCGATCAGCAGCTTGTCCAGCACAATCTCCCCGCAGTTGTCCGCCAGCAACAGGAAACTCCCGGCCCGCTCCAGCTCATCACAAAACCGCCCGTATTCTACTTCGTCCACATCCGAGGGATCCGCTTTATCAAACAACTCAGTGAGCTGCTCCTCCGTTACCTGGCTGTTCACTCCGAAATCAATATAATTGGCTGTCCGGGAAAGGCACAGGGCCATGCGCACCGGATCAGGGCTCACCTCAATCCGCCGCCGAAAATCAACTTCCCTGTCCAGCATTAACCGGTTATAATGCCGTTTGATCGGAGTAAATGTGTCCGGCAGGGAAAAATATTTCGCATAAATTGCCCGTATCCGGCTCACCAGATAGGGCGCCGTGCCCACATCGGCCTCCTCCGCTAAAGGCCCAAGGATCTCGCGGAAACAGGCGGCTTTCTTCTTTTCATCGTTCTCTTTCTGTAGCCGTTTTTCCTCTTTATTCAGCAAACAAGCCATACAGGAAACTGTCATCTCCATACTGCGCCGCCTCAGATCATCCCGGCAATATCAATATTCTCACCGTGAAGCAGCACCGCCGCGCCGTCTTTAGCCTCCGCGGACTCCTCATGGGCCAACAGCCATTTATTACAGGCCCACAGGGTACGGTCTTCGTCGTTCAGAGGAGCCATCTCCGGCTTCGGCCCGTTCGTACCCTCCGGCAGAACGATCAGTACCTTAAATCCCTGGCCTTTCTTTGCTGAACAGGGCGCATAATGCAGCGTAGTGGCATAAACCTCCACCATCACTCCCGCCGGGCAAAGGAAAGCCTTTACTTTACCTGTATCCAGCCGCCCGTTTTCCAGATCCGCCCGCCCGGCCACCAGCAGGATAAAATCTTCCGTACCCAGGTTCAGCTCACTGTCCCTGTGATACTCCAGGCAGTTCAGCTTTGTGTTATGACCATTGCAGTATCCCATCTGGATCGGCATACCGCCGTACTCATTGGAAGCCAGCAGTTTCGTCACAGACAGCCCTTTAAGCTCCTCCTGGTCGGGCACGTACACGACCCCCTCCGGCAACGGGCTCACCTCATCCAGCACACGCAAAAGCTCCCCGAAATCATAACCCTCCACGATTTTGCCGTAAGCGGCAAACGAAGGATCCGTAACCGGTAAAATTTTCATCTCAAACCACTCCCATCTTTATTTTTTTATGAAAACCGCCGCGTATCACGACGTTCCATTTCCACATGAAAGCATATTCCGTAACAGCCCCAACCGCTGTCCGGTGATCCCGGCAGCATCCGGGTGCATCTAAACAACATGCTTCACAGGTTTTCCCTGATACAGATATCCAGCCGCGTATATATCGTATCCGCTTCCGGTACGACGCCTCTGGAAAGATAATCATACAGCATCTGCAGCGGCTCATGCCCCTGCCGGAACGCTTCCTGTCCAATGGTGGCCGTGATCACGCCTTTTCTCAGCATCTCCAGCGTAGTCTCCGCCTTATCATGGCTGACAATCACCGGCCTGTTCCCCGGCCTCACGGCCTCCACGGCCCTGCACGCCCCGTAGACGCCCCCGGCAGCTATATACAGCCCGGTCAGCTCCGGGCATTCCTCCAGCATCCGGCGGGTCACGTCATAGCTGACAAAATCATCATCCTGATTGATTTCCCTGGACACGATGGGAAGTCCCGGATACCTCTTTTCCAGGATCTCGCGGAATCCTTTTTCCCGCTCCGTGTGACAGACCACCAGCGGAGAACCGGTCACGATACCTATCTTCCCCTCCGTCCGGTGGAACAGGCCCATCAACCCTCCCGCCGTCTCACCGGCTTTCCGGTAATCGCTGCCGATGTAACACAGCCGCGCAGAATCGGCCAGATCAGAATTGACATTGATCACCGGGATCCCCTGCTCCGCCAGACCCCGCAATTTCGCGGCCACTGCCGGATGGTTGAAAGGTGTGATCGCCAGCCCCTGAATGCCCGCGCGGGCAAGGGCTTCGATATGCCCGATCTGTTCCCCGCCCGTAGCGTCCTCCATGCCGCAGGAGGCCGTCTCCACCGTCACGCCGAATTCCCGCAGCTCCTGGGCCGCGCATTTTACTCCCCGCAGGACGTCCGTAAAAAATGGATTGGCGCTGGTGCTCTGGAAGCTCAAAAAGCCCAAGCGGAAATTCTTCCGGCTGTTGGCCAGGGTGCGTCCGATGCTGTTGGGCACATATCCCACGGAATCCACAATGGCCTGCACTTTCCTCGCCGTCTCCTCATTCACTCCGCCCCGGTGGTTCACCACCCGGTCCACCGTTCCCCTGGACACCCCGGCCATGGCGGCAATCTGCTTTAGCGTTACCATGCCTGTCCCCCTCGCCGTGCCCCTGCACGTTAATACTGAAACTGTACCATAAAAATCCCCGTAATGCAATTCTATTTCATGGTTCGGCCCGGTAAAGATGCTCTCTTTGGATATCCTAGGACATCCGGTGATCTTATACGTGCACCTTCAAAACAGTTTCAGAGAGCCCTGCAGCAGGCTTTTATCCGCTTTTTCATCAGCAATACAGCTATACTGTTCATACTCTTTTGCGGTAATCCGCTCTTCCCCCCGCTCAAGGATATCCCGGTGCCTGTCAAACTCGGCCACGATCTCTGACTGTATGGCATAGTACGCGGCCTCAAAGCTTTCCTGTTTGGCCGATTTTAAGGTCAGATTGATCACAGGATACAGACCCATCCGTCCGGTATAGCCTCCGCCGGCATCCATGATCTTTAGTCCCCGGAAAAGCTCTTTATTCCGCTCGTTTTTTCCTGCATCCCCGGTATCCCCAAAAAGGTTTCCCTGTCTGATAAGCCCTATTATATTCCATCCCCGCCGGTTTCACAATCCGTCATCTGCTCCAGATGCCACTATCCGTAACAGATCAGCTTTCCGGCTTCACTGTCACCAAAATCTATACCCAAACGGGCCTGCGTACCTTCCCCGGAAACTAGGGGATCCCTGATCCCGTTTTCCGGAGAATGTATGCAGGCCCGCCGCATTCTGCGCTTCTACAGTTTTTTCACAAACAGGCACCGGATCGCGTTCAGCACCGCCAGTACCATGACCCCTACGTCCGCAAAGATCGCCAGGTACATATTGGCAATGCCCGCCGCCCCCAAAGCCAGGCAGGCGAACTTCACCGCCAAAGCAAACACAATATTCTGGTAAACAATACCCATGCATTTTCTGGATATCCGGATGGCTTTTTTAATCTTGAGGGGATCGTCGTCCATCAGCACCACATCCGCCGCCTCGATGGCCGCATCTGATCCCATAGCCCCCATGGCGATACCTATATCCGCCCTGGACAGCACCGGCGCGTCGTTGATGCCGTCGCCGACAAAGGCCAGCTTCGCATTTTCCGGTTTCTTTTGCAGCAGCTCTTCCACTTTCGAGACTTTATCCCCCGGAAGCAGTTCACTGTAGACCTCGTCGATGCCCAGGGACGCGGCCACCTGTTCCGCCACCTTTCCGGCGTCGCCGGTCAGCATGACCGTCTTTTCCACTCCGGCCTTTTTAAGCGCCGCAACGGCCTCTTTCGCATGGGGCTTCACCACATCCGAGATCACAATATGTCCTGCATAAGCTCCGTCTATGGCCACATGGATGACCGTGCCGGTCTGGTGACAGTCCCGAAATGGGATCTCCAGCCGTTTCATCAGCTTATCATTACCGGCGGCCACAGAAATACCGTCCACCTTCGCCGTGACGCCGTTGCCGCTGATTTCCTGTATATCCGTCACACGGCTCCTGTCTATCTCTTTTCCACAGGCCCGCTGTAGGCTCCTGCTGATCGGATGAGAAGAAGCGCTCTCTGCCAGGGCCGCATACTCCAGCAGCTTTTCCTGTTCTATAGCGGCGTGGTGGATACCGTTCACCTCAAAAACGCCCCTGGTCAGTGTCCCCGTCTTATCAAAAACCACATATTTTGTTTTGGAAAGGATTTCCAGATAGTTTGAACCCTTTACCAGGACGCCCTCCTGGCTCGCGCCGCCGATACCGGCAAAGAAGCTTAAAGGAATGCTGATGACCAGAGCGCAGGGACAGCTGATGACCAGGAATGTCAGCGCCCGGTAGATCCACACGCCCCACTCCGCCGTCACTCCCAGGAAAGCCATGCGAACCACCGGAGGAAGAACCGCCAGGGCCAGGGCGCTGTAGCACACCGCCGGCGTGTAGACTCTCGCGAATTTTGAAATAAAATCTTCAGATCTTGATTTCCTGGAGCTGGCGTTCTCCACCAGATCCAGGATTTTGGATACTGTGGATTCCCCGAATTCCTTTGTCGTCCGTATCTTCAAGACGCCGGTCATGCTGATACAGCCGCTGATGACTTCCTCCCCGGCCTTTGCCTCCCGGGGCAGGCTCTCTCCGGTCAGGGCGCTGGTGTTCAAGCTGGAGGTTCCCTCCACGATAATCCCGTCAATCGGTACCTTCTCCCCCGGCTGGACAACGATCACGCTGCCGACCTCCACCTCATCCGGATCCACCTGTTCCAGCTTCCCTTCCATTTCCACATTGGCGTAATCCGGGCGGATATCCATCAGATCACTGATATTGCGGCGGCTCTTGCCTACCGCATACCCCTGGAACCACTCGCCGATCTGGTAAAACAGCATGACGGCAATGGCCTCCAGATATTCGCCGTTCTCATAGATGGCCAGCGCCAAAGCGCCCACCGTGGCCACGGCCATCAGGAAATTTTCATCAAACACACGGTGGTTTTTAATACCCTTTCCGGCTTTCCTTAAAATATCATATCCTATAATAAGATAATCCGCAAAGTAACACACAAGGCGGAGCAAACGCCCCCCAGCCGGGAATGTGTATCCGTCCAGCCTGTCAAATGTCTCCGCGGAAAGAAACTGGAGCCCCAGAAGAACTGCGGCAGCGATCAGGATACGGGTCATCATGACACGCTGCTTTTTCGTCATACCATTTTGACGGCGGCCGACAAAAAAGAGAAGCCCCGCGGCCGCCAGTACAACGGCGCTAAGCAATATTGTTATGATCATTTCCTGCATACTATACCCCTTTCATAAAAAAACAGCGCCCCAAAACTGTGCAGCCTGTTTTGGGGACGCCATAAAACCGGCAAATCAAAATCGGATCAAAAGAAGATCTCACAGTCCGGTTCCACTTTCTTGCAGGCTTTCAGCACATCCGTCATCACGCTTTTTGGATCATGGCCGCCGGCAAACTCCACAATCATTTTCTGGGTCATAAAATTTACGGTGGCCGTCTCCACTCCCGTGACCTTGCGAGCCGTATCCTCCATCAGGTTCGCGCAGTTAGCACAATCCACCTCAATTTTATACGTTTTTTTCATTGCAAAAATCCTCCCTGTCCCATTAATTTAATATTTAAGTACTTGTTTAATACTTATGGCCGTAGTATAATACTAAAAAAAGTGCACGTCAATACACCTCAGGCATACGCTGCCAAACAGGCGAAAAGTATGCCTGTTTGGGCGAAATATACGTATCGGGAAAGGAGAAACAGCCATGTCCCTCACGGAACTGCCTCACAACCACGGAGAAGGGCCAAAAACAGAATTGATCCGGGAACAGCTGAATGATATAGAGCATTTCCAGACTGTGGCGGAAGTATTCAAACAGCTGGGCGACGCCACCAGGATCCGTATTTTCTGGCTTCTGTGCCACAGGGAGGAATGTGTTCTCAATATCTCCGCCATGCTGGAAATGTCCAGCCCTGCCGTTTCCCACCATCTCCGGCCATTAAAGAACAGCGGCCTTATTGTCGCGCGCCGTGACGGAAAAGAGGTTCATTACCGTGCCGCGGACACGGAGCAGAGCCGTCTGCTGCACCAGATGATTGAGCAGGTCATGGAAATCACCTGCCCCGAACTCCTTCTCCTGCCTGCCGATACAGACCGTACCTGCGAAAAACAGGCGGCGGAACTGTCGCCGGAGCAGCTTCGGATCGTCCGGGAGATCCATGACCATCTCCTTCTGCACATGGAGCGCCGAACCACGATCGAGGAACTGGCCCGCCAGTACCTGATCAATCCGACCACATTGAAAGCCGATTTCAAATCCGTCTACGGCACATCCCTTGCCGCCCATGTCAAGGAGCACCGCATGGAACAGGCTGCCAGGCTGCTGAGGGAATCCGATATGAGTATCGCAGAGATCGCCCAGGCCGTAGGGTATGACAGCCAGAGCAAGTTTACCGTGGCGTTTAAGTCATTTTTCCAGACCCTGCCCAGGGATTACCGCAAAAAAACGCAATAGAAAACCGATGCGCGGCGCCAATGCCCGCACACCGGTTTTCATTTTTCCTTCACCGCCAGCCTGTCCAGCAGTCGTTCTCTGGCTTTTCGTGAAAAGAGGCAACGCTCCCCGTTCCGCATCAGGATCTCCCTGTTTTTCAGATCCAGCTGGGCGATCTGCGCCACCTGCACCAGGTATGCCCTGTGCACACGCAGGAAATCGTCTCCGAACTTCTGCTCCAGTTCACGCATACTCCCGATGAAATCCATCCGGTCGCGCTGCCCGTGCAGCTCGATCCGGTGCGTCCGCCCCGCAGTCTCAAAAAACATGATCTCATCCACCGGGATATGCTTCACCACATCCATCACCTTCACGGAAAAATAGCTGCGCGCCTGCCTGTTCTCTTCGCACATCCGCTCCGCGATCACATCCAGGCAATGGCGGATACCCCCATACATCCGCTGCATATCCCCCTTTACGATATAATCCAGCGCTTCCAGATGGTATCGGAATGTCTCAAAAGCCAGATCAGCAAAGGCCGTCACATAGATGATGAAGCCCCGGGAATCCAGTTTCCGGATCTCCTGGCCCAGGACAAACCCGTCCATGGACTCCCCTTTAAGCTCCACATCCAGAAAATAGATTCCCCGCCCCGGCGAGGCCTCCACGGCCTGCAGGATTTCCCCGGGATGGCCGCTGCACAGAACCACCTCCATATCCAGTTCCCCGATCAGGATCTGTCTTTCCAGATACTTCCTCTGCGCCGCCCGCAGTCCGGCATCATCCTCACAAATATACACCGGCAGCATAATCTTTCTCCTCTCCTACTCCTTCTTCGCTCTGTACACCTTCGCCAGAATAAAAACGCCAAACAGCACGCCGTTGAGCAGCAGAGCCAGCGGAATATCGCTCCAGGCCACGCTCTGGTTCTCTATCACATCTGCCGAAAACTCGCCGGATATCGCCAGCACCAGATTGTTGTTCAGAAAGTGCATAATCACAGGCACCCAGATATTCTCCGTTTTCATATAGGCATAGCCAAAGAAAATCCCCAGTCCCACACAGGTGATGATCTGGCTCACGGTCATGATCAGCCCCTTATCAGGCGTAACATAGAAAAAAATGTCCAGCGGCAGATGCCACAGCCCCCACAAAACGCCTAACAGTAATACGCCCCTGCGCAGGCCAAATTTCTTCTGGAGAATCGGTTGCAGATAATAGCGCCATCCGTACTCCTCCCCGAAAAACGCGATATACGCCAGCAGAAACTGCAGCGGCAGCATAGCTACAATGATCCAAGTCTGAGGATTTACCATGATCTGCGCAAACATAGAAATCTGTCCCCCTACGCCATAGGCAACAGCTATACGCAGAAAATACAGGGCCAGAAACAAAAGGATGCACAACACCGAGGCTTTCCCCTTTTTCCACCGCAGGCCATAGGCTTCCCGCCTCTTTTTACCGGCTGCAATCAGACACACCAGGCAGACCAGGCTTCCCAGGATCTGAGCATACTGAAGAATCAGCAGGCAGGCGGATACCTGTCCCCCGGGCATCTCGATCACGGCCTCCGGAACAAGAACCGATCCCACGGTAAGGACAACCAGGACAACCGTTACGCCGATAAAGCAGCGATAAAAGGCTTTCGGCATCTCCCGGTCTGTTCCTCTGGTCAAAAGAAAGGCCAGCATCACGCCCATGGCCGGATACATCATCTGGGCATTGGGGAACGCAGCCAGGCCGATCTGTTTCGTATACCCGTACCACATCAGGATCCCCAGCAGATAGGGCAGCGCATAGGCTGCCATCGCAAAAATCATAAGCTGTCGTTTTTCCATTTTTGAATCCATACTTTTATCCTCCTTGTTACCTCATTCAAAAACGCCGCAGCCCGCTTCGTTTCCCGGAGCGGTGACAGGCTTATTTTAGCATCCTTCCCTGCACTTTCGTCCAAAACTGCCCAAACGGGCATTTCTGATGCCTGAACGGCGCGGAAAACTCTGCTCTATGTATCGGCCTTACTTAATTTTCTGCTTATGCTGTCAGGATCCCTCCCGCACTTTCAGCTCCTGTACAAAATACCCGTTCTGTACCGCCGTAAGGGGCAGCGCCTGCTCATACCGCTCCAGGATCTTTCTGTAATTTGACAGGCCGATCCCCCTGCCCACCCCCTTGGTGGAGTACCCCAGCGTCCCTATCCGGGGGAAATCCGGGGAAGAAAACAGCGTATTTTTCACCCGGAAGGTCGTGCATCCCTCCTGGCTGCTGATCATGATATGGATCTCTCCCTCCTCTCTCCCCTGCACCTCCTCCATGGCATTATCCAGCAGGATCCCCAGGCAGCGACACAAATCCGTGCCGCGGACAGCCGTGCCCGCAAAGGGCTTCAGCACCTCCAGCTCGCAGGAAATTCGCTGCTTTTGCATTTCTTTCAGTTTTTCCAGAAACAGTCCCTTCACCTCCGCCATATGAATATTGGCAAGCTGGTTCATCAGACGGATCTGGCTGCCCACCTGCATATCAAAATCCGCCGTCATCTCCTGGATATAGGACTGGACAGCGTCCAGATCTCCCTCCCTGGCCTGCAGATACATCCCGGACATCATGTTCTTAAAATCATGGCGGAACCGGCGCACCTCCCGCTGCAGCCCCTCCAGATTCTCTATGTAAACAGCCTGCTGCTTTAAACTAGCCTTCTGTGCCTCGATCTGTTCCCGATGCATCTCCTCCCTGGCGCCATACATAAAGATCAGGTAGATAACCAGCAGAAAAATGATGGCTGTGACGGGATTATAATCCTCCATTTTCTCAAATCGCTCCACCAGCTCCTGTAAAGCCTGGGACAGAATCGGATACAAGCCTAGAAATACCAGAACGGCGGCCCCGGGCTTTTTGCGCTCCCACTGCCTGTAGAGCTTTCCCATCTCCAGCCTGCGGAGAAGCCATGCCGTAAATATAAGGGCCAAGGGAACTGCCACCCATTCGTAGAACAGATACTCCTGCCGCTCCGCCGGATTATCCAGATGATAAAACTTATTCGGCGCAAATACCTCCTCCAAATTCCATCCGAAATCATAGGCCGCCAGCAAAAATGCTGCCACAGCCAGGCTGGTTCCGCCGGTTTTTCCATACATCACTTTGATAAGAAGCAAATTGCCAAAAATCTGGGTATACTGCACCAGAATCTCACCGCCGCTGTAAGGCCATGAGAACATGCCCGTTTCATAAAAGACCGTGGACGCGAAAGAAACCAGCACAATATAGGCCAAAAGGACGCCCATGACCATATAGCTGTGTGTTTTGCCCCTGCAGGGAACCGGTCCCAACAGCAGTATCGCCACCCCCATGAAAAAAAGCACCGTCACGCTGAAACTGAACAGGTTGGAACACAGCACCTCAAAAAATGTCATTCTCCGTACCTCCTATACTTCCAGGGCTTTCCCCAAAGAGAAGGAATACAGCCATTTTTCCCGGACTCCCTGCCCCGTCAGCCTCTCCAGGGCTTCCGCGTAATATTTGAGCTGCACCTGATATTTCTCCACCAGATCCCGGCCGTCCCGGCTTTCGGCCCGGTCCGTCTTGTAATCCACCAGCACGAGTCCCTGTTCCGTCGGAAAATAAGCGTCAATGACGCCCTGGACCAGCACCGTCTCCCCGCTGCCGTCCCATCGGTCATCTGCCTCCCCGGCGGGCACAGACAGAAAAAAGGATTGCTCCCTCGTAAGACGTCCCTCCCGGGCAGCATCACCCATCCGCCGCCCCAAAGAGCTTCCCAGGAACCGCTCAAAATCCGCCGCGCGGAGCATAGCCGCATCCTCCGCAGACAGTTTATTTGCCTCCACCAGACGGCGGATCTGCCGCTCACAGCAAATCCCCTGCTGCCAGCCTCCGTAATCCAGGCATTCCATGACCCGGTGATAGGCTGTTCCCCTCCGGGCCCCGCCGCTCTCCGTCTGCCGGCTGCCCTGCATGAAAGCCGGAACATAGGGGATGACCTCAGGCTCCTCGTAGAGCTGATAGCCCTGCTCCTCCTCAAAATGCTGCTCCTTTAATTCCGATACAGTCACCTTGGCCGGGATCTGCGCCTCATCGGCCCAGGGATAGACCCAGCCCAGACGGTTTTCCAGAAGCTCCCGGTAGGAGGCGTCGTATACCTGTCCGGTATCCAGATGTTCCAGCCGCAGCCGTTCGTCCAGGCGCACGGTCTGCTGGCGGATCTCCTCATGGATCAGATCCCCGGCGGTAAGAAATGCCATGCGCAGATCCGATTCGGTTTCATCCGTTGACGGAGACAGCCCTCCGGCATCTGCGCTTCTGTCCGCCGCCATCTGTACAGCCCCTGTTTCCTCTGTCCCGGACTGGCCACGCACATGTTCTGTCAGTTCTGCAAAGGCCGGATGATCGGCCAGCGCCGGCAGGATCCAGTCCAGATAGGATTTTGCCTGGTACAGCACCGCATAGCCAAGGGCCGTATTCTCCCGGTCCACAGCGGCATCGGCCGCCGCCACACGTTTTTCCACCTTATCCGCGGCTCCCGTCAGGATCAGCTTCTGTTCCGCCCGGGTCAGAGCCACATACAGAATGCGGAGCTCTTCGCCCAGGATCTCCTCCTGCATCCGGTACTGCATTACCGTCCGGTACAGCGTATTCCGACGGAACCGGAGTTCCGGGTCGATGCGTGGGATGCCTATCCCCATATCCGGATGGATGGCCGCCATCTCTTTTGTATCCATGACATTGAAAGATTTCCCCATGCCCGCCGCGAATACCACCGGGAACTCCAGCCCCTTACTGTTGTGGATGCTCATGATCTGCACCTGATCCGCCAGCTCCCCGGCCAGGGAGACTTCGCCGAAGTCCACCTCGTATTTCCGCAGGCTGTCAATGTAGCGGACGAAATGAAAGAGGCCGCTATAACTGGTCTTCTCGTACTCCAATGCCTTCTCCACCAGCATCAGCAGGTTTGCCTCCCGCTGCTCCCCGGCGGGCATGGCCGAGGCGTAGGCCAGATAGCCCGTTTTCTCATAAATCATGGTCAGGATCTCATGCACCGGCGTATAGGAGATTTTGTCACGCACGGCGCGGTATGTATCCATGAAACGGCGCAGCTTTACGGACAGCCCGTCCCGCCCGCTCCCGGACAGGTATTCCTCCAGGCAGATATACAGGGGGCGAAAAGCTGCCCCCCCCGCTTCCGGCAGAGCGGTTTTCAGCTCCGCCAACTCATCCGCGTCAAGCCCGCCTATGGGAGAGGTAAGCACCGCCGCCAGGGGCAGTTCCTGTCGGAAATTGTCCAAAAGGCGCAGGTAATTTAATACCAGCACCACCTCCGGAGCGCTGAAATACCCGGTTCGCGTGACGGCGCGGGCCGGTATGCCTTTCTGCTTCAACACGGCGGCAAAGGTCTCCGACCAGCCTTTGACGGTGCGGAGCAGGATCACGATATCCTGATAGCACACGGGCCGGGGCTTTCCGGTGCGGCGGTCGATGATCGTCTCGTGCCCAGCCATTTGATGGATACGATCGGCGATCATATGGGCCTCCAGTTCCTGGGGAGAGCCCGCATCCTCCGCCATCTCACTCTCCCGGCTCATCAGGAGTACTTCTGTGGTATACACGCCTTCATCCTCCTCGGGCCATACGGCTCCCGCCCGAAGGGCCGCGGCGTCATCGTAGGCGATATTTCCCAGGGGCCGCGTCATGATCCGCCGAAACAGATAATTAACGCTATCCACGATCTCTTTCCGGCTGCGGAAATTCCGATGCAGATCAATGCGGATATTGAGATTTTTTCTCTCCTCGGGATCCTCCGCCGGATAACTGTCATATTTCTCCATAAAAAGCTCCGGCCTGGCCAGGCGGAATTTGTAGATGCTCTGTTTCACATCTCCCACCATGAAAACATTGTGCTCCCCGTCTTCCATCCGGGACACGGCGGTGAGGATCTTCTCCTGCACCAGATTGGAATCCTGATACTCGTCAATCATGATCTCCGCAAAACGGGCGGACAATTCTTTTGCCGCCGCCGTGCACCGCTCACCCTCCGGGGACTTCTCCACCAGGGCCGCCAGGGCCAGATGCTCGATATCCGAAAAATCCAGCACATTTTTTTCCCTTTTTACCTGGAAGAGACGTTCACTAAAGCGCAGGGCCAGGGCTGTCATGGCCCGGGCGCAACGCTCACAGTGCCGCATATCCGACAGTATCTCCCCAAGCTCCGCGGAAAAAAAGGCGTCCCCGATCTTTTCCTGCACCAGTTTCTTCATCTGTTTGCGAAGATCCTGGACGAGAGTTTTTTTCTCCTCCAGCATGTCCGGATTTTTTTTCCGGGACAGGGCCGCCGGTTTCCACCTGAAAAACAGCCGGCGCCATTCTTCATAACCCTCCGCCCGGGACAGCTGCTCCAGAAATTCCCGATCCGCCAAAAGGGCCGCCTCATACTGGCAGGGGCCGCCGGGAGACAGCGCCGTCAAAAGAGCCCTGCGATTCAGTTCCCGCGCCTCCTGCAAAAAAGCCCGGGACAGCCGGAGGATCTGCTCCATCCAGGACGCCCGCGCAAGCTCCTCCTCCGTCCGCACCCGGTAAGGCGACAGGCATTCCCGCAGCCACTCCTCGGGCCAGGGCTGGCTCTGCGCGATCCGGTACAGGCGCAGCGTGATTTCTTCCAGCCTGCGATCCGACCGGCCGTCGTCAAAGCAGCTCACATAGTAGAGGAAATCCTCGTCCCGGGACTCATAGGATTCCTCCAGCACCGTTCCCAGCACATCCTGCTCCATGAGCCGCTGTTCCCCCTCGTCCGCCACCCGGAAAGCCGGATCCAGATCGATCTGGTGAAAATAATTGCGGATCACATAAGAACAGAAACCGTCGATGGTGGTGATCAGGGCATGGTGAATCAATGTGGTCTGCTTCTGCAGATGCACATTGTCCGGCTCCTCCAGAAGCCGCCGTTCCAGGGCCGCCATCAACCGCTCCTTCATCTGGGCCGCCGCCGCCCGGGTAAACGTCACCACCAGGAGCTGATCCACGTCCGGCGGATTTTCCCCCTCGGTGATCCTCTGTAGGATTCTCTCCACCAACACCGCCGTTTTCCCAGAGCCCGCCGCCGCGCTGACCAGGATATTTTTTCCCCGCAGGTCAATGACCTTCTGCTGCTCCGCCGTCCATTTCATTGCCATGGCCTACTCCTTCTATACCGCTGCGACAGCTGTCAATACCCTCACAGCTTACCGCGCAAAACTTCTATTTCCAGTACAGCCTGTCCCCGTCCCGGCATATACAACTTTGATAATATTCTTCCAGCACCTTCACCAGATACTCCGTATCCCTCACCCCTGCCGTTTCGTAAGGGGAATGCATGGCCAACTGGGCCAGCCCGATGTCCGCGCCCAGGAAAGACACCTGGCTATTGGACAGATTTCCCAGGGTGGAACCGCCGCCCACATCGGAATGGTTTGTGTACACCTGGACGGGCACGCCCGCTTTCGCCGCCAGACGTTTCACCACCGCCGCCGACAGGCCGTCTGTGGTATATTTCTGCTCGCCGTGGTATTTGATTACCACGCCGTCATTCATAAATACCTGATTCACCGGATCATATTTTTCCGGATGGGAGGGGGCTACGGCCTGGGCATTGTCCGCTGAGATCTGGAAGCCCGCCGCCACGGCACGCAGATACTGTTCCCCATCCCGGTCAAAGGCCCCGTTGATCCGGCCCAGGCAGTCCCGCAGAAACGTGGAATCCGCACCCTGCCTGCTTCTGCTGCCCACTTCCTCATGATCCAGCACGGCAAACACCGCCGCCGTATCCGGATGGCTGCCGCCGAGGAACGCGCAGAGCCCTCCGAAAGCGCACTGGAGATCGTCGATCCGCGGCGACGAGAAAAATTCACGCTCCGCGCCCCAGATCCGCCCCTCCATCCGGTTATACACGATAAGATCCGACGACAAAATCTGCTCCGGCCGGCATCCGGCCAGCTCGGCCAGCTGGGTCATAAAGGTATCTCCGGCAAGATCCTGCCCGTACAGCGGCAGCAGATCCTTCTGCACCTCATACTTCTTTCCCTCATTGGCCTTGCGATCCATATGGATAGCCACATGGGGGATCAGCATCAGATCCCGGTCAAAATCCACCAGCCGCTCCTCCAGACCGTTCTCCGTCTCCAGGGCCACCCGCCCCGCCGCAGACAGAGGCCGATCCAGCCAGGGCGCCATCAAAAGGCCGCCGTATTTCTCCACATTCACGCGGGCATACCGTTTCAGCGCCGTCATCTGCCCGTTCTCCTTGATCCGCAGACAGGGGCTGTCACTATGGCAGAGCACCGTCTGAAAATTAGTAAAATCCGGCCTCTGCACCCGAAACGCCAGCAGGGAAGTCCCTCCCCGCACCACATAATACCCCTGCCCCGCCGCAAGCTCCCAATGCTCCGCCTCATGCAGCCGTACAAACCCTTTCGCCAAAAGCCGCCTCTCCACAGCCGCCACCGCATGATAAGGCGTAGGGCTCTCGCCAATAAATGCCAGCAGTTCCTCTGTCCTATTTAAATCCATATTCATGATTATCAGTACTCCTTTACCTTTTTAATAAGCCAAGCCCCATAGCCCCCAATATCTTTTCGGCCTCCTCGTAAACAGCCGGGGCGGCCAAGAAGCCACTACTCCCTCTTTCTGTCCGCCGCCCGAAGCACCGCCTCCCAGATCCCCTCATCCGCCATTTTCTCCAGCTTCCGGAACTCACACCCCGGCAGCCTCTCGTCGAACCCGCATGCCTCCCGGCAGCTGCACAACGAACAGGCCGTGCGATCCTTCCGCTGATACGGGTTCTGCTCCACATGCCCCTCCAGAATTTCCTGTCCAATGCGGGCCGCCTTCTCCACCGCATAATCCGTCAGCGCCTCCAGCCGCTTGCGGCTGACCGCCTGGGAACGGGCGGACAGCTCACCGTTTTTATTCACCTCCACAGGCAGCAGCCGGGATTTTTTCCCGGGCGCAAGGGTTCGGTCCAAGTGCTTCAGTATATTCTCGTCGGAAGCCACCAGCCCGTTTAAACGCAGCTCCTTTAGACGCTGTATCTCCGCATCCTGTCCATTGGCCGCCTCCACCAAGGGATCCTTCATATGGTAATAGAGGATGGCCGCCGGTTCCACCTGTTTGTCCGGATGCTCCCTGCCCGCAAGCTCCATGGCCGCCCGCAGGTACAGCACGAGCTGTAACTGCAATCCATAATAAAATGCTTCAAAATCAAAGGATGTATTCCCGGATTTATAATCAATCACCCGCACGTATAAATTATTTCCGTCCTCACAAACGTCCAGCCGGTCTATGATCCCCCGCAGGAACATCCGCTCCTCCTCGGAGAGCCGCAGCACCATGCCGTCCAGAAAAGCCTGATGGTCAAAATCCACCTCAAATCCCACCGGCTCAAAATCGCTGTCCGCCAACTCCTCCTGCAAAGCCCGGATGCTGCGCCGCAGGATATGGGCCGCCCGGTCCACATGATAGCGGCTGCGGCTGGAGCTGTCCAGGATTTGGCCGCCGTATCCCTCCACGGTCCGTCGCAGCGCCTCGACGAGCAGTTTCTCCAGCTCCTCCGGCGGCACCGACGCAAAGGTAAATCCCCGCTCATGGGCCAGCCGGGCAAACCGCTCCAGGGCTCCATGGAGGATATTCCCCATATCCAGAGGCCTGAAAACATATTCCTCCCGTTCCCTAAGCCGCAGTCCATATTGCAGAAAATGGGCATAGGCACAGGCTGCGTACCGCTCAATACGGGAAACACTGTTCTGCAGGACGCCGCCGTAAAGGGCCTTCGCCACCGCCGCGCCGATCCTGTCCTGCTCCTTCCGGTAAGACGCCGCCTCCAGAAGACGCCGGGCTTCCTCCCGCCAGCCCTCCCTGCGGATAAACCAGGACAGAAGCTCCCGCCACCAGTCCGGCGCGGGCCGTTTTCCCATATGCCTCATGCCGTCGATGAGCAGCCGCAGACCATCCTCCTTGTGCCACACTCCCCGGCCGCCCTCCGGCTCCCGGACAGCCTCCACCGAAACTCCGGGAAACAGCTTCTGCAGAACGCCGATTAGATAAGCCGGGCCGATGGGATTCCCCGACGCGCTGCTGCGGGAATAGGACAATGTCAGCAAGTGAGAGGGTTTTGTCAGATGCAGATACAGATAAAATTTCTGGATATACAACTCCTCCCGGGCCGTGGGGGCCAGCTCCACATCCATTTTCTCCAGGATATCCCTGTCCGGCTCCGACAGGATGCCGCTCCCGCCGCCCTTTCCCGGAATGCTGTCCTCATTGACGCCGACAAAAAACAGCGCCCTGACCCGGTTCAGCCGGGTACGCACCACATCCCCCACCAGCACCTGATCCGCCGTGGGCGGGATGATACCGATGCGAAGCCCCTGCAGCCCGGTCTCCATCAGCTGGCGGAAATCTTTGAGAGATATTTTCTCTTCACCGAGGATTTCCACCAGCTTATCCAAAAGATCCATGACCGTCCGGTAGATCTGGGCGTACTCCCGGGCCATGGCCGCCTCCCCCTCCGCCTCAAACCGCAGACGCCGTTTCTCCAACTTCTGCTGTACAGACAGGGAAACCAGGAACTCATACAGGGCGCTGCAGCAGACCGCTACTGTGCGGCCCGATACGCGGATCGCCTCCGTAAAGGGGCCGATCTCTGCCATAAACCGTTTCCGCAGAGCCTCCATCTCCGGCACTCTGGCCGGATCCATATGGGGGCTATGGCGCAAAAAAGGCTGTTCCCAGGCTTTCCGCCCCCGGATCCCCAGGGCCAGACAGTAGTTTTCCAGCTCGTCCACTTCCGCCTCCAAAAGCTCTGACAGGCCGCAGCGCAGATAGCGGAACACGCTCTCATAAGCAAACCCGCTAATCTGCATATCCCACAGCGCCCGGATACACTCCACCATTGGATTCATCAGCGCCGTGTGGCGGGCGTCGATAAAACAGGGAATTTCCGCCCGGGCAAAAGCCCGCTCCGCCTCCCAGCCATATTTTTCCAGATCCCCGGCAATCACGGCGATATCCCGGTAATGGTAGCCCTCCTCCCGCACCAGCCGACGGATACGGCGGGCCGTCTCCTCCATTTCTTTCTGCGGGCCGGACGCCTCCAGGATCCGTATCTCATCCTGCTCCCCTTCGTAGCATCCGGGGCCAAAACAGAACAGATGACGGTTCAAAAACTCCAGGGACGGCGCTTTCACCGGCCTTTTTCCATAAGCCAGCGTTGTTTCCATCCGTACCGGCTCCTCCACAGAGGCCCCGGCCGCCCTGGCTTTCATGAGAATATCCTGCATAGTCTTTCGGCTTTTCCAGAAACGGTTGTGCATACCGCCCCGGCTGTAAGGATCCTCCCGCCCGTCCAGCGTCACCGTCACATACACATTCCTGCAGCAGCCGAGCATCACGCCCAGCAGCCGGTTCTGAACCGGTGTAAAACCGATGAAGCCGTCCAGCACTACGGTGGCATTCCTCATGCTCTCCGCTTCCGGCAATACGTCGCAGAGCAGTTCGAGGATCTCCTCGGAGGTGACATAGTGATTCTCCAGAAATTCCTTAAAGCCGTCATAGAGTATCCGGATATCCCCCAGCTTTTCCTCCAGAAGAGGCTGCCCCGCCAGGCCTTTTTGAATCTCCGCCAGATCGTCGGGCCGGATTTCATACTGCATCAGCTCCGAGACAAGAGATTTTATCTCCTGAATACAGCCGTTTTTATCGATCTGGCTGCCCAGCACCTTCAGTTCCTTTTTTTTCGCCTGGGCCACCCGCTGCAGGACAAATGCCTTCCCCATATCCTCCAGCACCGGCGGCGTCTGGCAGCCCACTTCCCGGAAAATATGATGGGCCAGCCGGTTAAAACTCAATACATCGATATTGAGAAGGCCTCCCCGGGGATGGAGACGGGCCACCTCTATCTGGATTTGCATCGTGAACTGATCCGGCACCAGGATCCGGTACTGCCTGTCCGGATGGGCCAGGGATTCCTGAATGATCTTTTCAAATACATAATGAGATTTGCCCGACCCGGCGCCTCCTAAAATGAATTGCAGCGACATATTTTCCTCCATGCAGCTTCCGCCGCCCCAGGGTAACGGCGCAGTATACAAACCGCCGCCCCAAGCGTCAATTACAGCTATGTCCCATTATACTCTGTAAACAAAAGATTGACCAGAAAAATATCCTTCCCCTTTACATGCGCAAAAACATGAGCGTTCACATAGCATGTGTGCGCCCTGAATGCGAAATACAGCAAATGCCGTTCTATGGTCATATTTCCCCAACTCCCGAATAGGATATAAAAAGAAAGAAAAGGAGTGCGCCCATGAGTTCCCGTACAAAAATTGTTGTATTACATATGAAGGAAATCATCTACACTGTGCTGTTTGTGGCATTTGCCGTGCTGCTGCTGGTTCTTTTATTTATCATGTTCCGCTCCCGGCAGGGCGGGGAGGCCGCGCCCACATCAGCCTCCGTGACAGCCCAGGATCTGTACGTTCCCGGCATCTATTCCGCAACCGTCGCGCTGAACGATACCTCCTTTGACGTGCAGGTCACCGTAGATGCCAACCACATCAACGCCATAGAACTGGTCAACATCAGTGAATCCGTCGAGACCATGTATCCCCTGATGCAGCCTTCCCTGGACGGCATCGCCGCGCAGATCATCGACACCCAGTCCACCGAGAACATCCAGAGCACCGAAGAATCCAAATACACTTCCGCTCTGCTTCTGGACGCCATACAGACGGCTCTGTCCAAAGCCTCCAATCAGACGGCCGGGTAGCTGCCTCGCCCTTTCCAAACACACAAAAACTGCCGCCCCGAAGGCATGCCTCGCGCAGCGGCAGTTTTTGTGTATTTGCCTCGCCGTTCCCTTGTCAATGTGCCCATATCTACATCTCCTTCCGCACACAGCAAAGGGCCGCTGTGCGGACACAGCGGCGTCTGTTCCTACAATTCCTCCACCTCCCGCATCCATCCCGCCGCACAGGCATCACTGGGCATCCGCCAGTCTCCTCTGGGCGAAACGGCCACGCTGCCCACCTTCGGCCCGTCCGGCAGACAGGAACGCTTAAACTGCTGCATGAAAAACCTCCGGTAAAACTCTTTCAGCCACCGGCGGATCGTCTCCTCCTCATACGCGCCTTCAAAAGCAACCAGGGCCAGCCGGTAGATCTTGCCCGGCGCAAACCCCAGCCGCAGCATATAATACAGGAAAAAGTCATGCAGCTCATAAGGCCCCACCAGATCCTCCGTGCGCTGGGAAATCCTGCCGTCCTCCGGCGGCAGCAGCTCCGGGCTCACCGGCGTGTCCAACACATCCAGAAGAATGGCCGTCAATTTCTCATCCCCGCAGGTATCAGCAAAATACCGTACCAGATGACGCACCAGTGTCTTCGGCACCGAAGCGTTGACGCCGTACATCGACATATGGTCGCCATTGTAGGTTGCCCACCCCAAAGCCAGCTCCGACAGATCCCCGGTGCCGATCACCATGCCGCCGGTCTGGTTCGCCACATCCATCAGAACCTGGGTACGCTCCCTGGCCTGGGCATTCTCATAAGTCACGTCGTGAATATCCCTGTCATGGCCGATATCCCCGAAATGAAGTGTCACCGCCTCCCGGATATCCACTTCCTTCAATGCCGCGCCCAGGCATTGGGTCAGCTCACAGGCATTGGTGTAGGTTCGGTCCGTGGTGCCGAAACAGGGCATCGTCACAGCCGTAATCTTTTCCCGCCCTATACCCAGCTTGTCAAAGGCTCTGGCCGTCACCAGCAGCGCCAGCGTGGAATCCAGACCGCCAGAAATACCGATCACCGCGCTCTGACAATGCGTATGGGCCAGCCGCTTCTTAAGTCCCATAGCCTGGATATTCAGGATCTCATCACAGCGTTTGTCCCGCTCTCTCTGATCGCCGGGCACAAAGGGCCTCGGGTCAATGTCCCGGGTGAGGGAGGTCTCCATAAGCTTCAGCGAAAATCCGGTCAGACGGTAACCCGCCCCGTCCTGAACGGGATAGGTGGTCATCCGCCGACGCTCCCCGGCCAGACGCTGGACATCCAGCTCTGTACTTATCGTCTGGTTACAAAAACGTTCGGCCTCCGCCAGCAATACGCCGTTCTCCGCGATCAGACTGTGCCCCCCGAATACCAGGTCTGTGGAAGACTCTCCTTCTCCGGCCGAGGCATACACATAGCCGCAGATCAAACTGGCTGACTGGACAGCAACCAGCATACGGCGGTAAGTATCCTTTCCGGTCATCTCATCGCTGGCCGACAGATTGACGATCACCGTGGCCCCCGCCGTGGCATGACCCGCCGAGGGGGGTACCGGCGCCCACAGATCCTCGCAGATCTCCGCCGCCACTTTAAGCTCCGGCATCGACTCACAGACCAGCATCTGCCGTGTTCCGAAGGGCACCCGCTCCCCGCCCAACAGGATCTCCGTCACTTCCTCCGGTCCCGGCGTAAAATGGCGCCCCTCGTAAAATTCCGCATAAGCGGGAATATGTCTCTTGGGTATGAGCCCCAGAACTTTTCCGCCTTCCAAAGCCGCCGCCACATTAAACAGCTTGCCGTAGATCTCCATGGGCAGACCAACGAAAATCAGCGCGTCCACATTCTTTGTCTCCTCAGCCAAAAGCAGCAACGCTTCCTTCGCCTCCCGCAAAAGAGAGGCCTGCCAGAACAGATCGCCGCAGGTATACCCCGTCATGCACAGCTCCGGCAGCACCATGATCCTGGCCCCCAGCCGCTCCATCTCCCCGATCTTTTCCCGAATACGCACCCGGTTCGCCACACAGTCCGCCACCTCAATCTCCGGAATCCCGCAGGCCACTTTTATGAAACCGTCAATCATCTTTTTCTCCTATCGCTATATCATTATCTTCCAGACCGCCACGCCTCAGCACCGCCGGTACAGTTCCTTCAATTCCTCCACACTAAACACGTAATTTGTGTTGCAGAAATGGCAATTCATCTCCACCTCACGCCCGTCTTCGATCATCTCTCTCAGATCCTTCCGGCCCACACTAATCAGCGCCCGGCTTACCTTCTCCTTGCTGCAGTTACAGTAAAATCTGGTCTCCGTCTTTTCACTGATCTCCGGCTTCATACCCTCCAGCAGTATCTCCAACAGCGTCTCCGGGGTATGCCCCTGATCCAGCAGCGTCGTCACTGAGGAAATCTCCCCCACCTGCCGTTCCAGGCGGGCAACCGTCTCCTCCTCGGCAAAGGGCATCAGCTGTACGATAAAGCCTCCCGCCCGGCGCACCGTATTGTCGCGCTCCATCAGTACGCCCAGCCCCACCGCCGAAGGCACCTGCTGGCTGGTGGCAAAATAATAGGTCAAATCTTCCGCGATCTCCCCGGTCTGCAGCATCACCTGTCCGTTATATGGTTCTTTCAGGCCCATATCCATAATCACCTGCAGAAATCCATGGCCCACGGCCCCCGACACATCCAGCTTTCCCCTCGCATTGGCCGGGATCAGCACGTTCGGATTACCCACATAGCCTTTCACATTCCCATAGGCGTCCGCCGTCACGGTGATACCCTGGATCGGGCCGTCACCCTGGATCCGGAGGGTCAGAAGATCCTTATCCCCTTTCATCATCACACCCATCATGGCGCCTCCGGTCAACAGCCGTCCCAGCGCCGCCGTGGCTACCGGACTCGTATTGTGATTTTTTCTCGCAGTCTCTACGGTTTCCCTCGTTATCGCGGCGAAAGCACGGATCTGCCCGCCCGCCGCCATGGCTCTTACGATATAATCCATTTTTATTCTCCCTTCCGGCATTCCCGCGCCACCACACATACCCGCTCGCTGTCCTCCCTGGCCGGCTCACAGGTAAAGGCGTCATACATCGCCACCGGCTCCAAGCCGTTTTCAGAGAGCAGACTCAGAAGCGTCTGCAGCGGATAGGCCCTCTGCTCGTGGAGCTCCTCATATTTTTCATAACGCCCGTCCTCCCCGCGGATAAACAGCGTCAGGCCGTATTCATTGATCCGACGCTCTCTGTCATAACAATTCTCCCATATAAAACTGGCCTCCTCGCGGTTCTCGGCAATGGTCGTATTCCCCAGCTGCTCATATTTGTAACAGGTATTCACGTCAAAAATAAATACCCCGCCGGGATCCAGGTAATTGCAGACCAACCGGAACACCTCCGCAATCTCCTGTTCCTCAAGAACATAATTCAGAGAATCAAAGGCACAGACCACTGCCCGCACCGTCCCGTAGAGTTCAAAGGATCGCATGTCCTGCTGCAGATACAAAATGTCATGGCCCGAAACCGCCCGCTTCTCCATGGCGGCTTCCAGCATATCCGGCGAACAGTCCGCGCCGATCATGTCATATCCCGCCGCCGCCAGCCGCTCAGTGATATTCCCCGTACCACAGGCCAGATCCAGCACCAGGCCGTCCGTGACGCCATATTCTTTCAATAATTTAATCAGATAGACACTCCATCCGTCATAATCCACATCCTCCATAAAAAGGTCATAGACCTTTGCAAAATTCTGATATGCTTCCATATTTTCTCCTTCGCCCTGCCTGTCTATCCTCGCTCATTTATCCGCACCATCAGCTCCTTTGTTCTGCCCGGGAAACCAGCCGTCGTCCATAATCCTGTCCGCGGCAGACCGCATCCACAAACAGAAACCCCACCTCCCAAGTATTAAGGGTATTGTCTCAAGGATTCCACTTTCCGCTCTGTAATTTTATCTTCCTCTGTTATTATGCCACATAAAAGCGGGGATTGCGGATCATATATCTGACAGCTGCTGTGAACCTTTTGATCTGAATAATTCGCGTAACAATATTTGCAGGCATTTCTACAGGTATTATACGTCCCTATTTCTATACTTTCCAGACATCCGCATTCTTTTCTTTGATTTTTGTCCTTTTTTGCGCTTATTCTGTACCCGATTATTTTTTCTATCAACGCCTTATCTATACAGCAATTATGTTCAATTCCATACGGAACCAGATCTATTTCTTCTGCACATGCCGCAATTTTCATCTTGTGCTCTCCGGCAATAGCAGAAAGCTCTGATACAAACGCAAAAAATTCACGGCCCTCCAAATTCACGGCATCTATGCCTTTCATGTTTTTCTTTGTTTTAGCATACCAGTCTACAAAGCTGATGACCACTTTATCCGTATACCCCTGCAACGCTTCCGCAATTTTCCGAAAAGCCTTAACATGATAATCCGCCGTATACCTATCCGTAAAAATAATGGGGTCATACCTCCAGATCACTTTCTCTCTCCCTATTTGGGAAGATAATTTGCAAAAAATACCCAACATCTGTCTTCGCTTATCCGGCAAATTGGGTTCCATATCTTTTCCATAGCCAGTCAAAGTAAACTGAAAATAGTAATTATAATGCTTTAAATCATCCAGTTTGTCCATCATGGGCCATGGATTTTTTGTCCAGAACACAATACAATCCACTATTTGAGGCGATAGATTGATCCTGCTTATTTGATGGGTATTCATCGGGTTTCTGACATATAAATATCCTTCCCTGATCCTGTTCATAAACCATTCCGAATAATAATTGGGAATATCCGTTCTCCTGCTCACACTTAAAATCATCCAAGCACCTCTATATACTGTACCCTTGCACAAACAATTCCCCTGTGGTATGAACAGTTTATCATATTCCGCTCATATTATCTACACCAAAACACCGCTCCGGCCCCAACGGCGTCACCGTTCAGCCGGCGGCTGAATTGTGACGGAATTCTCCCTAATGCCCCTATATATGCCGGTAAAACTATCCTCTGGAAAAATGTCACTATTAATAATGACATTTTTTATACAACTCACCCAATGTTTTTTCAGATATTTCCCCAAAAAATATGGTATACTATAAACAATGTCCTATATATCATTATCAAATTTTTCCAGGAGGAACTACTTATGATCGACACTTGGAACTCCCTTCCCAAACCTGATAACGAAGAGATCCGCCAGAGGCTGGAAGCGGCCCACAGCAAGCTGTTTGCCCAGCAGATGCAGATGAAAGAAAACCGTCTGCCCGTGCTCGTCCTTTTCGAGGGCTGGGGCGCCGCCGGTAAGGGCACGATCCTGGGCAAAGTCATCAGGAATCTGGATCCCCGTTTCTTCACTGCGGTTTCCATGCACGATCCTACGGAGGATGAGAGGCGCAAACCTTTCCTCAGCCGCTATTTCACCCAGATCCCGGAGGCCGGACATTTTGAATTCATGGATTCCGGCTGGATGTCCGAGATCATCAAGGACAGGCTATTTGGCCTCCTCAGCGCCAAAGAATACAAAAACCGCATCGGCAGCGTCCGCCGCTTCGAACGCTCCCTGACCGACAACGGCTATCTGGTGCTGAAATTTTTCTTCCATATCCCGAAGAAGGAACAGAAAAAACGCCTGAAACTCCTGCTGTCTAGTCCCGAAACCGCCTGGCAGGTAGACGACTACGACATCTGGGAGAACAAGCATTACAGCAAATGCCGCGACGCCTTTGACACCTTCCTGGAGGACACTAGCTCCTCGTCCTCACCCTGGTATGTACTGGACGCCCGCTCCCGCAAATGGGCGGAGCTGCAGGTGATGGAGACTCTGGTGACCGCCATCGACATCGCGCTGAAAAACCATGCGCTGACCGTGCCGCTGATCCAGAATATCTTCCCCCTGCAGAAGATGCCGAAGCTCTCCGAGATCGACTTGGACAAGACCATTGAGCCGGAAGCTTACAAAGAGGAGCTCAAAAGGCTGCAGGCCCGTCTGCGTACGCTGCACAATCAGGCTTACCTCCGGGATATCCCCATTGTGATCGCCTATGAAGGCTGGGACGCCGCGGGCAAAGGCGGGAACATTAAACGTCTGACCGCCGCCCTGGATCCCCGGGGGTACGAGGTACACCCCATCGCCAGCCCCCAGCCCTTCGAAAAGAGCCGTCACCATCTGTGGCGTTTCTGGACCAGGCTGCCCAAGACCGGTCATTTCGCGATTTTTGACCGCACCTGGTACGGCCGCGTGATGGTGGAACGTCTGGAAGGCTTCTGCTCGGAAAACGACTGGCAGAGAGCCTACAATGAAATCAACGAGTTTGAGAAGGAACTCACCGACTGGGGCGCCATCGTCATCAAATTCTGGGTGCATATCGACAAAGACACTCAGCTGGCCCGCTTCACCGACCGGCAGAACAACCCGGAAAAACAGTGGAAGATCACCGACGAGGACTGGCGCAACAGGGAGAAATGGGACGCTTATGAGGGCGCCATCGACGAGATGATCGCCAAGACCAGCACCACCTACGCGCCGTGGCATATCCTCGAATCCAACGACAAACGGTATGCCCGGATCAAAGCGTTAAAAGTGGTTATCGCCGCTTTGGAGGAGGCGCTGGGCAATGCCTGATGTTCCGCTTGGTACGGTTTTATACCCGCGAGCCCAAAAGTTTTTCAGATTCATTGGCGCTCACGAGTATAGAACGCAAATCAAGAAACGCTTTACACCTTCTCACCTTTCTACTATAATAATGTATAGATATCCTATTGTATTATTTCAAATATGAAGGGCGGTGAAAAAATGACAGGTAAAGAAATCGTCAATTTAATCAGACAGCTAAGGAGCAGCGGTATGAGCGATTCTAAAATACTGGATTTGATCGAGTACATCGAAACCCACGACCCCAAAGAACAAACGGAAAGCACCGACAAATAACGGCCGCACAGGCCATACACAGTTACAAAAGAAATACCCCCGGAACCACCGGGGGCATTTCTTTTGTATTTCAGCAGATTTTTTTCACTGCGCGCTCCATCCGATCCAGCACCTCGGTAAGCTGGCTGCGGGGACAGCCGTAATTCAGCCGCACGCACTGGGGATCGCCGTAAACCTCTCCACCGGACAGCATAACGGCAGCTTCTTCCAGGAAATATTTACCCGGATTCTCCAGATGCAGCTCACGGCAGTCGATCCAGGCCAGATAGGTTCCCTCATTATGGGGCATATGAAGCCCGGGGATTGCCTCGATGCGCTGCTCCAGATAGGCCAGATTTTCCGACAGATAATGGCGGAGCTCATCTTTCCAGGCCTCGCAGCTTCCGTCAAAGGCTTTACGGTAAGCCGCCAGCGTCAGCACATTAAACGCCGGATAGGTTCCGGCCTTTTCTGTCATAAAACGCTCCCGGATCTCCGGGTTTGGGATAATAGCAAAGCCCATGGGCAAACCTGGGATATTGCAGATCTTTCCGGCGCTGGCCACCGTCACGCTGATGGCCGCAGCCCGCTCACTCAATGAAAACATGGGAATGTGGGGTTTATGGAGCGCCAACTCCCCGTGTATCTCGTCACTGGCCAGCAAAAGGTCGTGTTTTTCACAGAAACCCACCACCTGCTCCAGTTCCTCCCGGGTATAGACCCGCCCCACCGGATTATGGGGATTACACAGTATGAAAGTCCGTACCTCCGGCGTGAGGGCCCTCTCCAGAGCGTCAAAGTCCATGGTGAAGCGATACTGTCCATCCCGTTTCATTGGCACCTCGATCACTGTCTGCCGGGTCTCCTCCGTCAGCATACGGATATGGTTATACATGGGCACGGAGTAGATAAACGATCCCCCCTGCATCTTGCAACAGGTAGTCAGCCCCGGCATCACACTGGGCACCCACACAATCCACTCCGTTTTCGGCCGCGCCCCGTATTTCCGCTCATAATGATCGGATACGATCTCCTTTAGCTCCTCCTGCTCCTCGTCAGAATAACCATACAGCGGATGGATCGCCCGCTTCATGATCGCCTCCTCAATGGGCGGCGCAATGCTGATATCCATATCCGCCACCCACATAGGCAGCACACCCTCTGGAGCCACATCCCATTTCAATGATCCTGTATTTCTCCTGTCAGGAAAATAATCAAAACCATACATAACTTTATTCCTCCAATGCCCGCTTATCGATCTCGAAAATTTCATAAAACACCGTATGGGCCCGCTCCACGTCATGATCCCGGATAGCCTCATACAGCTCCCGGTGCAGGGGAACGGTGTGATACCAGGCCCGCCTCTGCACCGCCATCTCTTTGCTGTACTCATCCAGCTTGACCAGCAGATTATCCAGAAGCTGTACCAGCGTCAGATTCTTGCAGCAGCTCCGGATCTTCTGGTGGAACTGATAGTCCGCTTTCTGGTCAAAAACACCCCTCGCGTATGCTCTTTCCAGCGGCGTCAGAGACTGCTCTATGGCATGCAGATCCGCCGGGGATATGTACTCGCACAGCTGGGCAATGATCGAATACTCCAGAAGAGTCTTCAGTTCAAGGATCTCCATATAGTCAATCTTCCACAGCTCAATATGGATCGTCCCCTCCGTCAGCCCCGACTTCACAAACATTCCGTTGCCGATCTGGACCTCCAGAATATTCTTATTCTGCAGAACACGCACGGCCTCCCGGATGGAAGCCCGGCTGGTGGAAAATATTTCCGCCAGCCGTCTCTCCGACGGGATCCGTTCCCCGCTCCGGATATGGTTATCCCGTATATAGGCCAGTATCTCATCCGCCAGCCGCATGTAAAGCACACCGTTTCTCACAGGCTTTTTCTCTGTTGTTTCCGCAGGCAATGGAATCCTCCTTAGGTAATTTTCTCTCCGCCGATCAGCCTTTCACAGCGCCGGCAGTCATTCCCTCAACTATATATTTCTGTACGAAAATAAACATAATCGCCGTGGGCAGAAGAGCCAGACAGCCGCCGGCCATCATGGAACCCCAGTCCACGTTGTACTTGCCCACCAGGGACTTTAAGCCGATGGGGATCGTCCACATCTTCTGGGTATTTAAGAAGATCGTACCGGCGATCAGCTCGTTCCAGGCGCCGATGAAAGCAAACACGAATACAGCCACAATGCCGGGAAACATAACCGGCAGCACCACCTTCCATAGCGTCTGCCCCCGGGAACAGCCATCCACAAAAGCCGCTTCCTCCAACGCATACGGTATCCGCTCGAAGAAACTGCGCATGGTAATGGCGCAAAACGGCAGGTTTGCCACCGTGTAGAATACAAACAGCGACGTATAGGTATCAATCAGATGCAGCTGAGAAAAGACTACATACAGCGGGATGATCACCAGAATGCTGGGAATCATCTGCGTGACCAAGAAAAATACCATGGCCACACCCTTTCCCCGGAATTTAAACCGGGCCAGTCCATAACCGCCATAGATCGACAACACCGTAACCACCAGAGACGTGGAGAGGGTGACAATCAGTGAGTTTTTCAGATAAGTGCCGTAATTCATGGTGGAGAACAGGCCCTTATAATTATCCAGCGTAAACGTGTGAGGCCAGTAGGTCACCACCTGGGCATTTACGATCTCCGCATTGGTCTTAAAAGATGTAACGATCATCCAGTAGATCGGCAGCACCACCAGAAGCAGATAAAATGCCAACACAAAAAATCGGATCACGCCGATAACTTTTCTCTTTGTAGATCTGTTCATATTAGAAATCACCTGCCTTATCGTATTGGGTGATCTTCAAGAAGATCAGGGCATACAGGGTCAGAATCACCATCAGCAGTACGCCGAAGGCTCCGGCCAGGCCGAAATCATAGGACGAAAACGCCTGGGTGTACATATAGGAGGGCAGCGTCTGGGAATAGTTTGCCGGACCGCCCTCGGTGACGATCACCACCAGATCGAAAGAGTTGAAAATCCAGATCGTCCTGAGCAGTATGGTCATAATGATCGTCGGCTTAATATAAGGAAGCGTCAGCGTGAAAAATTTGCGGAAAGTCCCGCAGCCGTCCATATCGGCCGCCTCGTAAATATCCTCCGGCACGGACTGCAGAGCCGCCAAGATATTGATGCCGAAAAACGGTATGCCGATCCAGATCATGGCCATGATAACCACCGCCAGGGACAGCCCCGGTGTTCCCAGCCAGGAAATTCCTTTCTCAATAATGCCCAGTTTTTTGAGCACATCATTGACCACGCCGTACTCGCCGTTGAAAGACCACCGGAAAAGCAGACCTACGACGAACGCGGAAAAGGCCCAGGGCAGAAATACAATGGACTGGTAAATGCCCCGCCCCTTAAACTTCCCGTTCAATCCCAGCGCCAGACCCAGGCCCAGCAAAAACTGGCATGCGACGGCTACCACCACGTAAATGACGGAGTTCTTTAAAAGAAGCAGGAAATCCTTATCCGTAAACATGGATATGTAATTTTTAAAGTTGTTCCAGGAAACCTTGTCCAGCCTGGACAGCTTATAATCCTGGAATGACATGACGATACTCTTAATCAAAGGGTAACCGAACGCAAGAAGCAGCAGAATCATAACCGGTGCAATGTACAGATAGGGCTGCAGCTTGCGTCTTGTCTGCAAGGATAGTCTACCACCGGATTTATTCGAATTCAACTGAAATCCCTCCTTTCCATCTCAAAACGGTCTCCGTATATTGAAAAAGCGTCAAGGGGAGACTGCCGTCCCCCCTGCGCCTTTGCCAATATCGGCAATATACATTACCTTTTCATTATTGTCCGCTCATAGTCAGAGCTACCTCAATGCCGGCATCGGGATTCTCAGCCATATACTCATCCATCCTGGTCTGCAAAGCATTGCAGATATTATCCAGAGACGTCTTGGCATCCTGATCTCCCAGCAGGCAGCTCTGGATCTCCTCGTGGAACAGACCCTGATGCAGATCCGTGAAATCGAAGGTACCAAAGGATGTAGGCACAGCCAGGGTCTCATCATTCATTTCCTGCAGGAACACGCCGTAATAGCCGTCAGCGCCGTAATAATCCAGCCCGGAAGCATCCTTCTTGATCGGAATCTCACCGGTAGCCTGGCAGTACTCCGCCTGGTTCTCGGCAGCAGTCAGATACTGGATCAGCAGCCAGGAAGCGTCCGGATTCTCGGAATTGCCGGAAATCGTATAGGCATAGGGGGCGTTGATCGTGTTATAGATCTTGCCGTCCTTCTCGGATGTGGGCATCGGCATAACCATCCACTGGCTGTCATCCATGCCGTTGATCAGCGTGGCAGCCACCTCGGAGTCATTGATCAGGGTTCCGGTCAGCCCGCCGACAAAGTTATCCACCATCTCGGTGAAGCCCCAGTTGATAGAATCCTCGGGAGCCCAGCCGTTCCTGTAGATATCCAGCCATTTGTTGAAAGCTGTCAGGCACTCGTCGGTGGTCATCTGGATCTTGCCCTCCTGGTCGAAGGTGGCGCCGTTGGTATAACCCTGCAGATACACCCACAGCGGATCCAGGGCGCCCCTGGCACCGCGGAAGGATGCGCCATAGCGGTTCTTCTCGGGATCGGTCAGCTTCTCCACCAGGTCAAAATATTCATCATATGTCCACGCCTTAGTGGGATCAAGCTCAATATTCAGCTCCTCACACCAGTCCTTACGGACATAGATACCTTTTACCATCAGACCGTCCGGAACGGTATAAATATGTTTATAACGGGTCTTCTCACTCTCCCAGAGGATATTCACCACCGCGTCGGTATACTCGGAAACCGTATCGCCGATATAATCTTCCAGCGGTATCACCCATCCGGACTGGGTAAACTGGCCCAGCCAGCCGTTCCATGTCGTCATCACATCGGGAAGGGTATTTGAAGCGCCCAGCACAGTAAGCTTGTTGGCTGCGTCATCCCAGGGTACGCTCTGGT
Source organism: uncultured Lachnospiraceae bacterium (assembly GCA_910588295.1). Lineage (GTDB taxonomy): Bacteria > Bacillota > Clostridia > Lachnospirales > Lachnospiraceae > UBA11957. The sequence continues at coordinate 1,006 of CAJUQO010000005.1, read as the reverse complement.
ACTCTACCTCGATACCTGTGGCCTCATAGAATTTCTGGAAAATGCCCTCATAATAAGATGTCCTTACATCGCTGGGAGCAACGTCCAGGAAGCTTAAGGATGTCCCCTCAAACTCACGGCTCCAGTCGCCGGAAACCGCCGCCGCGCTCCCTGCGTCGGACGCCGTGCTTCCCGCCTCAGACGCCGTGCTTCCCGCCTCAGACGCCTCGCTGGCCTTAGATGCCTCTGCCGCGGAACTTCCGCCGCCACCACCGCATCCGGTAAAAGCTGTCACTGCCATGGCCGAAGCCAGCAATATGGATACAACTCTTTTCTTCATGATTGTCCTCCTTTAAATGATTTAATGAAAACTTATTTAAAACCCGCTCGCCTCCATCACAGGCTCACAGTTGTTTTAACGATTGTTCCAGGTCAGCGATCAGATGGGCGCTGCCCTCCAGTCCGCAGTAAATGCGGATCAGCTTCCGGTCGGCGCCAATCAGCTCCAGCGCTTCCTCCGGCTCTTTATACAGCGGCAGGATCACCAGGCTCTCATGGCCTCCCCAGGAACAGCCCTTGCCAAAGAGCCTGAGACGGTTGGCAAAACGAACCACATCCTCCATACTGTCCGTGTCCAGCTCAAAGCTGAGCAGGCTGGAATGTCCCTTTTGCTGGCGGGCGATGATGTCCGCCTGCGGATGGGATGAAAGGCCCGTGTAATAGACCCGCTTCACCTTTCCATGGTTCTCCAGGTATTCCGCCACCGCAAGGCCCGTCTCGCAGAAGCGCTGCATACGCACCTCCAGAGTCCTTAACCCCCGGATCGTCAGCCACGCCTCCATGGGGCCCATGATACCGCCGAAAAGCTCCCGCATTTGGCTCATGATCCTCTGCATCAGCTCCTCATCCCTGCCCACCAGCACGCCGCCCACAATATCACTGTGGCCGCCCATAAACTTGGACATGGTGTGCATCACCAGGTCGATCCCCATCTCCAGAGGCTTCTGGAAAATCGGCGTCAGACAGG